>NZ_JBFOMD010000006.1:0-101496 GCF_040830605.1 Ruegeria sp.
CCCCGCCGATCCCGGCGGGGTTTTTCTTTGGAGCACGTGATCGACGAACCAGAGGAGCCACCGCTTGGTTTCAAGCACAGCGACCGCTCCGAGCCCATTGCAGACCTCGTGTTCAAACGCAGCATTTGTCATTATTGACATTATGGGCATTATAGGCGTGATGCGTCTTTTGGCTCAGCCATTGGCCTAAATGTGGCACGGGGAACTGGCAAAATCTTGCCGGGGAATTGGCAAGCCTCTTTTCATTCCCGATCAGACCACCGTAAAACCCCGTGAGTCTTCGAACCGGCAATGAAGCTTCTTGCAAAACAACGCTCACAAAACAAATACGATTTGGCCGCGCTTGTCCGGCACCGCCCGAACTGCGGTTGCGTTGGGGCTTTTCAGCCTTGTCTCTGCCTGCTCCCAAAGCCCGACCAATGCGAATCTCAATCCGGAACGTCAGTCAATGGCCCTGCGCGAGGTCGCGCAAAAGCAGGCCCGGGGCCAAAGGGTGTGGTGCGTGCCTTACGCAAGGAACCTCAGCGGCATCGAAATTCGCGGCAACGCCAAGGACTGGTGGGGTAAGGCGCGCAATGCTTTTGAGCGGGGCACTGAACCGGTTGTCGGCGCGGTGATGTCGTTTCGGGCGACCAGCGGGATGCCTCTGGGCCATGTGGCGGTTGTGTCCGATATTGTCACCGACCGGGAAGTCGTCGTGAACCACGCCAACTGGCACCGCAACAAGGTATCGTTGAAAATGGGCGTCAGGGACGTATCCAAACACAATGACTGGACGCTGGTCCGGGTCGAAAGCCAGCCGGGCCGGTATGGCAGTTCCTACCCGGTGAACGGGTTTATATATCCGAATGATGACGGGTAACCCAACCCAGTTTCTCTTCGCGTCTGCCGCAAACCAGCGGAATGTGCCGCAGGCAATTCTCGCCTCGGTCGTGAATCGCAAACACTAGGCGTCCGCACGTCAGCTTTGTCCGCGCCGGCGACCTTGGGTGCGCGCCAACGCAGGGAAGGCCTGAGCGAAGTCGTCAGATGACCAGTGTGAGCCCAACCACGACATCTGAATTTGAACGTTGTATCATGCCCCCATGCGAACCCAGATCGAAGTTATAACAGCCAGTGAAGAGCACGCGGAAGGTATTGGCAAAGTGGTTCGGGATGCAATCCGGAGGGTCAATGCCAAGGACTATCCTCCCCATGAGATCAACCGTCTTGTCAGCAATTTTTCGACATCCAACATTCTCGATTTCTTGAAACAGCGGCTAACCATAGTGGCCATGCATGATAACGTGGTTGCCGGCACTGGTGCGTTGCAAGGTCCTGAAATTAAGTCTGTATTCGTATCGCCTGACCTGCACCGGAGGGGTGTCGGAAGCGTATTGTTGGGAGAGCTGGAACGGGTTGCTTCCAAAAGAGGTGTGCAGGAACTTGTGGTTTCGTCTTCGTTGTCGGCGGTCAAATTCTACTCGGCGTTAGGCTATGTCGAGCAAAGCCGGAAGTTCTTTGGTGAAGAAGAGACGGTTGTTATGATCAAGTCGGCGATCTCGCCGTCGCCATAACCTGAAAGTCTGCAATGTCCGCATTGCCGGCATTTCCTGTGCGGCGCAGGGAAGAAGTGGGACAGCCCCACCGCCCCACTTCAAATGCAACCGAGCGCGCGCACATCGCCAGACTCACTAAAATCCGCTACTATGGGTAAGTCACATATTGATTTTTCGGAGTCCTCCAGATGCCCGAGATTGATTTTTGGTATTCCATCGGCAGCACCTACAGCTTTCTCACCATCCTGCGCCTGCCGGACTGGTGCAAGGAACATGATGCAACCGTGTGCTGGCACCCTTTCAACGTCCGCACGGTGATGAACGCGCAGCAGAACATCCCCTTTGCGGGCAAACCGGAAAAAAGCGCCTATATGTGGCGCGACATCGAGCGGCGCGCGGCCAAGTACGGGCTGCATGCCAGCCTGCCCGCGCCCTACCCGATCTCGGATCTGGCACTGGCCAATCAGGTCGCGCTCATGGGGATGGGCGAAGGCTGGGGCAAGCGCTTTACCGAAGCGCTCTACCGCATCTGGTTCGAAGACGGGGTCGAGGCCGGCAGCGAGGCCGCCCTGACCGAGGCGCTGCACCGCTGCGAACAGGACCCGCTGCCGATCCTGGCCCGCGCTCGCGAGCCCGAGGCCGTCGAGGCGCTGGCATCCGAGACCGAAAAGGCGGTGTCGCACGGCATCTTCGGCGCGCCCAGCTTTGTCGTGCGGGGCGAGGTGTTCTGGGGGGACGACCGGCTTGAGGACGCGTTTTCCTGGGTCCGGGTCGGTCACGTGGTGTAACCGGATTTGAGGCGGCCGCACCCTCGACCCGCAGGCCGGACATGATAGATTAACGATATGCCCTATGACTGGAAACGCACGTCCAAGGCGGAACGGGAACTGCATCTCTGGCCGCACAACTCGCTGCCTCCGCGCGGTGCGGCGGCGGTGGTGCTGACGGTCTTTCTGTTCGCCTCCATCCCGCTGCTGGCGCTGCTGGGCTCGGTGCTGCTCTGGGGGCTTTTGCCCTTTGTCCTGATCGCGGTGGCGGGGATATGGCTGGCGCTCGATCTGAACTATCGCCAGCGCCGCGTGCTCGAAGTGCTGACCCTGTCCAACGATCATGCCCATCTGGTGCGTCACAACCCCAAGGGGCCGGACCAGGAATGGGACTGCAATCGTTATTGGGCGCATCCGAAGATGCATGAACAGGGCGGGCCGGTGCCCCATTATGTCACGCTGACCGGCGCCGGGCGCGAGGTCGAGATCGGCGCCTTTCTGTCCGAGGACGAGCGCATCGCGCTTTATGACGAGCTGACCCAAGCCTTTCGCTAGAGCGTTCCGGGAAATCTCTGAGACGCATGTATGGCCAATGTCCCGAAAGCACCGCTGGTGCGGCAGGGTATTGGCGGTTCGACTTTTTCCCGAAAGGCTAAAGCACCTTGCGAAATACCTGAATCACCTAACGCTGCCTGAAATCATAGATTTCAACGCGTTAAGTGATGCTCGGTGTTTCAAGATCTCCGCAAAGTGCTGTAAAACCTTGTTTTTCTTTGCCTGAGGCCGCCGCCGCTGGTTACAGTTCCCCTTGAAGACCCACATGAACGGACCCGCTGCCGATGCGACCTCTGATCCTGTCCTGCGCCATTTTTCTGGCCGCGCTTGCCGCCAAGGCCGAAGAACAGGTCGCCTGCACCATCGCCGGCTGCGAGACCGTCAATATCGAGCTGCCGCGCTTTGCCGGCGCCGACAGCTTTTCGGTGCAAGAGGTCTGGTCGGTGGTGAACGAGATCCTCGCCGTCTCGGGACTGGCGCCGAATTTTCAGGTGATCGAGACCACCGAGGTCGGCAATGCCGCCGCCGTTGTGATCGAAAAAGAGCGCTATCTGGCCTTCAACCCGGTCTGGATCGAACGCTACAAGGACGACCCGCAGGCGACCTGGCAGCTCTATGGCATCATCGCCCATGAGGTCGGCCACCACCTGCAGGGGCACACGCTGACCGGTCGTGGCTCGCGCCCGCCGACCGAGCTGGAGGCGGACGAATATGCCGGTTTCACTCTCGCCGCGCTGGGAGCCAGTCTGCAGCAGGCGCAGTCGCTCTGGTCCACGCTCAGCGTCGAAGGATCAGCCACGCACCCGCCGCGTCATCAGCGGCTGGCGGCGGTCGAGCGCGGCTGGGACCGCTACACGCGCCGCAACCCAGGTGCGGCGAGCCCCTCGCCCCGAACCGCACCAGAGGCCGCACCAGAGACCGCCCCTCAGGCCAGCCTCACCCGCCCGGCCCGCGCCGGAGAGATCTGCAGCCACCTGCAGCTTGCGCTCGGCCCGGCCTCGGTCTGCGCGTCCACCACGCTGGCGCCGCAGGGCGCGTCCAGCTATGGCACCGCGCATCTGTTCGACCGCAACGGCAACACCGCCTGGGTCGAGGGCGGTCCCGGCAATGGCGAGGGCGAATATGTCGCCATCACCTTCGACACCCCGGCCCGGCCCGCGCGCCTTCTGCTGCGCAACGGCTATACCAAATCCAACAAGGCCTATTTGGACAATGCCCGCGTCCGCGGCCTGAGCCTGATCGCCTCGGATGGCAGTTCGCGGCAGGTGACGCTGGCGGATACGCCGGACTGGCAGGAGATCGCGCTGGACGGCGGCCCGCTGCACTGGGTGATGCTGCGCATCGACAGCACCTACCCCGGGCGCCGCTGGGCCGATACCGCCCTGTCTGAGCTGGTCTTCGAGTGAAAAATACACCGAGGGAGCCAGCCCTTTGCAGCAAATGGCGTAAGAAAGGGCCAGGATCACTAAGATAAAAGGTAGTGGGTCTTGGGCGACGGACCGATCCCGAAGAAATGCTCGTGAGTGAGGAACCCGAAATGGCAACTGTGCGGGACAAAGCACCATTTCGCTGCGCCAGCGTGAACGGCTGCTTTCGATGTGACCTATCGCAACGTTCTCAGCGGCTCCACATAATAGCGAAATCTAATGGCGGGCCGCAACAATACTAGCTACCAAAGTCAATACTATCGTAAAATCCCTTCCAATTTTCAGGCTCAGGATGAGCTGAAACAAACGCATCGGCATCTGGCCTGCTGAGAGAGCGAATCCAAGAATGGAAGGCGTTCCAGTAATCCTCGCCAGGTCCCATCCTCCAACCCATTGAATATCTGTCATATTCGGGGAAAGCCGTCCATGGTGGCTGCTCGTGATCGACGGCATTTTCCTCCATTTTGGCTAGTGCGCCTGCCAAGAATTCCCTGAGTTCAGAGGACATTGATCCGTCCGGCAAAATATTGTCTTGGACATTGATGCTGCGCGTTGGTTTTCTCATCCGGAAAGGTTACCAATTCTTATTCAAAGAATGAACCCAATCGCTCTCGCATGGCCGCAGCCTGGAAGCTGACGCTCGTTTCCACCGTTGCAATCGTTGCTCTGGGTTCGGAGCCGCCGTTGCACCTGCGCCCAGAGATCATTCAACTGCACCATTTACTGCAAAGGGCTGTCCCCGGGGCGCCTGTTCCGATGTCTGACGGAAGAGCTGCCTCTAGCAGCCGCCGCCCGAGGCCGCGCAGAGCTGGTCCTTGACCATCGGGCCCACCTTGCCGAAATCCATCTGCCCGGTATAGCGCGATTTCAGCTCGCCCATCACCTTGCCCATGTCGCGGATCGAGCCCGCGCCGGTGGCGGTGATGGCGGTGTTGATGGCCTCGGTCACCTCGTCGTCGTCCAGCTGCTTGGGCAGGAATTCCTCGATCACGGCGATTTCCTGAAGCTCCCTCTCGGCCAGATCAAGCCGCCCGCCCTCTTCATAGGCGCGCGCGCTTTCCTTGCGCTGCTTGGTCATTTTACCAAGGATTTCCAGCACTTCGGCATCGCCGCAACCCTTGGCCTCTTCGCTGCCCGAGCCGCGTGTGGCGATATCCTTGTCCTTGATCGCGGCGTTGATCAGCCGCAGTGTCGACAAACGCGCAGGCGCCTTGTCTTTCATTGCTTGCTTAAGGGCCGTGTTGACCCTCGATCGCATATCCATCTGCTCTGTCCATCCCCATGGAACCGGAAACCCGACCATACCGAAACAAAAAGGCCGACACAACAGGGGGCGCATGCAGCTAAGCCATTGAAATAAAACGATAGCCAAAAAATTGAACAGGGTTGACCAAGGGGCCTAACCCCCTTACGAATGCGCCGATTTACCCAGCAGGAGAGTCGCGCCATGGCCCCGCACGCCCCGTCCAAGCCCACCGCATGTCTGGCACTGGCCGATGGGACGCTGTTTTACGGGCACGGCTTCGGCGCCACCGGCCAGACGGTCGCCGAGCTGTGCTTCAACACCGCCATGACCGGCTATCAGGAGATCATGACCGACCCGTCCTATGCGGGCCAGATCGTGACCTTTACCTTTCCCCATATCGGCAATGTCGGCGTCAATCCCGACGATGACGAAACCGGCGATCCGGTGGCCGAGGGGATGGTGGTCAAATGGGACCCGACCGAGGCGTCGAACTGGCGCGCCGGCGAAGAGCTGAAGGACTGGCTGGCCAAGCGTGGCCGCATCGCCATCGGCGGCGTCGATACGCGCCGCCTGACCCGCGCGATCCGCCAGCAGGGCGCGCCGCATGTGGCGCTGGCCCATGATCCGGACGGCGATTTCGACATCGTGGCGCTGATCGCGGCCGCGCGCGGCTTTGCGGGGCTCGAAGGCATGGATCTGGCCAAGGAGGTCACCTGCGCGCAGAGCTACCGCTGGGACGAGATGCGTTGGGCCTGGCCCGACGGCTATGCCCGGCAGGAGGCCCCGCAGCACAAGGTGGTGGCGGTCGACTATGGCGCCAAGCGCAACATCCTGCGCTGCCTCGCCTCGGCGGGCTGCGACGTCACGGTTCTGCCCGCCACCGCCACGGCGGCGGAGGTGCTGGCGCATGATCCCGATGGCGTGTTCCTGTCGAATGGCCCCGGCGATCCGGCGGCAACCGGCGAATATGCCGTGCCGATGATCAAGGAAATCCTCGACGACACCGACCTGCCGGTTTTCGGCATCTGCCTCGGCCATCAGATGCTGGCGTTGGCCCTTGGGGGTCAGACCGTCAAGATGAACCACGGCCATCACGGCGCCAACCACCCGGTCAAGGATCTGGAGACCGGCAAGGTCGAGATCACCTCGATGAACCACGGTTTTGCGGTCGATGCCCAGACCCTGCCCTCAGGGGTGATGGAGACCCACCGCTCGCTGTTTGACGGGTCGAACTGCGGCATCCGCATGACCGACCGCCCCGTCTATTCGGTGCAGTACCACCCCGAGGCCTCGCCCGGCCCGCAGGACAGCTTCTACCTGTTCGAACGTTTCGCTTCGGCCATGTCGGCGCGGAAAAACGCGGCCTGATCGCGCCTGTTAACTGCACGTTAACTCCGATTGCACCACCCTGACGCGGTTTCACGTGTCGGGGTCCGGTGAATGAGTGACCAGAATCTCCAACTGCTTGCACCGGCCTGGCCGATCCCGTCGGTGCGGCCGCAGCTGCCGCTGGGGCGCCATCTGGTGACGAGCGGGGTCATCACTCAGGCGCAACTGATCCAGGCGCTGCAGATGCAGCTGCGCCTGAACGCTCCCATCGGCGAGATCCTGGTGGCCGAAGGCTGGGCCGAACCGGGTGACGTGCTGGCGGCTCTGGCGATGCAGAACGGCATTCAGGTGGCCGATCTGGCCGAGCACCCGCCCGGCGGCGATCTCTGCGATCTGATGCCGGTGGAATTCTGGCTTGGCCATGGGGTCATCCCATGGATGCGTCTGGGGCCGCTCGTGCTGATCGCCACAGCCCGGCCCGACCAGTTCGAAGAGGTGCGCACGGCGATGTCCGAGACCGGGCTGACGCTGGTGCCGGCGCTGGCCAGCGCCGATCAGATCGACCGTGCCATCGCCCGCCATTTTGCGGACCCGCTGGCCCGCGCCGCCGAGACCCGCGTGGAGGCGTCCCAGAGCTGCCGTGACTGGCACATCGCCTCGCGCCTGCCGGGCATCGCGGTGGTCCTTCTGATGGCGAGCATCGCCGCACTGGTGCCGGTCTGGGGTCTGACCGCCCTCTTCGCGGCTGCGGTGGCGACGCTGTTCCTGTTCGTCGCCTTGCGCGCCGCCGGGGCGGTTGCGCATCTGCTCAGCCATTCCTCGCTGACCGCACCGCGCGGGCAACCCGCCCTCGATGCCTCCCCCCGCCTGCCCAAGGTTTCGGTCCTCGTCCCGCTCTACAAGGAGCGTGAGATCGCCAGCGCCCTGATCGGACGGCTGAGCCGCCTGACCTATCCCAAGGCGCTGCTCGACGTGATTCTGGTGCTCGAGGAAAAGGACGAGGTCACACGCGAGGCGTTGGCCAGCGCCGACCTGCCCCACTGGATGCGGGTGATCGAGGTGCCCGACCATAACGGGCTGACCACCAAGCCGCGCGCGATGAACTATGCGCTGGATTTTTGCCGGGGCGAGATCATCGGGGTCTGGGATGCCGAGGACGCGCCGATGGCCGACCAGATCGAACAAGTGGCCGCGCGGTTTGCGCAGGTCCCTGAGGACGTGGTCTGCCTGCAGGGCATCCTTGATTATTACAACCCGCGCAGCAGCTGGCGGGCGCGGTGTTTCACCATCGAGTATTGCAGCTGGTTCCGCATCATTCTGCCCGGCATCGCCCGGCTGGGTCTGGTGGTGCCGCTGGGCGGCACCACCCTGTTCTTCCGCCGCGAGGTGCTGGAGGAGTTGGGCGGCTGGGACGCCCATAACGTGACCGAGGATGCCGATCTTGGGGTGCGCCTGTGCCGCGCCGGATACCGCACCGAGATGATCGACACCGTGACGTACGAAGAGGCCAATTTCCGCGCCTGGCCCTGGGTCAAGCAGCGCTCGCGCTGGCTCAAGGGGTTCATGGTGACCTATCTGGTGCATATGCGCGCGCCGCTGCGGCTGCTGCGCGATCTGGGGCTCAGGCGGTTTCTGGGCGTGCAGGCGTTCTTTCTGGGCACGCTGGGCCAGTTCCTGCTGGCGCCGATGCTGTGGTCCTTCTGGCTGATCGTGCTGGGCCTGCCGCATCCGGTGGCCGAGGTTCTGCCGCTGCAGGCCCTGACCGTCTGTGTCGGCCTGTTCGTGGCTGCCGAGGCGCTGAACATCGCGGTCGGGCTGGCCGCCGTCTCGTCGCGGCAGCGGCGCTTTCTGATGCCTTGGGTACCGACGATGATGCTCTATTTCCCGCTTGGGGTGCTGGCTGCCTACAAGGCGCTGTGGGAGCTGGCCGTGAAGCCCTATTTCTGGGACAAGACCCAGCACGGGCAGGCCGGAGAGGAACAGGCCCCGGCGTAAGCGTCAGCTCCGCTCGCGCTTGTTTGCGTCCTGCTGCAGCCGGGTCATGAAGGCGATCGAGATATGTTCCCGCAGCGCCTTTTGCGCCCGGTTCTCGTCGCGCGCCTCGATGGCGTCGACTATGCCCTTGTGCTCGCTCTGCGCGATCTCGCCCCGGCCACGCGCCGCCAGCGACGTGGTGGCCATCAGCGCCATCGTGCGGTGCACCAGATCGAGCTGCTGCACCAGATAGCGATTGTGCGAGGCCAGGTGGATCTGCTCGTGAAACCGCCGGTTGGCCCGCGACAGCGCCGAAGGGTCGTCGACCAGCGCGTCATCGGCAGTGACCATCTCGCGCAGCACCTTGATCTCTTCCTCGGTGGCATGCTGGGCCGCCAGCCGCGCCGCCAGCCCCTCGAGCTCGCGCCGTACCACGTACAGCTCGGCCATCTGGTTGTGATCCAGCGAGGCCACGATCAGCGACCGCCCGTCGCGTTCCAGTAGCGACTGCGTCTCGAGCCGCTGCAACGCCTCGCGGATCGGGGTGCGCGACACGCCGAAGCGCTCGGCCAGTTCGCTTTCCACCAGCCGGTCACCGGGCTTGTAGACGCCAATATCGATGGCTTCGAGGATCAGACTGTAGGCGTCTGTATGGGGCTGGCGGCTCTGGCTCATGTTGAATGCGTTCTCCCTGTTCCGGCTTGTCTATCCGCCGGGCGGGGCTGCAATCAAGCCGGGCATTGAAAACTGCGACGCTGAGCCCTACACCCGGGGCATGGTACGTCCCGCCTTTTCCCACGTCACCCAATGGGTGTTCGACCTCGACAACACGCTCTACCCGCCGCATATGCGCCTCTTTGACCAGATCGAGGTGCTGATGACGCAATATGTTATGCAGGCGCTGGGTGTGGAGCGGGCCGAGGCCGACCGGTTGCGGTCGCAATACTGGCGCGACTACGGCACCACGCTGGCGGGTCTGATGGCCGAGCACGATCTGGACCCCGATCCCTATCTGGTCGCTGTGCATGAAGTGGACATGAGCCACATGGAGCCCGACGCACAGCTTGCCGCCTATATCCGCACCCTGCCCGGCCGCCGCATCGTCTATACCAATGGCAGCGCGCCTTATGCCGAGCGGGTACTGGCCGCGCGCGGCCTCAGCGGGTTGTTCGATGCGGTTTACGGCGTCGAGCATGCGGGCTATCGCCCCAAGCCCGAGCGCGCGGCCTTCGAGGCGATCTTTGCCCGCGACGGGATCGACACCGCCCAAGCCGCGATGTTCGAGGACGATCCCCGCAATCTGGCCGCCCCGCACCAGATGGGCATGCGCACGGTGCACGTCGCGCCCGAGCCGCATGACGCCGATCACATCCACCACCACACCGACGATCTGACCGCGTTCCTGTCCCGGCTGGCCTGAGCAGAACGGCCGGCCTGCGACCTGCTGCCTCAGCCCCCCGTTCTGCGGCAAAATGCACCTGCCGGATGCATCTTTTGGTTCCTATATGCCGGGCAACACACCCGAGACATTCCACAGGAGCCCCCAATGGCCGCGATCGACTTCCCCGCCCCCCGCCCGTTCTGGCAACGCCTGATCTTTGCCGTGCCGCTGTTCGGCTGGATGGCCCGCGAGATGGCCGAGGGCGATGCTGACACCTGGTACTACGCAGCCGGTGCGCTGTTTTCCATGTGGGGCTGCTCGATCCTGCTGTTCGGTGTGCCCGGGCTTTACATCCCCGCGCTGGCCGCCGTGCCGGTGATGTTCCTGCTGCTGATCCTGATCTCGCGCGGCTGAGACACGGGACAGGATGTCACTTGGCGCCTGAAGCCGAACCGGCCTAGGGTCCACCGCAAACGGAGGTGCGGGCCATGAGCCAGAGCTGTGACATCCTGATTTCCGGCGGCGGCATCGCCGGGCTGACAGCGGTGGCCGCGTTCGGAGCCGCCGGGTTCGACGTGATCTGCGTCGACCCCGCCCCGCCGGTGACCGAGCGCGACGCGGAAGGCTCCGACCTGCGCACCACCGCCTTTCTGCAACCCGCGCGCGGGCTGCTGGAACAGTGCGGGCTGTGGGCCCGGCTGGCCGAACACGCGGCCCCCCTTCAGATCATGCGCATCGTGGATGCGGGCGGCGACGTGCCCGAGCCGCGCGTGGTGCGCGATTTCAACGCCGCCGATATTTCGGATCAGCCCTTTGGCTGGAACCTGCCCAACTGGCTACTACGGCGCGAGATGGTGGCGCGGCTGGCCGATCTGCCCAACGTCGATTTCCGCCCCGGCACCGGCACCACCAGCCTGTTCACCCGCACTGCCGAAGCGCGGGTGGGGCTGAGCGACGGTTCTCGCGTCCGGGCCCGGCTGGTCGTGGCCGCCGATGGCCGCAACTCGCCCATGCGCGAGGCGGCAGGGATCGGTGTGCATACCACCCGCTATGGCCAAAAGGCGCTGGCCTTTGCGGTCACCCATCCGATTGCGCATGACAATGTCTCGACCGAGATCCACCGCTCGGGCGGTCCGTTCACGCTGGTGCCGCTGCCCGACTGGCAGGGTCAGCCGTCATCGGCCATCGTCTGGATGGAGCGTGGGCCTAAGGCGCTGGAACTGCTGAACATGGAGCCTGAGGCGTTCGAGGCGGCGATGACCGAACGCTCCTGCGGCCTCTTCGGTCCGCTGAAACTGGCCTCGCGCCGGACCATCTGGCCGATCATCAGCCAGTCCGCCGAGCGGCTGTCGGGTGAACGCATCGCGCTGATGGCCGAGGCCGCCCATGTGGTGCCGCCCATCGGTGCGCAGGGGCTGAACATGTCGCTGGGCGATCTGCGCACGCTCCTGGATCTGGCGCAGGCCCGGCCCGAGGGTCTGGGCGATGCCGAAATGCTGGCGGCCTATCACAAGGCCCGCCATACCGAGATCGAACTGCGGGTGAAGGGCATCGACCTGTTGAACCGCGCCTCGATGGTCGAAACGCGTGCCCTGCGGGACGCGCGTGCGATGGGCCTGAGCGCGCTT
The DNA here is from genome assembly GCF_040830605.1 of Ruegeria sp. Classification (GTDB taxonomy): domain Bacteria; phylum Pseudomonadota; class Alphaproteobacteria; order Rhodobacterales; family Rhodobacteraceae; genus Ruegeria. Next base: position 11,846 of record NZ_JBFOMD010000006.1, read on the forward strand.
TATTCGCTGGCCCCGGTGCGCAGGACGCTGATGCAGATGGGTCTTGGCGTCCGCTAAAGCAGAACTCGAACTTCCTTACCCCTCAATCAGCATGTCGCTGATTTCGAACGCGAATATTGATGCGTTATGGTGCAGATCAATCCCATTTGGTTCCAACCGTAGGGCGGGCTTCAGCCCGCCACCCGGTCAAAGCACCTGATCCAGAACCCGCTTGAGCCGCCCGATGGTGGCATCGACGTCATAGAGCTTGTCCAGACCGAACAGGCCCAGCCGGAACGTGCTGAAGCCCTCGGGCTCATCACATTGCAGCGGCACCCCGGCGGCGATCTGCATGCCGAGTGCGGCAAATTTCTTGCCGTTCTGCACCTCGGGGTCGCAGGTATAGCTGACCACCACCCCGGGCGCGCCGAAGCCTTCGGCGGCGACCGAGGTGATGCCCTTGTCCCGCAACATCGCCCGCACACCATTGCCCAGCGCCCACTGCGCCTCGCGCAGCTTGTCAAACCCATAGTCGCGGGTCTCGGCCATGGTATCGCGGAAGGCACGCAGCGCATCGGTGGGCATGGTGGCGTGATAGGCATGCCCGCCGCCCTCATACGCCTTCACGATGTCGCGCCATTTCTTCAGGTCGATGGCAAAACTGTCCGAAGCGGTCTCGGCCAGCCGCGCCTCACCCTTATCGGAGAGCATCACAAGACCGGCACAGGGCGACGCGCTCCACCCTTTCTGCGGGGCCGAGATCAGCACGTCCACGCCGGTGGCTTCCATATCCACCCAGACACAGCCGCTGGCGATGCAATCGAGCACCATCAGCGCGCCCACCTCATGCGCCGCCGCCGCCATGGCGGTCACGTAGTCGTCGGGCAGGATTACGCCCGCCGCCGTCTCGACATGCGGGGCAAAGACGATATCGGGCTTCTGCTCGCGGATCGTCGCCACCACCTCGTCAATCGGGGCAGGCGCAAAGGGCGACGGGCTGTCATTGCCGGTCTGGCGCGCCTTCATCACGGTGGTGCTGGCGGTCAGCCCGCCGGTCTCGAAAATCTGGCTCCAGCGGTAGGAGAACCAGCCATTGCGCACCACCAGCACGTTTGCGCCACGCGCGAACTGGCGCGCCACCGCCTCCATCCCGTAGGTGCCACCGCCGGGGATCACCGCGACGCCCTGCGCCTTGTAGACGCCTTTCAGCATGTCCGAGATGTCGCGCATCACCTGCTGAAAGGCGGCGGACATGTGGTTGAGCGAGCGGTCGGTGAAAACGACCGAGAATTCCTCGAGCCCGTTGGGATCGACGGTATCAAGCAGTGCGGGCATGATCTGTCCTTTCTGACTGGTCCCGTCATTTCTGGCGGCCACCGCCGGGCAGGTAAAGCGGCAAACCGACGTTTTGCGGGGGGATAATCGACATATCGCTTGAAAATTTCTGCCTTCACAGTCGGTCGTCGGATTGGGTTATTTGGGAGTACAACCGTGCCCTTTGCGGTGCGTGCAATTTTCTTGTTCGAAAATAAATGGTTAACACATGTGACGCTAAATAGTGTCACGACATCTTTACACGCAGAAGTGTTTCTGAACAGATACGCTCAGCCAGGACAAGAAAGGGCGGACTTACCCGTGAAATCGCAAAAGCGGACCAGCTTTCAGGTCGTTCGTGACGAGGTGAAACGAAGGATTGAAAGCCGCGTCTGGCCGCAGGGGTCCGTGTTACCGACCGAAACCGAACTGGCCGCCGAATTCGATTGCGCAAGGGCAACGGTCAACCGCGCCCTGCGTGAACTGGCGGATCAGGGCTTTGTCGAGCGCAAGCGCAAGAGCGGCACCCGGGTCAAGAAGGCGCCGGCCCGGCAGGCCCGTCTGGAAATCGCCCTTGCAAGGCAGATGGTCGAGGCGCAGAACGCCGCCTACCGCTATGCGCTGGTCGCTCGTGACGTGGTGCCGGCACCCGCATGGCTCAGCTCGCAGCTGACCCTGCCGCCCGATGCGCAAATCCTGCATCTTCAATGCATGCACTATGCGGATGACCGGCCCTTCCAGTTCGAGGAGCGCTGGATCAACATCGCCTCGGTGCCCGAGGTGGAACACGCGGATCTGAGCGAGACCGGGCCGCATGAGTGGCTGCTGAATGCCGCGCCTTTCACGGACGCCAATCTCGCCTTTTCCGCTGTCGCGGCGGACGCGCGTCTGGCCGAGTTTCTGGGCACGATGCCCGGCATGCCGATGATGCAGACCGAGCGGGTGACCTGGCTGCAAAACACGCCGGTGACGCTCGCCCGCATGACCCATCACCCCGGCTTCCGGATCAGCACGCGCTATTGAACCTCAACCGATCGGGCCCGGCAGGCGTTCCTCGCTGAGCAGCACATTGGCCTCCACCTCGCCCGCACCCGGCAGCGTCATGATCCGGCGCCGCAGCACGCGCTCGAAATCACTGAGGTCCCGCGCCACCACCCGCAGGCGGTAATCATACAGCCCCAGCACGTGCTCGACCGTCTGCACCTCGGGGATGGCGCTGACGGCGCGTTCGAAATCCTCAAGGCTCACCTGCCCCTTGCGCGCCAGCTTGACGCCCAGAAACACGGTCACGCCAAAGCCCAGCGCCTCGGCGTTCAGCCGCAGCCGCCGCCCCTTGATCGCCCCCTCCTCCTCCAGCCGCCGGATGCGTCGCCATGTCGCCGGCTGCGACAGCCCGAACCGCCGCCCCAAGGCTCCTGCGCTTTGCGTCGCGTCCTGCGCCAGCGCCCGCAGCAGCTTGCGGTCCATATCGTCCAGTTCGATCATACCGGCAGCACCTCGTCGCTTTTGACCCGGGCGATATGCATCAGCGCCTCGATATCGGCGATATGCGGCAGGGTCAGGATGCGGTCGCGGTAGAGCTGCTGGTAGTGGGACATGTCCCGCGCGATCACCGACAGGCGCACATCGACCCGGCCCAGAAAGGTCTGGATCTCGATCACCTCGGCCACCTGCCGCGCCGCGTCCGTGAACTCGTCAAAGGCCCGCGCCTGCGTCTTGTCCAGCGTCACCCGCAGCGAGACCTCGACCGCATAACCCAGCGCCGCCCAGTCGATCACCGCCTCCTGCCCCTCGATGATCCCCGCCGTCTGCATCTTCTCGATCCGCCGCCAGCAGACGCCCGGACTGATCCGGCACCGCTCGGCCAGTTCGGCCACGGACAGGCTCGGCTCACCCTGAAAATGGCGCAGAATCCGGCGGTCAATGTCGTCAAGCATGATTTCTTCGCACTTTCACATTTTTGCGAATGATTCTTCTTCTTGCAGATAAATACGCATGTCCCGCGCTCTCGCAAAGTGCAAAACGACCGGATAAAAGCACCGCAATCGAAACAGAAAGGACCGGCAAAATGCGCGTCTATTACGATCGTGATTGCGACATCAACCTGATCAAGGACAAGAAAGTGGCGATTCTGGGCTATGGCAGCCAGGGCCACGCCCACGCGCTGAACCTGCGCGACTCGGGCGCCAAGAACCTGGTCGTCGCTCTGCGCGAAGGCTCGGCCTCCGCCAAGAAAGCCGAAGCCGAAGGCCTGCAGGTGATGGGCATCGCCGAGGCCGCGGCCTGGTGTGACGTCATCATGTTCACCATGCCCGACGAGCTGCAGGCCGAGACCTACAAGAAATACGTCCATGACAACATCAAGCCCGGTGCCGCCATCGCCTTCGCTCACGGCCTGAACGTGCATTTCGGCCTGATCGAGCCGAAAAAGGGCGTCGACGTCATCATGATGGCCCCCAAGGGCCCCGGCCACACCGTGCGCGGCGAATACACCAAAGGCGGCGGCGTGCCCTGCCTGGTGGCGGTTCACACCGACGCCACCGGCAAGGCGCTGGAAACCGGCCTGAGCTACTGCTCGGCCATCGGTGGCGGCCGCTCGGGCATCATCGAGACCAACTTCCGCGAGGAATGCGAAACCGACCTGTTCGGTGAGCAGGCGGTTCTGTGCGGCGGTCTGGTCGAGCTGATCCGCTGCGGCTTCGAGACCCTGGTCGAAGCAGGCTACGCGCCCGAGATGGCCTATTTCGAATGTCTGCACGAGGTGAAGCTGATCGTCGACCTGATCTACGAAGGCGGCATCGCCAACATGGATTACTCGATCTCGAACACCGCCGAATACGGCCAGTACGTCACCGGCCCGCGCATTCTGAAATACGACGAAACCAAAGCGCGCATGAAAGAGGTTCTGAACGACATCCAGCAGGGCAAGTTCGTGCGCGACTTCATGCTGGAGAACGCGGTCGGCCAACCGACCATCAAGGCGTCGCGCCGCGCCAATGACGAGCATCAGATCGAACAGGTCGGCGAGAAGCTGCGCGGCATGATGCCGTGGATCTCGGCCGGCAAGATGGTCGACAAGTCGAAGAACTGAGCCATCCCCGGTTCGAACAAAGGGCGGTCCAGCGGGCCGCCCTTTTTCGTGGCTCAGGCGGCGATGGCGCCCGCATAGCGTTCTCCGAACACGTAATCCCAGCCGCTGTCGTAATTGCCGCGTTTGGCAGCCGCTTCAGCGCCCCAGACCTCCCATTCCGAATGGGTTAGCGTGACCCGGGTCTTGCCGCCTGCATCCGCGAACTCCACCTCGACCCGTGTGGGCGCATCGGCGTTGTTGCCCGGATGCCAGGTCATCGCAAGCCTGCGGCCCGGCTCAAACTCCAGCACTTTGCCCCAGTCGGCGCGGCCTCCGTCATGCATGGTCTCATAGACCGCCCCACCTACGCGCGGCTCGATCGTTACCGACTGCGCAGGCTTCCCGGACGCGGCCGACACGGCATGCCCATCCAGCGGCCACCAGTCGGAAATCCGGGTCACGAACACCTCGAAAGCATGCGCGGCAGAGCAGTTGACGTCTACTGTCTTCACGATCGGGTCAGTCATGGCGATCCGCCTCCTTGTCGTTGATTTCACTGGCAAAGCTGTCCAGGGCCTTGGTCCAGAACTGGTCGAGCCATTCCCGCAGGTCCGCCAGTCCCTCGGGCCGGACTGCATAGATCCGGCGGGTGCCCTGGGCGCGGCACATCACCAGACCGGCATCGGACAACACCTTCAGATGCTGCGACACGGCAGGGCGGCTGACGGGCAGTTTTGCGGCCACGGCGCCCACGGGGCTGGGGGTGGCGGCAATCACCTCAAAAACCTGTCGCCGGGTCGGATCGGCCAGGGCGGAGAGAGAATCTATGTAAGTCATAACTTACGGTAAGTATGTACTTACATAATGTCAACTGAGGTGTCTGGGTGGGACACCGTGCCAAGTCTTGTCCACAACTGGACCCTTCGCGCCAACTCCGGGATTGACGCCGATGCCAGACCCGGTTTCTGTGCCTTTCGGATTTCCGGGGGACACAGTGAGCCAAAGCCCTGACATCACCGCACGCAGCTGGATCATGGTTGCCATTCTCGGCTTTGTCTGGGGCGGCACCTTCATGGTGATCGAGCTTGCGCTGGAGGGGCTGACGCCATTCTGGCTGGCCGCCTTCCGCATCGGGTTTGGCGCGCTCTTGAGTTGCGCGGTCTGGCAGATGCTGGGCGGGCGGCTGTTCACCGCGCCGCTCACCGGGCCGGACCGGAGATCACTGATCCTGATCGCGTTGCTCAGCTCGGCGGTGCCGTTCGCGCTGATCTCGTGGGGGCAGCAATACGTGACCTCGGGCTTTACCGGCGTCTCCATGGCCTCGACCGCGCTGATGGTGCTGCCGCTGGCGCATTTCATGGTGCCGGGAGAGCGGATGACCTGGCGCCGGGCGCTAGGGTTCTGCGTCGGGTTTGTCGGCGTTTCGCTGCTGATGGGCTCACAGGCCTTCGAAAGCTCGGGCGACGTGCGTGAGTTGCCGGGGCGGCTGGCCTGTCTGGCGGCCGCGGCCTGTTATGCGGTCACCTCGATCCTGATGCGCCGCCTGCCCCCGGTGGACCCGGTGGGCCTGTCCGCCGTTCTGCTGCTGATTGGTGCCTTTGGCGTGATCCCGCTGGCCTGGGCCGTCGAGGGGCCGCCGCCCCTGCCCGATCAGAGAACCCTGTGGCTGGTGGCCTTTCTGGGCATGGTGCCCACGGCGGCGGCCAACCTGTTGCGCGTGACCGTGGTGCGCACCGCCGGGCCGGTCTTCATGAGCCTGACCAATTATCAGGTGCCGGTCTGGTCGGTGGTTCTGGGCGCGGCGCTGCTGGGCGAGCCCTTGCCGCCCGCCCTGCTCTGGGCGCTGCTGCTGATCCTCTGTGGCGTCGGCCTCAGCCAGTATGGCGCGCTGCGGCGGCTGTTCGGGCGCGGCTAGGCTCAGGCCGAGACCGCGTCCGCCACTGCGTCCACCACGGAATCCACGGTGCGCTCCAGCAGCCCCTCATCCTCGCATTCGGCCATCACGCGGATCAGCGGCTCGGTGCCGGATTTGCGGATCAGCAGGCGGCCCTTGCCGTTCAGCGCGCCTTCGGCCTCAGCAATCGCGGTCTGCACCTGCGGCAGCTCCAGCGGGGTCTGACCGGCTTCAAAGCGGACGTTTTTCAGCAATTGCGGCACGCGCTCGAACTGCTGCGCCAGTTCCGAGGCCGGACGGCCCGAGCGCACCATCTCGGCCAGGAAATGCAGCCCCGCCATCAGCCCGTCGCCGGTGGTGGCATAGTCGCTCATCACGATATGGCCCGATTGTTCGCCGCCCAGGTTGAACCCGCCCTCGCGCATCCGTTCGACCACATAGCGGTCGCCGACGGCGGTGCGTTCCAGCCGCAGCCCCTGCCCGTCCAGATAGCGTTCCAGTCCGAGGTTGGACATCACCGTCGCCACCAGCGCCCCGCCGCTGAGCTGCCCGTCAGCGGCCCAGCGCGAGGCCAGCAGCGCCATAAGCTGATCGCCATCGGCCACCGTGCCGGTCTCGTCGATCAGGATCACCCGGTCGGCGTCCCCGTCCAGACAGATGCCCACATGGGCGCCATGGGCGACGACGGTTTCGGAGGCGGCCTGCGGTTGGGTCGACCCGCAGCCGAGATTGATGTTCTTGCCGTCGGGTGCGACGCCCAGCGGGATCACGTCGGCGCCCAGCTCCCACAGGATTTCGGGCGCAGCGCGGTGTGCAGCGCCGTTGGCGCAGTCGATCACCACCTTGAGCCCTTCGAGCCGCAGATCGCGGGGAAGCGAGGACTTGACCCGCTCGCCATAGCGGAACCGCGCGTCATCCACCCGCCGGGCCCGCCCGATATTCTGCGCCTGCGCCGGGTTCACGCCCGCGTCGATCAGCGCCTCGATCTCAAGCTCGGCCTGATCGGACAGCTTGTAGCCGTCGGGGCCGAAGAACTTGATGCCATTATCCTCGGCCGGGTTGTGGCTGGCCGAGATCATCACGCCCAGATCGGCCCGCATCGAGCGGGTCATCAGCCCCACCGCAGGGGTCGGCACCGGCCCCAGCAAGAGCACGTTCATGCCGGTGGAGGTCAGCCCCGCCGTCAGCGCGTTCTCGAACATGTAGCCCGACAGCCGCGTATCCTTGCCGATCACCACCCGGTGGACACCGCTGGCATCGCGGCGGAAGTAACGCCCCACCGCCGCGCCCATGCGCAGCGCCATCTCGGCGGTCATCGGATGGGTGTTGGCGGTGCCCCGCACCCCATCGGTTCCGAACAGCTTGCGCATGGCTTTCACTCTTTCTCAACTATTGGCGAGACAGGCTTAGCGGACGGCGGACCACAGACGCAAGGCCTGCGCGGTCTGCGCGACATCGTGCACCCGGACGATCTGCACCCCCTGCGCCAGACCGGCCAGGGCGGCGGCGATCGAGCCCGGTGCGCGGGCATCGGCGCGCGGCGCCTGCCCGATACGTCCGATGAAACCCTTGCGCGACACGCCCAGCAGGATCGGGCAGCCCAGCCCGTGAAACAGGCTCAGATTGCGCAGCAGCGTCAGGTTGTGGTCCTCGGTCTTGCCGAAACCGATGCCGGGATCGACCACGATCTGCGCACGGGTAAGCCCAAGTGCCTCCAGCCGGGCGATCTGGCCCGCGAGGAAGTCGTAAACGTCCAGCAGCACGTTTTCATATTCGGGGTTGTCCTGCATCGTGGCGGGATCGCCCTGCATGTGCATGACGCACACCGGCACCTGTGCCTCGGCGCATTGCGGCGCCAGCGCCGGATCGAAGGTAAAGCCCGAGACATCGTTGACCAGACCGGCCCCGGCAGCCAGCGCGGCATCGGCCACGGCAGCCTTGCGGGTGTCGATGGAGATCAGCGTATCGGTTTCCGCCCGGATCGCCTCGATCACCGGGACGGTGCGGGCGATCTCCTGCGCTTCGGGGATGAAATCGGCACCGGGCCGGGTGGATTCGCCACCGATATCGAGGATGGTGGCGCCATGTGCCGCCATGTCGGCGGCGGCGGCCCGGGCGGTTTCGACCGTATCGTGCCGCCCGCCATCCGAAAAACTGTCGGGCGTTATATTGAGGATGCCCATGATCTGCGGCTGCGCCATGTCCAGACCGGCAATGGGCGCGCGCGGGGCGGTCAGACGGTCCCGCACATCACCGGGAATGGCATCGGCGCTGACCACGCGTGGTGCGGCATCGCGGGACAAACGCTCGGCATGGGTGAACCACAGGTCCCCTCCGGCCAACGGCAAGGCGCCATCGGGACGGGCCGGGCCATGCTGCACCAGCGGACGGTAATAGTCGCTCACAGTTCGGCCTGCTCCACCGACACCGCGCGCAGCGGCACGCTGGGGTCGGCGGGCAGATCGCCGCCGATCACCAGCATCTCGCTGGCCTCGAACGTGGCGGCGAACCAGGCGGCCAGCGCCACCGCGTCCGACGGCTTGGCCGAGGGCCCATCCACCGCGTCCAGCACGATCTTCGACGGCGCCCAGACGCAGATCTGGCCGTTCTTCATCGCCCAATCCAGCTCGGTCCGGGTCGAGACCACGACGCAGCGGAAATCGCGCGCGGCGAGGGCCCAGGCATTCTGTTCGATGGCCAAGAGGTCGATCCGGCGCTGGGTCATCGCGTGGCCGGTCTGCGGCGCGGGCAGATCGGCGGCGCCGACGCACAGGATCAGCGGGCGCCGGCGGTGTTCCAGCTGGTCGATCCAGGCCGACAGGTTGGGCGAGGCAATCGCTTCGTTCGACAGATAGACCAGCCGGGGATGCGGGCGCTCTTCCTCTTCCACATCGTGATGTACGGCATCCTTGCCGCGCACGATCTCGACCCCCAGCGCGCCGGGGCCGCGATCCAGCTTTTCGATGCGGACAAAGGCGCGCACCGCCTGCGGTTCCAGCAGGATGCGCTCGGCCACCCGCTCGGCCAGGGTCTCCAGCAGGTTCAGACGCTCGGCGGCCAGCTCATGCGCAATCGCTTCGGTCACCCGGTCATAGGACAGGATGCGGTCCACATCGTCATCGATGGGGCCGGTCAGCGGCTTGACCTCGACCACGATGTTGAAACAGATCCGCTGCGTCGTGCCCCGTTCGGCCTGAAAGGCGCCGATCTCGACCTCGACGATATGATCGCGCAGCGAGATGCGGTCGAGCGGCCCCAGCGGCGCAGTGGCCTCGGACCGTTCGGACGGATGGGCAAAGGCGAGGCGGATTTCAGAGCTCATGAGCGTGGCCTTTTCGGGCTCGGACAGATCAGGTTCGACCAGCATAAGGGTCGCGCGCGGCTATAACAGCCTCACAAGCGCCACACCAGCAACGGATTGCGGCGTCCGCGAGAAAACGCGAAACGCCGCTCTGCCCACCGGTATCCGGCCTCTTGTTCCGTCCAGCCTCAGTTACTGGCCGTGCGGTAGTTGTGACGATAGAAGATATGCACACCAATCCGCGCGGTTTCCTCGTAGACCCGCGACCAGGACGGGCGCACCGCCTTGGTGTGGTAATGGGTGGCGCCCTCAGTCAGGCCGCCGCCGACGCCGTCAATGGCGGCGCGGGCCACCTTGGCCACCCGCTCGAACGCCTTTTTCTCGGCAATGACTTCCTTGCGCCCGTCACAGGTATAGGTGAACTGGCACTGAAACTTGCGCCCGGTTCCCTGCTTGATCACGCCGCACAGCGTGTTGGGAAAGCGCGTGCTCTCGACCCGGTTCAGGATCACCTCGGCAACGGCGAACTGGCCCTTGACCGTCTCACCGCGCGCCTCGAAGTACAGCGCCTCGGCCAGGCATTGCCAGTTGTCGTCACCGGCGGCCTTGGGCCGCTGGTCCAGCCAGTTGCGGGTATAGCTCACCTTGACCGGTTTCGCCTGCTTTCGCGGCTTGAACACGTTCAGGTATTGACGGAACCTCTGCCCCGGCAGCTCACTGCGGGACACTTGGTCTTGTCCGGTTACATAGTCTTTTTCTCGTTCGGCAAAGGATGGGTTCGGCAACGCAAACACCATCACCATGGCAGCCGCCACAACGATACGTATCATCAGAAAACCTCGCACAGGCACAATACGCGCCATACCCTCCCCCGGCGGGCGCGAGGTGGCTCTTAGACCAGTCGGCGCGGAACGTCCAGTTTTGCGGAAAAGACAAGTGGAATCTTGCCGATAGCGGGTTGGCTCACCCTGCGATCGGCGGCTTTTTGCCACTAAATTTATGGTGGACGGGCCGTGTCAACCACCAAGTTTGGACGAAATCGCCAGTTGAGCGGCAGCCAGCCGAGCGACCGGCACCCGGAAGGGGGAACAGGACACATAGTCGAACCCGGCATCCCGGCAAAAGGCGATTGATTCGGGGTTGCCGCCATGCTCGCCGCAAACCGACAGGGTAACCTCGGGCTGTGCCCGGCGTCCGCGTTCCGCCCCCAGTTGCAAAAGCTCGCCCACCCCGTCCACATCCAGCACGTGGAACGGGTCTTCGATGAACACGCCCTGCCGGACATAGGCCGACATGAAGCGGCCCGCATCGTCGCGCGACAGGCCATAGGCCATCTGGGTCAGGTCGTTGGTGCCAAAGCTCAGGAACGCGGTATGCGGCGCGATCTCATCGGCGCGCAGGCACGCGCGCGGCGTTTCCACCATCACGCCCAGGCGATAGTCGAACTCCTGCCCGCCCTCCGAGGCGACCGAAGCCGCGACCGAGTCGATCCGGGCCTTGACCAGTTCCACCTCGCGCTTGGCCGAGACCAGCGGGATCATGATCTCCGGCACCACCGGCGCGCCTTCCTTGCTGGCCTCGAGCGTCGCCTCGAAAATGGCGCGAGCCTGCATGTCGTAGATCTCGGGCACGGTCACGCCCAGGCGCACGCCGCGCAGCCCCAGCATCGGGTTGTATTCGCTCATCGCGTCCACCCGGCGCTCGACATCCGAGACCGGCAGATCCAGCGCCTCGGCCAGTTCGCGCTGGCCGGTGCGCGTGGTGGGCAGAAACTCGTGCAGGGGCGGATCGAACAAGCGGATGCAGACCGGCTGGCCCTTCATGATGCGGAAAAGCTGAACGAAATCCTCGCGCTGCATCGGCAGCAGCCGTTCCAGTACGGCGGCCCGGCCCTTGGAGGTCTGGGCAAAAATCATCTCGCGCATCACGATCAGGCGGCCCGGATCAAAGAACATGTGCTCGGTCCGGCAGAGCCCGATCCCCTGCGCGTCGAAATTGCGCGCGGTCTGGGCGTCGGCGGGGGTGTCGGCATTGGCGCGGATGCCGATATCGCGCTCGGCATCGGCCCAGCCCATCAGGGTCTGGAAACAATCGTCCAGCGCCGCCTCGAGCATCTCGGGCTCGCCGGCCAGAACCTGCCCGGAGCTGCCGTCGATGGTCAGGATGTCGCCGGTCTTGAAGATGCGGCCATCCGGGGCGGTCAGCAGTTTCTTCTTGGTCTGAAACCGCATCTCGGACGCGCCGACGATGCAGGGCAGGCCCAGACCCCGGCCGATCACGGCGGCGTGGCTGGTCATGCCGCCCTTTTCGGTCAACACCGCCACGGCGGCATGCATGCCCCGCACATCCTCGGGCGAGGTTTCGCGGCGCACCAGGATACAGGGCTCGCCGCGCGCGGCACTGGCCTGCGCCTCGGCGGCGGTAAAGACGATCCGGCCCGAGGCCGCGCCCGGACTGGCGGCGATGCCGGTGGTCAGCACGTCGCGCTCGGTCTTGGGATGGACCTGGCGGTGCAGCAGCTCGTTCAGCGAATGCGGATCGACCCGCATCACCGCCTCCTGCGGCGGGATGATGCCGTCCTCGGCCAGACGCACGGCAATCCGCACGCCCGCACGGGCGCTGCGCGGCACCCGCACCCCGTCGAGAATATGCACGCGGCCATTCTCGATCACGAACTCCACCTGCATCTCTTCGCGCAGCTTCTCGCGCATCAGCGCCGCATGATCCTTGATGGCGACGAAGGCCTCGGGCGCCACATCCTCAAGCGACGGGCCGCGCGTGTCCTTTTCCAGATAAAGCGCTGCCACATCCTCGCCCAGCGCATCGCGGCCCTGGCTCTGGCTCAGGTAGCGCCCGGTGATCTGCGGGCGCCCGGTGGCCGGATCGACCAGCTGCAACACGCCCGAGCCGCATTCGCCCAGCCCCAGCCCCGGGATCATCTCCTGCACCACCAGCCCCAGCCCGGCATCTGCGGGCGCGCCCTTGGCCTGCCGCAGCAGGCGGGCCGAGGTGCCTTCCCACGCGCGGGCCATCGAGCGCAAAACGGCGCTCAGCTGCTCGCCGGGGTCCTGCGGAAAGCTCTCGTCGGTCTCGTCCTCATAGGCGCGCAGCGACTGTTTCAGCCCCTCGCGGCCATCCGCCTCGACATCGTCGAACACATCCGGGTCCAGCCGGGCCACGTGGATCGCATAGCTTTGCACAAAGCGCAGATAGAGCGCCGCCGCCGCCTCGACCCCCATCGCGTCCGACAGGTCCACGTAGCGCGCGTCGTTCATGCCGATATTCAGTACCGCCCCCGGCCCACCCCAGTCCGGGTCCTCGGAGCTGGGCCGCACGCACAACAGCGACGTGGGATCGAACTGCCCCAGAATGGCCGCCAGATCGGGCATCCGGCCCTCGGCAATCTCATGCACCGCGTCAAAGGACAGCGCCACAGTGCGCGGCACCGGCAGGTCGAGCCGGACCAGACGCTGCAGGCATTTCGCCCGCCCGCCATGGGTGTTCGCGGCCACCGGCGCGTCGGCGGTGATGAGGGTTGTATCCGGATTATTCTGCACTGCGGCACCTTTTGGTTTCGCCGCAGCATAAGAAGGTTTGGGCGTGGCGCAAGGGGCTGATCCCGCGCAATCCGGGCGTAACGGGGAAGAAAGCCGCTTGGAAGCGGCTTGGAAAGCGGTTTTCAAACCGCTTTCTTCAAGGCGTTTGCAAACGCCTTTCCCGGGGCTCCGCCCGTTCGGCGCTGAAATCGGTTCACCGGACCGATCTCAAGGGCGCGCCTCACCCCTCGATGCGAGTTAAGTCCGCGACGCTGGAACACACCGTGCGGATCTGGCTCAGCAGGTTCAGGCGGTTGCGGCGGACGATGTCGTTGTCGGTGTTGACCTGCACCTCTTCAAAGAAGGCGTCGATCGGCGCGCGCAGGCCGGCCATGGCGGACATGGCAGCGGGGAAATCCTCGGCCTCGAGCGCGGGCGCGATCCTGTCCTGCGCCGCATCCAGCGCGGCAAACAGGGTCTTCTCGCTCTCGGTCTGGGCAAACTTCGCATCCGCTCCGAACGAGTATTCCACCCCGTCCTTCTCCTCTGCCTGGGTGAGGATGTTGTTGGCCCGCTTGAACCCCTGCACGAGGTTTTCGCCATCCTCGGTCGCAATCACCGCGTTCAGCGCCCGGGCCCTTTTGACCAGCAAAGTAAGGTCGTCGTTGCGGTCCATCGCGATGCAAGCGTCGATAACGTCGTGACGGATTCCCTCGTCGCGGAGGAAAACTTTGAGACGATCATGAAGAAACTCCCAGAAGCTGTTTTCAATTTCCGGACTCTCCACTGAATAAGCGGAGTCCAAGATACCCATGTTTTTTGCCTCTTCCAGCATCTTTGCAAGTTGGTCGCTGGTGTACCTCTCTCTCGCCAATGACTTCGAGTATTTCTTGCTAAACTCACTCGGCAAATACGAGATATACTCCTTGATCCACATTATCGCTGTTGCGTTGCTAGAAGAGTATCGAGCGCCAAAGGCCGCTCGCATTGCAATAGAGATGATTTCACGCCACGAGTGCCCTAGCCCATTGACCAAAACCAACCGGATCACCCCCAACGCCGCGCGGCGCAGCGCAAACGGGTCTTTCGAGCCGGTGGGCTTTTCATCAATCGCCCAGAACCCGGTCAGCGTGTCCAGCTTGTCGGCCAGCGCCACGGTCACCGAAAGCGGCGCGGTGGGCACCTCGTCGGACGGCCCGAGCGGCGAGTAATGCTCTTGCGCCACGGCGGCCACCGCAACGTCCTCGCCCGCGGCTTCGATGTAATACCGACCCATAAGCCCCTGAAGTTCGGGGAATTCATAAACCATTTCCGAGTTCAGATCGGCCTTGGCCAGTTTCGCCGCCTTCTCGGCCTGATCGGCATCCGCACCGGTTACCGGGGCCAACTCGCGCGCCAGCGCAGCGATGCGGCGGATGCGGTCGCCCTGGCTACCGAGCTTGTTGTGGAAGGTCACGTTTTCCAAGGCGTCCGTCCACTGGCTCATGTCCGATGTGGCAACGCGCAGGTCGTTTTCCCAAAAGAACTTGGCATCGGCCAACCGCGCCGACAGCACTTTCTGATTGCCCGCCAGAATGGTCGCGCCATTATCCGCCGTCTCGCGGTTGGCCACTGTGATGAAGCGTTCGATCCGGCCCGTTTTCGGATTGCGGACCGAGAAGAATTTCTGATGCTCTTTCATCGAGGTCTGCAGTACTTCCGGAGGAAGATCGAGGAATTCCGCGTCGATCTCGCCCATCAGCACCACGGGCCATTCCACCAGCCCGGCCACTTCGGCCAGCAGCCCCTTGTCCTCGACCACCTCAAGCCCGGCGGCAAAGGCGAGGTTCTGGGCGTCGTTCCAGATATGCTCAGCCCGCTCGGCAGGCGACAGGACCACGAAGGCGCGCTTGAGCTTTGCCGCGTAATCCTCGAAAGACGCGACGGAAAACCGGCCCGGGGCCATGAAGCGGTGGCCTTCGGTGCTGTCACCGGCAGCGATGCCCTCGACCTCCAGCGGAACGACCTCAGCACCCGTCTCGTCGCTCAGAATGCAGAGGATCGAATGCAGCGGGCGCACCCAGCGCAAGGCCCCGCCGCCCCAGCGCATCGACTTGGGCCAGGGGAAGTTGCGGATGGTCGCCTCAAGCACCTCGGCCACGATGTCAGCGGCCGGGCGGCCCGGCTTTTCGATGGTGGCGAAATAGACCGCACCCTTGGGCGTGTCGCGTTCCTCAAGCTGGTCGCGGGTGATGCCGGCGCCGCGCAGGAACCCCTCGACCGCCTTGTCGGGCGCACCCACCTTGGGCCCCTTGCGTTCCTCGCGGATGGTGGGGCTTTCGGCCAGCAGCCCCTCGACCGCGAGCGTCAGGCGGCGCGGTGTGGTCAGCGCGGCGGCACCCGCATAGGTCAGACCCCCCTCGACCAGACCGTCGGTGATCCGCTTTTCCAAGTCCTCGCCCGCACGGGTCTGCATGCGCGCGGGGATTTCCTCGGAAAACAGTTCGATCAGCAGGTCGGGCATGGTCGGTCCTTAGAAAGTGACGATCGTCTGGATGACGATGGCATTGGCGATGTCCACGAAGAAGGCGGATACAAGGGGGAGCACGATAAAGGCAATAGGCGACGGGCCATATCGCTTGGTCACGGCGGTCATATTGGCGATGGCGGTGGGGGTCGCGCCCAGGGCAAAGCCCCCGAAACCGGCGGCCAGCACGGCAGCGCGGTAATTGCCGCCCATGACGGGGAACAGCACCCAGATCACGAAAGCCACCGCAAACAGTGTCTGCGCCGCCATGATCGCGGCGATGACGATACCCAACTCGGCAATGGTCCAGAGCTGCAGGCTCATCAGCGACATGGCCAGAAACGCGCCCAGCGCAAATTCCGAGATCAGCGCCAGCGACGGCGTACGCGAGACCGGAGGGGCCGAGGGCGCAATCGCGGCGCGCAGGTTCGAGATCACGATGCCCATGATCAGGCAAGGCACGAAGAGCGGCAGTTTCAGCCCGGCGGCGGTGATCGCCTCGCTCAGCGCGTAGCCCGAGATGATGGCGAGGTTGAGGTAGAGCAGCACCCGCATCACCGTCAGATGGTCGATCCGGGTGGTCGCGGCCTTGACGTCGCCGGGCACGCCCACTGTGTGTTCCTCATCCGGCCGGCTGGGGCTCAGGTCGCGGCCTTCGACCAGCAGGCGGGCAATCGGGCCGCCGACGAGGGCGGCCAGCACGAGGCCCAGCGTGGCCACGGCCACGCCCAGCTCGGTCGCGCCCTCAAGTCCCGTGGCCTCGGCCACTTCGGGCGCCCAGGCGATGGCGGTGCCGTGCCCGCCGATCAGCGCCGCCGAGCCGAACAGCACCCCGGCCTGCGCCGGATAGCCGAACAGAACCGCCCCCGCCGCGCCGATCACGTTCTGCATCAAGATGGTCGCCAGTGTCAGAACCAGCAACAGCAGCAGTGGTTTGCCGCCCGCGATCAGGTCCGACAGCCGCGCGTTCAGGCCGATACCGGCAAAGAACAGGACCAGCAGGAAATCGCGCGAGGTCAGTTCGAACGACAGTTCCACCCCGAAGAACAGGTAGAGCGCCAGCACCACCAGCGAGGCCAGAAGGCCGCCGGTCACCGGCTCGGGGATGTTGAAGCGGCGCAGGGCCGCGACCCGCGTATTGATCTCGGCCCCCAGCAGATAGACGGCAAAGCCCAGCGTGGCGGTCAGGAAATCGGGTATCAGATAGGTCTGGCCCATGCGCAGCCGATCAGTTCTGCGGTCGGGGCGGGCATTCCTCGCCCACCACGGTGCCGTCATAGGCCTTGTGCCCGCAATTGTTCAGCACATGCCAGACATAGCCCCGCCCGTCCTCGGTCACGGCCACGATACGATCCACGCCGTAATGGATGTTCTTGGTGCCCAGATAGGCGCGGGCGGTCCCGGCCTTCAATGCCTCGCCCAGGGCCACACCATCGTAGCAGTCGAACCAGCCCGGCGCGATCAGCGGCTCGGGATCGTCGGCGGCCATGTATGTGGCAGACAGCGTATCGAGGCTCAGCCCGGTCTCGAAACAGGCCCGGTAGCGGATCGGAGAGCTGTCGGCGTCGATCGCCTGAAACGCCGTGTATTCAATCGGTTCCGGCGCATCGGCGTCCTTGGGAAGCAATTGCACATCGCGCCCGGGCTGCGCGGCCACCTCATAATAGAACCCGTAGATCTGCAGGTAATACATGGCGATGCCCGCAGCCGTGGCGCAGGCGAGCAGGACGATGACGAGGAGCCTGCCGGTCATTGCGCGGTGGCCTGATAGCCCCCGGCCCCGGTCTGCACGAAGGCATCGGCGCATTGCTTGGCCAGTGCCCGCACCCGGCCGATATAGGCCTGCCGCTCAGTCACCGAGATCACGCCGCGCGCATCCAGCAAGTTGAAGATGTGGCTGGCCTTGATGCACTGGTCATAGGCGGGATGCGCCATGACGATGCGCTTGCCGGTCTTGGGGTCGTCATGCTCCTGCGCGAGGATCGCGGCGCACTCGGCCTCGGCCTCTTCGAAATGGCGCAGCAGGACCTCGGTGTTGGCCACGTCGAAGTTCCAGCGGGCATATTCCTCTTCGGTCTGTTTGAAGATGTCGCCATAGGTCAGCGGGCTGGGCGATTGCGGGTCGTTGAAGGGCATGTCCATCACGTGGTCGATGCCCAGCACATACATGGCCAGCCGCTCCAGGCCATAGGTCAGCTCACCCGAGACCGGCGCGCAGTCATGGCCGCCGACCTGCTGGAAATAGGTGAACTGGCTGACTTCCATACCGTCGCACCAGACCTCCCAGCCCAGACCCCAGGCGCCCAGGGTCGGGCTCTCCCAGTCATCCTCGACAAAGCGGATGTCATGCAGGTCCATGTCGATGCCGATGGCTTCAAGCGAACCCAGATACAGGTCCTGCAAGTCCGGCGGGCTGGGTTTGATCAGCACCTGGTACTGGTAGTAATGCTGCAACCGGTTGGGATTCTCGCCATAGCGCCCGTCTGTCGGGCGGCGCGAGGGCTGCACATAGGCCGCCGCCCAGGGTTTCGAGCCCAGCGCGCGCAAGGTGGTGGCCGGGTGGAACGTCCCTGCCCCCACTTCCATGTCATAGGGTTGCAGAACGGCGCAGCCCTTGGAGGCCCAATAGGTCTGCAGCCGCAGGATGATCTCCTGAAATGAGCGCGGCGCGCTGGTCTGATCGGTCATGACGTTCCCTCTGGGCGCTCATCGCGCGGTTCCGATGGTTTGCGCCTTTCCTATGCAAGGGGCCCGGGGGCGTCAACGGGCCAATACCGCCCCGCCTGTCGCGATACGGCCACACCCGTTTTTCCCCTCGCCGCGGGCATGGCATTTGGCGCAAAATGCTGCTTATGGTGCAGCCAGGATACGGCTTTCCGGAACACGGGACTTCTGATGACACGGGTTTTCTCAACCATTGCTTTTTTTCTTTTCTTCGGCCTGCGCGCCGCCTTTGCACAGCAGGGCGAGGCGATGTGGGTACAAATCGAGGCACACCCCTCGCTGCGCGAGGCGCAGGCACGGGCGCAGATCTATTCCAACGCGCTGGCGGATGTGAACGGATTCCGGCTGGGCCAGGGCTGGTACGCCATCGTGCTGGGGCCCTACGCACGCCCGGATGCCGAGCAGGTGCTGCGTGTCTACCGGGCCGAGCGGCAGATCCCGCAGGACAGTTTCCTTGCCCGGTCGAACTCGCTGGGTCAGCAGTTCTGGCCCATCGGCGCGAACATCCTGAACCGCGGCGTGGTCGCGCCGCCGGTGCAGCCCGCGCCTGAGCAGCCGCAGGCCACCGTGCAGACGCCGACCCAGCCATCGGACGAAACCCCGGCCGAGGCCCGTCAGAGCGAGCGCCTTTTGACCGCGGACGAGCGCAAGGGGCTGCAAACCGCCCTGCAGGCCGCAGGGTTCTACAATTCGGCAATCGACGGAGCTTTTGGCCGGGGCACCCGCCGGTCGATGGCCGACTGGCAGCAGTTCAACGGGTTCGAGGCCACCGGCATTCTGACCACCCAGCAGCGCAAGGTGCTGATGGACGAGTACAACGCGCCGCTGATCAGCGCGGGCATGCAACGCCGTAGCGACACCGAGACCGGGATCGAGATCGACCTGCCGCTGGCCGTGACCCGGTTCGACCGCTACGAGGCGCCGTTTGCCCATTTCGAAAGCAGCTCGGATATCGGCGCACAGGTGCTGCTGATCTCGCAGGAGGGCTCGGCGGCGACCCTGCGCGGGCTCTACGACGTGATGCAGACGCTGGAGATCGTGCCGCTCGACGGCCCGCGCAACCGGGCCAAGAACAGCTTTACGCTGGAGGGGCGCGGCAACGGCATCGTCTCATACACCGAAGCGGCGCTGAAAGACGGTGAGATCAAGGGCTTTACCCTGGTCTGGCCCGAGGGGGACGAGGCGCGCCGCACCCGGGTTCTGGCGGCGATGAAAGCCAGCTTCTCGCGCATCGAGGGCGTGCTGGACGCCGGCGCCGGTGCCAATGCCGAACAGCGGGTCGATCTGGTCTCGGGTCTTGCCATCCGCAAGCCGCGCCTGTCGCGCTCGGGCTTCTATGTCGACGGCGAAGGCGCGGTTGCCACCGTGGCCGAGGCGGTCGAGGGCTGTACCCGGATCACGTTGGACCGCGAGCATGAGGCGCAGGTGATCAGCACGGATGCGGATCTGGGCGTGGCACTGCTGCGGCCCACCGACGCCTTGTCGCCGATGGCGGTGGCGCAACTGACCACCACCGAGCCCCGGCTGCAATCCGAGATCACGCTGTCGGGCTATTCCTACGAGGGAGTTCTGGGCGCCCCGACGCTGACCTATGGCACGCTGGCGGATGTGCGCGGGCTGGGCGGCGAGGCCGAACTGGCGCGTCTGGCGCTGGCCGCGCAGGAGGGCGATGCGGGCGGTCCGGTCTTTGACGCGGGCGGCTCGGTTCTGGGCATGCTGCTGGCCACGCCGAAAACCGGGCAGGACCTGCCGGGCGATGTGAGCTTTGCCGCTGATGCGGCGGCGCTGACCGATCTGTTGAGTTCGGCGGGGCTGAGCGCGCAGGAGACCCCGGGGGGTGAGCCGGTCTCGCCCGACGAGCTGAACCGCAGGGCGCAGGGCATGACGGTTCTGGTCAGCTGCTGGGAGTGAGGCCCGCCTCATTGAGATGACAAAGGCGGCGCTAGATGCGCCGCCTCAGAACGTTGACAAACCCCCGGCTCCTGCAAACCGGTCTCAAGATGCGGGAAACTGTTCCAAAACACCATTTCAAATCCGTTTGGCACGGGCATCAGCCCGGGCCGCGCCCGACCCTCCCCCCGGGAGGGCGCATTTGCGATGTCGCGTAAATCTCCGACAAGGGCTCAGGTTTTGAACGATCCGCACTATTTCTGCGTTTCGCAAGCGCCCACCCAAGGTCGGGCGCGGCCCTTGTCGCACCCATTCAGCCGGCGCGCGGAACAATTTCCCTGCCCCTCCGATTCTCGAGGTTTATCAGCAGTCTGAGGCGCCGCCTTTCCCGTTGACACGAGGCAGTCCCGCCCGTCGTCAAGGCCGCTTTTGCGGCCTCTCCTCCCGTTGGGCCGGGCGCCGCACGGGCCTTGCCCGCACGGCGCTGCACCCGAAGCGCGATCAGGTTGCCACGACCTCGTAGAGCAGCTTGAAGGACACCACCGCCAGCGCGACCTCGACCAGCAGAAAGAACACCCGCTCGGGCAGAATGCGCGAGATCGCCGCCCCGCTCCACGCCCCTGCCAGCGCCAGCGGTGCCAGCCACGCCGCCTGCGCGGCGCTGTCCCAGGTGATCTGCCCCGCCAGCATGAAAGGCGGCACTTTCAGCAGGTTGACGGTGGTGAAGAAGATGGTCGTGGTGCCGAGATACACCATCTTCTCCAACCGCTGCGGCAGAACATAGGCCTGAAACGGCGGCCCGCCGGCGTGAGAGATATAGCTGGTCAGCCCGGCCAGCGTGCCCCAGAACAGCCCGCGCGGAACATCGGCGGGTTTTGCGGGCACCTCGCCCCTGGCAAACCGGTTACGCAGCGCGGTCACGAGGTAGGACAGGCCGATCCCCGCGACCAGCAGCTTGACCGCGTCGCCGGGCACATAAGCCACCGCGACGAACCCGGTCAGGATGCCCCCGACGGCGCCCGGCAGCAGGATCTTGAGGTTGCGGACGGAAAACGCCTTGCGGAACAGGTAGACGGCATAGCAGTCGGCCACGATGTAGATCGGCAGCAGCAGACCCGCCGCCATGGCCGGGTCCATGAACAGCGACATGAGCGGCACCGAGAGCAGCGCGATCATCGGCACACCGCCCTTGGACAGGCCCATCAGATAGGCCGCCAACCCTGCCACGATCCAGAATTCCAAGCGTTATCCTCAGTTCTTTGCCGTTTGGCCCGAGGCGACGTTCAAACGCCGCACGATGCTGGCTACAAAATCCCCGGCGTCACATGGATCAGCGTCGGCCCGGACGCGTCAAAAGAACCGCGCACCGTGTGCTGAAGCTCCTCCAGCGTAGACGGAGCCGCCGCGGCCGCGCCGAACGCCTCTGCCAGCTTGCAGAAATCCGGGTTGCGCGCGATCACCGCGTTGGGCGCGATCTGCGAGCGCACCATGCTGTCCTCGATCTCCTTGAGCTTGCCGTTGTCCCACAGGATGATCGGCAGCGGTAGGCCCAGTTCCACCGCCACGCCCAGCTCCTGCATCGTGTAGTGGAACCCGTAGTCCCCCGCGATCACCGCCGTCGGCTTGCCGCGCCGGGCCACCGCGCCGCCGATCCCGGCGGGCAGCGCATATCCCAGCGTGCCGAACCCGGTGGGGTGGTGCCAGTGATAGGGAGACGACATCTCCCACACCTCCTTGGCCACATAGGCGAACTGGGTCATGTCGGAATAGATCATGGTCTCGGGCGGTATGGCGGCGCGCAGGGCGTCCAGGATGGGCAAGATGCCGGGACGCACGGCATCGACCTCGGCGCGCCAGCGGGTGCGGGCTTCGGCCACCTCCTCATGGCTCCAGCCGGTGGCGGGGCTGACCCCATCGGTGGCTGCCCATAAAGTGCGGGCAAAGCTCTCGCCATCGGCCTGCAGCTTGACCAGCGCACGATGCGCATCGCCCAGCACTTCGGCGTCCAGATCGACCCGCACCAGCGGCGCATTATGCCCCAGATCGGCACGCCACATGTCCACTTCGGCCAGTTCGGTGCCCACCGCCACCACCAGATCAGCCGAGGCGACGATCTCGGCACTGCCGGGACGGGCAAGAGTGGCGCCGAAATCCAGCGCATAGCCGGTCCCGACCAGACCGCGTCCGGCATAGGTGGTGAAACAGGCGCCGCCCACCTGCGACAGGATCTGCCGCCAGAGGTTGGACCGCGCGCCCCCGCCAAGGATGAACAAGGGCCGCTTGGCCGCATTCAGCAGCGACAGCACCGGCGCGATATCGGGATCGAGCGCCTTGGTCCGCAGCGCCGGCTGATTGGGCGGCGGGGCCGGATCCGCCTCGGCCTCAAGCTGCGCAATCGGCACCTGAATGTGCTTGGGGCGCGGGCGGTTCAGCTCGAACTCGTCAAAGGCACGCTCGATCAGCCCATAAGCCGCCTGCGCCGAACCCGCCGTATGGGACCAGTCGCACACGGATGATGCCGCCGCTTCCTGATCCTTCATCTGGTGCAACTGCCCCCGGCGCTCGGCCACCTCGTCCAGGCAGGAGGAGATCACCAGCATCGGCACCGAATCGGAATAGCCCTGCCCCATCGGTGTCATGATGTTGCACAGGCCCGGCCCTGTGATCACATAGGCCACGCCGGGCTGACCGGAGGCGCGCGCGTAGCCGTCGGCCATGAACCCCGCCCCCTGCTCGTGCCGGGCCAGCACATGGGTGATCCCGGCCTCTTCGATACCGCGATACATTTCCTGATTGTGCACGCCCGGAATGCCGAAGATGACCTCGACCCCCCGATCCCTAAGCATGTGCGAGATTTGCGCGCCGAGCGGTCGTTTCATCAGGCTCTCCAGAACTGAATGGTGAAGATTGCGTAGACGGCCAGCAGTTCCAGCCGCCCGATCAGCATCGCCGCGCTCAGCATCCATTTGGCCGAGTCGTTGAGGCCCGCGAAATTGCCCGCCGGGCCGATCTGATCGCCCAGACCGGGGCCGATATTGGCCAGCGCCGCCGCCGCGCCCGAGACCGAGGTGATGAAGTCCAGCCCGGTCAGCGCCAGCCCCCAGGACACCAGCCCCATGGTCACGATGAAGAAGACGAAAAAGCTCATGACCGAGCTCAGCACGTCCGACCCCACCGGGCGGCCCGCGTAGCGCGGGGTAAAGATGCCGTTGGGCGAGCGGATGCGCTGCAGCTGCGCCCGGATCGAGGCAAAGAGCAACTGATAGCGGAAGATCTTGATCGAACACGCGGTCGAGCCCGCGCAGCCGCCGATCAGCCCGACGATGAACAGCATGGTGATCGGGAAACTGCCCCATTGCATGTAGTCCTGACTGGCATAACCGGTGCCGGTCAGCAGCGAGACGGTGTTGAACAGCGTCTTGCGAAAGGCGGGCTCGCCCACTTCCGGCGACTGGCTCCAGTTCCACAAGGTCAGCACGGTGACCAGCGCCAGCGCGGTGGCCAGAAAGGCGCGTATCTGGGTGTCCTCCATCAAGGGTCGCGCGGTGCCCGCGGTCAGCTGTACGAAACGCACGAATGGAAGGGCGGCCAGCAGCATGAACAGCACCGCCACATATTCCGCGGCCCCCGAAAAGGCGCCGAACGAGGCGTCGTAATTGGCGAACCCGCCGGTGGCCACCGTGGTCATGGCGTGAACCGAGGCGTCAAAGGCGCTCATGCCCGAGGCTGCGTAGCACAGCGCGCAGATCATGGTCAGGGTGATGTAGACCCCGGAAATCCGCGATGAGATTTCGGTGGCGCGTGGCAGGATTTTACCAAAGGTGTCAAACCCTTCCGAACGGAAGATCTGCATGCCGCCCACCCGCAGCTCGGGCAGGAACACCATGGCGACAACGATGATGCCGATGCCGCCCAACCATTGCAGCAGCCCGCGCCACAGAAGCAGCCCGCGCGGCAGTTCGTCGAGCCCGCCGATCACGGTCGAGCCGGTGGTGGTCAGGCCCGACATCGCCTCGAAAAACGCATCGACGAAACGCAGCTCGGTCTCGCCGAACACGAAGGGCAGCGCGCCGAAAAAAGGCAGCGCCAGCCACACGCCGGTGGTCAGCAGAAAGGTCTGCTGGATGGTCAGGCCCGCGCGCACGCCGTTTGCACAGCTCAGCGCCAGGATGCCGCCCGTCAGGATGGTGATGACTGCGCTTTCCAGAAACACATGCCATTCGCCCCGGCCCTCGGCCAGGTCCGCAAGCATCGGCAGAAACATGGCCGCGCCAAGAATGGCGACCAGCAGACCGATCACATATCCGACGGGGCGCAGGTCCAACATGAGGCGCAGGGTTGGCGCGCTGGACCTGCACTGTCAAGCCGAAGGCGACGTCTCAGGCGTCGGTTTCGGGCTTCCGTTCCGGCATCGGCGGCGGCGCCGAGGGCACACGGGCGCGGCGGCGGGTGGGTTTCTGCGCCTCGGTCGCGGTCGGTGCTGCCGCTTTCGGGGAGGGCTGCGGCGGCGTTGCGGGCGCGGCGGGCTTGGCCGGTTCCGCCTTGGCCTGAGGCGCTGCTTTCACCGGCTTCGCGGCGGCGGGTTTGACAGGCGCACTGGCTGCTGGCTTGGCGGTCTTGGCGGCCGCCGGTTCCGGCGCAGGGCGGGCCGCCGGTTTGCGGGCCGGTGCCGGTTTTGCAGCCGGTTTGGCCGCTGCGGCGGGCTTGGCAGGTGCCGCCGCCTTGGGCGCCGGTTTGGGTGCCACCGCTTTCGGTGCTGCAACAGGTTTGGGCGCGGCTTTGGCAGGTGCTGCCGGCTTGGCCTTGGCAGCAGGCTTGGTCTTTGCGGCGGGCTTGGCTTTTGCGGCGGGCTTCGCCGCTTTCGGTTTCGCAGCAGGCTTGGCGACCTTCGGCTTGGCCGGTTTGGCCGCCGCAGGAGCGGCTTTCGGCGCTGCCGTGCGCTCGGATTTGAAGGATGTCACCGTCTTGGACGGTACCGAGGCCGCCGCATGCAGCGCCTGCACCTGCATCATCGGCGCGTTCAGCGCGGACTGGGTCATGATCTGCATGATCCGGATCTGATTGGTCAGCGCATACCCGGCCATCCGCATCGCGGCAGCCTGCAGTTCAAGCGGGTGGGTTATGGGGGTCATCCGTGTTTCACTCCTATGGAAAGCCCAAGTGCCGAAGCGAACCGAAAAGGCGGAACCGGCCCAAAACGACCGGTCTTTTTGTCCGTGCAACTACGCAGCCTGCGCATCGCGATCCCTCAAGGTCTGGCGCCGGTTTCATCTGTGTTGCCGGCACCGCTTCGACATTCAGTCTCAATATAGGACTATTCCCCACGCAGCCGCAGAAAATTATGCCGCAGTGCGGCAATTCGCTCATGCATCGGCGGATTCCTTCCAAGATGCAGGCACAAACGCAAACGGCTGCTCATCATTCGAGCAGCCGCAAAACATGTCCCCGGGTCTCAGCCGACGTGAAACAGCGTGTTGAACAGTTTGGGATCGAGGCTTTGCGCCTCAAAGGTGGGTCCTTCGGTCAGGATCGAAACCGCATCATGGCTGTGCAGGCTTTCCTGGTGGCTGGCGATCACGCGGAAATCACCGATATGGTGATCGGCCTGCAACTCGGCGCAGAAAAGCCGCGCCGCATCCTCGACAAAGATCGGGTTGGCAGCGTTCAACTCGGCAAAGGCCTGTTCATCCTCGCGCTTGACCATCACCTGCGTCTCGGTCGGCACCGCCCGGCGGCAGAGCGCGATCAGATCCTCGAACCACAGACAATCGGCATCCGGGTCCACCACCGCCGAAATCCGCGCCACCGAGCGCTGCGAATGCGGCGTGGCCAGTTGCCCGCGCGTCGAGCGCGCATGCTCGCTCAGCTCCAGCGAGCAGGGGCAGGTCGAGGAATAGACGTAATCCAGATGGATGATCTTTTTCCGCACGCCGCCCTGTTCGACCAGTTCCAGCGCGATGTCGTAATACTGATAACCCGACAGACCCGACCGCAGGCTCTCGACCCGGTCGGGATAAGAAAACCGCATCTGGATACGGGCGTCGATACTTTCCAGATCGGCCATGTAATCGCTCAGCGCCGCCTCGATCACCTCAAAGCTGAAGGTGCGCTCGGCGTGCTTGTAAAACGACCGCATGATCCGGGACATATTGATGCCCTTCTTGCCGGCCTCCAGGCTGACGGTGCCGGTCACCGAGGTCTCCAGCGTCAGATCCTCGCCCCGCTTGCGGTGAAACCGGATCGGCAGGCGGAAATTCGAAATCCCCACATGCTGGATCTGCTGCTTTGCCCCCCGGATCAGACTGGACGGGCCGTTCTGCAGGTCGGGCAGCGAGGCGCGATACGCCTCGTCGGACACGAAACCCTCGGGATATTCGCGCGACAGCGACGGATAATTCACCGGCACCAGCCCGGGCACCAGCCGCGCAACGGCAGGGTCCAGCTGGCTGATCTCGGCCTCGGTGGCGGTCTTGGCCCATGCCCGCAGCACGTACAGCGCGGCGGCCGCCTCGTCGCGGTCCGGGGTCTCGTTCACATCACGAGGGTGAAAATTCATCGGCGCGTTTCCTCGGTTGGTCGACCGTATATAGGCCGCAGCAGGACAAATTCCATTCTAGTCCCACTACGCAGCAAATATCAGCCCGGATCGCAAAATGGTGTGAAAAAACGTCTTTTCCAGGCCGAATGCGCCGAAACAGCCGGTTACGTTGCGGCCAAGGCGTCTGTGGCGGCGGTCAGAACCCCGGCCAGATCTCGCAACCGGCGCGAGCGCGCCTTGTAATGGGCGGTGATCATCACATAGGGCCGCGGCATCGGCAGGGACAGCTCGGAACAGGCCGCAACCCGCCCCGAGGCAAGCGCGCCCGAGAGGACCCGCGCGGGCAGCAGCGCCACGCCCAGCCCGGCAGCGGCCAGAGACAGCGCCGCCGGAACCGAGGGCGCGGTGACCTCGGGCCCGGTCTCGGGCGAGTACACGCCTTGCGCGGCGAACCACTGCGCCCAGCCCGGCACCGATGAAATATTCTGCCCCCAGTTCACCGCGATCCGGCGGGCCCGCATCGGATCGTTGCCCGGAAGGCCCACCGGCAGCAGTGATCGGTAAACAGCGCGGTGGTCCGGTATTCCGGCAATTCGCCCCCATAGCTCAGCCGCGCGTCGATGCCGTGCTGTTCCAGATCCGGATCCTCGGCCTGGAACCGCAGTTCCAGCGGCACGTCGGGGCGCAGTTCCGCAAAGCGCGCCAGTTGTTCGGGCAACCACAGCTCGCCCAGCGCGGGCGTGGCGCTGATCACCAGCGGGCGGCGCGGGTCGCTCTCGGTCAGCGCCTGGGTAAAGCTGGCGATATCCGTCAGGGCCGAGGCCGCGTTCATGTAATAATCCCGCCCCGCGTCAGTCAGCCAGATCCGGTTGGCACGGCGGGTGAAAAGCTGCCGGCCCAGCCAGTCCTCAAGGTTTCGCACCTGCAGGCTGACCGCCGCCGAGGTGACGCCAACTCACCCCCGGCGGCGGCAAAACTGCCGGTGCGGGCGGCACATTCAAAGGCGCGCAGGGCGTTGAGCGGGGGAAGTTTCATCCAGGGTGCATTGCGCCTTCGAGACAAACGAGCATCACCCGCTTATCCGAGGCAGCGTTTGCAAAGCACCAACGCGTTCGGGTCTGCGGGTGATTCAATATTAGCGCAATGCGCCCATACCTCAAGATTTTCTTATGCTGACCAAGATATTTTATAGTGTCTCAGGCGGCAAGACCCGGGCAGACTGATCCTGTCCCAGGAAAGGCCCTGCCCATGCACGACATCCTCGATCTCGACCGGTTTCCCCTGCACCGCCCGCACACCCCCGACTGGCAGGCGCTGGTCGACCGCTGCCGCGCCGATCTGGCGGCCGAGGGGATGTTCAACCTCGACGGGTTGATGCGGCCCGGCATTGCGGCACAGGCGGTGGCCGAGACGGCACCCCGTTTCGCCGCGGACGCCTTCCTGCACGAGCGGACGCACAATATCTATTTCAAACCGGTCGAGGGCCTGCCCCCGGATCACCCGGCCCTGCGGCAGTTTCAGACCTCGAACCGGACGCTTTGCGCCGATCAGATCGCGGGGTCTGCGCTGCTGCGGCTCTATGAATGGCCCCAGTTCGCCACCTTCCTCGCCGCCACCATGGACAAGCCCGAACTGCACGTGATGGAGGACCCGCTGGCCTGCGTGAACGTGATGTCCTACCGCGAGGGGCAGGCGCTGAACTGGCATTTCGACCGCTCGGAATTCACCACCACCCTGCTGCTGCAGGCCCCCGATCAGGGCGGCGGCTTCGAATACCGCACCGATCTGCGCAGCGACGGCGACCCGAACTATGACGGTGTCGCCCGGCTACTGCGCGGCGAGGACCCCGAGAGCAAGGTCATCACCCTCAGCCCCGGCACGCTCAACGTGTTCAAGGGCAAGAACACCGCCCACCGGGTGACCCCGGTCAAAGGCGCGCGGGAGCGGGTGATTGCGGTTTTCTCCTATTATGAACGCCCCGGCGTGACATTCTCGGACGCCGAGCGGCTAGGCTTCTACGGGCGCGCGTCATGAACGAGGCAACCCCGTTCAAGGACGACCGCAAACTCGCCTATCTGAACGCCGAGGGCGCCGACCGCCCGCTGAAAAGCCCCCTGCCGGCCGAGGTTCTGGACCGCGCCCGCGCCTACCGCCTGTCCCGCTTTCGCGCTCTGATGGACGCCCATGATGTGGCCGGGCTGCTGCTCTACGATCCGGTCAACATCCGTTACGCCTTCGACAGCTCGAACATGGGGGTCTGGACCAGCCACAACCCGATCCGCTACGCGCTGATCCTGAACGGGGGGCCGGGCATCATGTTCGAGTTCAAGGGCTGCGAGCACCTCAATGACGGGCTGCCGGGGATCGACGAGCTGCGCAACGCCGTCGGCTGGATGTTCATGTGCGCCGGAGACCGGTCCGGCGAGCGGCTGGCGCTGTGGGCCGACGAGATCGTGTCCGAACTGCGCGCGCATGGCGGCGGCAATATGCGGCTGGCGGTGGACCGGCTGGAACCCGAAGGCGTCGCGGCGCTGACCGCGCGCGGGATCGAGATCGTCGAGGGCGGCCAGATCACCGAGATCGCCCGCTCGGTCAAATCCGCCGACGAGATCGCGCTGATGCGCTGGACCATCCGCGTCTGCGAGGCCGGGATGGCACGGATCTACCAGCACTCGGTGCCCGGCGTGACCGAGCGCGAGCTGTGGGCGCATCTGCATTTCGAAAACGCCCGCTCGGGCGGCGAGTGGCTGGAGACCAAGCTGCTGACCTGCGGGCCGAATACCAACCCGTGGTACCGCGAATGCTCGGACCGGGAATGCCGGCTGGGCGAGATGATCGCCTTCGACACTGACATGATCGGCCCTTACGGCTATTGCGCCGATCTCAGCCGCTCCTGGACCTGCGGCGATGCGCCGATGACGGACCGGCAGAAGCGGCTTTATGCAGCGGCGCGGGCTCAGATCGACCACAATCTGGCGCTGCTGGAGCCGGGTCTGAGCTTTGCCGAATTCAACGCCAAAAGCTGGCGGATTCCAGCCGCTTACCAGCCCTACCGCTACTCATTGGCAGCGCATGGGGTCGGCATGGCGGACGAATGGCCGGTGGTGCTGCTGCATCCGGATTTCGAGGCCAGTCACGGTGGGCATTTCGAAACCGGTCAGGTGGTCTGCGTCGAAAGCCTGATCGCCGAGGACGGCTCCGAGAGCGTCAAGCTGGAAACGCAGGTGCTGATCACCGAAACCGGCGCAGAACGGCTGGACAGTTTTCCGTGGGAGATGTGAGCGGCAAGGCGTTTCGAAACGCCTTGGGCGCGCGGGTTTCACCCTTGCGAGGCGTCCAGCGCCTGTTTGATATCGGCCAGCAGGTCCTCCGCATCCTCCAGACCGATGGACAGGCGGATCAGGCCGGGCGTGATCCCCAACTCATCGCGCTGCGCCTCACTCAGACGCTGATGCGTCGTCGTCGCGGGATGGGTCGCGATGGATTTCGCATCCCCGAGGTTGTTCGAGATCACCGGGATGGTCATGGCATTGAGAAAGGCAAACGCCGCCTCTTTCCCGCCCTTGATATCCAGCGACAGCACGGTGCCGCCCTTGCCGCCCAGCTGGCTCTGCACCAGCGCGTTCTGCGGATGGGTCCTGAGGCCGGGGAACAGAATGCGCTCCAGCGCCGGATGTCCCTCCAGCGCCTCCGCCACCTTCTGCGCGGTATCGGCCTGCGCATTCACCCGCAGCGCGATGGTTTCCAGACCTTTCAGCATGATCCACGCGTTGAACGGGCTCAGCGCGCCGCCGGTATGCTTGAGATACGGCTCGACCGTGCCCCGGATGAACTCGCGGCTGCCGATGATAACACCGCCCAGCGCCCGGCCCTGCCCGTCGATATGCTTGGTGGCGGAATAGACCACCACATCCGCCCCCTGCTCGATGGCTTTCGAGAACACCGGGGTCGAGAACACGTTGTCCACCACCACCACGGCCCCCACCGCATGGGCCAGTTCCGAGACGGCGGCGATGTCGATCACCTCCAAGGTCGGGTTCGACATGGATTCGAAGAACACCGCCTTGGTGTCGGGCCGGATCGCCGCCTTCCAGGCTTCCAGATCGGTACCGTCCACAAACGTCACCTCGACCCCATAGCGGCTGAGGATGTTTTCCAGAATGTAAAGACAGGACCCGAAAAGCGCCTTGGCCGACACCACATGATCGCCCGCCTGCAGCATCGAGGTCAGCGCGCCATTGACCGCAGCCATGCCGGATGCGGTGGCAAAGGCGTCCTCGCCCCCCTCCAGCGCCGCAATCCGCTGCTCGAACATCGACACGGTGGGGTTGCCGTAGCGGGCATAGATGAACTCATCCGGGCCGCTCTCGATGAACCGCGCCTCGGCCTGTTCGGCGTTTTCGTAAACGAAGCCCTGGGTGAGGAAAATCGCCTCGCTCACCTCGTTGTACTGACTGCGGCGGATGCCGCCATGCACGGCTTGGGTGCGTTTGTTCCAGCTCTCGCTCATCTCATCCCTTTCGACCCCGAAACCAGAGGGCAAAGAAAAAACCCCAGACGCGGCCAAGCGAAAGGGGTCTTTCATCCTGACCTTTTAGCGGTGTTGTTTAGCGTGGCCCGCAATCCGGTAACAAATCGCCACGTGGTCTCTGCCCTGCCCATACGCCCAGCGCCCCGGCGCGTCAAGCCCGCAACACGCGTCGTCACCGTTCAGTAACGGTCCCTTTACCCGACCGTCATAGCGTCGTGAGACAGCACCACCACAACACATTGTGTGAGGCAGAGCCATGCCGGTGATCAGGATCAACGTGACAGGCGACAGGACCGCGTTGCACCGCAGCCCCCGGCCCGTGCACGGGACCCTGCGCCAGACCCGCACGCTGGAAGGCCCGGTAATCATCATGACCCACGGGTACAAATACCGGCCCGATGACGCGCAAGCCTGTCCGCACCGCACTATCCTGTCGCTGCACCCCGCGCCGGGCCCGTGCTCCGGCCCAAGCTGGCCCAAACAGCTCGGCTTCGGCTCCGGCTGCGCCGATGAGGGGCTGGCAGTTGCCGTTGGCTGGGATGCCAGTGGGCCGCTCTGGGCGGCGCGGCGGCGGGCGATAACGGCGGGCCGGGTGCTGGCCGGGATCATCGCCGAGCTTCACCGCCTCAACCGGGCGCGGCCGATCCATTTCATCGGCCATTCGATGGGCACCGAACTGGCGCTCGAAGCGCTGCATCATGTCCCGCCCGGCGCGCTCAGGCGGATTATTTCCATGACCGGCGCCACCTATCGCAGCCGGGCGCTTGCGGCCCTGGCAACCTCTGCTGGCCGTCAGGCCGAGTTCATAAATGTCACGAGCCGTGAAAACGATCTGTTCGACGCCCTTTACGAATGGCTGATCGCGCCGCCGAAACGCGGCGACCGCAGCATCGGCCTGGGCCTTGACGCGCCAAATGCCGTCACGCTGCAACTGGATTGCCCCGACACCCTGGCCCACCTGGCCCGCCTTTCCATCCCCATAGCGGCGCCCCGGCGGCGTATTTGCCATTGGTCCAGCTACACCCGCCCCGGCGTTCTGAGGGTCTACAACGCACTGTTGAGAAACCACGACCGGCTGAGCCTGCCCACCCTGAGCTGCGGCCTGCCCGAACGGCCGGCCCGGCGCTGGTCACGACTTTTTGCCCTGCCACGGCCGCAACTGCTCTTGCCGTTTGCCCAGAAAGCCTCATGATCCCCTCAGGTTGAGGAGGATGCATGGCGGACCCGATCGAGCTGTACTACTGGCCGACACCCAATGGCTGGAAGGTTTCCATCGCGCTGGAAGAGATGGAACTTCCCTATCACACAAACCTGATCGACATCGGCAAGGGCGACCAGTTCGATCCCGCGTTCCTCAAGATCGCGCCCAACAATCGCATGCCTGCGATCATCGACCCCGACGGGCCGGGCGGTGAGCCGATTTCACTGTTCGAAAGCGGCGCGATCCTGATGTATCTGGCCCGCAAGACCGGGCGGTTCTACGGGTCGACCGAACGCGACCGGATCGCCGTCGAGCAATGGCTGATGTGGCAGATGGGCGGCGTCGGCCCGATGGCGGGTCAGGCGCATCACTTCCTGAAATACGCCCCTCAACTCGACCCGCCGCAGGATCTGCCCTACGCCAAGGACCGCTATCGCGCCGAGGTCGCCCGCCTTTACGGTGTGCTGGACCGGCGGCTGGCCGAAACCGAATACGTAGCCGGAGACTTCTACTCCATCGCCGACATGTCGATCTGGGGCTGGGCCAGCCTGTGGGAGGGTCAGCAGCAGGTGCTGGAGGACAAACCGCACTTCGCCCGCTGGCTGGAGGTCATGGGCGCGCGTCCGGGGGTGCAGGCGGGCCGTGCGTTGTTCGCGGAGCTACGGGGGGATCACCGGGACAAGCAGGCGCAGAACGTATTATTCCGACGGTAAGGCTGCGTTCAGGGCGAGGCATACTGACGGCACGGATAGTTCAGATATCGTGATTGAACCCGATTTGACCGCTGCGCCCGTCGTATCAATGAACGCTACGCCGCACTTAGCTTTGCAACGCCCAAGATGCGTCCGGGGTTCGCACACGTAAGTCGGACCTGGGGATTTGCATCACGCAGGTTTTGCGGCTCATCTGCGCCGCCGGGAGGCGAACACGGAACCCAAAGCCGGAACGTAGGAAGTAGCCGTGGATGGGGCGGTCAAGGCCGTCCGCAGGAAGGCTGGACGACAGCACTCAGAGACGCGGGGCTAAAAGAGCGATTGTTGCGTCTTACAAGACCCGCCGCATCCCATCATTCCCGTTCGGAACGGTCGCCCCACAATACTCGTGCACACTAAGAACAGCACCGACCCCATGACCACTTGCAATCAGGCGGTGCCCTTGCACCCGCCTTGCCATTCTACGGCTGTGCCGATGGGACTGCTGTTGTACCACCGCAATAGCCTCACGGCACGCACAGCTAGCCCGGGTCGCACTTTCAGCACCAGTCCTCGAGCCACTTTCATCGACTCAAATCCGACATCTCGCTCACAACACCCGCACCCTCGGCCTTCTATGCTGCGCTGCCGGCCCCACCATCAGCTCGTGCAAGGCCCAGACCAGCGCGTCCACCCGGTCCGGCGAGCCCTGCCCTTCGAACCCCCGCGCCGTCATCTGGCACATCTGCTCCTCCAGCGCGTCCAGCCCGGCCGCATGAGACACCCGCCCCTGCTCATAAAGCGCCGCCACAGGCTCCGCCCGCGCCACCTTGCCACGTGAGGCCCGCACTGCCCGGAACGGCACCAGCGGCGCCACCTGCCGTACCACCTCCTCAACCAGTTGCCCGCCCTGATTGACCTCGGCCACCAGCCGCTCGGCGCCAAACTCGTCCATCGCGTCCACCGCCGCCTGCGCCCAGCCCGAGGGGCCTTTCCCCTGCACTGTTCGATCCGCAAGCACATAGGCCCGCCATTCCTCCGGCGGCCCCTGCAAGCGCGCACCGACCACGACGATCCCGCAGGCATCGGACTGCGCCCCGGCACTCACTGCCGGGTCCAGCGCCACCACGACGCGATCCAGCTCCGGCACGTGCCCAACCCGCGCCGCCTCCAGCATCGACCCGGTCCACAGCGCCCCCTCGGCATCCGCCAGCAAAACCCCATCCAGTTCCTGTCGCCCCAACCGCGTACCCGCATAGCGCGCCCGCACCTCCTCCAGAAACGACGCCGCCAGATTGGCCCGGTTCGCCTCGGTCGGCGCATGGGTCACCACCGTGGACGGCGACGCCAGCAACTCCTTCAAAACCTTCACATTCCGCGGCGTCGTGGTCACACAGACCCGCGGCCGCTCGCCCAACCGCAGCGCAAACTGCAACATGTCCCAGGTCTCGCCCGCCTTCTTCCACTTGGCCAGCTCATCCACCCAGGCCGCATCGAACTGCGGCCCCCTCAACCCCTCGGGATCATGCGCCGAAAACACCTGCGCCTCGGCCCCGTTCGGCCAGACCAATTTCCGCTCCGACGCCTTCCACACCGGACGGCGATCCGGCGGCGAACACTGCAATATCCCGCTATCGCCAAAGATCATCACATCGCGCACCTGATCAAAGGTCTCCCCCACCAGCGCCACGCGCTTCGCCTCGCCGCCATCCAAAGGCTTCGACCCCTCGACCATCGACCGAACCCACTCGGCCCCGGCCCGCGTCTTTCCCGCGCCGCGCCCGCCCATGATCACCCAAGCCCGCCAGTCGCCCTCGGGCGGCAACTGATGCGGCAACGCCCAGAACTCGAACAGGAAAGGGAGGGCACACAGCCCTCCCTCCCCGATCTCACTCAGGAACCTTTCCCGCACCGCGGCATCGGCGGAGGCGAGCCAGCCTGCACCCGATCTCAAATCGGGCCTGCTCAAGGTCGAGCGCATAGCCCCCTTGGGCAACTCCGGCCTGTCTGTGATGATGTTCGACAAAGCTTGTCTCCACTTTCTGGCAACTTCGGATCAGTCCCTCGACCTGACCGAGCTGCTTGGCTGAACCAGCAAGATCTGCATCCTCCCCGGTCTCGATCTGCTTGCGCAGGTCTTCCGCCGCTTGCCGCAGACCGCGAATGGACGTCTCGAGCGACTGCAACAAGTCAGCCGTCCGCGAAATCCGCTCTTCCGGGGTAATCAAAGTCATATGTGTGCGTGACCTCATGCGTGAGTGATCTCCGCACGAGAGAAATGAAAAACGGCCACCGGGTCGCCCCGGGGCCGCCGCCCACTTCTTCTAGCATGACACAACTTATACGGGAAACCGTCCGCAATGTCAAGCCTTCGCGCAACAGGCGCAACACCCAACGCGCTGAAATACCTAACAAATCCCTAATTTACGCCAAACGGCCAGCAACGGCAGCCCGGACCAAAACACCCGCAGACTGCGCGTGCGCTAAAGTGTTATACCGACACCAACAGGGGCCGAGTGGCCGTAGCCAAATAGCGGGAGAGCCATGCCAAGCGTCAACCTACTGATGCGCCGGGCCGAGGCGCGGCTGCGTATCGGTCACTTCCGCGAGGCCGCCGATCTTTTTCGCGAAGTCCTGTCCCAAGACCTTCCCGCCCAGGACGCCGCCCGGGTCCACACCGCGCTGGGGAACGTCTCCAAGATACTGGGTGAGCTGCAAGTTGCGGCAGAATGCTACGAACAGGCGCTGGCGCTGTGTCCCGATGACGTCACAGCCCGCTACAACCTCGCCGTGACGCTGCAGGCGATGAAGAACACCGACGCCGCGGAAGCGCAGTATCACTCGGTGCTCAAGCGGAACCCGGATCACGTCAAGGCGTGGAACAACCTGGGCAACCTCCGGCAGGAGCAACACCAATGGTCCAAGGCGCTCGAATGTTTCGACGCCGCGCTGAACCGGCAGCCGGGGTACTACGACTCCCTCGTCAACAAGGGCAACGCGCTGCGCCGCACGGGCGATTATGAGACCGCGATCGCGTGCCTGCGACAGGCACTCTGTCAGGCGCCTCACTCCGCCGAAACCTGTTTTGGCCTGGCCCTCACCCTGCAGGATGCCGGGCAGCCCGAACTGGCCCGCGATTATTACCTGCGCGCCCATGCCCTGGCGCCCGACAACGACCGGTTCCTTGCTCAAGCCCTGCATCACTTGGCGGGTCTGTGCGACTGGACCGAAATGGAGCGGCTGAATGCGCAGCTTGAGACGCTGGGAACCACAGGCCAACCCGTGCCCCCCTTCGCCACTTTGGCGCTCGAGGATCACCCCGCCCGGCAAAAACAACGGTCCATGCTTCATGTGCAGCAGAGCATCGGCCAACCCGCCCCGGCCCTGCCCGCCCGTGGCGGAAGCGAGGACAGGAAACTGCGCATCGGCTATGTGTCCGCGGATTTCCGCGATCACGCCGCCGCGCATCTGCTGACCGGCACTCTGGCCGCCCATGACAAATCCCGTTTCACGCTCATCGCCTATGCACTCACAGGCTGCACCGACGCGATGCGGGACAAGGTCAGCGCCCATTTCGACCGGTTCCACGACATCAGCGGCCTGTCCGATGCACAGGCCGCCGCACTGGCGCGCGAGGACGGGCTTGATATTGCCATCGACCTGATGGGCTATACCCGACACAACCGGGCCGCGCTGTTTTCCCGCCGGCTGGCCCCAACACAGATCGCCTGGCTCGGCTATCCGGGCACCACCGGGGCCTCCTATATCGACTACGTGATCGCCGATGGCACGGTCTTGCCGCCCAACCGGCATGACAGCTTTTCCGAGGCGGTCATATCCCTGCCCCACAGCTATTTTCCCAGCGACCGCAACCGTCCGATCTCGGATGACCCCCAAACCCGGGCAGAGCATGACTTGCCGGAAAACGCCTTCGTCTTCTGCTGCTTCAACAACAGCTACAAGATCTGCCCCCGCGTCTTCGCCATATGGATGCGTCTGCTCACCCGAACACCCGGCAGCGTGTTGTGGCTGCTCAGGACCAGCGAGCAGGCCGAACGCAACCTGCGCCACACCGCCCGGGCGCACGGGGTAGACGCCACGCGGCTGGTGTTCGCCGACAGGATGCCCAACCCGCAACATCTGGCCCGGCACCGTCTGGCGGATCTGTTCCTCGACACATTTGCCTATAATGCGCACACCACCGCCGTCGATGCGCTCTGGGCCGGGTTGCCGGTTCTGACCCGGATCGGAGACCAGTTCTCCGCCCGCGTCGCCGCCAGCGTACTGACAGCAGCGGGCTTGCCAGAGATGATCACCACCAGCGACGCCGACTACGAAAGCCTCGCCTTCGCACTGGCCACTGATCCCGAAAAACTGCGGGCAATCCGCAAGCGGCTCACCGCCAACCGGCTGACCTGCCCGCTGTTCGACACGGCAGCCCACACGCGGTCTCTCGAAGACGCATACGCTCAAGCCCACGCACGCCGTGCCGCAGACCTGCCCGCAGAGTCATTTCAAATCCCCGCCGCTTCGCCCGAAGGCAAAACGCCGGATTAGAACCGCCGCACATCGCCAGGAGCTGAACCTCTGGCACTGCAATGGCCGCGATCAGCCCGCACTCCGCCATGGTGCCCCGTTGTACAACCCGGACAACCCGCCCTCAAAACCCTGTACAAATCGGAAGATCCCGGCAGGCGGGGTCAGTTCCCCTCGCTCTGCCGCTGCGCCTCAATCTCGCGCCATTTGGCGACGTTGCGGTTGTGCTCCTCCAGCGTCTCGGCAAAGGCATGCCCGCCGGTTCCGTCGGCAACGAAGAACACGAAATCCGTCTGTTCCGGCGCCACAGCCGCCTCAAGACTCGCCAGCCCGGGATTGGCAATCGGCGTCGGCGGCAACCCGTCAATCAGATAGGTATTCCAAGGCGTTGCCCGGCGAAGCTCACTCTGACGCAGCCCGCGTCCCAGCACGCCCTGCCCCTTGGTGACGCCATAGATCACGGTCGGGTCCGTCTGCAGCTTCATGCCCCGGTCCAGCCGGTTGATGAACACGCTGGCCACCTGCCCGCGCTCGTCCGGCAACCCGGTCTCCTTCTCGATGATCGAGGCCAGGATCAGCATCTCCTCCGGGCTCGCCAAGGGCAGTCCCCCCTGGCGGTTCTCCCAAACCGCATTCACCCGAAGCTGTTGTTTTTCCTGCATATCTTGCAGCAAATCCGCACGTGTCGTGCCCGGCGTCACCTCATAGCTGTCCGGCGCCAGCACACCTTCGGCGGGCAGTTCGGCCACCTCTCCATCGAGCACATCCATGCCTTTCAGCGCCTCAACCACCTGCCACGAGGTCACCCCTTCGGCCATCGCGATCCGGTACCGGGTGTCCCGCTCGCCCCGCTTCTCGGTATAGGCAGCAGGCACCTCATCTTCAGCCGGGTTGAACGACGCGATCTCGACAAACTCCAGCGAGGCGGGATCAAGCTCGCGCACCTGTGTGGTGCTGCGGGTCACGCCGATGCGATAGACGATCTCGGTGCCACAGGTGCTGGCCCCGCCCCGGGTCACCTGATCGACGATCTCCTCCATCGTCGCGCCTTCGCGCACAAGAAAGCTGCCTGCCTTCAACTGACTGGATTTGTTGGCATAATTCGCACCCAGCCGGAAGATCGTCGCGCTGGTCACCGCGCCTTGCTCCTCCAGATCACGGCTGACACGGCTCATGTTCGAGCCGCTTTCCACCCGCAGACAGATGGCGCTGTCCAGCGGTCCCCCGGCCGTATACTGCGCCTGCCCCCACAGGATCACACCGGCCATCAGGAACAGGCCGACCGCCAGGACGGTCAGCATGTTCGAAGCAAGCGCGCGCCACATTTAACTGGCCTTTCCGAAGATCACGCTCGCATTGGTGCCGCCAAAGCCGAACGAGTTCGACAGGGCCACGTTGATCTCGCGCTCACGCTTGGCATTGGGGGCCAGATCGATCGGGGTCTCGACCGCAGGGTTGTCCAGGTTGATCGTCGGCGGCGCCACCTGATCGCGGATCGCGAGGATCGAGAAAATCGCCTCAATCGCGCCAGCCGCGCCCAGCAGGTGCCCAGTAGCCGATTTGGTCGAGGACATGGTCGCGTTGCCCGCGTGATCGCCCAGCAACCGCTCGACCGCGCCCAGTTCGATCGTGTCAGCCATGGTCGAGGTGCCATGTGCATTGATGTAGTCGACGTCCTTCGGCTCCAGCCCCGCACTGCGCAGCGCCGCTTTCATCGAGCGTTCGGCCCCGTCGCCATCCTCGGACGGCGCGGTGATGTGATAGGCGTCGCCCGACATGCCATAGCCCAGCACCTCAGCATAGATCTTGGCGCCGCGCGCCTTGGCGTGCTCGTATTCTTCCAGCACCACGATGCCCGCGCCCTCGCCCATGACAAACCCGTCGCGATCTACGTCGTAGGGGCGGCTCGCGCCCTTGGGATTGTCGGCATATTTGGTGGACAGCGCCTTGCAGGAGTTGAAGCCGGCGATGCCGATCTCGCAGATGCAGCCCTCGCCGCCACCCGCGACCATGACGTCTGCGTCACCGAGCCGGATCAGACGGCTGGCATCGCCAATCGCGTGTGCGCCGGTCGAGCACGCCGTCACCACCGAGTGGTTCGGGCCTTTGAAGCCAAAGCGGATCGACACCTGCCCTGAGGCCAGATTGATCAGCGCGCCCGGAATGAAAAACGGCGACACACGGCGCGGGCCGCGATCCCTGATCAAGTTGGCGGTCTCGGCAATCGAGCCCAGCCCGCCGATGCCCGAGCCGATCATCACACCGGTGCGCAGCCGCGCGTCCTCATCCTCGGGCAGCCAGTCGGCGTCCTTGCAGGCCATTTCCGCGGCCGCAATCGAATAGAGAATGAAATCCTCGATCTTGCGCTGCTCTTTCGGAGGCATCCAGTCGTCAGGATTGAAGGTGCCATCGGTGCCGTCGCCACGCGGAACCTCGCAGGCATAGGTGGTGGTGACGCCGCTGGCTTGGGCATCGAACAGGGTGATCGGACCCGCGCCCGACTCTCCGGCCAGCAGCCGAGACCAGCTCTCTTCGACCCCGCTGGCCAAAGGTGTGACCAATCCCAGCCCGGTTACAACGACTCTGCGCATGAAAGTGCCTCTTGCCTGCTTGGTGTTCGAGAACCGCTCATACCCCGCCCGGGGGGCCGGGGGCAAGAGCTTGGGCGGTTTTGCCCTTAGCGCTTTTCAGCCACCGGACGGCCCGTCGGTTCAAAGGCCGTGGGCCGGAGCATCCCTGCCCCGGCCCGTGGCAAAGTCGAAAATGTCCGCGCAGCGCGCACCGTCCGCGCCCGCCTGCGCGAAAGGGGTGCGACCCGGCCTACTGGAACTGCGCCACCGGCTCGTGCGCGCCCTTGGCCACCTCCAGCGCCTCGCCCAGATCCAGCGTCTTGCGAAACAGCGACCGCCCCACTAGCGCGCCCGAGATATTGTGGATATAGGCCAGCCGCGAGATGTCATCGACCGACCGCACCACACCGCTGGCAATGACCGGCGTGCGTGCCTTGGCGGCCAGCCCCGAGATCAGGCCCAGCTGCGCCTCGACATCCTCCATATCACTGTCGATATCGGTAACGATGACGGCCGCAAAAGGCGCATCGCCATAGGCGTCCAGGAAGGCCTCCGGCGTGAACGCGCTGGAGTTGCGCCAGCCCTCGGTCATCACCCGGCCTTTCCAGACATCGACGGACAATACGATCTGATCCGGATGCCGCTTGGCCAGTTCCTTGACCAGTTCAGGATCGAGCGCCGCCAGAGTGCCGATCACGACGCGGCCCACGCCCTTGTCGATCCAGTGTTCGATGGTTTCGCGGCTGCGCATACCGCCGCCCAGCTGTACCGGGATCTCGGCGGCGCGAATGATCTCTTCAACCAGTCCGGCATTTGTGTCGCGGCCTTCGATCGCATCGAAATCGGTCAGGTGCATCCATTCGGCACCCGCCGCAGCCCAGCTGCGCGCGGTTTCAACCGGATCCACATGCCACAACATCGCTGCGTCCAGCCGGCCCTTGTCCAGGGTCACGCATCGCCCCTGCTGCAGCTCCATCGTCGGGTAAATCATCATGGGCCTGTTCCTCCGCTCAAAGCCACGGGATTCGAGCATACCATAGCGCGGAGGGAATCGGGCTCATCACCCAGTTTCGGCATCGTTTGCGCCATTTGCGGCGCGCAAATCCCTGAGGCGTTTCACCGCCGATCGGGCGGACGGTCACGGCGAAACAAATGCACGGGGCTGCCGCCATATTCGGCCTCGCGCAGCAAACGATATCCCAACTTGCCGGCCAGCCGCTGGGACGCGGTGTTTTCGCCATCAACCAACGCCACCAAGGGGCCCGGCATGATCCTGTCAAACCAGTCATGGGCCGCCTGCGCCGCCTCATACCCAAGCCCCTGCCCCTGCACCTCGGGCGCCAGCACCCAGCCCGCTTCGGGGAACTGGTCGAAATCCTCGCCCAAAGCCCGGTGAGTGTAAAAGAAACCCGCCTGCCCGATCATCTGGCGGTCGGATTGCTGTAGCACCGCCCATTGCCCGAACCCGGTCATCTGCCAATGGCCCGCATTGCGCAAGAACGCATCCCACGCCTCACTTCGCGAGCGTGGCTCCTTGCCGATATGCCGGACCACGCAAGGGTTGCTCCAGATCTCGGCATAGCGCGTGAAATCCTCGGGCCGCATCGCACAAAGCGTCAGCCGCGCGGTATTGATCATCGGGATGGTTCTGATCATGCCCTGCCCGTTTTTTGTCTTCTGCCTCAGAACCAGAGTGCAGAGACAGCCGTATCCGTGCAAGAATTATTCAGGCGGGCAAAGAAAAACGGCGCCTCCGAAGGCCGGAAGCGCCGCCAAAAGGTCACACTCGAAACTCAGGAAGCTTCGGTGATGAATTTCACGGCGTCGCCGAAGGTTTGGATGGTTTCGGCTGCGTCATCCGGGATTTCGATGCCGAACTCTTCTTCGAAGGCCATCACCAGTTCCACGGTGTCCAGGCTGTCGGCGCCCAGATCGTCGATGAAGGACGCGTTCTCGGTCACTTTGTCCTCTTCGACACCCAGGTGCTCAACCACGATCTTTTTCACGCGATCTGCGACGTCGCTCATATCAATTCCTCATTCCTTCAGGGCGCTCTGCCCGGTTCTGCCCTTGCCCGCTCGGGGTGGCTTTGGTTTGCCCGATCCGGGCGGTTTGGGTCCCGGCTGACCGGGAAGGTGAAAACCGATCCCCCGGATCGGTTTCCGCAAACATGCGCCGCCTATAACACAGTCGACGCGAGAGGCAAACGCTTTCCCATTTGCCCCCGATTGCGCCTACAACATGGCCATACCACCATTCACATGCAAGGTAGAGCCGGTCACATAGGCCGCCTCGGGGCTTGCAAGATACACCACCGCGGCGGCGATCTCGCCCGGCTCGCCCATCCGGCCCGCCGGGACCTGACTCAGCAGGCCAGCCTTCTGCTCGTCGGTCAGCTTTTCCGTCATCGCGGTGGTGATAAAGCCCGGCGCCACGGCGTTCACGGTGATTCCTCGCGTCGCCACCTCATGCGCCAGCGCCTTGGAAAAACCCACCATCCCGGCCTTGGAGGCCGCATAGTTCGCCTGACCGGGGTTGCCGATGGCGCCCACGACGGACGAGATGTTGATGATCCGGCCCCAGCGTGCCTTCATCATCCCGCGAATGACGCCTTTGCACAGCTTCATGGTCGCGGTCATGTTGACGTCGATCACGCTCTGCCATTCGTCGTCCGACATCCGCATGAACAGGTTGTCCCGCGTGATCCCCGCGTTGTTGACCAGGATATCGACCGAGCCCATGGCCTCGGCCGCCTGTTTCGGCAGCGCCTCGACTGCCTCCTTGTCACCGAGATTGCAGGGTAATACATGAGCGCGCTCACCCAGCTCGTCCGCCAGCGCCTGCAACGGCTCGACCCGCGTGCCCGACAGGCCGACGGACGCACCGGCGT
Organism: Ruegeria sp.; assembly: GCF_040830605.1. Taxonomy (GTDB): domain Bacteria; phylum Pseudomonadota; class Alphaproteobacteria; order Rhodobacterales; family Rhodobacteraceae; genus Ruegeria. The sequence continues at coordinate 55,018 of NZ_JBFOMD010000006.1, forward strand.
CATGCAGCGCCCGGGCGATATCGCCGCCGATCCCGCCAGAGGCGCCGGTAACAAGCGCGTTCTTTCCGGTCAAATCAAACATCTCTGTTCCCTTTTCTGCGCCCGGAGTTATTGCCCCGGACCTCATGTTGTCATGAAGGCTTACGCACCTTCCTGCGTGATTTTCTGTATGTCTTCCGGCGTGCCCACCGCCTTGGAGCCGATGTCTCGGTCAATCTTGCGGATCATGCCCGACAGCGCCTTGCCCGCGCCAATCTCCCAAGCCTCGGTCACGCCTTGGGCGGCCATGTACTGCACGCTTTCGCGCCAGCGGACCGAGCCGGTGACCTGTTCCACCAGCAATTGCCGGATCAGGTCCGGATCGGTCACCGCCTCGGCGCGAACATTGGCGACCAGAGGCACGGCGGGTGCGCCGATCTGCACCCCGGCCAGCGCCTCAGCCATGGCATCGGCAGCGGGCTGCATCAGGGCGCAATGGAACGGCGCGCTGACCGGCAGCATCACCGCGCGCTTGGCCCCCTTTTCCTTGGCAATCTCGGCCGCACGTTCAACTGCCGCCTTGGCGCCCGAGACCACCACCTGCGTGGGATCATTGTCGTTGGCGGCCTGACAGACCTCGCCCTGCGCGGCCTCTTCGGCCACCGCCCGCACCGCCTCCAGGTCCAGCCCCAAAATGGCTGCCATCGCGCCCTCACCCACCGGCACCGCGCTCTGCATCGCCAGACCGCGGGTCCGCAGCAAGCGCGCGGTGTCAGCCACCGACAGCGCCCCCGCAGCGGCCAGCGCCGAATATTCGCCCAGCGAGTGCCCAGCCACAAAGGCCGCCTTCGAAACCGAAACACCCTCGGCCTCCAACGCCCGCGTCGCCGCCATCGAGGTCGCCATCAGCGCCGGCTGCGCGTTTTGGGTCAGTGTCAGTTCCTCGATCTCGCCATCCCAGATCAACGCACTCAGCTTTTCCCCCAGCGCCTCATCCACCTCGTCGAATACGGCCTGCGCTGCCGGATAGGCCTCGGCCAGTGCCTTGCCCATGCCGATGGTCTGGGCGCCCTGCCCGGGAAAAACGAATGCGGTTGTCATGTCGGCCTCTTCGCGTGATCCAAAAGTTGACGCGGGGTGTAAACTGCCAGCGCCTGCGGCACAAGCTCTGCATCCCGACACGTATTCTGTGCGTCAGACGCCCTTGTTCCGCGCCACAAGCCGGATAGGTTTGGGGCAACCGAATTACAGGAGCTTGCCCCGATGGCCCTTTCGAACACCGCCCGCAGCTATGGTGGCGTGACCAAGACCTTTCACTGGCTCACCGCCCTGCTCATCCTTACGGTGATTCCGCTGGGTTGGATCGCCAGCGATCTGGCCCACACGGTCAACGATCCCTCCCATACTCCGACTGAGGCCGAGGTCGCCCGCGCCGCCTTTCTGTTTTCGCTGCACAAGACCATTGGCGTGACCATCTTCTTCGTGGCCCTCGCCCGAATCCTGTGGACCCTGACCCAGACCAAGCCGGGCCTTTTGAACGCCGAGAACAAGCCCGAGGCGTTCGCCGCGGAAACCGTGCACTGGCTGCTGTATGGCTCGCTGGTGCTGGTGCCCCTGACCGGCTGGATACACCATGCCGCGACCGAAGGTTTCGCGCCGATCTGGTGGCCATTGGGCCAGGACCTGCCGTTCGTGCCAAAAGGCCCCGCCATCGCTGCTGTGACCGCCGGGTTGCACTGGGTATTGCAGTGGGTGCTGGTGATCGCGGTAGGGCTGCATATCGTCGGCGCGGTTAAGCACCACGTGATCGACCGGGATTTCACCCTGCGCCGGATGCTGCCCGGCGGCACTGAGGCTCCCGAACCGCCAGCGCAGGATCATGCCCGGCTGCCCATTGTTGCCGCCTTGGTGCTGTGGAGTGCGGCCCTGACCGCGGGCGCTTGGGTGGGTGCGTTCGACAGCCATGGCGCCTCGGCGCCCGCTGGCGCCGAGCTGGCAGAGGTGCAGTCGGACTGGCAGGTGCAAGAGGGATCGCTCGCCATCACGGTCACGCAACTGGGCAGCCCGGTCACCGGTGAATTCGCCGACTGGACCGCCGCGATCACGTTCGATGACCCTGCCGAACCCGGTCCCGCGGGCACCGCCGAGGTCACCATCTCGGTCGGCTCGCTCTCGCTGGGATCGGTTACCGCGCAGGCCATGGGTGCCGATTTCTTCAATGCCGAGACCTTCCCGACCGCCAGTTTCAATGCGGAACTGGTTAAGACCGACACCGGGTACGAGGCCCGCGGCCCGCTCACCATCCGCGACAAGACGCTGGATATCGCACTGCCCTTCACCCTCGACATGGATGGCGACACCGCAAACGTGACAGGCGAACTTGAACTCCAACGGCTCGACTTCGACATAGGCTCAAAGATGCCCGATGAAGGCTCGCTCGCCTTCGCCGTGAAGGTCGCAATGAACCTGACCGCCACCCGCAGCCAGTAACTGGTCGCGGCGCCCCGCCCCTTCTCCTGTTCAAAAATATCCCCGCCGGAGGCAGCGCGCCTCCGGCGCGCTTCTTTCCCAAGGGCACAAACAAAACCGCCGGTCCCGAACGGAACCGGCGGTCCAAACTGTCTGAAAGCTCCGGCTTATTCTTCGGCCTTCATCGCCTCGACCGAGATCTTCAGCTCGACCTCGTCACCAACGAAAGGCGCGAACTTGCCCACGTTGAAATCCGACCGCAGCAGCGTGGTGGTTGCATCGAACCCGGCCCAGGGCTTGCCCGCCATCGGGTGCTCACCGGCCTGATTGAGTTTGGCATCCAGCACCACCGCCTTGGTCACGCCGTTCATCGACAGATCGCCGGTGATCTTGGCGGTGTTCTCGCCGGTCACTTCGATGCCAGTCGAGGTAAAGGTCACCAGATCGCCGTCGCTGGCGCCAAAGAAGTCCTCGGACATGAAATGCTCTTCGCGCTTTTCCCAGCCGGTCAGCATGGAGGTGACGGGCATCGAGACGCTGACGCTGGATGCAGCGGGGTCTTCCTGATCGAACATGATCTCGCCCGCGAAGCCCGAGAACATACCGGTCGTGGTGGAAAATCCCAGATGGTTGTAGGTGAACACAACCTGACTGTGGCTTGAGTCCAGGATATATTTTTCGGGGGCGGCCAGTGCGGCGGATGCGGCGGTGGCCAGGGCAGCAGCAAGCAGGGTGGTCTTCATCAGAGGGGCTCCACTAAGAATCTACAGATAACGCGGCCGATTATCGGCCGCGTAGTGTCTGAAGATGTGTCGCCTTGGGGCGGCAGGCAACCCTCATTCCTTCACAGGGTCTGTTCTTGGATGAACACCGCCGATGTTCAGGCCGAAATGGCAACTGCCCCGGTTAGCTGGGTTTTCAGCGCGTGGAGAACTTCTTTCGATTCAACCGGCAACCGCATCAGCAGGCTGCCATCGATGTTGAACAGCTCGACCTGCCGGTCCGAGAACCGCGCGCTGCCCAGCGTGTCGTAGCTGCGGCGCATGACCGTCTCGGGACGGCCGTTTTCGTTCTTTTGCAGAACCCGCAACTCGCGGCGGACCGGATCGAAATAGGCATCGGGGCGATTTGTGACCCGCTTCATGGTCAACAGCACCATGCCGACGAAGACAAACAGGGCCGACGCACCCAGTTTGAAGACACCGACTTCGGCGGCGTCCAGCGCGCTGGGCAGCAGCCACATGGCAAAGCCGCTCAGCACCAATACGGCACCAAGGACCCTGAACATGAAAACCCGCGCCCGCCAGTTCGTGGCGAAAGTGATCATCACAGGTACGGAGTCATCATACGCCGGTGCCTGCTCCGGCTGCTGTGTGAGGTTGGTATCAATCGCGGTCATCGTTCTACGCCCTTGATGCGAGGTTTTTCTTTGGTCCGGGCTTCTGCCGGGATATGCACAACCTTGAGCCGAAAAGCGTCAGCAATTGGGCGGGGTCGGGGAAATTGGGCGGCACCTTGATGGCAGGCGATCAGGGCTTGCCCATGGCGACCAGACGTGTATATGGGGCCATCCTTTCGCAAAGTTACATGAACCGCGCAGTCTCTCGTGGCAGGGTCGCGAAAGGAAAATGGCCCCGCCTTTGAAATGCGCCTCGACATAAACAGGAGAACACATGCCGTTCTATGAGCATGTCATGATCGCGCGTCAGGATCTGTCCAACGCGCAGGCGGAAAGCCTCGTCGAACATTTCGGCACCGTCCTCGCGGACAACGGCGGCCAAGTCGTCGACAGCGAGTACTGGGGCGTCAAGACGATGGCCTACAAGATCAACAAGAACCGCAAGGGCCACTATGCCTTCCTCAAGACTGACGCCCCCGCCGGCGCGGTGCAGGAAATGGAACGCCTGATGCGCCTGCATGACGACGTCATGCGCGTTCTGACCATCAAGGTCGACGGCCACGCCGAGGGACCCTCGATCCAGATGCAGAAGCGTGACGAGCGTGACTCGCGCCGCGACCGCCGTTGATCAACGCCTGACGAAAGGACATTAAACCATGGCTGCAAAACCGTTTTTCCGCCGCCGGAAGGTCTGCCCGTTCTCGGGCGAGAACGCGCCCAAGATCGATTACAAGGACACCCGTCTGCTGCAACGCTACATCTCTGAGCGCGGCAAGATCGTCCCGTCGCGCATCACCGCAGTGTCGGCGAAGAAGCAGCGTGAACTGGCCCGCGCCATCAAACGCGCCCGCTTCCTCGCCCTGCTGCCCTACGCCGTGAAGTAAGGAGAAGCTGATCATGCAAGTTATCCTTCTGGAACGCGTTGCGAAACTGGGTCAGATGGGCGACGTCGTCGACGTCAAGCCCGGCTACGCCCGCAACTTCCTGCTGCCTCAGGGCAAGGCGCTTACCGCGTCGGATGCAAATGTGGCATCCTTCGAGGCCCAGAAAGCGCAGCTTGAGGCGCGCAACCTGGAAACCAAGACAGAAGCCGAAGCGCTGGCCGGGAAACTCGATGGCGAACAATTCATCGTGATTCGCTCGGCATCGGATGCCGGTTCGCTCTACGGCTCGGTCACCCCGCGTGACGCCGCCGCTGCCGCAACCGAGGCTGGGTTCACCGTCGACAAGAAACAGATCGCCCTGATCGCACCGATCAAGGAGCTGGGTCTGCACTCGGTTGCCGTCAAGCTGCACCCCGAGGTCGAGGTTGAAATCAAACTGAACGTCGCCCGCTCGGAAGAAGAAGCCGAGTTGCAGGCGTCGGGCAAGTCGATCCAGGAACTGGCCGCCGAGGAAGAGGCCGCCGCCGAGTTCGAGATCGCCGAACTGTTCGACGACATCGGCACCGCTGCCGCGGAAGATGAAGAGCTGGCCGCGGGCGCTGAAGAGGCACCCGCCGAAGAGGCGCCCGCAGAGGACGACGAAACCAAGGCGTGATTTCTCGCCCCGCAAAGATCAAGAAGCCGCGCAGATAATCTGCGCGGCTTTTTTTGTTTGCATATGCCAAGGCACGGCCGCTCCATCGCGTTGTCGGCAAATTCCGGCAAATTGCACCGCATGCCCGGTTTTCACTCCGGCAACCTGCGGTTAGGATGCCCGTTCAGTTGGAGGTGCCCCATGACTCACGTGACCCGTCGAACCGCAATCGGCCTGTTCTGCGCCGCAATGCTGTCTGCCTGCAGCGCCAAAAGCGAGCGCCTGAGCAGCCGAGGCGAACCGTTCGACCCGCCTCTTTATCCCAATGAAACACCGGAGCTTCGGGCATCCATCAACAAATGGGCGGACCATTACGAGCTGCCCCGCGAACTGGTCCACAAGCTGGCCATCCGCGAAAGCACGCACCGGCCCTGGGCGGTCAACCGCCCTTACTATGGCCTGTTGCAGATATTGCCCGCCACTGCCCGCTCGATGGGCTACAAGGGCAATGCCGAGGGCCTGCTGGATGCCGACACCAATCTTGAGTTTGCGGGCAAATACCTGCGGGGCGCCTGGCTGCTGGCTGACGGCGACCAAAGCCGGGCGATCTTTCTGTATGCCAAAGGCTACTACCCCGAAGCCAAGGCGCGCGGGATGCTTGTAGAGACCGGGCTGGTCAAACCGTAAGGCGTGCCATCCGGATTTTCACCCCTCTGAAATGATAGAAATCTCACCACAAAAGAGGCCTCAATCGGGCCAATGGAATCGGATACAATCGCAGCTGATCATGCGGTTTTCCTGAGCGGTCGGTCGCCACAATTCTCTGGCACAAGGCTCAAAATGCACCTTCGGACAGCCTTCTAGCCGGGCTTTTGCGCGCGGCTTTATACTATTCTCGGGGCTTTTTTGCGCCTGCCACTTCGGCAATGAAGCAATCGGTGACGCAAACGAAACCCCAACGGTCGCCATTTTTACCTGACATCGCATTAACTTGCCTCAGGTGAAAAAGTGTGCTGTTGTTCCTGACGTGAGGGAAATGTCACGCGCGACGTGGCTTTGGCAACATGTTGCCGCAATTATGTCATGCTGGTGGCCAAAGTTGTCGGTAAAAAGTCAAAATGGAAATCATTGATCTCAGCACCCTTCCCCAGCCAGAAACTCAGTATACTGAGTTTCTCAAGCAGGTGTGCGACAAGTTCGAAATGGACCATGCGGCTTATGCCGGGCTGAACCCGGCGGCCGGGTCCATTCATGGACATGTGACCTATGATGATGGGTGGAAGAACCATTATCAGGAACAAGGTTTCCAGATGATCGACCCGACCCTTCACATGAGTCAGCGTTCGATCGCTCCGGTCGATTGGAGCCGGCTTGAGCGCAGTCCCGATTTTCAAAAAGTGTTCCGCGACGCCAACGACTTTGGCATTGGCGATCAGGGCATCACCATTCCGGTCCGCGGACCTTACGGGGACGTCGGCCTGCTCAGCGCCACCCGCGATTGCTCGAGAGAAGAGTGGAAGAAGCTCGTCAGCCACGTGATCGGCGATCTTCAGTCCATGGCCGTTCACATCCACGACTCGGTCATAACCTCGGACTCGCTCAACCAGATCCTGTACCACCCGACCCTGTCCAGCCGCGAGGTTGAGATATTGCAATGGGTCGCAGCAGGTAAGTCGCAGCAGGATATCGGCGATATTCTGTCGATTTCGCACCGCACGGTCGAAGTGCACTTGCGTTCCAGCCGTGAGAAGCTAAACGCTCTGACAACGCCCCAGGCGGTCGGCAGAGCCATCGGAATCGGCCTTATTTTTCCGGGCTGACCCTACGTTCCCTCCAGAAAGTCACAGAATTACGGGAAATCCCCAATAGTCTCGACCGTCGAGTTGGGTAACGATTGGCTCACTACAAACCACTCGAAGGGGGAAATATAGATGATCATCGTTATCGATGCTTTAAACAAGCATGTGTTCCGCGGTGTCTTAGATGAGATGTTTGAGCTTCGTGCCAGGGTGTTTGGGGATCGCCTCGGCTGGGAAGTTCAGATCGAAGATGGCAAGGAAATCGACGCGTTCGACCACCTGGATCCTGTATATGTCGTGAGCCTGGACGATGGGGGGAATGTCGTCGCAGCGGTTCGCGCCTTGCAGACCACCGGCCCTCACATGTTGTCAGACGTCTTCTCGGATATTCTGTGTGGCGAACCACCGATCCGCAGCGTCAGCGTCTGGGAATCCACCCGGTTCTGTGTCGACACTCAACGGCTGAACCGCGGCAAGGACCGCAACTCGGTATCCTACGCCACTTGCGAACTCATGATCGGCTCGCTCGAATTCGCACGCAGCGCCGGTATCAAAGACATCATTACGGTCATCGACCCAGTGATGAATCGGGTGCTCAAGCGCTCGAACAACGCGCCCTACGATTACGTGGGCAACGAGGTGCCCATGGGCAAGGTGAACGCCTTGGCCGCGCTGCTGGACTGCAGCGAGGAACGCATCAACCGGGTCCGTGAATTTGCAGGCATCACCCACGACGTATTCTTGGACGAGAACGAAGCATTGGAATTATTTGAGAGCAGAAACGCCCCCGCACAGGTGGACGTAACCCAAATGAGCCCGGCAAACCGGGACCACAAACCCCTCAGCACACTTGAAACGTACTTTGTCGAGCAGATGCGCGCGGCACAGACCGAGAATGAGGTTCAGGCAGTCCTGGACCTGATCGAGGCCCTGTCCGACACGTTCACGCCCGAACAGAGACAAACACTACTCCAGACCCCCCGTGCTTTTGCTCATGAGGCCTGACCCCCTCACCTCGTGAGGACAAAAGCAAAATAGCGGAGCCGTCGCATTACAGACGGCTCCGCTTTTTTATGGCCCGTTTCTAAGGTCGAGAAAAGGAAGAGGATTATTCCTCTTCCAGCGCGTCAACGGCCTTTTGCAGGTCTTCCTTGCCGACTTCCTTGTCGCTGACCTGAGCCAGTTCGAACACGTAGTCCACGACCTTGTCTTCGAAGAGCGGCGCGCGCAGCTGCTGTTGCATCTGCGCGTTCTTCTGGATGAATTCGAAGAACTGACGCTCCTGGCCCGGATACTGGCGGGCCTGTTGCATGATCGACTGGGTCATCTCGGCATCGGTGACCTCAACCTCGGCCTTCTGACCCAGCTCGGCCAGAAGAAGACCCAGACGCACGCGGCGCTCGGCCAGCTTGGTGTGCTCGTCGGTCGGCTCGATCGGATCGTGGTCGTGGCCTTCGACATCCGGGTTTTCCTCGTGCCACAGCTGATGCGCGATCTGCTTGGCCTCGGCGTCCACCAGCGACGGCGGCAGGTCGAACGAGACCTTCTCGTCCAGCACGTCCAGCAGGCCGCGCTTCATCACAGCACGGGCAGCACCGGCATATTCGGCTTCCAGACGCTCCGAAATCTGGGTCTTGAGGGCGGCCAGATCCTCGGCCCCGAATTTCTGAGCCAGCTCGTCATTGATTTCGGCGGCCACCGGTTCCTTCACCTCTTTGATGGTGCAGGTGAACACGGCCTCTTTGCCAGCCAGATTCTCGGCCTGATACTCCTCGGGGAAGGTCACTGTGACTTCTTTCTCTTCCTCGGCCTTCACGCCGACCAGCTGCTCTTCGAAGCCGGGGATGAAGCTGTTCGAGCCCAGAACCAGCGGGTAGTCCTCGGCCGAGCCGCCGTCGAAGGCCTCGCCGTCAACCTTGCCGACGAAATCCATCACCACCTGATCGCCATCTTTCGCCTTCGAGCCCTTGCGGCGCGCTTTGAAGTCCTGCGCGGTTTCGGCCAGATTGCCCAGCGCCTCGTCCACAGCCGCGTCGTCGGCCTTGACCACCAGCTTTTCCAGCTCGATCGACTTCAGGTCGACCTCGGGGATTTCGGGCAACGCCTCATAGGCCATCTCGACATGCACGTCGTCGCCTTCCTTCCAGTCCTCATTGGTCATCTTGACCTCGGGCTGCAGCGCCGGACGCTCACCGCTGTCCTCGAAATGCTTGTTCATGGCACCGTCGATGCTCTCTTGCATCGCTTCGCCCAGCAGGCGCTGGCCGAACTGCTTTTTCAGCAAGGCCATCGGTACTTTGCCTTTGCGGAACCCCTTCATTTCGATGTCCGGCTGCGCCTCGGTCAGCTTTTCGTTGACCTTATCGTCCAGCTCGGCAGCAGTGACGACGATGTTGTAGCCGCGTTTCAGACCTTCGTTCAGCGTCTCGGTGACCTGCATCTCGTGTTCCCCATAGGATTCGGGGCGCGCCGGGCGGCGCGCCAAAGCAAATTTGACGCCTTCTATTTGCCCTGACCCGCCGGTGCAAGGGGCATTGCGCGGCCTGCAACAGCATTTGAGCTCCGGGCAAAGAAAAACGCGCCCCGGCATCGGCCGGAGCGCGCTAAAGATCGCGATATTCAGGCGCGGCAGCCGATCAGAACTGCCACTTGGCGCCCAGCACCCAGGTGCTCAGATCCTGATAGTTGGCAACGGAATCCTCGTACTCGTATTCCTGGTAGGTCAGGTAGACATCGGTGTTGATGCTCTCGACCTTCTGCACCGCGCCGACGCCCCAGCCTGTGGTGGACGAACCATCCAGGTTGAAGTCCGAACCGTCATAGTAGTGCACGCCCACGCCGGTCTTGCCGAACGAGAACCAATCGCCCTCATACCCCACCTTTGCATAGTAGTAGCTGGGGTCGCTGGCACCTGCCGCATCATCGTCGCGTGAGCCACTCGCAACGGTGAAGCTGAGCCCGCTCTGCAGCAGGACCGAGGCCGAACCCACAACATCCGAGCGCTTGGTGCCGTCATCGTCGCGCACCTGATAGCCGACAGCCGCCGAGAAGTCGGCGCCGCCGAACTCATTGGCGTAACGCAGCGCGGCGTCGTAATAGTCGCGGTCATCGCCCGAAGTCAGCACGTTCTGCCCCCAGGCGACGCTGGCGGTGAACCCGCTGAATTCCGGCGTGTCGTAGCGGACGCGCGCGCGGCGCGAGCCGTCGAAGCTGTCGGTGATCCCCCCCACGGTCGGACCGCTCAGCACACCAGCCGGATCGCGGAAGATGAAGCTGTTGTTCGAGTCTGCCAGGAAGGAATAGAGCGCCGTTCCGACATAGGACAGGTCGGCCTCGGCTGCGCCATCGGACGCCATGCTGCCCTGACCCGCCGAAAACCGGCCCCAGTCGCCTTCCAGCCAGAAATCGACATGGCGCAGATCTTCCCTGCTCCAGCCGCTGTAGAAGGATCCGTTCTGGTCAACTTCGGTCGAGTTCGGCAACCCTAGCCCCGTCTCGAAACGGAAGCCAAATTCATTGGCGCCGAAAGGCTGCATAAGGCGCAGGCCGACGCGGCTGCGGGACAGGTCGTTGTCCAGCAGGTTGGTCTCGGTCTGTTCACCGTCATCGACCGAGATGATGGCCGGGTTGAGCTGCCCGTAAATCAGGACATAGCCCCCCGAGTTATTCTCATACTTCAATTCAGCCGCCGCCGGGATTGCGGTGCTGGCGGCGAGAAGTGCAACAGCAGTGGTAATTTTCAGATTGGAAGTCATTTGCTTCACCATGAACAGTTCAGGTTTCCGGTAATGCTCACTTGTGCGTGAGCCGGCGCGGTTCCAGAGGCCACCCCGCCGTGTTGGGCAATCATTGCAATTCAGCCACAGGGATTTCTGAGTCTTAATGTCGAATATGCTTTTTTTATTAGGCATTTGGATTGCTTTCGCAGAAGCCATCTGCAAGGCCCAAACGAATTCTGCCTGCCGAACTGTGCGCAGAGCAAATACTCGATATGCAATTTCGCGCGCGCTATCGGCAATGTTTCGCCAATACGTGCGAACACCAGCGACTCTCCGCTTAGGCGAAAACCGGTATAGCGAGAATCCCGGTGAAGTTGTGAGGCTGCGCGTCGAATTGAATGCCGCTTGACCGGGGAAACTGCACCCCGGACGACCGGCCCGTCACACAAGTCTGCGACCGCAAACTGCGCGAGACAAACGGCACTCTGAGCATCAAGGATCGAATGGTGCGGGTGAAGGGACTTGAACCCCCACGCCTTGCGGCGCCAGAACCTAAATCTGGTGCGTCTACCAATTCCGCCACACCCGCACACCAGGGCCAGACCCTGTGGTGTCGCGCTCAATAACAAAGGTTCCTGCCGAGTGCGAGGGAAAATCGTCGCCAGCGACGTCAAAAAATGCGCGCCCAATCCTGCCACATATCGCCTGAATGTGGCCCCGGGGTGCTCATGCTTTCGCCATCATTGCAGCATCATATCAACGTGCAACTGATCGAGACCGCCATGATACCCGACGTGACATGGAATACCGTAAATACCATCCAGCAGCCTGCCGCCAAGGACAGTGCGCTGTCCGAAGCCGGGTTTCTGCCCGGCACCCTTCTGCTGACCCAGGATGGCGAATTGCCGGTCGAGTATCTGTCCAAGGGAGACAGGATCATCACCCGGAATGCGGGCCTGGTCCGGATCGCCGGTATCGGTCACGGGAAGCAGCGCGTGCGTGCGATCCGTTTTGCCGCCGGGTCTTCGGGCGATACGCGTCCCGAGAGCGATCTGACGCTGCCCGCAGGCCAGCAGGTTCTGGTGCGAGACTGGCGGGCGCAGGCAATGTTCGGGCGCAAACAGGCGCTGGTCCGCGCCGACGCGCTGGTCGACGGGATGTTCGTCCGTGATCTCGGCACCCGCGATCTGTCTCTGTTCCAGCTCTATTTCGACGCCAGCCACATCCTCTATGCGGGCGGTTTTGAGCTTGCCGGCCACGGCGCGCCGGCAGAACTGCGGCCCGCCGCCTAAAGGCTCAGCTTGCGGAACACGGCGGGCAGCTGTTCCGGCAAATCCTCTGCAATCAGCCCCGGCCCGAACTCCCGCGCGCATTCCACATGCAGCCAGGCTGCGGTCTCGGCCGCCTGCATCGGAGCAATCCCACGCGCCAGCAGCCCGGTGATGAACCCTGCCAACACATCCCCCGATCCCGCCGTGGCCAGCCAGGGGGCCGCGCGCTCGTACTGCGCCGAATTGATCGAGCACCTTCCATCCGGCGCGGCGATCACTGTGTCGGGTCCCTTGAACAGCACCACACATCCCGCCTTCTGCGCCGCCTCGCGGGTGGCGTCAACCTTGGAATAGGCGGGCCCCTTGGTGGGCATCTCATTCAGCTTATCGGCGATATCCGGAAAAAGACGTGCAAACTCACCGCCATGCGGGGTCAGCACGCAGGCCTCATGCAGCATCCCGAACAGTCGCTCTGGCGTATCAGCAAAAGCCGAGAGGGCATCCGCATCCAAAACCGCCGCCCGTCCAGCGCGCAGCACCACCGGCACCAGCTCCCGCGCCCGTTCTTGCCCCAGTCCCGGCCCGAGACACAGCGCGTTGAGCCGTTCATCCTTCAGCACTTCGGCCAGCCCATCGCCATTCTCGACCCGCCGCAGCATCAAAGCGGTGATCTGCCCGGCGACCTCCATCTGTGCCGAAGGCGGCACCCCCAGCGTCACCAGCCCCGCCCCGATCCTGAGCGCCCCCCGAGCGGCCAACCGCGACGCGCCGGTTTTGCCGGAACCGCCCGAGAGGATCAGGGCATGGCCGTTGGCGTATTTGTGCATAAGTGCGGTCTTCCGAAGATGAGCCAGACTGCCCTCGGCCACTAGTCGAGCAGTCTTGCCTGGCAGCACTTGGGAGCCTCGACTAAACGCCTCCTCGTCGGCGCATTTTGCATCCTTTAGCAAGCTGCCGCAGTTCTCAAGGCCGATATCGCAAACCGTTGCTTTAAAAGAAGCAGCTGGTCCATTAGACAGAAACAGACCGTTTTTGAAACGGTGGAAAGCCACTGTTAGATGCGCGGTGGGCGCAAATGTAGAGAGTTGGTTTGCGTCCAGAATTCTCCCGCTGTCGGAACACAACCGACTAGGATTGTCTATTGCGACAACTTTGGTGAGCACTTCAGGTTTAAAGCAGTTGTTTAAGGACGCCCAAAAGCCTTCCAGCCTGGGAAAAGGGCGCTTCAATCCAGTTCCAAAAATTGCGTCGACGACCAACTTAGAATCAGAAAGTAGCGCCTTCCAATCCGTCGGTAAATCGTGACCTAGTTGTCTCACCGCGCTGTCCCACCGCTCATAATTCACCCGCGCATCCGGCGGCAGTTTTTCGGGATCGCCGTATAGAAATACTTCCACCGCCCACCCGCGCTCACGTAACAACCGCGCCACCACAAACCCGTCGCCGCCATTGTTCCCTGGCCCGCACAGAACGACAGCCCGAAAACCCTCTTCATCTTTTTCCAAATACTCCGGGGAGCGCGAGGGGCTGGCCCCTCGCTTGCCTAACTCCGGCCACTCCTCGAAAATCGCCTCGACAACACCCCGGCCTGCCCGCTCCATCAGCTCCAGGCCGGTCACTATACCGCTGTCGATTGCCGCCTTCTCGATCGCCCGCATCTGTGCCGCGGTCAGCAATTCCGTCATCTCCAAACCTCCCGCGATTCAATTCTGCGCATTTTTTGTGCAAAACGCCCAAAACTTCACCGGCCGCCTGTTTTCGCCGCACCGCGACCCGGCCAGATCCGCAATCCCGTTGCCGCCCGATCTTAGACGTGATCTGAGCCTGCGTGACAAGCTTGCGAGGTAATCCCCGATGAAGAAGATCGAAGCGATCATCAAGCCGTTCAAACTGGACGAAGTGAAAGAGGCGCTTCAGGACGTGGGCGTCCAGGGCCTGAGCGTGATCGAGGTCAAGGGCTTTGGCCGCCAGAAAGGCCACACCGAACTCTATCGCGGTGCCGAATACGTGGTCGATTTCCTGCCCAAGGTGAAGATCGAAGTGGTGCTCGACGACGATCAGGTCGATGCCGCCATCGAGGCCATCGTGGATGCCGCCAAGACCGACAAGATCGGTGACGGCAAGATCTTTGTCTCGCCCGTCGAACAAGCCATCCGCATCCGTACCGGCGAAACCGGCTCGGACGCGTTGTAACCCCATTTGAATTCTCAAAAGAGGACCAAGAGAATGAGCAAGGACGCAGTTCTTCAACTGATCCGGGACGAAGATGCGGAATATGTCGACATCCGCTTCACCGACCCGCGCGGCAAGCTGCAGCACGTGACCATCATGGCCGATCAGGTCGATGAGGACTTCCTTGAGGAAGGCTTCATGTTTGATGGCTCGTCCATCGCCGGCTGGAAATCGATCGAAGCCTCAGACATGAAACTGATGCCCGACACCGACAGCGCCTATGTCGATCCCTTCTATGCCGAGAAGACCATCTGCCTGCATTGCTCGGTGGTCGAACCCGACACCGGCGAACCTTATGAACGTGACCCGCGCGGCACCGCGCAGAAGGCAGAAGCCTACCTGAAATCCTCGGGCATCGGTGACGCTGCCTTCTTCGGCCCCGAAGCGGAGTTCTTCCTGTTCGACGACGTCCGTTTCTCGAACAGTATCAATAAGGTATCATACGAAGTTGATGCAACTGACGCATCCTGGAACACCGATACCGAATACGAGATGGGCAATATGGGCCACCGTCCCGGCGTCAAGGGCGGTTACTTCCCCGTGAACCCGGTCGACGAGAGCCAGGACCTGCGGTCCGAGATGCTCAGCACCATGAAGCGTCTGGGCATGAAGGTCGACAAGCACCACCACGAGGTGGCGTCGTGCCAGCACGAACTGGGCCTGATCTTCGATAGCCTCACCAAACAGGCCGACGAGCTGCAGAAGTACAAATACGTGATCCACAACGTGGCCCACGCCTACGGCAAATCGGCCACCTTCATGCCGAAACCCATCGCGGGCGACAACGGCACCGGCATGCACGTCAACATGTCGATCTGGAAAGACGGCAAGCCACTGTTCGCGGGCGACAAATACGCCGATCTGTCGGACGAGGCCCTGTGGTTCATCGGTGGTGTTCTGAAGCACGCCAAGACCCTGAACGCCTTCACCAACCCGTCGACCAACAGCTACAAGCGTCTGATCCCGGGTTTTGAGGCCCCGGTTCTGCGCGCCTATTCGGCCCGCAACCGTTCGGGTTGCGTGCGTATTCCGTGGACCGAAAGCCCGAAAGCCAAGCGCGTCGAGGCCCGTTTCCCCGATCCGGCGGCCAACCCCTATCTGGCCTTCGCCGCCCTGCTGATGGCCGGCCTGGACGGCATCAAGAACAAGATCGACCCGGGCGAGGCGATGGACAAGAACCTCTATGATCTGCCCGCCGAGGAACTGGCCGGTATCGAGACCGTCTGCGGTTCGCTGCGTGAGGCGCTCGAGGCACTGGCAGCCGATCACGACTTCCTGCTGCAGGGCGACGTGTTCACCAAGGACCAGATCGACGGCTATATCGCGCTGAAGATGGAAGAGGTCGAAACCTACGAACACACGCCGCACCCGGTCGAGTACGGCATGTATTACAGCTGCTGATCCGGTTCCGGATCGATGCAAGGGGCGCCCCGACCGGGCGCCCTTTTTCGTTGCGCGCTCTATCAATTTATTTGCACTTTGAGACGCGTGGATGTGCCGCTAGGGTGGTCGCCGAATTCACCTATCAAGGAAGATTTCATGCGCATTCTTTCCCTGGCCCTGACTGCCGCCGTGCTGGCAACCGGCGTCTCTGCCCAGACCCTCGACCGCATCAAGGCCAACAACGAAATCCGTTTCGGGTTTCGTACCGATGCCGCACCGCTGTCTTATGTCAACGATCAGAACCGGCCCGACGGATACTCGCCACGGGTCTGCGACCGGATTGCCCAGGCCATCGCCAACCGGCTGAAGCTGTCGGAGCTCAACGTGCAATTCCTGCCCGTCGAGCCCAACAACCGGTTCGACAAGGTAGCCTCGGGCGAGATCGATCTGCTATGCGGGGCGGCCACCATCACGCTGTCGCGGCGCGAAAAGGTGGATTTCTCTATCCCGACCTATGTGGATGGTACCGCGGTCCTGCTGCCCCGCGCGGCGGATACCGGGCTGGCCTCGCTTGCGGGCAAGAAGGTTGGTATGCGCAGCGCCACCACCACCGAAGAGGCGGTCACGAACTCGTTCGCCGCTGCGGGGATCGAGGCCGAAATGGTGCGCTTTGCCTCGCATCCCGCCGGGATCAAGGCTCTGGCGGCGGGTGAGATCGATGCCTATTTCGCCGATCAGTCGATCTTGCTGGCCAATTACATCGCTGCCGGGCTGACCGACGGATTCAAGATGTCTCAGGAAATCCTGACCATCGAGAAACACGGGCTGGCGCTGGCCAAGGGCGACGATGAGTTCCAACTGCTGGTCGACGGGGTGCTGTCGCAGATGTATGCCGACGGAACGATGGAAGAGATCTTCCGCGCCGCGCTGCCGGGGGTCGAGCCGGGCGATGCGCTCAAGGCGCTCTTCGTGCTCGCCCCGACCCTGCCCTGACCTGCCTGACCCGGAGACCTGTTCATGCGCCCGATCACCCTGTCCCTGCTCATTGCATTGTTCATCGCCCCTGCTCCGCTCTCTGCCGCCAATTGCGGTAATACGAGCGCGGGATTTGAAGCGTGGAAAAAGGATTTCGCCAAACAGGCCCGGCGCTCGGGTGTGCGCAAGACGGGGCTGAAAGCGCTGGCTCAGACACAATACGCAACCCGCACGATTTCCGCCGACCGCAACCAGAAGAGCTTCAAGTATTCGCTGGAGAAGTTCATGCAGGTGCGCGGAGCCAATGCGATCGTGTCGCAGGGCCGCAAGCGCAAGGCGGCCAATCCGCAATTCTATGCCGCGCTTGAGAGGCAATATGGCGTTCCCGCCGGTATCCTGATCGCCATTCACGGCATGGAAACTGGGTTCGGCCGTTTCATGGGCGACAGTCAGGTCGTTTCCGCAATCACGACACTGGCCTATGATTGCCGCCGCTCAGACTTCTTCATTCCGCACGCCATTGGCGCGCTCAAGTTGGTGGATCAGGGGGCGATCACCATGGCGACAAAGGGGGCAAAACATGGCGAGCTTGGGCATACTCAGTTCCTGCCCGGCAACGCGATGACCTACGGCGTCGACGCAAATGGCGATGGCCGGGTCGATTTCTACAACCTCACCGACGCGCTGGCCTCAACCGCGAATTTCCTGCGCCAGAAGGGCTGGAAACCCGGTCGTGGCTATCAGACCGGGCAGCCGAATTTCGCCGTGATCCAGCAATGGAATGCCGCCTCGGTCTATCAAAAGGCCATTGCCATCATGGCGAGTCGCATCGACGGCTAGATAGGGCATCGCGCCCAATTTTTTGCCGCAATTAGGACATGGTTTCGACACGAGCCAAACCGTTAAGTCATATTTTATTGGTTTCCAATTCGTGACCAATCGCTCAAAAAATGCCGAATTTCACCCAGCCATCTTCGGTTCAGTCAAACTTTTTTCTACATCTTCCGGTAGAAGTATAACCTTGAGTACACGTCAAGGAGGATTCTCACTGTGACGCAGACATGCAGGTATCACGGTGGTTTAGTGTTTTTGGGTGAAAGTAACGAAGCGTTGGACCGCTTCGGTCGTATCGCAGCGGCGACATTGGAAGACTATGGTCACCTGATCGAAAGACAGACTCTCCTGAGCGCGCATGAGGCGCGCATCGTTTCCAGCCAATATCTTGTCCGTCTAAACCTGGAAACCGATCTGCCAACGGCCGAAGACCGGCATCGGCGGCTGGACCGTGCAGCCGGTCTGAACGGGGTGAGGATCAAACGCCCTTCCCGCCTCAGAAATCGGCTGGTCATTTCCCTGACGCCTGTTTCAGAACTTCTGGATGACCGCGAGATTTCCGAATTGATGCTGGTCGTCATGTTGTATCGGATGATCGATCTTTGTGCGGTGGAACAGGTTGAGTGGCTTGCCCCTGACTCGGCTCTGTCCATCGATCAGTTCATGGGCACGTTCGCCAACCTCTCACCACGCCGGATACGCAGCAGACGGCAGGCCTTTCGGTCCGTTTGCGGCCCGTTTACCGAAGTTGATATCGGCGAAGATACGGACCTTCCTGAACCCGAAGGCAAGCCGGAGGTCATCAAACTTGGGGAAGAAGAGATCCTCGCCCTCTCCTTTCGCGCCCAGCCGGAGCCGGAACCGGTCGAGTTCCCCGACACCACGAACGAGGTCAAAAGCGAAGAACGCAATGACATTCAGCGCCTGACCAGTTGGTGCATGACCGGCCTTGTGATGTCGCTGTCGGCCCCCGTGGCCCTTTCACTGGCCGCAGTCAATCTGATCCGAGGCGAGGATTTTCGCCTGAACACGCAGGTGCTCTCCTACACGGCGGCCATTATCGCGCTGCAACGAAGCGGCGCTTTTGCCGAAGCGGCGGGTTATCTGGGGGGCTGAGCCCCCCTAACCCGCAACCCCGGGCAGGTCCTTGCGGTCCAGCAGATAGGTGTGGATCGAGAACACCACCGCCCGGCTTTGCGGCAGCCGCAGCAGGCTTTGTCGCTCGCTGCGCAGATAGCGGGCATCGACCCGGTCGCTGGCAGGGCGCGGCGCCAGCAAGCTGCGCGGCTGGTGCAGTTCGGGGTCGGGATACCACAACGCGTTGTAGCGCCAGAGTGGACGCCCGGGCTGCACCCCGTCGAACAGGCGCTGGACCCGGCGGGCGACATCCACGTCGTAGCTGGCCACCGGCGTATGGATGGCGAACAGCGGGCGCATGAATTTCTCGGACAGCGTCCAACTGGCCGGAAAGCACAGGATCGCGCCGGTCAGCACATGCCCGTCGCCCAGTTTCTGCAGGATGTAGAAATCCTCCTGTACCAGCAGGCAGAGCGTGTCGAGGGGCCGATCCCGGTCGATCCCGACCTCGACCCCATCGGGTCGCCGCACCCGCTCACGCGCGCCGGGGTAGACCTGCGCCAGCACAAGTTCCAGCAGTTCCAGCGCCGCGGGTCGGGCGCCCTCATCCATGGCAAGAACCTCACCCCGCTGCCCGGCCAGAAGTTCAGCCCGCCGTGCCATCTGCGCGGCAAATGCGTCGTCCCGATGCAGCCAATCCTCCATGGAAATCGGCTGAATGCCCGGCAGCGGGCGCGCGATCAACGGGTCGTAAGGGATTGATTTCTGCAGAATCGCATTCATGCGCCTGATCTAGCATTGCACACTGGCCCTGTCGGTCAAAAAACGACCGCCCCCCGGTCGCAATCCGGAGCGACCCGGGCGATCATGCCCAGCAGACTTGCCCGGCAAGCAGAGAGGCCCGCCGTGAACACGCATTATCGAGACACCCGCAAGATCGACCCCAGCCGTGGCGCGTCCCTGGGTGATGGAACCCCGAATGACAATGACCGGGTCGAGATCGGCCCAACCCAGCTTGCATTTACCGAATGGGCGGCGGCGGGGCTGGAACTGCCCAACCTCGAACGCATGCGCGAGTATCGCTGGAAGCGGCTGACACAGGCCATCGTCGATCGCGGCTATGGCGGGCTGCTGATGTCCGACCCGCTCAACATCCGCTACGCCACCGACAGCACCAACATGCAGCTCTGGAACACTCACAATCCGTTCCGCGCCCTGCTGCTGTGCGCCGATGGCTACATGGTGATCTGGGACTACAAGCAGTCACCGTTTCTTTCCACCTTCAACCCGCTGGTCCGCGAACAGCGCTCAGGCGCCGACCTGTTCTATTTCGACCGGGGCGACAAGGTGGATGTCGCCGCCGACAAGCTGTCGAACGAAATCCGCCTCCTGATCGCCGAGCATGGCGGTGGCAACATGCGGCTTGCGGTGGACAAGATCATGCTGCACGGCCTGCGCGCTTTGGAGGCGCAGGGTTTCGAGATCATGGAAGGCGAGGAAGTCACCGAAAAGACCCGCGCCATCAAGGGCCCAGACGAGATCTTGGCCATGCGCTGCGCCAATCATGCCTGCGAGACGGCGGTGGCCGAGATGGAGGCATTCGCGCGCGCCAATGTGGGCGACGGCAAGACATGCGAGGACGATATCTGGGCCGTGCTGCACGCCGAGAACATCAAGCGCGGCGGCGAGTGGATCGAGACCCGGCTACTGGCCTCGGGCCCCCGCAGCAACCCGTGGTTTCAGGAATGCGGGCCGCGCATCACTCAGAAGAACGAGATCATTTCCTTCGATACCGACCTCATCGGTTCATACGGCATCTGCATCGACATCTCGCGCAGCTGGTGGATCGGGGACGAAAAGCCGCGCCCCGACATGATCTATGCCATGCAGCACGCGCATGAGCACATCATGACCAACATGGAGATGCTGAAGCCCGGTGTGACCATCCCGGAACTGACCGCCAATTCGCACCGGCTCGATGACAAGTTCCAGGCGCAGAAGTATGGCTGCCTGATGCACGGCGTGGGCCTGTGCGATGAATGGCCCCTGGTCGCCTATCCCGATCACGCGGTCGAGGGCGCCTATGACTATCCGCTCGAACCCGGCATGGTGCTGTGTGTCGAGGCCTGTGTAGGTGAGGTAGGCGGCGATTTCTCGATCAAGCTCGAAGATCAGGTTTTGATCACCGAGGACGGGTACGAGAACCTGACCACCTACCCCTTTGACGAACGCCTTATGGGGTTGGCCTGAGGCTTCACTGCGGCCAGTGCGACCGCATGACGTTGCCGTGCCAATCCTCAAGTACCGGCTGCGCCGTGGGCGTGGTCGTGCCGGTGCCAACAGGCCAGCTTTGACCTAGGGCAAAGCCGATCGCTCCGGCCAGAACAATCGCAAGAAGAATTCCGGGCCGTACTCCTGCGCCGTGCGGCGCGGATGCCGTATGTGCCATTTTGGGCCTCCATTACAGATGTCTCAGTGCATCGGTAATGTGGGTACGTCATGGAGATAATGAAATTGAATGTTTGAGAGATCATCAATCACAGATCTTGATGAGTTCTGCTCACCAGAAAAATCGACACCGCCTATCACCTCACGGATCGAACCGTCGGCGGCAGGAAGGGTCTCGTGAGAGCCTCGTTAACCGACCGCGAGACAAGATAACTGAGCCACCTCGTTGCACAAGCATCTGCAGCCGCGACACAAATACAGACTTCAACACGGTCTGCCCTATTCTCACCTTCCCGTGACGCCTCTGACATAAGGGTTGAGGACCACAGTCCCCGTGCACAGTATTGGAACCGCCCACAACTCAAGGAGCCACCATGCCCACGGAACGCATCACTTTTGCCGGTCACGATGGCAGCAAACTCGCCGCGCGTCTGGATTTGCCCGATGGGCCGGTTCTGGCCACCGCGCTGTTTGCCCATTGCTTTACCTGCTCCAAGGACATACCCGCCGCCCGCCGCATCTCGGCCCGGCTGGCGGCGATGGGCTTTGCGGTGCTGCGGTTCGACTTCACCGGGCTGGGCCACTCCGAGGGGGAGTTTGCCAACACCACCTTCACCTCGAATGTCGAGGATCTGATCGCGGCGGCGCAGTTTCTGGCCGGGCGCAACATGCCGCCCGCCTTGCTGATCGGCCATTCTCTGGGGGGCGCAGCGGTGCTGCGCGCGCGGGCCGGCATTCCGTCGATCATGGCGGTCGTGACGCTGGGCGCGCCCGCCGATCCGGGCCATGTCTCGCATCATTTCGAAGACGCCCTGCCCCAGATTCAGGCCGATGGCGCCGCGGACGTGACGCTTGGCGGGCGCCCCTTCCGCATCGGCAAGGCCTTTGTCGAGGATATCTCCGAGGCGTCCCTCAACGCCGCAATCGGCGACCTGAAAGCGGCGCTGCTGGTGCTGCACGCCCCGCGTGACACCACGGTCAGCATCGACAATGCGGGGCAGATCTTTCTGGCCGCCAAGCACCCCAAGAGCTTTGTCACGCTCGACGATGCCGACCACCTGATCTCGCGCCCCGAGGATGCCGAATACGCCGCCGACGTGATCTCGGCCTGGGTGTCGCGCTATGTGGACCTGTCGCCGCCCGCCCCGCCACCCGGCGCGCCAGAGGGCATCGTGCGGGTGACCGAGGCCGATCCGGGCGGGTTCCTGCAAGACGTGCAGTCCGGCCCCGATCACCATGTCTTTGCGGACGAGCCGGTCTCATACGGCGGCACCGACCGGGGCATGTCGCCCTACGGCTTTGTCTCGGCGGGGCTTGGCGCCTGCACCTCGATGACCATCCGGATGTATGCCCGCCGCAAGGGTTGGCCGTTGACCAATGTCAGCGTCGATGTCAGCCACAACAAGGTGCACGCGCAGGATGCCGGGATGCGCGCCGACAGCAAGATCGACCATTTCATCCGCCGGGTGCGTCTGGAAGGGCCGCTGGACCGTGAACAGCGCGCCAAGCTGCTGGAGATTGCCAACAAGTGCCCGGTTCACCGGACACTCGAAGGCTCCTCGCATGTGACCACCGAACTGGACGAGCCGGTACCCGCCTGAACAGGCACCGGCCCGGTCACGGCTACCGCAGGCGCGCTGGCATCGGCCGCGCCACCGGGGGCCTGTGGATCGGAGGCCGGGCCACAGGCGGGCGCGCGACGGGCGGTCTGGCAATCGGATGCTCGGGCCTGACCGGCGGATGCGGGCGGTCTGGCGGATTTGGCCGGTCGGGGCGCGGCGGGCGTGGATACCCATAGTAATAATCGTTCCACAGCAATGAGTCGTAATAGATCGAGCCGCCGCCGGAATAGGTCGGATCGCAGGCCGTCATGGCCAGAACAGCGGGTCCCAGAACCGCAACGAGAACGAGTTTTCTGAAGGTGCGTGTCATGTCATCCTCCCTCAGCGCACTGCCCGGAACGAGCTGTAAATGGTGTTGATATCTTCGACCAGATCCGGGTTCGCCCCGCCCTCGATCACAGCCATCGAGATTGCCACGCGGTTGCCCGGAAGATCGATCAGCACGGCGGTGAAATTCACCGCCCGCCCGCCGCGCCGCCCGGTGCCCGCGTATCTCGCGGCAGGCAAACCGCCGACACGGGTGCGGCTTTCGCTTTGTACCTGCGGGTCATCGACAACCGATCTGCCGATATTGCGCAGATAGTCCCGCGCCTGCTCGAAATTGGCCACGCCGTGCGGCGACATGAACCCAACCCACACGCCGCCCTCTGCGACCGGCTCCAGCCCGATCACCCGGTTGATCAGCCGCGCTTCGTCCGAATCCGGAGGGGTGATCACACGCGGCCCGCCTGCGCGCACCTGCCAGAAATCGGGCGCGTTCAGCCGAAACAGCGCCTGGCCATCGCTTTTGTAGACGACCGGCATGTCGGCGCAGGCCAGCGCCGGGACGAGGATCACCGCCAATGCGGCAACAGAGGATCGGATAAATCTGGGGACGTGTCGCATATCTCTCACTTTCGTTCTAATTGCATCGAGCATCCTGCGGTGGAGATGCAAAGTAAACGAAAAAGGGCCCGGAGACGCGCTCCGGGCCCTGTGTCATGGGATATGTCGGGCTTTAGCCGCGGGCGTCGCCCACCAGCTTCCACAAGCCCGGGATCAGCACGGCGGCCAGCACCAGCTTGATCGCGTCACCCACCAGGAACGGGGTCAGGCCCCATTCTAGGATCGGCTTGTCCCAGCCATAGAGTTGACCCAGCCACAGCAGGCCCGGCACGTAGATCAAGACATTGGCCAGCACCAGCGCCAGCGCCATCTTGCCAAATGAGCGGTCCCAGCCGCGAGCGGCAAGCGCGCCCAGCAGGATTGTGGCCAGCAGGTAGCCCACCAGATAACCGCCGGTGCCGCCCATCATGTAGGTCAGGCCGAATTTCTCGGCCGAAGAACCGGCAAAGACGTCAAAGCCCAGCGCGCCGATCAGCAAGTAACCCACCATCGTGGCCAGTCCGAGGCGCGCGCCATAGGCGGTGCCGATGGTCAGCACGGCGAATGTGCCCATGGTGATCGGAACCGGCCACATCGGCACCTTGATCTTGGCAGCCACCGCCAGGGCAACAATGCCCAGGGCAACCAGAACCACCTGTTTGACCCGCAGGGCCGTCCCCTCGCGCGGGCCGATTGCGTCAGCCAGAACGCTTGTGTTCATCTCTCGTGTCTCCCAGTTCAGACGGATATTTGGTTACAGCAATGCCCTCTCAGGGCGTTTCCTGCAAGATGATTACGCTATCGCGGCGTAAATTCGGTCCGCATTTCATAGGATTTTCGCGGGCCCGACACGCTCCAGCGCACGCTCCAGCGGGGCCAGGTGGAAAAGTCATAGGCCGCATCGTAGCTGTCGGGTGGGCAATCATGGTGATCGGCCGGATTGGCTTGTCCCAGCGCTAAGTTGTGGAAAAACCGGCCGTCTTCAAAGTGGATCGCAATATGATCCGCCGCCCCGCGCCACAGATACCGGCGGGTTCCGCGCATGGGTTGTTGCCCGGGAACCTGCAGGACAACCTCTTCATCATAGACGTATTCACCCTCGCCGCGACGCAGCGTCGCTGTTCCCTCCGCACGCAGCACCTGACCCGACAACCGGTCGTCGATCACGCGGCGAAGGGTCCAGCCCCCTTCAAAATCCTCGATCCGCTCAGGTCCCGTCATTCGGCATAAACCCCGTCGGTGGTGTCCCCACCCTTGCCAATAAAGCGGATCACATCGCCGTTGCGCTCGATGTCATAGCAAGCCCACAGATCCGAGGGCGGCCAGAGCGAGCAATACTGATCCTCCTGCACCGCCCAGATCCCCGCGCTCGGACCGCCCGAGAAATACTGGGTGTGCATCGACGGCTCAAAGGTCTGCGAAGCGCCGCCCTCATAGTTCAGTTTACGGCCCGACAGCGCCTCGAGAATCTCGTCGCCAGTCAGCCGCTGGAACCCCTCGGCCATCAGAACCCCCGGCCAAAAGGCCACAATCAGGGCAAACCGTCTCATCCGCGCTCTCCTGCCTTGTCCACCGACCCGCGCGAGTCTAAACCCCGCGCCAACGCCTCATGCCAATCACAAAAAGGTGCCGCTGCCAATGATCCCCCGCTATTCCCGCCCCGACATGGTTGCCATCTGGAGCCCCGAGACCAAGTTCCGCATCTGGTACGAGATCGAGGCCCATGCCTGCGACGCACAGGCCGTGCTGGGTGTGATCCCGAAAGAAAACGCCGAAGCCGTGTGGAAAGCCCAGGACGTGGAATTCGACGTGGCCCGCATCGACGAGATCGAGGCGGTGACCAAGCATGACGTGATCGCCTTCCTCACTCATCTGGCCGAGATCATCGGCAATGACGAGGCCCGGTTCGTGCATCAGGGCATGACCAGCTCGGACGTACTGGACACCACCTTCAACGTGCAGCTGGTACGCGCTGCCGATATCCTGATCGAGGATTTGCAGGGCCTGCTGGCCGCGCTCAAGCGCCGCGCCTACGAGCATAAGGACACCATCCGTATCGGCCGCAGCCACGGCATTCACGCCGAGCCCACCACCATGGGCCTGACCTTTGCCCGCTTCTATGCCGAGATGGACCGCAACCTGAACCGTCTGAAAAAAGCACGGATGGAGATCGCCACCGGCGCGATCAGCGGCGCGGTCGGCACGTTTGCCAATATCGACCCGGCGGTCGAAGAACATGTCTGCAAGCAGATGGGGCTGGAGCCCGAGCCGATCAGCACGCAGGTGATCCCGCGGGACCGTCACGCGGCTTTCTTTGCCGCGCTGGGTGTCGTGGCCTCGTCCATCGAAAACGTCGCAACCGAAATCCGCCACATGCAGCGCACCGAGGTGCTGGAGGCCGAAGAGTTCTTCTCGAAAGGGCAAAAAGGCTCCAGCGCGATGCCGCACAAGCGCAACCCGGTGCTGACCGAGAACCTGACCGGCCTGGCCCGTCTGGTACGCATGGCGGTGGTGCCGGCAATGGAGAACGTGGCGCTCTGGCACGAGCGCGACATCTCGCACAGCTCGGTCGAGCGCAACATCGGTCCCGATGCCACCGTCACACTGGATTTCGCGCTGGCCCGCTTGACCAGCGTGATCGACAAGCTGGTGGTCTACCCTGAGAACATGCTGGCCAACATGAACAAGTTCCGCGGTCTGGTGATGAGCCAGCGGGTGCTGCTGGCGCTGACGCAGGCCGGTGTCAGCCGCGAGGACGCCTATCGCCTTGTCCAGCGCAACGCGATGAAGGTCTGGGAAGAAGGCAAGGACTTCAAGACCGAGCTTTTGGGCGATGCCGAAGTGACCGCCGCGCTGAGCGCCGAGGAGATCGAAGAGAAATTCGACCTCGGCTATCACACCAAGCATGTGGACACGATCTTTGCCCGCGTGTTCGGCGCCTGACCGTAAAAAAAGGGCCCGGCATTCACCGGGCCCCGTTCAATGACTTGTCGGGCTGCAACCCGGACTAGACATTTTCGCTTCACACACCACCCGGCTGAAATTTCCGGGTCAGACTCGTTACTCAGACAGCCCGGCGATCGACCGCAAACCACGCAGTCGGCACCGGGTACCAACTCTAAAAACACGCGACCTGCCGAGATTATTCATTCACTTTATTCTTAGGTGACAGCGGCCCGGAACTGTGGAAACTGCGGGGTATTAGGTTAACGGTCCCACCAATGACCTGGTTCAGTTCATGGGACATAGGAGACGAGCAAAATGATTAGACACATGATCGCGGTGGCAGCCATTGCAATTACGCCGACGTTGGCGCTTGCCGCAGGTGGAGATTCCAACCCGCCGAAACCGACCAAGACCACCAAGAAATGCCTGTTCGGGCGGGTCTGGGATAAGGACCGTGGCCGCTGCGTCCGGCCCAACAAGACCAATTTCACCGAAGAAGAGCTTTATCAGGCCGCGCGCGAGCTGGCTTATGCCGGCCAATACGAGAACGCGCAGAACGTGCTGCGTGTCATGCCGGACCAGAACGACGACCGGGTGCTGACCTATTGGGGTTTCACTTATCGCAAGATGGGCGAGCTGGAACTGGCAAATGTCTTTTACGAAAAGGCCATTTCGGAAAATCCCGACAACATCCTTGCCCGCAGCTACATGGCGCAGGGTTTCGTGACCGAGGGCAAGACCGATCTGGCGATCGCCCAGTGGCGCGAGATCAAGGCGCGCGGTGGCGAAGGCACGTGGGCCGAAACCTCGCTGCGCGAGGCGATCCGGACCGGGATCACCTACAGCTACTGAGGTTCAGCCTTTCTTTACCCGGCCTGCGGTAACGTGACTGCGGAACTGACAAGTGCTGGGTGACGCAGGCGAATGCAGGACAACAATGCGCTGATACAGCTTGATGCGGGCGTTCCGGGCGGGACGCCCGCACCTGTTGCGGGGGCCGAGGAAGAGCGAGTCGTTCCCCGTGAACTGAGCGGGCGGGAAAAGGCCGCCATCGTGGTGCGGCTGCTGCTGACCGAAGGGGCGGACATCCCTTTGGAGGAGTTGCCCGAGGACCTGCAAGAGACACTGACCCACCAGATGGGCCGCATGGGACTGGTGGACCGGGTGACGCTTGCCTCGGTCGCGCGCGAGTTTTCCGACGCATTGGCCGGGGTCGGGTTGTCTTTCCCCCATGGTCTGGCCGGAGCGCTCGATGCGATGAACGGCAAGATCGCCCCCACCACCGCCGCGCGCCTGCGCAAAGAGGCCGGAGTGCGCCAGATCGGCGACCCCTGGCAGCGTTTGCGCGCGCTCGACGCCGAGGAACTTGCCACCATGGCGCAGGCCGAAAGCACCGAGGTCGCCGCCGTGATGCTGTCGAAGCTCGACACCGCCAAGGCTGCCGAACTGCTGGGACAGCTGCCCGGCCCGGTGGCGCGGCGGATCACCTATGCGGTATCGCAGACCGGCAAGGTCACGCCCGAGGCAGTGGATCGCATCGGCTGGTCACTGGCCGCCCAGCTCGATCAACGCCCCATCGCCGCCTTCAAGGACGCCCCCGGAGAGCGGGTGGGGGCGATTCTGAACCAGTCGGCGGCGGCCACCCGCGACGGGCTGCTGAACGCGCTGGACGAAGAGGATGCGGAGTTTGCCGATACCGTGCGCAAGGTGATCTTCACCTTTGCCCACATCCCCACCCGCATCGCGCCGCGCGACGTGCCTGCGGTGATCCGTGGCGTCGATCAGGCGGTGCTGATCAACGCGCTGGCCGGGGCACAGACCGAGGGCGATCAGGCGGCGGCGGAATTCGTTCTGGCCAACATCTCCAGCCGCATGGCCGACAACCTGCGCGAAGAAATGGGTGAGCGCGGCAAGGTCAAGCAGGCTGATGCCGAACAGGCCATGACCGAGGTGGTCGGCGCCATCCGCGCTCTACTGGATGAAGGCGCCATCACATTGGTCGAACCCGAGGAAGAGGAAGCCTGACTGGACGCGCACTGCTTGCACCTGATGGACAGGCAGGATAGTGCAGCCTATCAAGGCGCATGACCCGGCTTTTCCCTGCCCACCAAATCCCTGGACCCGCTGTGTGTGAGAACCATCCGCGTTTCACGGGCACGTCATGAGCGGCGGCGCCAACCGCCCGATCCTGTTCATGATCCTGGCCATTCTGTCGTTTTCGCTGATGGATGCCTCAGTCAAGGCGCTGGCGCCAAGGATTGGCGTGATGTCGGCACTCTGGGTCCGCTATGCGGGGCAGATGGCGTTGGTTCTGGTGCTGGTTCTGCCCCGGCTGCACCAAGTGATCCGCACGCGCTATCCGGTGCTGCAACTGCTGCGCTCACTCTTGCTGATGGGCGCCACCGGGTTCTTCTTCACCGGCCTCACCCGCATCCCGCTGACCGACGCCACCGCGCTGATGTCGCTGAACCCGGTCCTGATCACACTGGGCGCCGGTTTGCTGCTGGGCGAGGCGTTGGGCCCGCGCCGCCTGATCGGAATCGCCATCGCGGTTCTCGGCGCCCTGCTGATCATCCGGCCCGGTTCGGGCGTGTTCCAACCGGCGGCCCTCTACCCGCTCGGCGCCGCGATCTGCTATTCGGGCTATGCACTGCTCACCCGTCGGGTGGGTCCGGACGAGGACCCGTGGACCTCGCTTTTTTACACCGGACTGGTCGGAACCCTGCTGCTGAGCCTGATTGCGCCCGCCCAATGGCAGACACCAGATGTGGCAGGATGGGGTCTGATCGCGCTGGTCGCCGGGTTTGGCACTCTGGCCCAGATGCTGCTGATCCGCGCCTTCAGCTTGGGCGAGGCGGCGATGCTCGCGCCCTATGCCTATTGCGGCCTCGCCTTCGCCGCGCTGTGGAGCGCTCTGTTCTTCAACGAATATCCCGATATCTGGACCATCAGCGGCGCGCTTGTGATCGCTGGGGCGGGTCTGTATGTCTGGCATCGCGAAACGCAAATTCAGTGAGATCGCCGCATGCCCGTCGAAAAATCGGAACTCAGCCGCATTGAACGCGGGAAGTATTATGTCGCGAACCTATTTCTGCAGGGCGTGATCAAGGCGATGCACCTGCTGCCTTATAACCGTCGCATTGGCGCAATGGGCACGATCGTGCGCGCAGTCGCACCGCTGGTGGGCTTCCGCAGGCGGATCCGCAAGAACCTCAAACTCACCTGCCCCGACTTGCCCGAAGCGGAGGTTGCGCAGATCTGCCGCGACGTGCCCGACACGGCGGGCCGCGCCATCATGGAACATTTCTCGCCCGAGGAATTCAGTGCCCGGCAACGCAATGCCGAAGTGACCGGCCCTGGCATCGCCGCTTTTGATGACGCCATCGCAGCAGGCCGCCCGATCATGATGATCACCGCCCATTTCGGCCATTACCTCGCCGCCCGGGTGGCGCTGCAGACCCGCAGCGGCAAACCCATCGGCTGCCTCTATCGCCGCATGGCCAATCCCTATTTCAACGATGTCTACGTGGATGCCTTCCACCGCACGGGCGAGCCGATGTTCGAACAGGGCCGCCGCGGCATGATGGAGATGGTGCGATCACTGAAGAAAGGCGGCATTATCGCCATCGTCTCGGATCTGCACGCCCATGGCGGTGAAGAGCTGACATTCTTCGGCAAACCCGCCGTCACCTCGGTGCTGAACGCCGAGTTGGCGTTGAAATACGATGCAGTGATGATCCCTTGCTACGCGGTGCGCAAACCCAACGGGCTGGATTTCCAGATCGTGCTACACGACCCGGTGCCGCATTCCGATCCCAAGACGATGACCCAGTTCATCAACGATGATCTTGAAGCGATGGTGCGCCAGCACATGGGTCAGTGGTTCTGGATTCACCGCCGCTGGAAGGCGTGGAACGGCCTGGGCGTACAGCCCGAGGACATGCCCTGATCACTCGACCCGCGCGGCAGCGATGATCGGGCCGTGGCCCGCCCTCTGCACCAGCACGACGGCAGGCAGATCGTCCGAGACCGGCACGGTCAGCTCTGCCGCCCCCTGCCCGTCCCAGCGCCCGACCACATCCAGGCTTTCGACCACGTTGGCATAGTCCAGCTCATGCCCTGCAAGTTCTCCGCGCCGGATCGAGGCATGGCGCATTGGCGTGTAGCGCACCAGTTCCACCACATAGTCCCCCGCGACCGGCCCCGACAGCGGTTGCATCGCAATGGTGACAGCCTCGCCAGCACGCGCCGCCGAAACCTGCGCCACCGGCGCCTCGGCCTTGTGCTGCGCGATCAGGTCCATCAGTTCCATGCCGCGCGCACCGACCACGTCCTCCTGCCCGTTCACAATCATCTGCGGGGTATAGATCATCGTCCGCCCGCCGGACCGGGCATAGCCTTGCTGCCTTTTGGTATGGCTCGGCTTCGCGTATTCATCCTTCCAGCCGATATAGTCCCAGTAATCCACATGCAGCGCCAGACCGATCACATCCTCGCGCTCGGCCAGCTTGTGCATCAGCGCGTCCGCAGGCGGGCAGGACGAGCAGCCCTGCGAGGTATAAAGCTCGACCACCACAGGGTTGTCGCCGGCCGCAACGGCAGTGGCGAGGGTCATCCAGAACAGGGTGAGCGGGGTCTTCAGGGCAGTCATATTGGCGGCTTTCGGATGTGAGCTTTCCTTTCGGTCTACTCCTGCCCCGGCGCTTTGACCAATCAAGGTTTCTTGAGACTTCGGTGATTTACCGCCGGAATCGACACTTTTGTGTGCAATGGTATACAAAAATTGCCGCACCCCCCGTCTTGGACCTTGAACCGGGGCCGCGTGTGATGCATCTAGCGCTCAGCGAATCCCGTAATCCACGTCATTTGAGAGGGAGGCCACCCGATGCCCATCAAAGTCGGACAGGATACCGCCAAGACACGCCGCAGCCTGAGCGTGAATGGCAAATCCATTTCTTATTACTCGATCCCCGCTGCGCAAGAGGCGGGCCTAGGTGATTTCTCGAACCTGCCTGCCGCGCTCAAGGTGGTGCTGGAGAACATGCTCCGGTTCGAGGATGGCGGCTTTTCCGTCTCAGTCGACGACATCAAGGCCTTTGCCGAATGGGGCGCCAATGGCGGCAAGAACCCGCGCGAGATCGCCTACCGCCCGGCCCGCGTGCTGATGCAGGACTTTACCGGCGTTCCCGCTGTTGTGGACCTGGCCGCGATGCGCGACGGCATCAAGGGGCTGGGAGGTGACGCTCAAAAGATCAACCCGCTGAACCCGGTCGATCTGGTCATCGACCACTCGGTCATGATCGACGAGTTCGGCAACCCGCGCGCGTTCCAGATGAATGTGGATCGCGAATATGAGCGGAACATGGAACGCTACCAGTTCCTCAAATGGGGCCAGAGCGCCTTCAACAATTTCCGCGTGGTGCCCCCCGGCACCGGCATCTGCCATCAGGTGAACCTGGAATATCTGGCCCAGACCGTCTGGACCGACACCGACCAGAGCGGGGATGAGGTCGCCTATCCCGACACGCTGGTCGGCACCGACAGCCACACCACCATGGTCAACGGCGCGGCCGTTCTGGGCTGGGGTGTCGGCGGGATCGAGGCCGAGGCCGCGATGCTGGGCCAACCGATCTCGATGCTGATCCCCGAAGTGATCGGCTTTGAGCTGACCGGCGAGATGATGGAAGGCACCACCGGCACCGACCTGGTGCTGAAGGTGGTCGAGATGCTGCGCGCCAAGGGCGTGGTCGGCAAGTTCGTCGAGTTCTACGGCGAGGGTCTGGACCGTCTTCCGCTGGCTGACCGCGCCACCATCGCCAACATGGCCCCTGAATACGGCGCCACCTGTGGTTTCTTCCCGATCGACGGCGAGACCATCCGCTACCTGCGCAACACCGGTCGCGACGAGGACCGCATCGCGCTGGTCGAGGCCTACGCCAAGGAAAACGGCTTCTGGCGTGACGCAGACTATGCGCCGATCTACACCGACACGCTGAGCCTCGACATGGGCACCATCGTGCCTGCAATCTCGGGCCCCAAGCGCCCGCAGGATTACGTGGCGCTGACCGATGCCAAATCCGCCTTCTCGAAAGAAATGGACCAGACCTTCAAGCGCCCCATGGGCAAGGAGGTTGCCGTCAAGGGCGAGGATTACACCATGGAATCGGGCAAGGTGGTGATCGCCTCGATCACGTCCTGCACCAACACCTCGAACCCTTACGTGATGATCGGCGCTGGTCTGGTGGCGCGCAAGGCCGCTGCTCTGGGTCTGAACCGCAAGCCGTGGGTCAAGACCTCGCTGGCGCCGGGCTCACAGGTTGTCAGCGCCTATCTGGAGGCCGCCGGCCTGCAGGAGGATCTGGACAAGATCGGCTTCAACCTCGTGGGCTATGGCTGCACCACCTGTATCGGCAACTCGGGCCCGATCCAGCAGGAGATCAGCGAAGCCATCGCCGAGGGCGATCTGGTCGCCACCAGCGTTCTGTCGGGCAACCGCAACTTCGAGGGCCGGATCAGCCCCGACGTGCGCGCCAACTATCTGGCCTCGCCGCCGCTTGTGGTGGCCTATGCGCTGGCTGGTACGCTAGATATCGACCTGACCTCGGAACCGCTCGGTCAGGACAAGGACGGCAACGATGTCTACATGAAAGACATCTGGCCGACCCAGAAGGAGATCGCCGATCTGGTCGAAAGCACCGTGACCCGCGAGGCGTTCCAGTCGAAATATGCCGACGTCTTCAAGGGCGATGAGAAATGGCAGGGTGTCGAGACCACCGATGCCGAGACCTATGACTGGCCCGCAACCTCGACCTATATCCAGAACCCGCCCTATTTCCAGGGCATGGGGCATGAGCCGGGCACGATCTCGAACATCGAAGGCGCCAAGGTTCTGGCGATCCTCGGCGACATGGTCACCACCGACCACATTTCGCCTGCGGGCTCCTTCGCAACCACCACGCCCGCAGGCAAGTACCTGATGGACCGTCAGGTGCAGCCGCGCGAGTTCAACTCGTACGGCTCGCGCCGTGGCAACCACGAGATCATGATGCGCGGCACCTTCGCCAATATCCGCATCAAGAACGAGATGCTGGACGGCGTTGAGGGCGGCTACACCAAAGGCCCCGATGGCGAACAGACCTCGATCTACGACGCCTCGATGGCCTATCAGGAACAGGGCACGCCGCTGGTGGTGTTCGGTGGCGAACAGTATGGTGCGGGGTCCTCACGCGACTGGGCGGCCAAAGGCACGGCGCTGCTGGGCGTCAAGGCGGTGATCGCTGAGAGCTTCGAGCGTATCCACCGCTCGAACCTGGTGGGCATGGGCGTGATCCCCTTCGAGTTCACCGGCGGCGACACTCGCAAGTCGCTGGGGCTGACGGGGGATGAGACCGTCTCGATCAGCGGGCTGGACACCATCCAGCCGCTGCAGGAAGTGCCCTGCACCATCACCTTCGCGGATGGGTCCGAGAAGGTGATCCAACTCAAATGCCGGATCGATACCGCGCCCGAGATCGAATATATCGAAAACGGCGGTGTGCTGCATTACGTGCTGCGCAATCTGGCCAAGGCCAGCTAAGCCTTCAAAGCCCCGGCCATCGCGCCGGGGCTTTTTCGTTTCCGCGCTTTATGGGCGTTGGGAATTGGGGGCGCTGCCCCCGTCGCGCAGGGCGCGACTCCCCCGGGATATTTTTGAACAGAAGAAGATGTGGGGTTCGCCTCGGTCGAAGCGGTTGGTTTGACGAGGCGATCCGGCTGGATTGAGGCACGCCGTCGTCACTGGCGCCAATCAGGGATCGAGCGCGCGCCGTAGGCGCGCTCCGTTCGGAAACGGCGCCGGGTTTATTGGGCGGCTTTTTCCAGCGCGGGGCGGATGGTCTTTTCGATCACCCGTTGCGTGATCGGGCCGGCAAAGCGCAGCACGATGGTGCCTTCGCCGTCGATCACGTAAGTTTCGGGCACGCCGTAGACGCCCCAGTCGAGCCCCATGCGCCCCTGCTCATCGCGGCCAATGGCGCGGTAGGGATCGCCCAGTTCGTTGAGAAAGGATTCGGCGTTGGCCAGTTGATCCTTGTAGTTCACCCCATAGACCGGGATACCCTCCTCCGACAGCGCTTCGAGGTTCGGGTGTTCGGCCCGGCAGGGGGCGCACCAGCTGGCCCAGTAGTTGACCAGCTTGACCTCACCATCGCGCAGGATGGCGTCGTCGAACCCCGCCTTGCCGGGGAATTCGGTCATCACCACCGGCGGCGCGGGCTGACCCTCGCGCGCCGAGGGCAGTGCCTCGGGGTCGTCGCGGAACATGCCCACCGCGGCCAACGCCACGAAGGCGCCAAAGATCAGCGGCGGCGCGATCATCAGGGGGGAGACCCTAGCCATGGCGCGACACCCTCTGTTCCACCTTCTCCATGTCGGCCCGCACCTTGCGCCCGCGCCAGATGCTGAACGCCACCAGCGCCACCAGCAGCAGCAGCGAAGCGGCATAAGCCGACAGCACCGTGTCGGCGTATTTTCCCAGATCGGGCATCATGCGTTCACCCTTTCACGAGCCAGAAGCGCCTTGATCCGACGCGCCCGGATCTCGGTTCCGGTGCGATAAAAGACCAATGCGATGAAGAGCAGGACGAAGCCAACGATGCACATCAGCAGCGGGTAGAAGAAGAT
Organism: Ruegeria sp.; assembly: GCF_040830605.1. Classification (GTDB taxonomy): domain Bacteria; phylum Pseudomonadota; class Alphaproteobacteria; order Rhodobacterales; family Rhodobacteraceae; genus Ruegeria. The sequence continues at coordinate 90,214 of NZ_JBFOMD010000006.1, forward strand.
GTTGCTCACCTTCTCCTCGGTATCCGTGCCAGTCACGGCGGCGGCCCGCATGACCGAGGCGCCCTGATGCAGGCCCTGGTTCCAGAAGTTCACCGCATAGCGGCTGAGCAGCGCAAAGACCGACCCCACCAGACACAGGACCGAGGTCAGATCGGCGGCGGTGTCGGGGTCCTCAATCGCTTCCCACAGAGCCATGTAGCCCAGATAGAACAGGAACAGGATCAGGAACGAGGTCAGGCGCGGGTCCCATTCCCACCAGGTGCCCCACATGGGCTGGCCCCAGATCGCGCCGGTCACCAGTGCGATCAGCGTCATCACGATGCCGATGGGCGCGGCGGCGCGGGCGGCAAGCGCGCTGACATGGTGGCGGCGCACCAGCCAGACCAGCGAGGTGGCCAGCATCATCAGCCAGCAATTGATCGCCATCAGCGCCGAGGGAACATGCAGGTAGATGATCTTGACGGTTGAGCCCTGCTTGTAATCGTCAGGCGTGAAGAAAAAGCCCCACACGAGCCCCACCACCAGACAGATGGCAGAGGCGACCCAGAAAAAGGGCAGCATGCGCTCGGTCGTGGCCAGAAACTTCTTGGGGTTGGCGTATTCCCAGAGGGCGTTGGCTTTGGCTGCGATAGACATGGGCCTTATCTAGTCCGAAACGGGGGGCTTCTCAATTGACATTGATCAACAGCGGCAGGGCGGTCACCGCAAATTGACCCGCAGTACGGCGGCGCTGGCAAACGGCAAGAGCGCGATGGCGGCGGCGGTGATCCCAGCGAGCATCAAAAGCGGCGTGGCGGTCTCCATCCCGGTTGCCCCGCGCCGGGCCACTTCGGCGCCGAAGATCAGCGTGGGCACATAGAGCGGCAACACCAGCAGCGACAGCAAGAGCCCGCCACGTTTTAGCCCCACGGTCAGCGCGGCACCAAAGGTGCCGATGACGCTGAGCGCTGGGGTGCCAAGCGCCAGCGAGACCACCAGCCAGAAATAGCCCGGCCCCGGTAGGTTCAGCAGCACACCCAGTACGGGTGCGGCGAGCACCAGCGGCAGGCCAGTGGTGATCCAGTGCGCCAGCGCCTTGATGGTGACCACCGATTCCAGTGGTAACGGCGCGGTGGCCAGCAGATCAAGCGAGCCGTCCTCCCAATCCAGCGCCAACAGGCGGTCGAGCGACAGCAGGCAGGCCAGCAAGGCCCCCAGCCACAACACGCCCGGGGCGATGGTGGCCAGCAGCGAGGATTGTGGGCCGACGGAAAACGGGACCAGCACGGTGACGATCAGAAAAAAGGCCAGGCCCAGGCCAAAACCGCCACCGGCGCGGAAGGCCAGTTTCAAGTCACGCAGCAGAAGGGCGATCACAGGAACCCTCCGTCGAAATCATCGATGGGTTTTGGTTTGGCCTTGTAGGGGCCCACATCCAGCACCTCTCCGTCCAGGCCAAGGTCGATATGGGTGGCGATCAGGGCCGAGCCGCCCTGCCCCAGATGGCCGCGCACGGCATCGGCAAACATTGTCACCGCGTTGCGGTCGAGCGAGACGGTGGGCTCGTCCAGCATCCACATCGGGCGGCCCGTGACCAGCAGCCGCGACAGGCCAAGCCTCCGTTTCTGCCCGGCCGAGAGATTGCCAGCGTGGCGGTCGGCGAGATCGTTCAACGCAAACGCGTCGAGCGCGGTCTGAATGCTCTTGGCGCCAAAAACTGCGGCCCAGAACTGCAAGTTCTCGACCACGGTCAGTGTCGGTTTCAACCCGTCGGAGTGGCTGGCATAGGCGATCGTGTCCTCGGCGCCCTCGACCCTACCTGCCAGCGGCGGCTGCAGCCCGGCAAGCGTGCGTAAGAGCGTGGTCTTGCCGATGCCGTTCGGCCCGCGCAGGATCAGCGCCCGGCCGGGTTCCAGCGCAAAGCTGAGCCCCTCGAGCACGGGTACGCCGCCGCGGGTGATGGCAAGGTCGGTCACGGTCAGTGTCATGGGTTCCGCTTATCCCATTGGCGGCGGGGGCAAAAGGTGGGATTTGCCGCAGCATGCCAGGGTTGCACGTGTACCGGGATGCCGGAGCGAGGGGCCAGCCCCTCGCGCTCCCCGGAGTATTTGGGAAAAGATGAAGAGGGTGTGGGGTCAGACAGGGATGAGGGCAAGTGCGATGCGGCGGCCTTCGGAGAGGAGCACGTTGTAGGTGCGGCAGGCGGCGGAGGAATTCATGATTTCGACGCCGAGGCCTGCGTCCTCGAGCGTGCGGCGCAGATCGGCGGGAATGTGGGACAGCTCTTTGCCGGTGCCGATGAACAAAACGTCGATGGCCTCTGCGAGGTCGAGAAGCGGCGCGGCGTCGGTGTAGCCGCCCCAGGGCGCGGTGCCGCGCGGGCCTGTCAGAAGGCTGCCGTGGTGAACCTCACCACCGATGCGGAAGAAGCCGGGGCCGTACCCGTCCACGGGCTGGGCATCGGTATAGGTCACTTCGTTGAGGCGCATCGTCCCCCTCCTTCAATCCAGAACCGGCAGGCCCGAGATCACCGCCGCCGCGATCACGCCATAGGAGGCGACGCGATAGAGTTTCTCCAGCGACGGATCGAACAGCCGTTTGCCGATCAGCGTGGTGATCAGATAGGGCACCGTGAGGATCAGCGCCACCCAAAGCGTTGCGGTGTCCGCCAGCCCGCCCAGCAGGATATTGGCCACGATGACGATGTCGAGCATCGCCAGAAAGATGATGGTGTTGGCACGCACCCTGCGCACGTCGCGGGCGTTGGCGAGGTAGAAGACGATCACCACCGGCCCGGTCAGGCCGGTCATGCCGCCCACAGTTCCTGCCCCGCCACCAATGGCGAAACGCCCCGGCCAGCCCAGCCTGCCCTGCCAGCGCCAGCCGGTAATCACCGCCAAAAGCGTCAGACCGATCACGCCAGAGGCGATCCAGCGCAGCGTTACCGGGTCGATCCGCGTCATCAGCCACAGACCCATCGGCACTGTTACGGCGGCGGCGAGCGCCAATGTACTGACTTCGCCCTTGTCGCATTCGCGCCACGCCGATGGTGCCAGAGCCATGGTCGAGAAGATGCCGGTGGCCGCCATCATAAACACCACATCCGCCGTTGGCAGGAACTGGGTGCCCACCGGAACGAAAATCATCGCCGTGCCAAAACCAGTGAAGCCGCGGACAAGACCCGCGGCTCCGATGGTAAGGCACAGCCAGATCAGCCCCGGCGTGGCCAGCGCTGCATGCAGCGCATCAGGCATCAACATTAGCGAACTGGTTTCCCGACGTGTTCGACGGTTTGGACCAGTCGCGCTTGACCCCCAGCCACAGCAGGATTGTCGAGGCCACGAAGACCGAGGAATAGGTGCCCACGATCACACCCCAGATCATCGCAAAGACAAAGCCCCGGATCACGTCACCACCCAGCACATAGAGCGAGATCAGCGCCAGCAGCGTGGTAACCGAGGTCATCACCGTCCGGCTGAGGGTTTCGTTGATCGAGAGGTTCAGCACCTCCTTGAGGTCCTTCTTCTTGTATTTCCGCAGGTTCTCGCGGACCCGGTCGAACACCACAACCGTGTCGTTCAGCGAGTAGCCGACGATGGTCAGAAGCGCCGCGATGATGGCGAGGTCAAAGCGGATCTGCAGTTCGGAGAAGATGCCGATGGTCAGGATCACGTCATGCACAAGTGCTGCCACGGCGCCCAGGGCGAACTGCCATTCGAAACGCAGCCAGATGTAGACCAGCACCGCTCCGATGGCGAGCATCACCGCGATCACGGCGGTCTGGATCAACTCTCCGGACACTTTGGGGCCGACGGATTCGACCGAGACAAACTGGATGTCCGGCACGACTTCGGTCAGCGCGTTTTCGACACTGCCGATCAGCTCGGCGGTCACCGACTCGGCATCCTCCTGCGCCTGAATGCGGATCATCGCCACGTTTTCATCCGGGCCAAAGGTCGGATCGAAAATCTCGGTGATGGTCACATCGCCCAGATCAAGCGGCGAGATCGCATCCCGGTAAGCGCCTACATCAATGGGCTGCGCGCTTTCGGTGCGGATGGTTGTGCCGCCCCGGAAGTCGATGCCGAAATTCAGCCCCTGGATCAGGAACGAGGCAAAGCCCACCACCACCAGCAGCGCCGAAATACCCAGCCATAGCTTCCACCGGCTGAAGAAATCGAACGAGGTTTCCTTGGGAACAAGTCTCAGTCGCATGTCATACCTCGATCGTTTTGGGACGGCGGCGTTCGAACCACATCACGATCATCAGCCGCGTCACGAAGATCGCGGTGAAGACCGAGGTGAGGATGCCCAGCCCCAACGTGATGGCAAAACCCCGGACGGGCCCCGAGCCCATGGCAAAAAGGATCACCGCCGTGATGAAGGTGGTGATGTTGGCGTCTAGAATGGCCGAGAGCGCCTTTTCGTAGCCCAACTCGATAGCGCGCGATGGGCCGCGCGCGGTCTTCATCTCCTCGCGGATACGCTCGAAAATCAGCACGTTGGCGTCCACCGCCATGCCGACGGTCAGCACGATCCCGGCGATGCCCGGCAAGGTCAGAGTGGCTCCGATGATCGACAATAGGCCAAAGATCAGTCCCACGTTGATGATCAACGCGACATTGGCAAAGAGGCCGAACAGGCCATAGCTGAGCCCCATGAACACAAGTACCGCGACAAAGGCCACGATAGTCGCCACCTTACCTGCATCGATACTGTCCTGACCCAGCTCGGGCCCGATGGTGCGTTCTTCAAGGAATTCCAGCCCGGCGGGCAGCGCCCCCGCGCGCAGCAGCACGGCCAGATTGGTGCTTTCCTCGACCGTAAAGCGCCCGGTGATGATGCCTGAACCGCCGGGAATGTGGCTCTGGATCACCGGGGCCGAGATCACCTCGTCATCCAGCACGATGGCGAAGGGGGCACCGATATTTTCGCGGGTATAGTCACCGAACTTGCGCGCACCCGTGGTGTTGAAGCGGAAGTTCACGGCGGGCCGCCCGTTCTGATCGAACGATGGCTGCGCGTCGACCAGTTCCTCACCGGTGACAACCGGGGCAGCCTCGATAATGTAGTAAACTCCCTCCTCGTCGATCGAGGGAACGAACTCTTCACCCACGCCGACGGTGGCGTCCGGATCGGTCCCACGCGAGACAACTGGGTTGAAGGTCAGCTGCGCCGTGGTGCCAATGATCTCTTTCAACTCCGACGCGCTGCCAATGCCCGGCACCTGAATCAGGATACGGTCGGCGCCCTGACGCTGGATCGTAGGTTCGCGGGTGCCGACCTCGTCGATCCGGCGGCGCACGATTTCCAGCGCCTGCCGCACGGTGCGGTCATCCGAGGCGAGTTTCTCGGCCTCCGACAGCGTCACCACCACGACGTCACCCTCGGCCCGAACCTCGATATCCATGGCGCCGGCATCGGTCAGCGACTGGATCGGACGGGCCATACCTCGCACCACTTCCAGCGCGCGGGACATGCCTTCGGGTTGGCTGATCTTGATGCGAATCTCATCCGGGGCAGAGGGCTGTTTGCGGATGGTGCCGATGGTGGCGCGCTCGCCGCGCAGGGTGTCGCGGATTTCCGGCCACATCGCCTCCATCCGGGACTCGTAGACATCCTCGACCTTGACCTCGGCCAGCAGATGCGCGCCGCCGCGCAGATCGAGCCCGAGATTGACCAGCGAAGACGGCATCCAGCCGGGCCACTGATCGGCCTGCGCCTGCAACTCGGCGCCGGTCGCACCCAGTTCAATCGCGGCCAGTGCGTCGTTGGATTGTTCGACGCGGGTATAAAACGCGTTTGGCAGAGCCATCAACAGACCGACCGCACAGACCAGCCAGATCAGAACCCGCTTCCAGGTATCAATTTGCAGCATTACCCTGCCTTTTCAAGATGTTGTGGCGCGAAGTTACTTCGCCGGCTCGGTCTTGTTCAGAACCTGGGCAATGGTCGCCTTGACCACGCGCACCTTGACACCTTCGGCGATCTCGACCTCGAGTTCACCATCTTCCTTGACCTTGGCGACCTTGCCGATCAGGCCGCCCTGCGTGACAACCTGATCGCCCCGGCGCAGCTGATTGACCATGGCCTGATGCTCTTTCATCTTCTTCTGCTGCGGACGGATCAGCAGGAAATACATGATCGCGAAGATCAGAATGAGCGGGAGAAACTGGGCGATGGCGCCACCTTCCATGGTATATTCCTTTGTTCATGAGAGCGGGCCTGACCCACAAATTTGGCGGGAACCTATGCGTTGCGGCCAAAAGGTTCAAGCGCAGCAAAGACGCGTTGGCCGGAAAGCTGTGTCGGTTTTGTACATGGCTTTGGACATGGACTGTCCGATTTGTACAAAGCCCGCGTTCGCGCAGGCGGTTGGAATGATCACTGAAGAAGGGTAACGCGAAGACGAATGAAGTGAGAAACCTACACACTCCACCCCAGCTGCCGACCGGTTCAAACCCGATCCGCTCGCCTAAAAGCCGTGATTCAGAAAAGACCCGAGCCCCAAAGTAACAAAAGTTGGCGACTCGTGTGAAACGCCGCAAAATCCACTTCGACGAGCCGCTTTCGCGGAAGATGTGATGATGCTGGACCGAAAGGCGGGTCATCTCGTGGCATGCGCGGGGCTCTGGCTGGAGATGGATGCAACAAGCGCCAGATCATGCCGGTGTCGTCTCAGACCTAACCAGTCACATCTGCAATCCACAGGAAGATTCAGAACAGCGCCTGATGTCGGTTGAGGTCACAGCGGTGATTCAGGGAGCCGAGTGGTGATCGTGGACCACGACATAATTTGCACGGCCCAAGAGTGCCACTTTGCCGTTCAAAAAACAGTGCTTTACAATGCAGATGGTGCCCCCACACGCCCCCGAACGCGCCCTTACTGTGAAAAACTATCAGTGATACCAACCAGTTACCCTATAGACTGTCACGCAGAGGACCGCAAAAATGTGTCGTGAGGGCCACGTTTTGTGTGTCGTGAACATGCCAGCTAGCATGCGAGTATTCTGGGCAGACCCAGATCAACAATGCGCATGTGCAGCATCTCTCTGTTCGGCCCCGCCAGCAACAACACCAGCGGGGACCACAGGGTCTTCTCAATTTTGCGAAGGGATCGAGCTTTGTTCGTAGCCCCATCAATTCGCTAGGCAGCTTCGAGTAGATCGCAGCTTTCAGACACGCCGTTCAACCAACCCACAAAGATGTCACGCATACGATCATCAGGGATGGCCACCGAAATCGGCAAGCCGTCACGGACACGAGTTCTCCATATCCATTGGACCATCTCCGCCAACGCATACTTGTCAGCGAAATGCTGACCTGACACCCCAAGGAAATTCTGCACCATAGGGTTGGGTGACATCGAATAGAGGTAGATCGCGTGGGAAGCGTGCTTGGGGTCATTGGTCCCGCGCGTTTTGTTTGCGAGCCATTGCACACCGCCTCTGCCATAGTCCCTCCCGAACAGGCGGGAATACTTGGCCCACTCTCCAGCATACCGACTTTTACGATCATCAAACCATTTGCCACGTGCACAAGTGAGTATGATGTTGGTCCGCTCTACACCTTTCCAACGCCGATAGAGGAGGTTCTTCAGAGCACCGCCAATAGACCTGCACGTTTTGTCAGTCGAACGTCGTGTCTGCTTTGAGAACGACAGGTTGACGTGCTTTGGCAAAGCCAACTCTTCCACGGTGACCAGTTCCCTCGCCTGTCTAAGCCAATCAGCAGGCGTCTCTTCAACCACCGTGAAGGCTGCTTTCGAATGCGACTGAGCGAGCATGTTTAGGTAGGCACGGATGTATGTGCCTTCACTGAGGAATGTCATGACCGTCAAAGAACGTCCCGCGAGTAGCACTTGGTTTGGCGTTGCGACGGCGAAGATACCGTTGTTATCAACATGAAGCTGCCCCTGAATGGCCGGTTTGTAGATTTCCGGATGGAGACCATTGGAGAATGTGGGCTCACCATCACTGCCGAGCTTTTCACGCTGCCACTTGATCCACGCCATGGTGGGTCGGACTTGACCAGCTTTGGGACAGACGGTTGCATACCCACACCCCACAACAGCCTCGTTGAATGCATCAGCGTCGATGGTGTTGATGTTGGTGACTGGGTTGGGTGCCTCGTCAACAATGATCTCGTAGTCGGCCATCAAGTCAGCCTGTTGGAGCGTCATGAAGAACAGCTTGTGTGTGATTGCTACCGATTTGCCGTCTTTCAACAGCTTTTCAAGTTGGGAGAGTTTCGGACCCTTCCCTTCTTCGGGCGTAACTATTTCTACACCATCTGGAGCTTCCCGAATAAAACGGTCGATCTCGTTGAGCAATGGCGTGACCAGTAGATACTTTCTGTCATGCCGTAGAGAGGCAAGCATCTCAGTAGTTTTACCAGTGCCGCATGCGCGGTCGATGATAACGGTGTGCGTCGAGCGATTTGGGTAGAGCATGTGGTAGCTTTCTGTCTGGGAGCCCCTGAATGAGGCGGGTCATTGGCCATGAGGGCCGGGATTGCGGGATGCAAAAGAGAGATGCGCGCAGCACATCTGTCTCACTCAAAAATGAGAGGGGTCGTAAGTATATGAAAAGGATAACGAAAACGGCGTCTGGCAGTGACCTGCCGTAAACCTGTTATCTGTGAAGGGGACACCTTAGAGGGCAACCATCATGGGAAACCAAAGGGTTAGTCAGGAAGGAAACCAAACGGGTCCAATTGGTGAGAGAATATCATCATGGCGGCATCAGCCGACAAACGATTTGAGGTGAACCTTGAAGTGGATTGGACTGAATGACCCAGATACTCTGGCTGCACCTCAGAGGGTCGTCAGTCGTTCAACTTCGCTAGACACTTTCGCTTGAAGACCCTATTCCGATGGCTGCGCCAAGGATAAGATATTCACCTTACTTTCAACGTAAGGCCAATCGCCACAAGTATTGATCGCACCCCCTCGCTCTCACCATCGAAGACAAATGTGGTCGCAGAGATCAGACGGCGAGAAAGCTGTTGCCGGGTCTAGCGTGAGGGTCAAGTGGTCGGCTGTGTGTCACCACGGCTAGGATGAGCGTTAAGAGGCATGGAGAGGGTCATTCTCACGCGTGATCGAAAACGCTGAGAATGGCGTGGGCGTTCCTTCTGCAAGGGATGTTTTCTGGATTGAAGCAGGCTACGTGACTAAGAACCGAGGTGACTTTAGACCAGGCAATCAAATCGATCTTCCTCGAGGGATGGCGAGATACTTTGGATTTCTCCCTCCAGACGATTTACCGCTGAACTCAACAATCGGTGAGGTCACTTTTCTTACACCGGCAGGTGACCCAGTCGCGCGAAACATCAGATTGGGAAACAACTCAATGGAGAAAATCACCCTCCCAATTCCTGAGACCCACGGGTTTGACCTCTACGATGGGAAAGTTCTTGTCTTTCAGAGAACCGAACAAGGTTTTCGAATGAGTGCATTGGAAGCAACCGACTTTGAGGCGGCATTCGGAGATCGTCTGTCAGTTGTGATGACCATGGGTAGCGGTCGACGCTATGGCCATATAGATTAGGTGGGTGATCAATGACAGTGAGCCGAGTCCCATCAGTTTCAATCACTTACGCGCAGACGGGCACTGACCAAAAGTCGAATGAACTTGGGATGCGCCCAATGCAGGAGCGCGCATACGAAAAACGTGGAGAGCAATACCTGCTAATCAAGTCGCCACCAGCATCTGGCAAAAGCAGGGCCTTGATGTTCATAGCTCTCGACAAGCTTGAAAACCAAGGTTTGAAGCAAGCAATCATAGCAGTCCCAGAAAAGTCGATTGGGGCAAGCTTCAACGATGAACCACTATCGAAGTTCGGTTTTTGGGCGGATTGGGCTGTGGACCCAATGTGGAACCTTTGCAATGCCCCCGGAGGCGACAGCGGGAAGGTGGATGCTCTAGGGCGCTTCTTGCAAAGCGATGATCGCGTGCTTGTTTGCACCCACGCCACCTTCCGGTTCGCCGTTGATCGGTTCGGCATCGAAGCTTTCGATGATCGGTTGATTGCGGTGGACGAATTCCACCATGTCTCGGCGAACCCGGAGAACAAACTCGGCACATATCTAACCGCTCTGATCGCGCGCGACAGAATTCATGTTGTCGCGATGACCGGCAGTTACTTCCGGGGCGATGCAGAAGCTGTGCTCACCCCAGATGACGAAGCGAACTTCGACACAGTCACCTACACTTACTATGAGCAGTTGAATGGTTATCGTTGGCTCAAGCAATTGGACATTGGTTATTTCTTTTATACGGGAGCATATGCCGACGACATCCTGCAGGTCTTGGACCCGTCAGAGAAAACCATCATCCACATCCCTAGCGTGAATGCGAAGGAGAGCACCAAGGACAAGCACAAAGAAGTCGAGCACATCATCGACGCTTTGGGTGAATGGCAAAAGCGCGATGAAGAAACAGGTTTCCAGCTTGTCAAAACTTCGAAAGGTCGTGTGTTGCGAATAGCAGATTTGGTCGATGATACAGACCTGTCTCAGCGGGCCAAGGTCCTCAACTCTCTAAAAGACCCCAAACAGAAGAACAACCGCGACAACGTCGATATCATAGTCGCGCTTGGAATGGCCAAGGAAGGGTTCGACTGGATTTGGTGTGAACACGCATTGACCGTTGGATACCGAGCCAGCCTCACAGAGATCGTGCAAATTATCGGAAGAGCAACCCGTGATGCTGAGGGGAAAACACGGGCACGTTTCACTAATCTCATTGCAGAGCCTGACGCTTCCAGCGAAGCCGTGACTGAAGCTGTCAACGACACCTTGAAGGCGATCGCCGCAAGCTTGCTAATGGAACAGGTCTTGGCTCCAAAGTTTGACTTCGTGCCCAAGAACCCGAAAAGCGGCCCGCAAGACGGTGTTGACTACGGCCCCGAGGGATACGGCGCAGATAGAACTAACGTGGGCTTCGCGGATGGCCCTCAACCAACCTACCAGATCGAGATTAAGGGTCTAATTGAACCGGTTTCAGACAAAGCCAAACAAGCCTGTCGAGACGACATAAATGATATTGTCGCGAGCTTTGTCCAAGACCGTGCGACAGTTGAGAAGGGACTATTTACGCAAGAAGAAGACTTGGTCCCAGAAGAAATCACACAGGTCAAGATGGGTATCCGAGCGCCGAATGTGGGCGCTTGGTGTTGTAGTGATTTCGCCATCGGCCGATTTCCTCGCGGGCGTGGCGCAGTGATCGGAACCAGTGAAGGTTGAGACATTCGTCCCGGAACTTGCCATTAAAACTCTCGACGAAGGCGTTTTGCGCCGGC
>NZ_JBFOMD010000007.1:0-59951 GCF_040830605.1 Ruegeria sp.
CATCATGGAAGGCGATCTCGCACACATCGGCGCAGGCCTGGCAGCAATCGGTTCCGGCGCAGCCGCAATCGGGGTGGGCAACGTTGCAGGCAACTTCCTGGCCGGCGCCCTGCGCAACCCTTCGGCGGCTGCTTCGCAGACCGCAACCCTGTTCATCGGTATCGCATTCGCAGAAGCGCTGGGCATCTTTGCATTCCTGGTCTCGCTGCTGCTGATGTTCGCCGTCTAATCTGCGGAACCTGATCCTTACGCGCAGGTGGGCCCAGGCCATAGCGGCCCACCTGTTGTAAAGACAACGTTCCGACGGAGGACATCATGGCGACTGAAACAACCGGAGCAGTAAGTACCTGCGTCGACTCCCATGGCTCAGCCATCGGGATGCCGCAGCTTTGCTTCGACTGGTTCCCGAACCAGATCTTCTGGCTCGTCGTTACACTGGTCGTCGTCTTTCTGGTCCTGTCGCGCGTGGCTCTGCCCCGTATCGCGGCGATCCTGGCCGAACGGACAGGGACCATTACCAACGACCTCGCCGCAGCCGAAGACCTGAAGGCCAAGGCGGTCGAGGCCGAGGAAGCCTATAACAAGGCGCTGGCCGATGCCCGTGCCGAGGCGCAGCGTATCGCGGCCGAGGCCCGTGCGGAAATCCAGGCCGATCTGGATGACGCCATCGCCAAGGCGGACGCGGAAATTGCTGCCAAAGCCGCTGAATCGGAACAGGCGATTGCCGAGATCCGTGCCGGCGCGCTGGACAGCATTCAGGTGGTTGCCAAGGACACGGCCGCCGAACTCGTCACCGCGCTGGGCGGTCAGGCCGATGCCGACGCCGTCGCAGGCGCCGTTGACGCCTGGATGAAAGGATAAGCGACATGCGCAATATTCTCGCCCTTATCCTGACCGCAGGCGCCGCCAGCCCGGCGCTGGCCGCAAGCGGTCCGTTCTTCTCGCTGGGTAACACCGACTTTGTCGTGCTGCTGGGGTTCATCGTATTCATCGCGGTGCTCTTCTACTTCAAGGTGCCGGGTCTGATCGGCGGCGCCCTGGACAAGCGGGCCGAGGGCATCCAGTCCGAACTGGACGAGGCCCGCGCCCTGCGCGAAGAGGCACAGACCCTGCTGGCCTCGTATGAGCGCAAGCAGCGCGAAGTGCAGGAACAGGCCAGCGCCATCGTCGCTGCCGCCAAGGAAGATGCCGGACTGGCCGCCGAGCAGGCCAAGGCGGATCTGGAGACCTCGATCGCCCGCCGTCTGGCTGCGGCCCAGGACCAGATCGCATCGGCCGAGGCTTCGGCGGTGAAAGAGGTGCGCGATCAGGCGATCTCGGTCGCCGTTGCCGCCGCGAACGCGGTTCTGGCCAAGCAGATGACCGCCACCCAGGCCAACCAGCTGATCGACGCGGCCATCGCCGACGTGGACGCCAAGCTGCACTGATCAATCGGAAACGGCCTGCGGGCCGTTTCTTTTTCGGATGCCATCCGGCCCATCCCGATCCCCGGCAGGCAAGACATGCCATCCCAATCTCTCAACATCTTAGGCGTGGTCCGTAACGGCGGCACGGCTTTGGCCGAGTCCCTCGGTTGCATCGAGCGGCTACGCCAAGAGCTTGCCGAGAGCCGCGTGATCATCGCGACAAACGACAACGCCGATGACACGGACCGGATCCTTGGTGATTTCGCGGCCGCGTCCAAGGGCGTTGATGTTCTGACGATGGATGGTTTGTCTGCCACCTGTCCCGACCGGGTGGACCGCATATGCCACGCGCGAAACGAAGTCCTGGGACGTCTATTCGCTACCGGGCCTCTTTACCCAATGACGCTGATCCTGGACCTCGACGGCCCCAACACGGCGTTGAACAGCCAGGCTGTCCTTGGCGCGATGTCGCGCCGGGTTCCGCATTGGGACGCCGTGTTTGGAAACCCGCAGCCGTCCTATTACGACCTGTACGCCCTGCGCTGCGAAGGATGGTGTGACGAAGACGTCTGGCAGCGCATCCATTCGGAAAGCAAGCCGCTCTTCTTCCGGAAACGCTGGCGGCAGAATTTGCTGCAAAGGCTCATCTACGATCGCCAATATCACATCCCGACGGATGCCCCGCTGATACCGGTGAAAAGCGCCTTTGCCGGCCTTGGCCTCTATCGAACAGGGTCTTTGGACGGGTTGAGATATTCCAGCAAGGACGACGACGGCAGTCCCGTCTGTGAACATGTTCTTTTGCACAGGCGGATGCGCGCGCGTGGGGCCAGGCTGTTCATCGATCCGGGATTGACGACGCTCGCCCCCTCTGAGCATCTGGGAGGGGCCAGCGGTGCACCGCTGCCAAAGCATCTTTATGGTGAATCGACGTCGATAGGATAAGAAATGTCCCAGTCCCCGCTGACCGGTCAGGCAGGAAAACTTCTGTTCGAGCACAAGGTCATAGGCCGTCACAACGCCGCGTATTACCTGGATGAAAGCTGCGGCTACATCTGGGTCGACGCGCCGCACTGGCTGGATGAAGCCTATAGCGACGCGATTGCACTGACCGACACCGGAATTCTGGCACGCAATCTGAACAACATCCGTATCGTCTCCATGGCAATGCGTGCCAACGGACTGGCCCAGGCGCGGGGGATCGATCTGGGTGCGGGCTACGGCCTGCTGGTACGCGGCCTGCGGGATGTCGGAATCGACTTCCACTGGTCGGACCCCTTTGCAGACAACCTGCTGGCGCGCGGGTTCGAAGCTGACGAAGGCCCATATGAGGTTGCAGCCGCCTTCGAAGTTCTGGAGCATCTGCCGGATCCGCTGGGGCATCTGAAAACGGCGCGCGCGCAGTTCGGTTATGAGACGCTGTTTTTCTCGGCCACCTGTTTCGACCCCGGCGACATCCCCCGGCCGGACTGGTGGTACTGGGCCTTTGAAACCGGCCAGCACATCAGCTTTTTCTCTGAACAGTGCCTGGACTTCATGGCGCATGAGTTAGGGATGCGCAAAGTGCATCTCAAAGGGGACGTCTACGCCTTTACCACCCTTTCAGATCTGAGCTGGCCCGGCGGATGGACCCGTCGCAGGCTGGAAAGAAAGGCCCGCAAGGTCAGCCTTGCCGAACAGGATTACGCTGCAATGAAACAGCGCGTGATCGCTGCGCAACGCGATACCTGATCGTCAGCCCTGCCCGGTCTCATGCTCCAGCCGCTGCCGGGCGATGGCCTCATTGCGCTCGGCTTTCTGCTGGTCGGCCAGACACTGCTTTACATAGCTCAGATGCGCCTCGACAGCGGCGCGGGCGCCTTCGGGGTTGCGGTCCTGGAGGGCCGTGTTGATCGCACGGTGCTGGTCCAGAATGGCGGTGCGGGTGGTGCGCTGGTGGAACATGATCCGGCGGTTATAGAACACGCCCTGCCGCAGCAGCTCGAACATCGACCGCATCATGTGCAGCATCACCACGTTGTGGCTGGCCTCGATGATCGCCATGTGAAACTGGGCATCCAATTGCGCCTCGTCATCGGCGGCGCGGCGGCTGTGGGCCACCTCCATCTTGTCGTAGATCGCCTGGATCACCTTCAGATCGCTGTCCGACCCCAGCCGCGCGGCGCGCTCGGCGGCCAGCCCCTCCATGTCGCGCCGGAACGACAGGTAATCGAACACCGCCTCGTCATGGGTACCGAACAACCGGATCAGGGCCGGGGAAAAGGCCGACCCCAGCACCTCGGCCACGTAGATGCCGGACCCCGCCTTGGCGGTCAGCAGCCCCTGTTCCTGCAACTCGGCAATCGCGTCCCGCAGCGACGGGCGCGACACGCCCAGTCGATCGGACAATTCCCGCTCGGACGGCAGCCGTTCACCCGGCCGCAGGATACCGCGCAGGATCAGTTCCTCGATCTGGCGGACAACGGCGGTCGAGAGCTTCTCGGATTGGACTTTCTGGAAGGGCATCCTGCGCTCATTCAGATTGGTCAAAACATATGACCACGTAAGCGCGGCAGCCGCAAGCTCTGGGCAGGTGATCACAAGCGCTGTAACATTAGGTCAGTATTGTTGACTTTAATGCGCCCCGCAATAGGCTCCCCCGGTCACAGGCCCGAGGAGGACCCCATGTCGCTGGACCAGATATTCGCCACCCGTGCATCCCGGATGAAGGCCTCCGAGATTCGCGAGTTGCTCAAGCTGCTGGACCAGCCCGGCATCATCTCCTTTGCCGGCGGCATCCCGGACCCGGCGCTGTTCCCGGCGGATGAGTTTGCCGAGGCGTTTGCCGCCGCCCTTGAGCCCTCGCACCAGGCGCAGGCGCTGCAATACTCGGTGAGCGAGGGGTATCTGCCCCTGCGCCAGTGGATCGTGGACCAGATGGCCGGGATCGGGATCGCATGCGGGGTCGAGAACGTCCTGATCACGTCCGGATCCCAGCAGGCGCTGGATTATCTGGGCAAGCTGTTCCTGTCGCCCGGCGACACCGCACTGGTCGGCTGGCCCACTTATCTGGGCGCGCTGGCGGCGTTCAACGCCTATGAGCCGCGCTACGATCAACTCAGCATCAACGGCAACCGCCCGGCGGCGGATTACGCGGACGCTGCGGCGATCAGCGGGCGGGTCAAGTTCGCCTATCTCTCCGCTGATTTCGCCAACCCGACCGGCGAGACGGTGGATCTGCGCGGGCGCGAGGCGCTGCTGGATCTGGCCGAGGAGCTGGATTGCGCGGTGATCGAGGACGCTGCTTATCAGGCCCTGCGCTATGACGGTGAGGCTGTGCCGCCAATCCTGTCGCTCGAAATCGCGCGCAAGGGCTCGATCGAGGCCTGCCGCACGGTTTACTGTGGCAGCTTCTCGAAAACCCTGTCCCCGGGTCTGCGCGTCGGCTGGGTGGTGGCCGCACAACCGGTCATCGCACAGATGGTACTGCTGAAACAGGCCGCCGACCTGCATTCCTCGACGATCAACCAGATGGCAATTGCACGCGTGGCCGAGCGCTGCTTCGACACCCACATCCTCAAACTCCGCGCTGTCTATCAGCGGCGGCGCGATGCCATGCTGGACGCGCTGTCCCGGCACATGCCCGAGGGTGTGCAGTGGACCCGACCCGAGGGTGGCATGTTCGTCTGGCTCACCCTGCCGCCAGGCGTGGATGGCGGCGCCTTGCTGGAGCGCTCGCTGGACACGGTCCGGGTTGCCTTCGTGCCCGGACAGGCCTTCTTTGCCGACGGCTCCGGTGCCAACACACTGCGGCTCAGCTTTTCCTGCACCGACGAGGCGGTGATCGAGGGCGGCATCCGGCGGCTGGGCGAGTTGCTGCGGTCGCAGCAACCGGAAAGGGTCTGTTAACCAATTCCTGTCAGTGCTGGCGCATGTTCCGCTGGTTGCCCCTCTTCCTGCTGGCCGCATGCGCCACGGTAACCCCGCATTTCCGCGGGGTACCCGCAACGCGGGTCAAGGTTGCGGACAGCGTCTTTGACGTCCGCGTGCGCGGCAATCTGGCCGAGGCGATCCGAGTGAACAGGCAATACGCTCCGCGTCTGGGGCCAATCCGCGAGCGGGCCGGGGTCGCCATGGCACAGGTTTCGGGCTGCGAGGTGATCGAGGTTCTGGGCGATGCTGCCGTCACAACTGGCGTTCTGGGCTGCGACCGCGAGGCGGGCGAATGGCTGCTGAAAACCATCATCGCCACCCCCCGCTATGACTGCATCGAAAACTCGGCCTGGGTGAATGCGGGGCCGGGCCCAAACTACGCCGAATTTGAGTGCTACCCTTACTGATCACCCGCGATCCAATAGTAAAAGCGGCAAGATATTGTGGATAACTCGCCCCAATCGGCCATATCCTGCGGGTATCCGTTGACTCCGACCCGTTCCATTGCGCAGACTCCTAGATCACAGGAATCATGGATAATCACCATTGCGCTTTAGCAAGCTCAGACTGACCGGCTTCAAAAGCTTCGTTGACCCGACCGACCTGATTATCGCGGACGGGCTGACCGGTGTTGTGGGCCCGAACGGCTGTGGCAAGTCCAATCTGCTTGAGGCGCTGCGCTGGGTGATGGGCGAAAACCGTCCCAAGGCGATGCGCGGCGGCGGGATGGAGGATGTGATCTTTGCTGGCGCCGCCACCCGGCCCGCCCGCAACTTTGCCGAAGTGGCGCTGACCCTGGACAATTCCGAGCGGCTGGCGCCCTCGGGCTTCAACGAAAGCGACACGCTGGAGATCGTGCGGCGGATCACCCGCGATGTGGGCAGCGCCTACAAGACCAACGGCAAGGATGTCCGCGCGCGCGACATACAGATGCTGTTCGCGGATGCCTCGACCGGGGCGCATTCCCCGGCGCTGGTGCGGCAGGGGCAGATTGCCGAGCTGATCAATGCCAAGCCCAAGGCGCGGCGGCGCATCTTGGAAGAGGCGGCAGGGATCTCGGGCCTCTATCAGCGGCGGCACGAGGCGGAACTGAAACTCAAGGGCACCGAGACCAACCTGACCCGCGTCGATGACGTGCTGGAACAGCTGGGCGCACAACTGGCGCAACTGGCCCGGCAGGCCCGACAGGCGGCGCGCTACCGCGAGATCGGCGAACAGTTGCGCCAGGCCGAGGGCATGCTGCTCTATCGCCGCTGGAAAGAGGCCGACATGGCCCGCCAGCTGGCCGAGGACAAGCTGCGCGAGCGCATCACCGAAGCCTCCCGCGCCGAGGCCGAGGCGCGTCAGGCCGAGGCGCTGCGCATCAAGGCGGACGAGACCCTGCCGCCTCTGCGCGAGGAAGAGGCGATTGCGGCAGCCGTCCTGCAACGCCTGCAGGTGCAGCGCGATGCGCTCGACGATCAGGAGGCGCGCGCGCGCCAGACCATCACCACGCTCACCGCCCGGATCGAACAGCTGGGCCGCGATATCGACCGCGAGACCGGGCTGAACCGGGATGCGGGCGAGACCATCGAGCGGCTGGAATGGGAAGCGCGCGAGCTGGCCAAGGCCGCCGAGGGGCATGACGACCGGCTCGCCGAGGCCGCCGAGATTTCCCATGATGCGGCAGCGGTGTTGCGCGACCGTGAAGAGCACCTGTCGCAGGTGACTGAGGATGTGGCGCGGCTGGTGGCCCGGCACCAGTCGGCGCAGCGGCTGGTCGAAGACAACCGCAAGACGCTGGCCCGGTCCGAGGGCGAAGAGGAAAAGGCCCGCACCGCCGTGGACGAGGCCCGCAGCGCCGTGACCCGTGCGGGCGAGGCATTCGAGACGGCGCAGGAGGCCGAGGAAGAGGCCCGCGAAGCCGCCGAAGCCGCCGAAGAGGCGCTGGCCGCCGCCGACGAACTGCGCAACGACACGCAGGCGCGCGAGGCCGAAGCACGGGCACAACGCTCGGAGGCCGAGGGCGAGCTGGGCGCGCTTCGCGCCGAGACGACCGCGCTGGCCAAGCTGGTCGAGCGCGACACCGCCGAGGGCGGGCAGGTGCTGGATCTGATGCGGGTCGAGCCGGGCTTTGAAAAGGCACTGGGCGCCGCGCTGGCTGATGATTTGCGGGCACCGCTGGTCGAAGGGGATGGCCCTTCGGGCTGGATACAGGTGCCGGGCTATGACGCGGATCAACCCTTGCCCGAGGGCGCCAACCCGCTGGCGCTGCATGTGTCGGGCCCTGATCGTCTGAGCCGCCGGATCGCACAGATCGGTGTGGTCGGGGCGGATGATGGCGCGCGGCTGCAGGCGCAGTTGAAACCGGGGCAGCGGCTGGTCTCGCGCTCGGGCGATCTCTGGCGCTGGGACGGGTTCCGCGCCTGGGCCGAGGACGCGCCGAGCGCCGCCGCGCTGCGGCTGGAACAGCTCAACCGGCTTGAGGCGCTCAAGCAGGAACTGGCGCAGGCCGAAGCACAGGCCGACGGTGCCCGCGCCGCGCATGAGGCGCTGTCGCAGCAGCTTGCCGATGTGACCGAAGCCGACCGCCGCGCCCGCGAGGCGCGCCGCGCCGCCGATCAGCGCGTGGCCGAAACCGCCCGCGCGCTCAGCCGGGCCGAGGCGGATCGCAATCTGGCGCAGGGCAAGCTGGAGACCTTGTCCTTGGCGGTCGAGCGCCACAAGGAGGACGCCATGGCGGCCCGGGTGCAGCTACGCGAGGCAGAGGGCGCACTGGTCGGCCTTGGCGATCTCGACAGCGCCCGCGCGCAGGTCGAGGACATCAAGCAAACCGTCGAGGCGGCGCGGATCACCATGCTGACTCACCGCTCGTCCCATGACGAGCTGCGGCGCGAGGGCGAGGCGCGGACTCGCCGCGCGCAGGAGGTGACCAAGGATCTGAGCGGCTGGCGGCACCGGTTGGAAACCGCAGGCAAGCGGATCTCGGAACTGGCCGAACGCAAGGCATCCTCGCAAGAGGAACTGACCGAGGCGATGGCGGTGCCGGGCGAGATTGCCGAGTCCCGTGAGGAACTGAACGAACAGGTCGAGGCCGCCGAGGCTCGACGCGCCGAGGCCGCCGACCATCTGGCCGAAGCCGAGACCGGGCAGCGCGCGGCTATTCTCGCCGAGCGGGAGGCCGAACGCGTGGCCTCGGAGGCGCGCGAGGCGCGTGCCGCTGCCGAGGCGCGCACCGAAGCGGCTAGGGAAAGCGTTGTGGCCGCCGCCGAACGGATCGCAGAGGACCAGCAGCTTACGCCCAACCAGCTCCTGAACCAGCTCGACGTGGATCCCGACCGGATGCCTGCCGCCGACGCTCTGGAGGCCGAGGTCAACCGGCACAAGCGCCAGCGCGACGCCATGGGAGCGGTTAACCTGCGCGCCGAAGAAGATTCCCGCGAAGTGCAGGAAGAGTTCGATGCGCTGAGCTCGGAAAAGGCCGATCTGGAAGAGGCGGTGAAGGCCCTGCGCAGCGGCATCGCCAGCCTCAACCGCGAAGGGCGCGAGCGGCTGCTGACGGCGTTCGAGCAGGTGAATTCCAACTTCGCCATGCTGTTCAAGCACCTCTTCGGCGGGGGCGAGGCCAATCTGGTCATGGTCGAAAGCGATGATCCGCTGGATGCGGGGCTGGAAATCATGTGCCAGCCGCCTGGCAAGAAGCTCTCGACCCTCAGCCTGCTGTCGGGTGGCGAGCAGACCCTGACCGCAATGGCGCTGATCTTTGCGGTGTTCCTGGCCAATCCGGCGCCGATCTGTGTGCTGGACGAGGTCGACGCGCCGCTCGACGATGCCAACGTGACCCGGTTCTGCGACCTGCTGGACGAGATGTGCCGCCAGACCGATACCCGCTTCCTGATCATCACTCACCACGCGGTGACGATGGCGCGGATGGACCGGCTGTTCGGCGTGACCATGCAGGAACAGGGCGTCAGCCAGTTGGTCTCGGTCGACCTCAAGAAAGCCGAGGCGATGGTGGCCTAAAGCGCAATCCGAAAGGTGGCAGCCGGTTTTCGAATCAAATTGCGGGTACGAAAGATACGGCGGCACCTTCGATGCAGATCTATCTGTCGCCGCTCCATCCTCTCACCGCAACGTGACTGCATGTTTTGCGCGTCTCGGCTAGGCTCGGCCCATGCGACGCTACCTGATCCCCGCCCTGTGCCTTGCAACGCCCCTTGCGGCAGCCGATTGGTCCCTTCGGCAAGACGACGTACCGCTCAGCCGCGCCGAGTTGGAGGCGCTCGAAGGGCGGACCTTGACGTTCTACGATGACGGCCAGTCCAGATACCTGGCCGATGGCGCCTATACCTACACCTACTCGGCCAAGAACGGGGGCGGGACCGCCTTCGGCACCTATCGCATTGCCGAGGATGGTAGCATCTGCACCGAGTTCCAAAACGGGTTCAGCCGCTGCGATCTCTATGTGCATAGCGGTGAGCGGCTGGTCCTGATCAACGAAAAGGGTGAACGTTATCCGGTGCGGCCGGAGTGACGGGAAAAGCCGCTTGCAAGCGGCTTAAGCGGTTTCGAAACCGCTTGAAACAAGGCGTTTCGAAACGCCGTGTCCTTGGTGGAGATCGCAGCGCAATGTCGCAGATCGCGGATTTCCGGATATCTTGCGCCTAGAGACGGTTGAGCAGTTCCGCAGTCGGCCACGCATCCGCAGGCAGACCCAGCCGCACCTGTTCCGCCTGCACGGCGGCGCGGGTTCCGGCGCCGAGGATACCGTCGATCTTGCCGACGTCATGCCCGCGCGCCTGCAGCTTGCTCTGGAGTTGTTTCATCTGTTGTCCCGACAGTCCCTGCGCCGGGCGACCCGCATCATAGACCTGTGCCCCTTCCAGCCGGGTGGCGAAATAGGCGGCGGTCAGCACGTAGACAAAGCTCTGGTTCCATTCGAAATACACATTGAAATTCGGATAGGCGAGGAAAGCCGGGCCCTTATGCCCCTGCGGCAGGATCAGAGAGGCCTGCATCTCGCCCGACGGCAGATCGCCAGCGCGGGGACGCACTCCCATCCCCTGCCATTCCGAGACCGTCAGGCTGCGGGCCGGGCCGGAAAGGGACCAGTCCAGCGCGTCCGGCACCACCACCTCCTGCAGCCAGGGCTGACCTGCCTGCCAGCCCAGCCCGGACAGCATCTTGGCACCGGACATCAAAGCATCGGGGGCCGAGCTTTTCAGCGACACCTTGCCGTCGCCATCTGCGTCCACCCCGTTTTCCAGAATGTCGCGGGGCAGCATCTGCACCATGCCGATCTCGCCCGCCCAGGCGCCGGTCGTGCGCGCGGGGTCGAAACCGCCCTGCTCATACAGTTCCAGCGCGGCAAAAATCTGGGGCCGGAACAGCTCGGGCCTGCGGCAGTCATGGGCCAGTGTCACCAGCGCGTTGCGGGTATTGAAGTCGCCCTGAAACGCGCCGTAGTCGGTCTCAAACGCCCAAAAGGCCAGCAACACACCGCGTGAGATGCCGTATTCCGCGTCGATCCGGTCAAAGACGGCGTCGTATTTCTGCGCCATCGCGCGGCCCCGGTCGATCCGGTTCTGTGAGATCAGGTGGCGGGAAAAATCGATGAACGGTTTCTGGAATACGCCCTGTGCCCGATCCGCCCTGAGCACCTTGGCGTCCTGGCTCACGCCCTTGAAAAAGGCATTCACCGCTGACGTGTCATGGCCCTTGGCAACGGCCTCGGCCTTGAGGCCCTTCACGAAACTCTGAAAGCCGCCGCCGCAGTCTGCAAGGGCAGGCGAGGCGATCAGCAGGGAGGCAGCGATTTGGCAGGCAAGGCGTATCATGGTGAGCAATCCGATCTGGGAAAGGTCAAGGTATCAGTGACAGGGCCAGCCCCGCAATCACCAGCCCGAGCATCAGGGCCCAGACCTGCCAGAGCATGGCGATAGCGCGCTCTATTTCATGCGGGCCAATGTCCTTGCGGGCCGCTCCGTTGACCCAGGCAAGGTGGCGAATCTGGCCGTGATAGCTGCGCGGCCCGGCAAGGGCGACGTTCAGCGCGCGGGCCATGGCGGCCTCGGGCCAGCCGGCATTGGGCGAGATATGACGCCGCGCGTCCTCGACGATGCCGCGCCAGCGAGCGAAGCTGTTGGACAGAACCACGATCATCAGACCGGTCAGCCGCGCGGGGACCAGGTTCAGCAGGTCATCGAGCTTGGCCGCGGCCCAGCCGAACGCGGCATATTTCTCGTTGCGGTAGCCGATCATGCTGTCGGCGGTGTTGACGGTCTTATAGAGCAGCAGGCCGGGCAGACCGCCGATCAGGAACCAGAAGGCCGGGGCGATCACCCCGTCGCTCAGGTTTTCCGAGGCGCTTTCGATGGCCGAGCGTGCAACCTGCGCCTCATCCATCGCGGAGGTATCGCGCGAGACGATGCGCGCGACCATCCGGCGCCCATCGGGCAGCGAAACACGCAGCGCCTCGGCCACGTCGCGCACATGGGTCACCAGTGATTTCTGCGCGAGCAGCACGGCACAACAGAGAATTTCGACCACCTGCCCGAGCCAACCAAGAACAGTGCCAAGAACGATCGCTCCCAGACTCAGCAGCAAGGTTACCCCGACCCCCTTCAGCCGCTTGCTCGTACCCGTGTTTAGCCGCCGGTCCAATGCGCCGATGATATTGCCGATCATCACCGCCGGATGGCGGATGCGAGACCAAAGCCAGTCGGGTTCGCCCAAAACTGCATCGAGTACCATCGCGACGGCGAGCATAAGCGCGGTGCTCACAGGGCGCTCTCCAGCCGGTCCCACCCTTGGGCTGGGGGCAGGCCGAGGCGCAGGAAGTGGTCGGAATAGGGAAAGACCCGGCTCCAGATATGCGCGCGCGCAAGGCGGCTCTGCCACGCGGCGGCATCCTCGACGCGGTAGAGGCGGAACAGGGTCGTACCGCCTGCCAGTTCGGCGCCTTTCGAGGTCAGCAGCCCATCCAGCCGCGCGGCATCGGCGGCCAGCCGGGTACGGGTCTGCTCGGCCCAGCCGTGATCCAGCAGCGCCTGCGTGCCGATCCGCAAAGCGGGGCCCGAGACCGCCCAAGGACCGGTCAGGTCGTTCAGCCGGGCGATGATCTCGGGCCGCGCAATGGCAAAGCCCAGCCGCAGACCGGCGAGGCCCCAGAACTTGCCGAAGCTTTTCAGCACCACCGTTCCGGGCCGCTCGGCCAGACGGATCAGCGAGGCATCGGGTGTCACGTCGCAAAAGCTCTCGTCGATCACTGTCAGCGGGGCCGAGGCATCGGCGACGGTCCAGAGCCGGCCATCGGGATTGTTGGGATGGACCAGAACCCGCGCCTCGGCCGGGCCGGTGCTCTGCACGGTCCAGCCGTGGGCCGAAAACGCGGCGGCGTGTTCGTTGTAGGTCGGGGGCGTGATTTCGACAGTACCCGCCGGGGCCAACGCAGGCAGCCGGGCGATCAGGGCCGAGGCACCGGGTGCGGGCAGGATCGCCGCGCCGTCAGGCACCGACCAGAAGTTGCGGGCGGCGGCCACCAACGCCTCGAACGCGCCGTGATCGGGCAGTTCCGTCCAATCGGATTGTGCCAGATCTCCGATTGGATGGGGGTGCGGGTTTATGCCCGTGGACAGGTCGATCCAGTCCGAACGGGCACCGCCAAACAGGCGCATCGCCCCGTCCAGCCCGCCGCCATGATCACGGCGCGCGCGGGGGTTGATCGAATCCATTTGCATGTCGAGCACATCGGTCATTTGCGGTCATTTGCGGGAAGTTCCCCTTGCTTGTACACCCGCTTCCGGCGAATTTTTGCCGATAGCGTCCGCAAATCCACCTGTTTTCAAGGCGTTTGGGCCGGCGTTAACCGTTTGTTAAGCAAATAGCCGGATCACGAGACCACGGGGGACGGCACCATAAAAACGCTCACAGTGCCGAGGTTGTCGCAAAATGAAGGTTCTGATCGTAGAAAGCAACCCGGAGCTGGGCCGGGTCTGGCAGCGCCATCTGGAACGTCAGGGCGCCGAGGTCACGCTGGTCACTTCGCAGGAAGCGGCCATACTTGCCCTCTATGGCACCGCGTTCGAGATCCTGGTGCTGGACCTGGTTCTGGATCAGGGCAGCGCGCTGGCAGTTGCCGATTTCGCCAGCTACCGCCGTCCCAAGGCGCGGGTGATTTTCGTCACCAACACCACCTTCTTCTCAGACGGTTCGATCTTTGCGCACAGCTCGAACGCCTGCGCCTATGTGCAAAGCGGCACGCCGCCCGAGGATCTGGCGGCGATGGTCGAACACTACGCGGCGGGGCGCTGATCGCGTCCGTGCGGCTCTAGATAATCCAGTTCCGGGTTCACCGGGACGATCCGGTGTGGATTGATGCTATCATGGCTGTAGTGATAGTGGCGCACGATATGGTGCATGTTCACCGTCTGCGCGACGCCCGGCCACTGATACAGCTCGCGGGTAAAGGCCCAAAGGTTCGGATAATCGATCAGCCGCCTGCGGTTGCACTTGAAATGCAGGTGATAGACCGGGTCGAAACGGATCAGGGTGGTAAACAGCCGCCAGTCGGCCTCGGTCACGCGCTCGCCCATCAGATAGCGGTTCTGTGACAACCGCTCTTCCAGCCAGTCCAGCGTTTCGAACAGGGGATGCACGGCGGCGTCGTACGCCTCCTGACTGGTGGCAAAGCCGCATTTGTAGACACCGTTGTTGACGGTGGAATAGATGCGCGCGTTCACTGCTTCGATGGCGTCGCGCATAGGTTCGGGCCAGTAATCGTCGGTATTGCCGGTAATCCCGTCGAAGGCCGCGTTGAACATGCGGATGATTTCCGAGCTTTCGTTCGACACGATGGTTTCGCGCTCGGTGTCCCACAGGATCGGCACGGTCACGCGGCCGGAATAGGTCGGGTCGGCCTTGGTATAGACCTGATGCGCGCGGGTCAGGTCGTACAGCCGGTCGCCGGTGGCGCCATGCTCGTCGGTCTCGAACGTCCAACCCTCGGTCAGCATGTCGGGATGCACCACCGAGACGCCGATATGCTCGGTCAGCCCCTTGAGTTCGCGAAAGATCAGGGTGCGGTGCGCCCAGGGGCAGGCAAGACTGACATAGAGGTGGTAGCGCCCCGAGGCGGCGGCGAATCCGCCCTGCCCCGAGGGGCCGGGCGCGCCGTCCGGCGTGATCCAGTTGCGGAACTGCGCCGCCGAGCGTTTGAACGCGCCGCCGGTGGTTTTGGTGTCATACCAGGTGTCGTGCCATGTGCCGTCTACAAGCAGGCCCATTTCGGGGATCCTCCGCTAACTCGTTGGGTCAGAGAATAGGGCTTGCCCGCCCGTCTGCCCAGCGGTCGGGCCCGCGCAACATGTCTGCGTTTGCGCACAGCACCAGCGGAGGTTTCTCGCCGATCAACACACTGTTCCCACAGTGTTCACAAAAGCTTTGTTGGATTTTTGCATAACCTGCTGCAAACTGTTTGCGTTTTAGGGGGTATGTATTGATGACGACGTTTATTACCGAAGAAATGCGCGAGGAATTGATTGCCGCGCGATTCGCAGCCTTGAAGAAAACCAGCCGCCTTCGCGTGGAAGCGGGCTCCGAATACCACCGCGTTTTGCGGGCGTGGAGCAATGGTTTCGCTGTCGAGGCCGAGACAACGCCGCGTCTGCGCGGGCTGGTCGATCTCTATGACGGGGCCAACCACCTGTGCCAGTGCCTGATCGTCGCCGCCGAAGAGGAAGACGGCGAGATGCGCTATGAATTCAAGCGCAACACCGCCGCCGCCGACAAGGCGCCGCTGGACTACTATCGCGCGCCGGATGCGCCGGTCGCGCTGTTGGGCAAGGACTAGAGCGGGTCGCTTTTGACCAAAATTGTGAACCCGAAGGCATCGGCGAGGCAGCGTTTGCGAAGCACAACGCGTTCGCCGGTGCTGGAGGCTGCGATTTAACGCGACCCGCTTCTAGGGCCGAATTTCGACCGTCGTACCGATGGGGGTCAGGCTCCAGAGGCGGGCGATTTCCGCGTTCGACACCGCGATACAGCCCGCGGTCCAGTCGCCGGGCAGGGTCAGGGCGGTTATGCCGTTGGGCTGGCCGTGGATGAAGATATCCCCACCCGGATCGACGCCCGCTGCCTTGGCGCGGGCGATGTCCTCGGGCTTGGGATAGTCGATGCCCAGTGACAAGTGAAACGCGCTTTGCGGATTGCGGCGGTTGATGGTGAAGACACCCTCGGGCGTCTTGCCGTCACCCTCCCGGGCCTTGTCCCCGTCGGGCGCGAACCCCAGCGCGATATCGGTGTGCATCACCACCGCACCCTCAAGCGTGGCGGTCAGGCGGCGGGCGGATTTCTCGATCAGGATATGGTCGACCCGCTCGGCCGCCGGCGCCATGGGCGGGGCCAGAGGGCGCGGGCCATAGCGCTGCCAACCGACCCAGGCGACCCCCGCCGCCAGGATCAGGACCAGCAGAAAGGCCGCGCGGCGCATGGACCTACTGCAGATCGCCAAAGGCCGATTTCAGCCGCGCGCAGGCCTCTTCCACCCGCGCGCGCTGGGTGCCCAGATTGAACCGCAGGAAATTCTCGCCCCCGGTGCCGAAGGTGGGGCCATGGTTGGCGGCGATCCTGGCGGTCTGCTCGACACGGTTGGTAAACTCTGCACGCTCCATCCCGGTGCCCGAGAAATCGACCCAGGCGAGATAGGTGGATTCCAGCTTCATCGAGCTCAACCCCGGAATATCCGCAATCGCCGCGTCAAAGATCTGCCGGTTGCCGTCCAGATAGGCCACCTGCGCGTCCACCCACTCGGCCCCCTCCGGAGAATAAGCGGCGGCGGTGGCGAATTGCCCGACCGAGTTCGGCGCCAGGCTCAGCGCCAGCATCCGTGCCCGGAACCGTGCCCGCAGATCGGGATCGGGAATGATCACTTGTCCGGTATGCAACCCGGCGATGTTGAAGGTCTTGGAGGGCGCGGTCAGCATCAGCAGCCGGTCGGTGATCTCGGGGACCGCGTTCTGCATCGGGATATGAGTATGCCCGGAGAAAACCAGATCGTGATGGATTTCGTCCGAGAGCAGCAACAGGTCATGCCGTTTGGCGAAATCGGCCACCCCCTGCAACTCGGCCTGCGACCAGACCCGCCCGCCGGGATTATGGGGCGAGCACAGGATGACCATCTTTTCCGACCCGGTCATCTGCGCATCCCACGCGTCGAAATCCAGCTCGTACCGGCCCTCGTTGTTGATCATCTGGCACTCGACCACCTTGCGGCCCGCATTGCGGATCACCTTGGCAAAGGCGTGATAGACCGGCGTGAACAGCACGATCCCGTCGCCCGGCTGAGTGTATGTGTCCAGGCACATGCCCACCCCGTTGACCAGCCCGGTGGTGGTGAAAATCGCGTCGGCCTCGACCTCCCAGTTGTGGCGGGTCTTCATCCACCACTGGATCGCGCCTTTGTAGACCTCGTCGCAGTTCACATAGCCAAACACTCCGTCATCGGCCAGATTTCGGATCTTGTTCAGCACCACGTCCGGCGCCCGGAAATCGGTATCGGCAACCCACATCGCCAGACCGGTATCGGAGGGCACGCCATAAAGGTCCTCCATCCCGTCCCACTTGTTGCAATGGGTGCCGCGGCGGTCGATGAGGTCGTCAAAGCTCATGAGGGTCTCCTGCATTCGTCGCAGCGCAAGCTAACTTGAATCCGGGCAGGCGCAAGGGGGGCGTTGCGGCGGGCCGGGCAATGGCCTAAATCAGCCCCATGAAACGCAATATCCTGATCCACCCCGATCCCCGCCTGAAAAAGGTCTGCGCGCCGGTGACCGACCTCACCGACGAGCTCCGCAAGCTGGCCGATGACATGCTGGAGACGATGTATGACGCGCCGGGCATCGGTCTGGCGGCGCCACAGATCGGGGTGCTGGACCGGCTGATCGTGCTGGACTGCGTGAAAGAGGAAGGCGAGGCGCCGCGCCCGCTGGTGATGTTCAACCCCGAGGTCCTCTCGGCCTCGGACGAGACCAATGTCTACGAAGAGGGCTGCCTGTCGATCCCCGACCAATATGCCGAGGTGACCCGCCCCAAGGTGGTCGAGGTCGCGTGGATGGACCGCGACGGCAACGCACAGCGCGAAACCTTCGATGGGCTCTGGTCCACCTGCGTGCAGCACGAGATCGACCACCTGAACGGCAAGCTGTTCATCGACTACCTCAAGCCGCTCAAGCGCCAGCTGATCACCCGCAAGATGCAGAAGCTCAAGCGCGAGAAGGCCCGTTTGTGAGCGTCCTGCCGATCCTGACATGGCCCGATCCCCGGCTGTCGCAGAAATGCGAGCCCGTGGCGGGCGAGGTGCCGCAGGACCTGATCCAGAACATGTTCGACACCATGTATGCCGCGCAGGGCAGGGGCCTCGCGGCGCCGCAGGTGGGCGTCATGCAGCGGTTCTTTGTTATGGATTGCGGCTGGAAAGAGGGCGAACCCGCGCCGATGGCGATGATCAACCCGGTGATCATGGCCGCCGAACGGGTGCCAACAGTTGCGGAAGAGGGCTGTCTCTCGATCCCCGGCATCACCGTCGCGGTGGAACGCCCCAAGGCGGTCACCGTGCAATGGACCGCGCCCGAGGGCGACATTCACATGGCCGATTTCGACGGCTTCGAGGCGCGCTGCATCCAGCACGAATTCGACCACCTGAACGGGGTGGTGACGCTCGATCACCTCGACGCAGACGCCCGTCGTGCCGCCGAGGCCGAATACATGGAGACCCAGAGATGACCGTGCGCCCCTGCCTGCCCTGGCCGGACAAGCGGCTGAAGACCCGCGCCGAAGAGGTGGATGAGATCACCGACGAAATCCGCGCGATCTGGGACGACATGATCGACACGATGGAGGCGATGCCGGGCGTGGGCCTCGCCGCACCGCAGATCGGCGTGATGCTGAGGCTGGCGGTGGTGGATGGCTCGACCGAGCGGGGTAGGGCCGTGCGCCTGGCCAACCCCGAAATCCTGCACAGCTCGATCGAGCTGCGCGAGCATGACGAGGCCAGCCCGAACCTGCCGGGCGTATCGGCCAAGATCAAACGCCCGCGTGCGGTGACGGTGCGCTTCGTCAACGAACAGGGCATGGTGGACCGGCGCGACTTTGTGGGGATCGAGGCGACCTCCGTTCAGCATCAGATCGACCATCTGAACGGGCGGATGTATTTCGACAACCTCTCGAAAGTGAAGCGCGACATGTTGCTGCGCAAGGCGAAGAAACTGGGGTAGGGCGGGGGGTGACTCCGCCGCACCCGAATGATGGGGTGAAACCCCATCCTACGGAGACGGTGAAACATGCGCGTAATCTTCATGGGAACGCCCGACTTCTCGGTCCCGGTGCTCGATGCGCTGGTCGAGGCCGGGCATGAGATCGCCGCCGTCTACTGCCAGCCGCCGCGCCCGGCGGGGCGGGGCAAGAAAGAACGCCCGACCCCGGTCCATGCGCGGGCCGAGGCGCTTGGGCTTGAGGTGCGCCACCCGGCCTCGCTGAAGTCCGAAGAGGAACAGCAGGCCTTTGCTGAACTCAACGCCGATGTTGCCGTGGTCGTGGCCTATGGTCTGATCCTGCCGCAGGCCATCCTCGACGCACCAGCGCAAGGATGCCTCAACATCCACGCCAGCCTGCTGCCGCGCTGGCGCGGCGCGGCACCGATCCACCGCGCGATCATGGCGGGAGATGCCGAAACCGGCGTTTGCATCATGCAGATGGAGGCGGGGCTCGACACTGGCCCCGTTCTGCTGCGGCAGGCAACGCCGATCCGGGCCGAAGAGACAACCGCGGAACTGCATGATCGCCTGTCGCAGATGGGCGCAGACCTGATCGTTCAGGCGCTGTCCCGCCTGCCCGAGTTGGAGCCTGAACCACAGCCGCAGGAGGGCGTCACCTACGCCGCCAAGATCGACAAGGGTGAGGCGCGGGTGGATTGGACCCGTCCTGCGGTCGAGGTCGACCGGCAGATCCGGGGCTTGTCCCCGTTTCCCGGCGCATGGACCGAGATCAATGGCGAACGGATAAAGCTGCTGGCCTCACGGCTGGCAGAGGGGCAGGGCGCGCCGGGCCAAGTGCTGGATGACGACCTGACCGTGGCCTGTGACGAACGCGCGGTCGAACTCCTCCGCTTGCAACGGGCGGGCAAAGGCGCGCAGGATAGGGACGTGTTTCTGCGCGGTTGGCCCGTGCCGAAGGGCACCCGGCTCTGAAAGGAAGGGTTTCGATGTTCTTGGTTCTGATGGGCACGGTGGTGATCGCGGGGATCGTCGGATACCTCTCCGAGAAAACGGGGTTCACCCATAACGGATACCTGCCGTCGATCATCATCTGCGTGGGCGGGGCCTTCCTGTTCTATTTCGCGCGGATCATGTTCGGGATCGGCTTTGGCTCACCGGGGATGAACGCCATCCTCTCCTCCATCGGCGCGCTGATCATCGTGCCGACCCATTGGAGGAAATGACATGCCCGTCGTCGCCCTTATCATCATCGGTGCCGCCGCCGGGTTTCTGGCCACAAGGCTGATGCGGATCGAGGCCGACATCCCCACCACCATGCTGATCGGCATCGTGGGTGCCCTGATCGGCGGCCTGATCCTGCGGACCCTACTGGCGGTGATGGGGGCGCTTTCGGGCTTCGTCGGCGCGGTTCTGGGCGCGCTGCTGGTGATCTGGCTGTGGCAGACCTACATCCGCAGGCGGTAGCATCACGGTCTGTGGCGCGGCGGGCGGCTCTTGTAAACCGGCAATTGCCAGCCAAACAACAGTGAGCCTGCGCGCAGCACCCAGCAGGCCAGCGCGCCGATCCCCAGTGCGGGCAGCCCCGCCAGACCCAGCCCCGAGGCCAGCACCGCCGCAACCGCACCGACAAAGGCGCAGGAGGCATAAAGCTCGCCCTGTTTCAGTACCAGCGGCACCTCGTTGCAGACCACATCGCGCATCAGCCCGCCCAGGCATCCGGTCGCCATGCCCATCAGCACAACAACCACCGGCGGCTGGTTCAGCGCAAGTGCCGCGCCGCTCCCGGCGGCAACCGAGATCGACAGCGCGAAACTGTCCAGCCACACCAGCCAGCGATAGCGGCTTTCGACCAGATGCGCGGTGAAAAACACCAGCACCGCCGCCGCCACTGCGATCAGGATGTAGGTGGGCTGCCCGACCCAGAACACCGGGTGCCGGTCCAGCAGCAGATCCCGCACCGTGCCGCCGCCCACCGCTGTCAGGCAGGCGATGAAGGCAAATCCCACCAGATCCAGCTGCGCCCGGCTCGCCACCAGCGCCCCGGTCAGCGCAAACACCAGAACCGAGGCATAGTCCAGCAGCGCCAGTGCGCTCACGCCTGCGCCTTTTTCGGCTTGAAGGGTTTCATCCCCGCCCGCGCCAGCTCATCCGCGCGCTCGTTCTCGGGGTGGCCCGCATGGCCCTTGACCCATTCCCAGGTCACGTCATGGCGGCGCTGGGCCTCGTCCAGCCGCTGCCACAGCTCCACATTCTTGACCGGTTTCTTGTTCGAGGTCTTCCAGCCGTTCTTCTTCCAGCCAAAAATCCACCCGGTCACGCCGTTCTTCACGTAGGCGCTGTCGGTGACCACGGTGATCTTCGAGGGCCGCTCCAGCGTCTCCAACGCGTTGATGGCGGCCAGCAGCTCCATCCGGTTGTTGGTGGTCTCGGCCTCACCACCGTTGAGCTCCCGCTGCTTGACCACGGTGTCACCTTCCTTTGCGCGCAGCAGCACCCCCCAGCCGCCGGGGCCGGGATTGCCGGAACAGGCGCCGTCGGTATAGGCAAAAAGCTCAGGCATGGGCGGCCACCGCGATCCAGTCAGAGACGGTGCCGTCAAGGCCCGGCCCGCTGCCGTGGCGCTGGCCGGTGATGCTGAAACCGGCTTCGGTCAGATGGATGCGCAATTCGTCCTCGCTGTAATAGGTGTAGTAGCGGCCCAGCCGGTCGGGGCCCTCGCCGCTGCCAAGCTTCATGCCGATGAAAAAGGCGCCACCCGGTTTCAGCGCCGCGTGCAGCGCCGCCAGATGGCGGGGAAAGTCGGTGCGCGGGGCATGCAGCAGGCTGAAATTGGCCCAGATACCGTCATAGATCTGCTCACCGGCAATGTCGTCGAACACCGCCTGCCGGGCGGTCACGCCGGGGTGGCGATCCGCCAGCGCCACCATCTCGGCCGAGGCGTCCGTGGCCTCAACCACCAGCCCCGCCTGCGCCATCACTGCCGCCGAGGTGCCGGGGCCACAGCCCAGATCCAGCACCCGCCCGCCCGCGGGCACGGCAGCCAGAAAGGCGCTCAGATGCGGGTCGTCGGCATTCTGATCGTCGGTCAGGTTGGCATATTCGGCGGCACGCTCGTCATAGACGCGGATCGTGGTATCGTCGCTCATGCGGGTTCCCGCAACACGCGCGGCACCTTGAATTCCACATTCTCGGTCGCGGTCTCGACCACCTCGACCGTGACGTCGAACCGCTCGCGGAAGGCGTCGATCACCTCGTTCACCAGCACCTCGGGCGCCGAGGCCCCTGCGGTGATGGCAACGCTGCCGATCCCCTCAAGCGCGCGCCAGTCGATATTGTCTGCCCGCTGCACCAGCTGGGCGTATTGGCACCCGGCTTTTGACGCGACCTCGACCAGACGCCGTGAATTCGACGAGTTGGGCGCCCCAACCACCAGCAGCGCGTCGGCATTCGGCGCCACGGTCTTCACCGCCTCCTGCCGGTTGGTGGTGGCGTAGCAGATATCTTCCTTATGCGGGCCGACGATCCGGGGGAACCGGTCCTGCAGCGCGGCCACGATATCCTTGGTGTCATCCACCGACAGCGTGGTCTGGGTGACAAAGGCCAGTTTGTCGGGGTCGCGCACCTCGACCGCACCCACATCCGCAACAGTTTCGACCAACAGCACCTCACCATCCGGCAACTGCCCCATGGTGCCGACGGTCTCAGGGTGCCCCTTGTGGCCGATCATGATCATCTGCAGCCCCGCATCGGCATGGCGCTGCGCCTCGATATGCACTTTCGACACCAACGGGCAGGTGGCATCCACATACACCATCTCGCGGCGCGTGGCCTCGGCGGGCACGGATTTCGGCACCCCATGGGCGGAAAAGATCACCGGGCGGTCGTTGGGGCAATCCTCCAACTCTTCGACAAACACCGCGCCCTTGTCGCGCAGCCCGTCCACGACGAACTTGTTGTGCACGATCTCATGACGCACATAGACCGGCGCGCCCCATTTCTCGAGCGCCATCTCGACGATCTTGATCGCCCGGTCCACGCCCGCGCAGAATCCGCGCGGGGCAGCAAGGTAGAGTGTCAGCGGCGGCTTGGTCATGTCGGCATCTCCTTACCCCGGACAGGTAAGGCTTTCGGGGCGATTGGTCCAGAGAGCGCGGGCCTTGTCACGCAACTGACATGCAGCCCGGTTAAACGGAGGGCGATTTCAGAACGAACCCATAGTTAAAGAAACGCGGTCGGAATCGTCTGATCCCGACCGCGTCCTTACCTTTCGGCGGCCTGCAATCCGGTCCCGATCGTGCCGGTCGGCGTCCCTTACTTTCCGCCAGCGGCGGCCAGGCTCCGGGGCTCGGCCGGGATATCGCGCGGCGGGCGCCCGATCACTTCGCGCAGCTCTTCCAGCTCGATGAAGTTATCGGCCTGACGACGCAGATCGTCAGAAATCATCGGCGGCTGGCTGCGGATGGTCGAAACCACCGACACGCGCACGCCCTGACGCTGGAGGCTTGCCACCAGCGGGCGGAAATCTCCGTCGCCCGAGAACAGGACGATATGATCGACACGCGGCGCCAGTTCCATGGCGTCCACGGTCAGTTCGATGTCCATATTGCCCTTGACCTTCCGACGCCCCATGCTGTCGGTGTATTCCTTCGCGGGCTTGGTCACCATGGTGAAGCCGTTGTAGTGCAGCCAATCCACCAGCGGGCGGATCGGAGAATACTCGTCGTTTTCAAGAAGCGCTGTATAGTAAAACGCCCGAAGCAGTTTTCCGCGGCGCATGAATTCCTGCCGCAACAACTTATAGTCGATGTCAAAGCCAAGAGCCTTTGCAGCGGCATAAAGATTCGAGCCATCGATGAACAGCGCTAGCCGTTCGTCCTTATAAAACATAAAATTTTTCCTTCCGGTATGCCCCCTCCGCCGCGTCTTCCGTGAGTGAGTGATAAAAAATGGGCGGAACGGTGTACCTAATTTAGGAGAATTGTGATCTATCGCAAGTATTGTCTGTGCACAATTTGGTGGGAAAAATGACCGGAAAACCCGCAAAAGTGCTGTTGGCTGCGGGTGCCAACCTGCCTTTTGGCGAAAATTGCCCAAAGCTTACCCTACGGCATGCTGTGTTTGCGCTATCACAGGCAGGCGTAGTGATTCGCGCCGTCAGCCGGTTCTTTTCCACGCCCTGCTTTCCCGCCGGCGCCGGGCCGGATTATGTCAACGCGGCCTTTGAGGTCGAGACCGAGGCCGATCCCGAAACGCTCCTGCAAATGCTGCACCGGATCGAACACACGTTCGGGCGCGCGCGGGCGCAGCGCTGGGGGATGCGGACGCTGGATCTGGATGTGGTCGCCTGGCAAAACCGGGTTCTGCCGGACCGGGCCGAATATGACCGCTGGCAGAGCTTGCCGCCCGAGCAGCAGATCAAGGCGACGCCGGACCGGTTGATCCTGCCGCATCCGCGTCTGCAGGACCGTGCCTTCGTCCTCGTGCCGCTGGCGGATATCGCGCCCGACTGGCGCCATCCGGTGCTCGGGCAGACGGTGCGCGAGATGCTGGCGGCGCTGCCTGACGAGGATGTGAGCGCCGTCACACCGCTCTGAATGCTGCAGTGCAGGCATTTCGCGCTTGTCAAGGCGCGGAATCACGCTTAGATAATCCCCTTCTGGACACGGTTTCATATTGGAGAGCGCCTGATGGCCCGCGTGACGGTAGAAGATTGCGTAGACAAGGTTCCGAACCGGTTTGAGCTGGTGATGCTGGCAGCACACCGCGCGCGCGAGATTTCGGCGGGCGGAGCACTGACCGTGGATCGCGACAACGACAAGAACCCGGTCGTGTCGCTGCGCGAGATCGCCGATGAAACCCAGAGCGCCGACGAACTGCGCGAACGTCTGATCGAGGCCAACCAGACCCAGATCGAGGTCGATGAGCCCGAAGAGGATCAGATGGCCCTGCTGATGGGTGCCGAAACGGACAAGCCTGCTGACGACGACATGTCCGAAGAAAAGCTGCTGCGCGCGCTTATGGAGGCTCAGGGTCAGGGGTAACCCCTGCGCATAAGGATGCGGACCGGATGATTTCAGCAGAAGACCTGATTGCGCTGGTCCGCAACTACAATCCGAAAACCAACACAGACCGCCTCTCCCGGGCCTATGAGTTCGGCGAGCGCATGCATGACGGGCAATTCCGTCATTCGGGTGAGCCCTACTTTACCCATCCCGTCGCCGTCGCCGCCATCCTGACCGAGCAGCGGCTGGACGACGCCACCATCATCACCGCGCTGCTGCATGACACCATCGAGGACACCAAGGCCTCGTACGGACATGTGGCCGATCTGTTCGGAGACGAGGTCGCCAAGCTGGTCGATGGTGTCACCAAGCTGACCAACCTGCAGCTCTCCAGCCGCGAGACCAAGCAGGCTGAAAACTTCCGCAAGCTGTTCATGGCCATGTCCAAGGATTTGCGGGTGATTCTGGTCAAGCTCGCCGACCGCCTGCACAACATGCGCACCATCAAGGCGATGCGCCCGGAAAAGCAGGTGGTCAAGGCGCGGGAGACGATGGATATCTACGCGCCGCTCGCGGGCCGTATGGGTATGCAGTGGATGCGCGAGGAACTCGAGGACCTCGCTTTCCGCGTGCTGAACCCCGAAGGCCGCCAGTCGATCATCCGCCGCTTCATCACCCTGCAGCGCGAAACCGGGGACGTGATCCACCGCATCACCGGCGATATGCGGCATGAGCTGGAAAAAGCGGGCATCGATGCTGAGGTGTTCGGCCGCGCCAAGAAACCCTATTCGATCTGGCGCAAGATGCAGGAAAAGGATCAGGGCTTTTCCCGCCTCTCCGACATCTACGGCTTCCGCATCATCACCGGGTCCGAGGAAGACTGCTACCGCACCCTCGGCGCCATCCACCAGCGCTGGCGCGCGGTGCCGGGCCGGTTCAAGGACTATATCAGCCAGCCGAAATCAAACGGCTACCGCTCGATCCACACCACCGTGTCGGGCCGCGACGGCAAACGGGTCGAGGTGCAGATCCGTACCCGCCAGATGCATGACGTGGCCGAAACCGGCGTGGCGGCGCACTGGTCCTACCGCGACGGCGTGCGCTCGGAAAACCCCTTTGCCGTCGACCCCGCCAAGTGGATCGCCAACCTGACCGAACAGTTCGACAGCGAAGAGGATCACGAGGATTTCCTCGAGGCCGTGAAGCTTGAGATGTATTCGGACCAGGTGTTCTGCTTCACGCCCAAGGGCGACGTGGTGAAACTGCCGCGCGGTGCGACGCCGATCGACTTTGCCTATGCCATCCACACCCGCATCGGCCATGCCTGTGTCGGCGCCAAGGTAGACGGCATCCGGGTGCCGCTCTGGACCCGGCTCAAGAACGGGCAGTCGGTGGATGTCATCACCGCCGACGGCCAGACCCCGCAGGTCACCTGGCTTGAGATCGCGGTCACCGGCAAGGCCCGCACCGCCATCCGCCGCGCCCTCCGCGAGGTGGACCGCGAACGCTTCATCAAGCTGGGCCAGGAACTGGCCCGCGCCGGGTTCGAACATGTCGGCCGCAAGGCCACCGACAAGGCGCTCGATACTGCCGCCAAACACCTGCGCCTCAAGAACCGGGACGAGTTGCTGGCCCGGCTCGGCAGCGCCGAGCTGACCGCGCACGATGTGGTCGAGGCGGTCTATCCCGAACTCACCAAGGACGAGGGCGACGCCATCCCGATGCGCCGCGCGGTGATCGGCCTGGAACCGGGGCAGAAATTCGAGCGCGCACCCTGCTGCCAGCCGCTGCCGGGCGAACGCATCGTCGGCATCACCTATCGCGGCAAGGGCGTGGTGGTGCATTCCATCGACTGCGACCGGCTGAGCGAGTTCGAAGATCAGCTGGAACGCTGGGTGGACCTGCACTGGCACTCGGGCACGCACCCTGCGGTTTACGGGGCCACGCTGGACATGACCATCGGCAACGATGCCGGTGTGCTGGGGCGCATTTGCACATTGATCGGTGAGAAAAAGGCCAATATCTCGAATCTGGAATTCGTGGATCGGAAACCGGACTTTTACCGACTTTTGATCAATGTCGAGTTGCGCGATATCGAGCAATTGCATTCGCTCATGCTTATGTTGGAGGCGGAAAGCGACGTAGCCGCCGTCGAACGGCACAGGGAAAAGGCCCGGGCAAGCGCCGCGGCAAGCTGAAGGCCGGAAGGCAGGGAAAGGACGATCAGGAGTGGTTTTCAAGCGCCGAGACCGACGCTCGCCTGTCCAGATCGTCTGGGATTTCATCTATCCGCGTGGAGGCTGGACGCGGGCCTTTCACTACGTCAAGCACCGGGTGCGCCGCCTGCCGGATTCGCCGGAACGCATCGCGCGTGGAATCGGCGTCGGCGTGTTTGCCTCGTTCACCCCGTTCTACGGGATGCATTTCGTGGTCGCCGCGGTTCTGGCTCGGCTCTTCAACGGCAATTTGCTGTCCGCGCTCAGCGGCACGTTTTTCGGCAACCCGCTCACCTATGTGCCAATCGGCGTGGTCTGCCTGCAAACCGGGCATTTCCTGCTGGGAACCGAGTTTGACGAGGATGACACGCAGGGCCTGATGGGCAAGTTCGGCGATGCGCTGGGCGACCTCAAGGACAATTTCATCGCCCTCTTCACCGCGCGCGATGCAGACTGGCATGGGCTGGGCGTCTTTTACGACGACGTGTTCTTTCCTTATCTGGTAGGCGGCATCATCCCGGGGATCGTCGCGGGCGTGGTGTGCTGCTACCTCAGCCTGCCGGTGACCCGCACCTATCAGCAGCGCCGCCGCGCCAAGATCAAGGCCAAGTTCGAAGAAATCAAACGCCTGGCCGAGGCCAAGGCTGCCGTTTCCGAAACAAAACCTCTAGGCTCGCCGCAAAGACTGGAAAAGGATTCGAGCGATGTTTGATACCCATCTGCGATTGGGCGTGAATATCGACCACGTGGCGACCGTGCGGAATGCCCGGGGCGGGGCCTATCCGGACCCGCTGCGCGCCGCCAGGATCGCCGAAGAGGCAGGCGCCGATGGGATCACCGCGCATCTGCGCGAAGACCGCCGCCACATCTCGGACGCCGATATCGACGGGTTGATGGAGGTGTTGTCCGTACCGTTGAATTTCGAGATGGCGGCGACGGATGAGATGCAGAAAATCGCCCTGCGCCACAAGCCGCACGCGGTCTGCATCGTGCCGGAAAAGCGCGAGGAACGGACCACCGAAGGCGGGCTGGAAGTCGCGCGTGAGGAAAACCGGCTGGCCCATTTCATCGCCCCTCTGCGCGAGGCCGGATGCCGGGTATCCATCTTCATCGCCGCCGACATGAAACAGATCGAGGCCGCCCACCGCATCGGCGCCGAAGTGATCGAGCTGCATACCGGCGCCTATTGCGACGCACATGCCGAAGGCCACATCGAAGAGCGCGACCGCGAGCTTGAGGCCTTGCGCGAGATGTCGACATTTGCCCATTCGCTGGGGCTCGAGGTGCACGCAGGCCACGGCCTGACCTATGACACCGTACAGCCGGTCGCGGCCTTCACCGAGGTGCGCGAGCTGAACATCGGCCACTTCCTGATCGGCGAGGCGATCTTTCGCGGCCTGACACCGGCAATTGCCGAGATGCGCCGGCTGATGGACGCGGTGCGGGCGTAGGTCAAGGTATCAACAATCCAGACAATCGGAGTTCATGCCGTGGGTTCCAGCATACTCAGATTTTCCTTCGTGTTCATCGCCACCAGCGTTGCGATTCCGATTGTGATCCTTGCGGTCCAGCTTCTGCTGGGGATCAACCTGTCCAGCTCGGCCGTCGGGTTTATCCCCTTCATGACCGCCGCGATGACCGAGGGGCAGAGATACGTCAAGGAGTTCGGCGATCTGCCCAGCAAGCGGGAAATGTGGTTGGCCGCCGTGTTGATGGGTTGGGTCGGGATGACCTTGTCTTTCATCATGGGGGGAGTGCTTCTGGCCATGTCGCCGGAGCTTTTCACCGAGATGATGCAGCTTCCGATTGCGTTCTGGTTGTTCGGGTTTGTCATCGTTCTGATCGTCGCGATACTGATGTGTCGCGGGGCAGTTGGTGTAGGCGCCCGCTCGCAGCTCAAGCAAGCTCGGCGTGGACGAGGGTAGGACAATGATGGACGAGCGTACTGGCACAAGATTGCACTGCGATATCGCGCGCAAGGGAAGGGCCCTAACCGCTATCCGCCCGATTTGCGGGTGTCCGTCATGACCGACCTGCTCATCCCGCTGCCCGTCATTCTGGTGGGCTGGGCGCTGGCCGGAGGCAGCCCGGGCCCCGCGACGCTGGCCATTTCAAGCACTTCCATGGCTCATGGCCGCGGCGCCGGGGTGGCGCTGGCCACTGGCGTGGTCGCCGGATCGGCGGTGTGGGCATCGCAGCCGGGCTGGGGTTTTCCGCGCTCATGATGGCCAATGCCTGGCTGTTCGAACTGGTCCGCTTCGCCGGCGCCGGATACCTGTTCTATCTCGCGACCAAGTCACTCCGCTCGGCCTGGGTCGGCGGCACTGTCACCCCGGCCGCCGCCCCGCGCCGGGCCTTCTTTGCCAAGGGGCTGACCCTGCACCTGACAAACCCCAAGGCCATCCTCGCATGGGGCTCGATCTACGCCATCGCTCTGGTCCCGGCGGCGGGCGCCCTGTCGGTCTGGTCGCTTTTTGCTGCCCTGGCCTCGGTGTCGATAACGGTGTTCATCGGATATGCGCTGCTGTTCTCGGCCCCGCCCATCGCCCGCGCCTATGCCCGCGCAAAACGCTGGTTCGACCTGGCGTTCGGCGTTCTGTTCGGCGCTGCATCCCTCAAACTGCTGACGGCGCGATTGTCGTAGCCGCCGGCCCCGGCCCCTCACTTCACGGTGAAGTGAGAACCTCCGCGTTGCCGCCGCCAGGGACCAGATGCCATCCTCGGCCCTGTTCAACAGCCGGAGGCACCTTCGATGTTTGCACGTATACTTGTTTCCCTTTTTCTCATTGCTGCCGGAACCGCTGCCATCGCTCAGGACGCTCAGCGCGAGCTGATCCCGGTCAAGGGCGACGTCTACCTGTTCCGCAACAACTTCCACCAATCCCTGATCGTGGCCACGCCCGAGGGCACGGTCCGCGTTGACCCGATCAACGCCGAGGCGAGCGCGTGGCTCACCGAAAACCTGGGCCACATCACCGATCAGCCGGTCACTCATCTGATCTATTCGCACAGCCATCTCGACCACGCCTCGGGCGGCAGCGTTCATGACGGCGCGCAGGTCATTGCTCACGAAAACGCGCCCGATGCCATCGACGGGGTGTCCCCGGACGTGCGCGTGGGCGACAGCCACACGCTTGAGCTGGGGGGCAAGACGCTTGAGCTGACCTATCTCGGTCCGGGCCATGGCGTGGATATGCTGGCCGTTGTCGTGCGCCCCGAAAACGTGGGCTTCATCGTCGATGTCGCAGCCCCCAGAAGGATGCCGTTCCGCACCATGCGCGGCGCAAATCTCGACCACTGGATGGAGCAGATCAAGGCCGCCATGGCTCTGGACTTCGAAATCTTTGCCCCCGGTCACGGTCCGATCGGCGTCCATGGCGATCTGGCCGATCATCTGGGGTATTTCGAGGCGCTGCGGGCCGGGGTTCTCGAAGGGCTCAATGCCGGAAAATCGGTTGAGGAGCTTCAGGCGGAACTCACGCTCGATGCTTACAAGGACTGGGGCCAGTACGGTGCCTGGCGGGCACAGAATATCCAGGGCATGGCCAGCTACCTCACCAGCGCGGGGATCGCCAACTGACATAACCCGGCGGCGGGTCTCAGGTTGAAACGGCCCGTCCCACCGGCATCGCCTTGCCATGCCGGGCGGTTTCGCG
Organism: Ruegeria sp.; assembly: GCF_040830605.1. Classification (GTDB taxonomy): domain Bacteria; phylum Pseudomonadota; class Alphaproteobacteria; order Rhodobacterales; family Rhodobacteraceae; genus Ruegeria. The sequence goes on from NZ_JBFOMD010000007.1 coordinate 30,440, forward strand.
TTGATTGTGCGCACAGATTCCAATGGGGGCCGCATGATTTTGGGCATTGGCACCGACCTCGCCAATATCGAGCGCATTCAGGGCACGCTCGACCGCTTCGGCGACCGGTTCCGCAACCGCGTCTTCACCGACATCGAACAGCGCAAGGCCGAGCGCCGCGCCGACACGGCGGGCACCTATGCCAAGCGCTGGGCGGCGAAAGAGGCGTGTTCCAAGGCGCTGGGCACCGGGCTGCGCATGGGCATCGCGTGGAAGGATATGGCGGTCTCCAACCTGCGCACCGGCCAGCCCGTCATGCATGTCACCGGCTGGGCCGCCGAGCGTCTGGCCGAGATGACGCCCGAAGGGCATGAGGCGATCATCCACGTCACCCTGACCGACGATCACCCCTGGGCGCAGGCCTTCGTGGTGATCGAGGCGCGGCCGGTTCACGAAGGCGCCGCGTGACCTTGACTCGCCCCCGACCGCCCCGCATGTAGCACGCAACCTGACCCAAACCCGACCGAGGACTGGAGACCTGCATGGCCGAGCAAGCCAAAACCGGAAACGCCGTCTGGGAGACGATCAAGACCGTCTTCTATGCCCTGCTGATCGCGGGCGTTTTCCGCACGCTGTTCTTTCAGCCCTTCTGGATCCCGTCCGGGTCGATGAAACAGACCCTGCTGATCGGGGATTTCCTGTTCGTCAACAAGATGGCCTATGGCTATTCCTACGCCTCCTGCCCCAGCCTGATCATCCCGAGCTTCGGCCTCAATATCGATGCCGAGGATGTCTGCGGCTGGATGAAGGGCGACAACACACGCATTCTGGGCGGCGAGCCCGAACGCGGTGACGTGGTGGTCTTTCGCCACCCGGTGACCGGGCGCGACTACATCAAGCGGCTGATCGGCCTGCCAGGTGACAAGATCCAGGTCAAGGACGGGGTGCTGCAGATCAACGGCCAGGCGGTCGAGTTGCAGGATGACGGCGTCTTTGAAGAGATCGCCGAGCCGCAGGGCCCGCAACGCCTGCGCCCGCGCTGCGAAAATGGGCCGGTCGGCACCGGCGGCACCTGTCAGAAATCGCGCCAGATCGAGACGCTGCCCAACGGCGTCTCGCACGAGATCCTGAATATCGGCAACCAGTCCTCGGATCACACCGGCATCTACGTGGTGCCCGAGGGGCATTATTTCTTCATGGGCGATAACCGCGACAATTCCGCAGACAGCCGTCTGCCGCAGCCTGCGGGCGGGGTCGGGTTCGTGCCTTATGAGAACCTGATCGGCCGCGCCGACCGCATCATGTTCTCCTCCGCGGGCCGGTCGATGTTCTTCTTCTGGACATGGCGCGGCGACCGTTTCTTCAAGGGGGTCGAGTGAAGCTCTCGACCGAGATAAAGGCGTTTCAGCAGCGGATCGGGTACGAGTTCCAACGGCCCGAGCTGCTGATCCGCGCGCTCACCCACGGCTCGGTTTCTTCGGCCACGCGGCCGGATAACCAGCGGCTGGAGTTTCTGGGCGACCGGGTGCTGGGGCTGGTGATGGCCACGGCGCTTCTGGAACATGACAAGAAGGCCACCGAGGGCCAGTTGGCGCCGCGTTTCAACGCGCTGGTGCGCAAGGAAACCTGCGCCGATGTGGCCCGCCATATCGATCTTGGCGCGGTGCTCAAGCTGGGCCGGTCCGAGATGATGTCGGGCGGGCGGCGCAAGCAGGCGCTGCTGGGCGACGCGATGGAGGCGGTGATCGCCGCTGTTTATCGTGATACCGGGTTCGAGGCGGCACGGGACATGATCCTGCGGCTCTGGGGGGACCGTATCCTCAAGGTCGAAACCGACGCCCGAGACCCCAAGACCGCGCTGCAGGAATGGGCGCAGGCGCGCGGGCAGAAGCCGCCGTCCTACGTCGAGGTATCGCGCAGCGGCCCCGATCACGCGCCGGTTTTCACCATCGCTGCGCGGCTGCAGGACGGGGTGGAGGCGCAGGCTACCGCCGGATCCAAGCGGCAGGCCGAACAGGCCGCCGCCAAGGCGCTGCTGTCCCAACTGTCCTGACATTCGAACCGGGCCAAGCCGCTTGAAAGCGGCTTAAGCGGTTTCAAACCGCTTGCAAGGCGTTTGCAAACGCCTTGTTCGCAGTGACCTTGTCAGGTCACGCGAATATAGCCGGTCAGCCCGGTTTTCTGATGCTCGATCACGTGGCAGTGGAAGGCCCAGTCGCCCGGGTTGTCCGCGACCAGCGCGATCTCGGCCACCTCGTCCTTGAGCAACAGCATGGTGTCCGTCATCAGTGGCGGCAGCTTGCGCAGGTTCGACCGGATCGGCACAAAGGCCAGCCCGTGCAGATGGATCGGGTGCAGGTTGGGAGACTCGTTGCGCAGGCGCAGGACATAGCTTTTGCCCCGCTCCAGCGTGGCCAGCGGCCCCACATTCTCCGCCGCATCTCCGGCCCAGGGCGTGCGGTTGATCGACCAGAAACTGTATCCCATAGAGCCGCAGAACCCGTCATTTGGCGGGCCGCCCTCGGGTGTCCAGCCAAAGACGAAATCATGCACTTCGGCATTGGTCAGATCGGGCCGGGCCACCGGATTGGCGGTCAGGGGCTTCACCTCGCGCAGGTCGCGGCCCAGGCTCTGGCCGGTGGCGCGCAGACGGGCCATGACGCGCGATCCGCGGCCCGGAAGCTCGGCCAGCAGCGCGACGCTCTGCCCCTCTGCACCCGGCATCGCCACCGCGAAATCGACGCGCTGGCCAGGGCCTACAAGCAGAGGCTCATCCTTGCCGGGCATCGGCAGCTCGGCCGCGACCGGATGGCCATCCCAGGCGATGATCCGCGCCTCTGCCCCGCCCAGATGCAGCTTGTAGATCCGGGTCGTGTCGCTGTTGACCACACGCAGGCGCACCAGCCCTCCGGCGGCGTGATCATAGCTCGGCGCGTCCAGCCAGTTGGCGGTCAGCACATTGCCGAACGTTCCGCCGCGCGCCGCCCCCCGTGCGGTGAAGGCGGGAAGGAACACGCCCTCCTCATCCAGCCGGAAATCGCGCAGGTTGATCACCTGCTCGCTGTCGAATCCGGGGTCTTCGGCCTCGGCAACCACCATCACCCCGGTCAGACCATGCGCCATCTGCGCCATGGTCATGCAGTGTGGGTGATACCAGTAGGTGCCCGCGTCGGGCGGGGTGAATTCACACTCGAACGTCTCGCCTTCGGCGATGGGCATCTGGGTCAGGTAGGGCACCCCGTCCATGGCGTTGTCGATGCGCATCCCGTGCCAATGCATCGCGGTGTAATCCGGCATTGCGTTACGCACGCTCAGCCGCATCGCCTCGCCCTGACGGCCATACAGAACCGGTGGCGGCGCATCGGGGCTCAGGCTGACCATCCCTTCGGTCGGACGGTCCCGGAAGGTGAAGCTGGCGGGCTGGATGACCAGTTCCTGCGCGGCCCGGGCCCGCGCCTGTGTCAGACCGGCCAGCCCGAGCGCGCCGGCGGACGCTCCGCAACCCAGCAGAAAATCGCGACGTTTCATGATGTGCCTCATGCTGTTGAAAAGGTGGGAGGCCTGGCGGACAAGCTGGGTGCGCCCGGGGCCCGGATGCCATGACCGGGCACCGGGGCGCAACGCGCCGGATCGCCGCAATTGCCCTCTGGTCGGCGCGGGCAAACTCCTGTAGGGGACTGCATCTGCAAACAGGACCTGACAAAAGATGACCACACGCGCCGGATTCATCGCTCTGATCGGAGAGCCCAACGCGGGCAAATCCACCCTGCTGAACCGCATGGTCGGGGCCAAGGTCTCGATCGTGACGCACAAGGTGCAGACCACCCGCGCCCGCATTCGCGGCGTGGCGATGGAAGGCGACGCGCAGCTGGTCTTTGTCGACACACCGGGCCTCTTCAAACCGCGCCGCCGGCTGGACCGCGCCATGGTGGCGGCAGCCTGGGGCGGGGCGGCGGATGCCGACATCGTCGTGCTGATGGTCGAGGCCCATCGCGGCATCACCGAAGGCGTGGAACGCATCCTCGAAGGGCTGAACGAGATCGGGCAGGGCCGCACCGTCGCGCTGGCCATCAACAAGATCGACAAGGTGCAGTCCGAGGCGCTGCTGGGTCTGACCAAGGAACTGAATGATCGCTACGACTTTGCCGAGACCTTCATGATCTCGGCCGAGCGCGGCCACGGTGCCGACGACCTGCGCAAATGGCTCGCGGGCCGGCTTCCCGAGGGTCCGTGGCTCTACCCCGAGGATCAGATCGCCGATCTGCCCATGCGCATGATCGCCGCCGAGATGACCCGCGAAAAGCTGACCCTGCGCCTGCATCAGGAACTGCCCTATCAAATGACCGTCGAAACCGAAAGCTGGCAAGAGCGCAAGGACGGTTCGGCCCGGGTCGATCAAGTGATCTACGTGGTCCGCGACGGGCACAAGGGCATCGTGCTGGGCAAGCGCGGTGAGACCATCAAGGCGGTCAGCCAGGCCGCCCGCGCCGAGCTGGAGGAATTCCTGGACCGCAAGGTGCACCTGTTTTTGCAGGTCAAGGTGCGGCCCAACTGGCTGGAGGAATCCGAGCGCTATTCCGAAATGGGGCTCGACTTCAAAGACGGAAACGCATGACCCGGCTAACCGCCGAATTCTGGGTACAGGCCTACCTGGCCCGGCTGCGGTTTCAGGAAATCCCGGCCTTTGTCGTGGCCCACGGCGACGACACGGCGGGCGCGGTGCTGGTCAAGCTCAACACGCTGGACGGGCAGGCGGTCGCGTTCCAGCGCAGTTTCGACCTGATGAGCGGCGAGCGGAAATGGATCGAACTTTCCAGCGGCCCCGAGACGGACGTGGACGCAGCGATCCAGCGCCAGCGCGGCTTTGATCCGGACCTCTGGGTGATCGAGGTCGAGGATCGGGGCGGACGGCACCTGTTGGGCGAGAGCGGGCTTGAGTAGCTCCACTCTGAAATCTGTTGGTACAGTCCGCGATGGTTCGACATTCGCAATCAGGCTGACACCTGATCAGTCAGGCACGGATCATCAATCTGAAAGGCGGTAATCTTATTGTTCTCGACAACAAAGGTAAGCGAGCTTGTGCAGCCCAGCGCAGTTGAAGCGCTTCCTCTCAGCGTTGTTACGCCGCTTCCCAGGTGAACGTTGTTGATCGACACATCCGTATAAACCTGCAGAGTACCGAATTGTGACTTCATGGTACCCAGCGGATAGGCCTGCTTCATAGCGTCGGACATCATTTCGAACGCTGCGTCATAGTTTTTCTCACCCGCAAGCATCAGGAACTCTTTTGCCAGCGCGCGATCATGCCGGCTGACGAAAAAGATGCTACCGATGAACAGGGCAAACAAGAGCGTAGCCGCTCCGAGAGCTTTGAGTACCCAACCAAAGACTTTCTTTAATCTTTCCATATCTCTATTCGTTCTCTAAGCTCACTTAGTGCAGAATATTTCGCCAGAATTCGCTGTGCAACTCATTCGGGCTTAATTATCCGCTTTTTTGCTCTGAACCACTGAAAGTCATCTCATGGACTGGCGCGATCACGGCATCCTTCTGACCTCTCGCCGCCATGGCGAAACCGCTGCCATCATCGAGGTGTTCACCGAAGAACATGGCCGTCACGCGGGTGTGGTCCGCGGCGGCACCAGCCGCAAGATCGCCCCGATCCTGCAACCGGGCGCGCAGCTCGACGTGATCTGGCGCGCCCGGCTTGAGGAGCATATCGGCACCTTTCAGGTCGAACCCCTGCGCTCCCGCGCGGCGGCGGCGTTTTCCGGGCGGCTGGCACTGGCCGGGCTGAACGCGGTGGTGGCGCTGCTCTCGTTCTGCCTGCCCGAGCGTGAGCCGCATCCCGGTATCTACAAACAGACCGAGCGGCTCATGGACCTGCTCGGGCAGGACGAGATCTGGCCGCTGGCCTATCTCAACTGGGAATTGGCGCTGCTGGAAGAGCTTGGCTTTGGGCTGGACCTGTCCGTCTGCGCGGTGACCGGCGCCACCGAGGGGCTGGTCCATGTCTCACCCAGATCGGGCCGCGCGGTGACCGCTGAGGGGGCAGGTGAGTGGGCCGACCGGATGCTGCCCCTGCCGCCCTGCCTGCGCGGCGAAGGCCCCGCGCCGGATGCCGAGATCGCGCAGGGCTTCGAGACCACCGGTTACTTCCTGGAACACCGTGTGGCACCCGCACTGGGGCACCGGCCTCTGCCCGAGGCGCGGGGGCGGTTCGTGGATCTGTTCACTCGGCGGCTTTGAACACCATCTCGTTGCCCGCTTCGTTGCGCAGCACCAGAATATCGCCCGAAACCTCGGATTGAGTCATGACCATCAGGGCCGCGAAATAGGTGCCCTCGGCCTCAAGCTCGGGGCAGGCGGCGCGGGTGGCGATCAGGTCCTTGACCTCGAACCACGGATAGGGCGCATCCAGCGTCCCGGAATAGCTGTTGCATGGCGCCTTGCCCGCGATCTGGCCGGGTTCGGGGAGGGTCAGGGTCACGTTGGCCCCAAGCGGTCGGCCATCGATCTCCTGCAAGGTCCAGACGCGATCCGCCGCTCCGTAGGCCGCCACGGTCTCGTCGCCGCCACACTGGAACAGCGCCATCAGCGGCAGGATCGGCAACAGGCGCAGCATCACCCCTTGTCGCGCCCGGCGGCCTCGTATGCGGCGAATGCCTCGGCGTAATCGGGATGCCACCGCGACAGGGGCGGGCGGTTCTCGATCACATCCGCCGCGGCCCATGCGGCGCGCAGGCGGTCGCGGGTCTCATCCACATCATTGTCGGGACACAGAATATAGAAATCCCCCTCTGCCATGCGCGCGATGAAATGATCGACGGTTTGCGCGCTGGTCCAGGCCGCCGCGGGCTTTTCCGGCATGAACGCGGCGATCATGCCGGTATAGGTGAACCCGGGCACAAACAGATGCACCGAGATCGGTGCCTCGGCCTCGCGCAACTCATGGGCCAGTTGCTCGCTCAGCACCTTGATGGCCGCCTTGGTCACGTTGTAGCCGGGGTTGCCGGGCGGGGTCGTGATCCCCTGTTTCGATCCGGTGTTGATTACCACCGCAGGACGGTTGGCCGCGATCATGCGCGGCACAAACGCGTGCACACCGCGCAATACGCCCATCAGGTTCACATCCAGCATCTGCTGCCAGTGTTCCATCTGGTCCCAGGCGGTCGTGCGCCGCCCGATCCCGGCATTGTTCATCAAAACCGCCACCGGTCCCATGGCAAAGGCGCGATCCGCCAGCGCGGCGATATCGGCATCGCTGGTGACGTCGGTCGGAACGCCGATGACCTGTGCCCCGTCGGAGGCAAGGGTGCCGATCTCGGCCACGGCCTCATCCAGCGGCTCTCCCGGCAGGTCTGCCAGAATCACGCTCAAACCAGCCTCGGCGAACCGCTGCGCCGCAACCCGTCCGACACCGCTGGCCGCTCCGGTGACCACCGCAACGCCGCCTTCCTTGATCGCCTGTTCATACATGGCCGAGCCTTTCCTAAATGCACCTGTTCCGGTCGAATGAGTTCTCGGTGAGCTTATCCGGATTTGCCCGGAGTGTTGAGCCCTTCGGGTCCGAACACGCGAGAGTCCACATGACGGGCACGGCGCTTATGAATTGCATGTCGAACTGAACCCCGGCGCGAGAAGTCCCTCATCCGGAATTCAACATCGCGATCCGCATGATGCGGCGGGTTTCGTCAGCGAGCTCTGGGCGTCACCCGTTGGCAACCGCCCAAACAGGCGTCTGCACTTTTCGTACAATTTGGACAAACCACCGTCAGAACCTTGTACAAATCGTAACAACAGAAAAAGACCCGGCACATGGCCGGGTCAGTTGGGGAATGAGTCCCGAGGAAAAAATCTCTCTCAGCCGAGCAGCCGCCGGGCTATGACCTGCGCCTGAATCTCCGCTGCACCTTCAAAGATGTTGAGGATGCGGGCATCGCACAGAACGCGGGAGATCTTGTATTCCAGCGCAAAGCCGTTGCCGCCATGAATCTGCAACCCGTTATCCGCCGCCGCCCAGGCGACGCGGGCACCCAGCAGCTTGGCCATCCCGGCCTCAAGATCGCAGCGCTGGCCGTGATCCTTTTCCCAGGCCGAGAAATAGGTCAGCTGCCGCGCGATCATGATCTCGACCGCCATCATCGCCAGCTTGCCCGACACGCGCGGGAAGTTGATCAGCGCCTTGCCGAACTGCTTGCGGTCCTGGGCGTATTGCATGGCGATGTCCAGCGCGCATTGCGCCACCCCGATGGCGCGGGCGGCGGTCTGAATGCGGGCGGACTCGAAGGTTTCCATCAGCTGCTTGAAGCCTTTGCCCTCTTCGCAGCCCAGCAGGTTCTCGCCCTTGACGTGAAAGCCGTCAAAGCCCAGTTCGTATTCCTTCATGCCGCGATAGCCCAGCACCTCGATCTCGCCGCCGGTCATGCCGGGGGTGGGGAAGGGGTTCTCGTCGGTTCCGGGCGTCTTTTCGGCAAGGAACATGGACAGGCCCCGGTGATCTGTGGTGTCCGGATTGGTCCGCGCCAGCAGGGTCATCACATGGGTGCGTGCGGCATGTGTGATCCAGGTCTTGTTGCCGGTGATCTTGTAGTCGCCGTTCTCATCCTTCATCGCGCGGGTGCGTAGCGAGCCCAGGTCCGAGCCGGTGTTGGGCTCGGTAAACACGGCGGTGGGCAGAATCTCGGCACTGGCGATCTTGGGCAGCCAGTTGGCTTTCTGCTCATCGGTGCCACCCGCGATGATCAGCTCGGCGGCAATCTCGGACCGGGTTCCCAGGGAGCCCACACCGATATAGCCGCGCGACAGCTCTTCGGACACCACGCACATCGACGCCTTGGACAGACCGAAACCACCGAATTCCTCGGGGATGGTCAGGCCGAATACGCCCATTTCGGCCAACTCTTCGATGATCTCGATCGGGATCAACTCGTCGTTCAGATGCCAGTCATGGGCGTTGGGCTCGACCTTTTCGACCGCATAGCGACGGAACTGGTCACGGATCATCTCCAGCTCTTCGTCCAGACCCGACGCGCCGAACATGGTGGCACCGGCCTGTACCTCCATCAGCTCGACCAGACGGGTGCGGGCGGCCTGCGTGTTGCCGCCCTGGGTCAGCGTCATGATGGCGGGTTCCATCAGCACGCGCATGTCGTCCTGAGACAGACCCAGGTCCTGCAGGCGCACGACCTCGCCCTGGTTCATCTGGATGCCGCCATAAATCTGCCAGAGGTATTCGCCGAACGCGATCTGCAGCAGCAACTGCTCCATCTCGCCGAACTTGCCCTCCGCATTCAGCGCCTCGGCCCAGCGTTGCATCTGTTGCAGCGACTGATGATAGGTGGCCAGCCAGGACAGGCCATGGGCGGCGGTCTGGTTCGCCTCGATCAGCGCGCCCGAGATCCGGCCATCGGCGCTGACCGTCGCGCGCACCGCCTCGCGGGCGCGTTCGAATACCGTTTCGACCGGGGCAAGCGCCGCGCCGGTCAGGCTCAGGAGATCGGGCAAAATCACAGGCTTGGTCATCGTTGTCAGGTCCTGTCCGTCATGGGCCATGAATCACGTCCTCTCGTAGGTCGCTTGGTCATATCATTTTGCACGTGCAGCGCAACATAAATACGCAGAAACCTTGTAATAGGTTCTAAAATTACGTGACGAATTTTGCAGTGCAGCACCGAATTCCGGTGTTAAGAAGGGGCATGACCCTGTTTTCGCTTCTTTCTCCTATCGAGCTGGTACTGGCTTTCGCGATTGCAGTGCTGGCGGGACTGGTCAAGGGGATGGTGGGGTTTGCCATGCCGACGATCTTCATCTCGGGCCTCAGCACGGTGCTGCCACCGGACCTTGCGCTGGCCGGGCTTATCCTCCCCACGCTGATCACAAACGGCATTCAGGCCCTGCGGCAGGGCACAGCCGCCGCGATGGCGTCGATCCGGCGGTTTCGGGTGTTCTTGCTGGTGGGCTTCGTCTGCCTGCTGATCGGCGCGCAGCTTGTGGCGCGGGTTGAGGTCTCGACGTTTCTGTTTCTGATCGGTGCGCCAATGGCGGTCTTCGCCGTCATCCAGCTATTGGGCATCCGGCTGCCGCTGAGCGGAGGATCGTTGCGTGTCGAGGCCGGGGCCGGGGCGCTCGCCGGATTTGTGGGCGGCATGTCGGGCGTCTGGGGGCCGCCGACGGTGGCGTATCTGACCGCGCTCGAAACGCCAAAGCAGGACCAGATCCGCATTCAGGGTGTGGTCTACGGCCTGGGTGCGGTGGCGCTGGTTGCGGCGCATCTCAGTTCGGGCGTGCTGCGCGCCGAAACGGTCCCGTTTTCAGTGCTGCTGATTGGCCCGGCGCTGTTGGGCATGTGGGTCGGGTTGAAACTGCAGGATCGGATCGACCAGTCCACGTTCCGCAAGGTGACGCTGATCGTGCTGTTGGTCGCCGCCCTGAACCTGTTGCGGCGCAGCCTGTTGGGCTAGCGGTTCACTCCCGCGCCCGGGCCATTCGGAACGCAAACAGCAGCCCCAGCATCAGGAAGAACAGGCCGAATATGTCTCCGATCAGATAGGCGACATATTCCTCGATGGTGCTGCCAAAGGCGATATTGGTCAGGCCGGACATCAGGACCGAGATGACCACACCGGCGATCATGACGCAGCTCCAGCACGGCGTGCGGTCGGGATCAGGAAACAGGTTCCAGCCCAGCAGCTTGAAGGCGTAGAACACCGCGGGCGCGGTGGAGACGGCAAAGAAGATGGCGGTCAGCCGGCTGGTCAGGAACACGTCCCACCCGCCCACATAGGCAAACACGATGAACACCCCCGGCAGCAGGGCAAACACCGCGCGCCAGCCCAACAGCCACGCGGTCAGAACCCGCACCCCGTGGGGCAGGAAAAGCAGGCTCGCCCGGCTGGGATACTCAGGAAAAAAAACGTTCTGAAGCGGCATCAGCACTTCGAACGTGAACAGGAAAGCGGCGATATACGCGAGGGAGGCGAGACAGGTCTCGGAAATCCAGGCGGGCAACGGCTTACCCGTCGCGGCGCCCGAAGCGCCTAGCTTTGCGGATCATGAACGATGTACCGCCCTCTGTTCGCTGTCTCGCTCTGCGACAGATACCCCTTGTTCACCAGCGACTTGAGCGCGCGGAAAAATGTCGGGCGCGAGACGCTTTGCAACAGGGTATGCTCGATCAGACCAAAGGTCCGTACCTCGACCCCGGCTGCGGATATCTCACCGGCCGCGTAGTAAATATCGCGCTCAACCGGAGACAGGTCTTCCAGGCCCAGCGTGCGCTCCATGCTCTGCATCAGCCTGCGTAATTCCGCGAGTTTCGAGATTTCAGTCATTCCGTTACCAGTCTTTATCGAGAGCTTGGGCGCCATACCAGTGAGACCATAAAGCCGCAGGTTCGCGAGAATACTCGGAAGTATTCTGTCTCATGTTGACACATCTCTCTGATTTCATACAGTGGATTCCTTAATTAGGCTGCATCAATTGCGTGAGTGAGTGAGTAAGCATTCCGCAGCCCAAAAGCCCTTTCAGCATAAGCCCGGCGTTTCGGCGCCGGGCATTTTGTGTTTTATGTAAGCGCGGACACTATTGGGTGCTTTTCTTTCAGGCAACGGTTTTTTGACCGGCTCTTACGTCAACTTAACGCGAAAACTCCGTTACCGGCCGTAAGGAAACCCCCCCGGCAGGACCGAGGGGTTATCTGAACTCCTTAAGACGGGGTCAGCCGATTGCGACGGCTTTGACGTCCTCGTCGATGAACGGCAGGTACTGTTCGAAATTGTCGGCAAACATCTGCACCAGCTTGGCCGCCTGCCTGTCGAACGCTTCCTGATCGTCCCAGGTCCGGCGCGGGTCCAGCAGCACTTCGGCCACACCGGGGACCGAGACCGGCACGTCGAACCCGAAATTGGCGTCCTTGCGGAACTCGGCCTCGGCCAGCGACCCGTCCAGCGCGGCGGTCAACAGGGCGCGGGTGGCGCGGATCGGCATCCGCGAGCCCACGCCATAGGCGCCGCCGGTCCAGCCGGTGTTGACCAGCCAACAGGTCGCACCGTGCTGGGCGATTTTTTCGCGCAGCAGATTGCCGTATTCCTCGGGGCGACGCGGCATGAACGGCGCGCCGAAACAGGTCGAGAAGGTGGGCTGCGGCTCGGTGATGCCGCGCTCGGTGCCCGCCACTTTCGAGGTGAAGCCGGACAGGAAGTGATACATCGCCTGCGCCGGGGTCAGCCGCGCGATCGGAGGCAGTACGCCGAACGCGTCGCAGGTCAGCATGATGATGTTTTTGGGATGCCCGCCCAGCGCCGATTTCGACGCGTTCGAGATGTATTCCAGCGGATAGGCACAGCGCATGTTCGCGGTCAGCGAGTCGTCGTTGAAATCCAGTTCCTTGGTGTCCACATCGAACACCATGTTCTCGATCACGGTGCCGAACTTCGACGTTGTGGCATAGATCTCGGGCTCGGCCTCCTGGCTGAGATTGATGGTCTTGGCATAGCAGCCGCCTTCGAAGTTGAAGGTGCCACGATCCGACCAGCCATGTTCGTCATCCCCGATCAGCGTGCGCTCGGGATCGGCGGACAGCGTGGTCTTGCCGGTGCCCGACAGGCCAAAGAACACAGCGGTGTCGACCGGGTTGCCGGTGGCGTGGTTAGCCGAGCAGTGCATCGGCATGACGCCTCGTTCCGGCAGCATATAGTTGAGCAGCGTGAACACCGACTTCTTGTTCTCGCCCGCATATTCGGTGCCGCCGATCAGGATCAGCTTTTTGTCAAAGTTCAGCGCGATGACCGTCTCGGACCGGCAATCATGCTTCTTGGGATCCGCACGGAAACTGGGGCTGTTGATGACGGTGAAATCCGCCACGAACTCGTCCAGGTCCTCGCGGTCGGGACGGCGCAGCAGGTGGCGGATGAACAGGTTGTGCCAGGCAAACTCGGTCACCATCCGCACATTGATCGAATAGGTCGGATCGGCGCCGCCCACCAGATCCTGCACAAAGAAATCGCGGCCCTTCATGTGCTCGAGCATGTCGGCGTGAAGCGCATCGAACCCCTTGGGGCTCATCGCGGCGTTGGCATCCCACCAGATTGAATCCTTCACACTGTCGGTCTTGACGATGTGCTTGTCCTTTGGCGACCGGCCAGTGAATTTTCCTGTGGCAACCAGAAACGCGCCGCCATTGCCCAGCGTGCCTTCGCCCCGCTTGAGCGCCTCTTCGATCAGCGCCGGTTCCATGAAGTTGTAATAGACATTTCCCAGACCCTCGATGCCCTGATCTTCGAGGCGGAATTGCGGGTTAACCCGTCCAGATGTCATGCGTATTCTCTCCTATGGCGGCGCCGGCCGTTAAAGGTCCGTTGGCGCTCTTGGGGCAGTTGTCCGGCTGCTAGCGGGCCGGTGAGCGTGGTCTTATCATGGTCGTTCGGGGCATGAACAGGACGGTTTGGCGCAGTTAGCGCAACCAAGCTCAGGTTTAGCGCAACCATGAAATTCGTGGTTATTCCAAGGGCATGGATTCAATTCACGGTAGGCTTCTTCTGTTGCAATCAGCGCAGCAGTTGTGGGGCGAATCGCAGATATGGATTGATTCGCAACGCTAAAAAGGCGATGAATGAAGAAAAATAAGCATTAACGTAGTAATGAGCAGCAATAGGGGCATTGCGGATGTCAAGAATTGCATTGGTGGACGATGATCGAAACATCCTGACGTCGGTTTCGATGACGCTCGAGGCCGAGGGGTTCGAGGTCGAGACCTACAATGATGGTCAGGCCGCGCTGGACGCTTTCAACAAGAAATTACCGGACATGGCGGTTCTGGACATCAAGATGCCCAGGATGGACGGCATGGATCTGTTGCAGCGCCTGCGGCAGAAAACCCAGATGCCGGTGATCTTCCTGACGTCGAAGGATGACGAGATCGACGAGGTTCTGGGCCTGCGCATGGGCGCCGACGACTATGTGAAAAAGCCGTTTTCCCAGCGCCTTCTGGTCGAACGCATCCGCGCGCTTCTGCGCCGGCAAGAGGCCGGGACGGAAGATGCCGCAAACAATGGCGGCGGCGAGACAAAGGTCATGGAGCGCGGCCATCTTCGCATGGACCCGCTGCGGCACGCCGTCAGCTGGAAAGGCGTGGACGTTTCGCTGACGGTGACCGAATTCCTGCTTCTTCAGGCGCTTGCCCAGCGGCCCGGTTTCGTCAAGAGCCGCGACCAGTTGATGGATGTCGCCTATGATGATCAGGTCTATGTAGACGATCGCACCATCGACAGCCATATCAAGCGCCTGCGCAAGAAGATGCGCACTGCGGATTCGGATTTCTCGGCCATCGAGACGCTGTATGGCATAGGTTACAGGTATAACGAGGAATAACCGCCCCCTATAGGGCGGAGGTTAAAAAGGGGGTCTGGTGCGCGATACCGGATCAGTGAACAACCCGCGCGACGGGGATGTCGTTCTTGGTGATGACTGGGTCATTCCCGAGGATGTGATGTCCTCCGAGCTGCAGGTGAAGCGTGCGCGGCGCAATCTGTTTGCCCTGCGCGGGTCACCGCTGGCGCGAAAGATCATCACCTTCAACCTGATCGCGCTGATTATTCTGGTCGCGGGCATCCTCTATCTCGACGACTCCCGCAAAGGCGAAGTGCTGCAAAGGGCCAGCGCCCTGGTCAGCGAAACCGAGCTTGTCAGCAACGTGTTCGAGGCTCAGATCAGGGGCACGGATCCGGTCGATCTGGCCGCCAGTGTCGATCTGGATATCGAGGCCACGCTGGCCGGACTGAGCCTCAGGGACGGGGTTGAGGTCTTTGTGTTCAACCAGTCAGGTGCGCTGGCCGGATGGGCACGCGGCAGCAGCCAGGTCCCGGAAATCTCTTCGTTCCGCCGCCCGGATGTTGGCAGAACGCTTATCAGCGACGGGCTGAACGCGGTCTGGACCGGGGTGTCTTCGGTGTTCAGCGGCTCGGCGCTCCGGCTGTCGCCAGCGCTTGCGGATCAGGTGGGCGCCTTGGTTCCGGCGGCGATAGAGCGCGGCGCTCAGGTGCAAGTGCTCAACGATGCAGTGGGCGATACGGTCATCGTGGCCGCCACACCCGTGCTGCAGGGCGACATCCCGATTGGCGTGGTCGCCATGGCCGGTCCGGCAGGCGAAATCGAAGCGCTGGCCCGGCAGGAACAGGAACGCATTCTGCAGATGTTCATCGTCGCCCTGCTGGTGTCAGTGGGGCTGAGCCTTGTGTTGGCCTCGACAATCGCGAACCCGCTGGCCGATCTGGCCGCAGCGGCGGAGCTTGGCAATGACCGCAAGACCCAGCAGATCAACCCGGGCCGCATTCGCATCCCCGACCTGACGGCGCGTCCGGACGAAATCGGCCGCCTGAGCCGGGCGCTGCGTGGCATGGTCTCGGCGCTTTACAACCGGATTGATGGGAACGAACAGTTCGCGGCTGACGTGGCGCACGAGATCAAGAACCCGCTGGCCAGTCTGCAATCGGCGGTCGGCACTCTGCGCGTGGTCAAGCGCGACGACCAGCGCGACAAGCTGCTGAACGTGATCGAGCACGACGTGCGCCGCCTCGACCGGCTGGTCAGCGACATCTCGAACGCCTCGCGGCTGGATGCCGAACTGGTGAAAGAGGACGAACAAGCCTTCGACCTGCTGGAAATGCTCGGCAACCTGGGTCAGTTCCTGGGCGAGGATGCGCGGTCCAAGGGGATCGACTACATCACCGACATGCCCTCGGGGCCCATCGTTATCACCGGGCTGGAGGCGCGGCTGGCGCAGGTGTTCGTCAACCTGATCACGAATGCCACGTCGTTCTGCGAGGAAGGCGATGCGATCCGCGTTTGGGTGCGGCAGCGGGCAAACCGCGTGTTGGTGGTGGTCGAAGACACCGGCCCCGGCATCCCGGACGAGGCGCTGGCCAAGATTTTCAAGCGCTTTTATTCTCAGCGCCCGGCCGAGCATTTCGGGAACAACTCGGGCCTCGGGCTGGCCATCTCGAAACAAATCGTCGAAGCGCATGGCGGCGTGATCTGGGCCGAGAACATCCGCCCGACCGAGGCCGACATCACCTCGGACCCGCTGGGCGCGCGCTTCGTCGTGGGCCTGCCGGTCTGAACAGTGGGCCCGCGCGCCCTGTCCTCAGCAATCGATTGCGATACGGCGATAGTGCACGCAAGCTGCGTGTCTGTCGCGGGCAAGGGCCTGTTGATCGCCGGTGCCTCGGGAACCGGGAAATCCGCTCTGGCGCTGGTGATGATGGGCTATGGTGCCGATCTGGTCGCTGATGATCGGGTCGAGCTGAGTACGGATGGCGCGCAGGTCATGGCCCGCGCACCCGAGGCGATAACGGGTCTGATCGAGGCGCGCGGCGTGGGCCTGTTGCGCGCCACCGCAGTTGGTCCGGTGCCGCTGGCCTATGTGGTCGATCTGGACAGAACCGAAGATGCCCGTTTGCCCGAGTGGCACAAAACCCGCGTCCTGAGGCAATCTGTTCCCTTGCTTCGTGCCGTTCAGGGCCCACATTTTGCGGCGTCTCTGGTTCAACTTCTCAAGGCAGGGCGCGTCAGCCCCGAATGGCCCACCGCATGAGCACGCAACGACGCATCGTATTGGTCACCGGTCCCTCGGGCGCCGGACGTTCGACCGCGATCCACGTCCTCGAAGATCTGGGGTTCGAGGCCATCGACAACCTGCCCATGGGTTTGCTCAGCCCCCTGCTCGACGCACCCGACGCGCAACGGCCAATGGCCTTGGGCATTGACGCGCGCAACCGGGATTTTTCCACCAACGGTTTTCTGGAACTGGTGGCACATCTCAGCCGGATCGAGCATCTGGATCTGACCACGCTCTATCTCGATTGCAGCGAAGAGGTGCTGCTGCGCCGGTTCTCGGAAACCCGGCGGCGGCACCCAATGGCGCAAGGCGCCAGCCCGCAGGCGGGGATCAGGCAGGAAAAGGAGTTGCTGCAGCCGATTCGCGAGGTGGCCGATACCCTGATCGACACCACCGCGCTGAACGTGCACCAGCTGCGCGAAGAGGTCGAACGCTGGTTTGCGCCCGAAGAGGGGCGGCATCTGGCGGTATCCATCGAGTCCTTTTCCTACAAGCGCGGCCTGCCGCGCGGGCTGGACATGGTGTTCGACTGCCGGTTTCTGGCCAACCCTTATTGGAAGCCTGAGCTGCGCAAGGCAGACGGGCGCAACCGCGACGTGGCCGAATATGTTCACGCTGACCCGAACTATTTGCCCTTCTTTGACCGCGTGGTGAACCTGCTGCGGATGCTGCTTCCCGCCTACCGGGCCGAAGGCAAGGCGCATCTTTCGGTGGCCTTTGGGTGTACCGGCGGGCAACACCGGTCGGTGGCGCTGGCCGAGGCGGTCGCAAAGGCCCTTGCAGAGGAAGGGCAGCGGGTGTCAATTAGGCACCGCGAAGTGGAACGTCGCTCAGCTGATACGAGGCCGGATTGATCGGGATAGTGATCGTAGCGCATGGCGGGCTGGCCCAGGAATACCTGGCCGCGATGCAGCATGTTGTTGGCCAGCAGCCCGGACTGGCGGCCGTCGCCATCGAGGCGGACCATGACCGCGATGCCAAACAGCAGGAAATCTGCGCCGCCGCCGATGAGGTCGATAACGGCGACGGTGTTGTGGTTGTTACCGATCTGTTCGGAGGAAGCCCTTCGAACCTGAGTTTGCGGGCCTGCGCGCCGCCCGACCGTCGGATTCTCTACGGCGCGAATCTGCCGATGCTGATCAAGCTGGCCAAGAGCCGACATCTTCCGGTTGCAGAGGCTGTACGCTATGCCATGGAGGCGGGCAGGAAGTACATTAACGCACAGAATGTGACGCTTGAATGACACCGAACAGATTGAAAATGGTCAACCGAAGCCTGAAAATCATCAACGAAAAGGGCTTGCATGCCCGCGCCTCGGCCAAGCTCGTTGAAGTGGTCGAAGGGTTTGACGCAACGGCAGAGGTCTCGAAGGACGGGCTTTCGGCGTCGGGTGACAGCATTATGGGCCTTTTGATGTTGGCAGCGTCGCGCGGAACCACTATTGACGTCGAGACGTCCGGCCCGGATGCTGAGGCGTTGGCGGAAGCGTTGGAGACTCTGGTGAACGACAAGTTCGGCGAAGGATTCTGAGCGCACTGCCACTGTGACGCGAAGAACGGGAAGACCAAGTTTGGCGGAAACCGCTCACGATAACAAGGCTGGCCCGGTGGTCGGTGACACCGCCCCTCAGGGCGAGATTTACGACCGCCGCACGCTGACCTACGCGAATTCCTTCGATGACCGCTGGACGGCGACCGCGATCCGCACCATCGAATGGCTGACCGGCAAGCTGACCATCCTGCGCATGGTCAACCGCTTTGAAAAGCAGAATGAGCTGTATCGCGGCCAGAAGTTCTGGGGCGGCGCGCTCAAGATCATGGGCATCGACCTGCTGACCCCGGCCGAACAGATTGCGCGCATTCCCAAAGAGGGCCCGGTCGTGGTGGTTGCCAACCACCCGCACGGCATGGTCGATGGCATGATCCTTGCCGAACTGATCGGGCGCACCCGTCAGGATTACCGCATCCTCACACGTTCGGTTCTGACCGGCCTGGACGAGGCCGCCACGTCATTCATGATCCCGGTGCCCTTTCCGCATGATCCCGATGCCCAGCGCAAGATGGTCGACATGCGCGCCAAGGCCATGGCGCATCTGAAAGAGGGCGGCGTGGTGGCGCTGTTCCCTTCGGGTGTGGTGATGTCATCCGACAGCTGGTGGGGTCCGCCCATCGAGCGGGAATGGAACGTGTTCACGGCCCAGATGATCCGCCGCTCGCGGGCGCAGGTGGTGCCAATCTATTTCCCAGGCCGGAACTCGCGCGCCTATCAGATCGCCAATCAGCTCTCACCGATCCTGCGGCAGGGGTTGCTGCTGCACGAGATCGTGCGGTCGTGCAAAAAGCCGCAGGCGCCCGTTATTGGCGATCCTGTGTCGGAGCAGGACATGGAGATGCTGGAACGCGATCCGCGCGGCTTTATGGCCTGGCTGCGCGAGCACACGCTGTCGCTGCGGAGCTGACGGGGCTGTTCCCAAATTGAGCGCCTTCGGCGCGCTCGTTTCCTGATTTGGCGCCTTTGGTTGTCGTCGGACGTCAGGGAAGAGGCCCGCATGTTGCAGGCCCGGGGATTTGCGTATTTTCAGCAAGAAGAAGCGATCAGCGCGTGGGCACCGGGACCTCGCCGCGATAGTCGTAGAAGCCGCGCTCGGTCTTGCGGCCCAGCCAGCCGGCCTCGACATATTTTGTCAGCAGCGGGCAGGGGCGGTACTTGGTGTCCGCCAGCCCGTCATGCAGTACGTTCATGATCGCCAGACAGGTATCCAGTCCGATAAAATCGGCCAGTTCCAGTGGCCCCATCGGGTGGTTGGCGCCCAGCTTCATCGACTGGTCGATGGACTGGACGCTGCCGACACCCTCGTAAAGCGTATAGACCGCCTCGTTGATCATCGGCATCAGGATGCGGTTGACAATGAAGGCCGGGAAATCCTCGGCGCTGGCGGCGGTCTTGCCCAGCTTGTCGACGACCGTCTTGCAAGCGTTGTATGTGTCCTCGTCGGTGGCGATGCCGCGGATCAGTTCGACCAGTTGCATCACCGGCACCGGGTTCATGAAGTGAAACCCCATGAACCGCTCGGGCCGGTCGGTGCGGCTGGCCAGGCGGGTGATCGAGATCGACGAAGTGTTCGAGGTCAGAATCGTGTGCGGCAGCAGGTGCGGTTGAAGGTCTTCGAAGATCGCCTGCTTGATCGCCTCGCGCTCGGTCGCGGCCTCGATCACCAGATCGGTCTGGCCCAGTTCCGGCAGGTTCAGGGTTGTTGTGATGCGCCCCAGCGCGGTCTGCATCTGCGCGTCCGTGATCTTGCCGCGTGAGGCCTGACGGGCCATGTTGGCCTCGATCATCCCGATGGCCTGATCCAGGGCTTCCTGGCTGACATCGGTCAGCAGCACGTCATAATCCGCGAGCGCCATCACATGAGCGATCCCGTTGCCCATCTGGCCTGCGCCGATCACTCCGACCTTTTGTATGTCCATTGCTTTGATGCCTTTTCTCGCGGGTTGCCGGGACATTACCGGCAGGTCGGGGGCGGCGGCAAGGGGCGGGGTCGGGTCGGATTTGCTTCAAATGCGCGCATTAGCGGAATCACAAGCTTTGCGGCGTCAACATGTCGGCGAAAGGGTGAGTGACATGAGTTATTGCAAGCCGGGCACGGATGGGCCTGAGGAGTCGGGTTGTCGTTACGGGGCGTCGAAACTGCTGTTTCGGGGGCCTAGGCGGGCGCTTGATGCGCCTTATGTGGCCTGTATCGGCGGGACGGACACCTTTGGCCGGTTCGTGGAGAGCCCGTTTCCGGCGGTGTTGGAGGACCGGTTGGGGATGACCTGCGTCAATCTCGGCAGCGTCAGTTGCGGGTTGGAGGCGATGGCGCAGGATCCCGAACTGATGCACATGGCACAGGGGGCCGAGCGGTGCGTGATCCAGTTGACCGGGGCGCAGAACCTCTCGAACAGGCTCTACCGGGTGCATCCCCGTCGCAATGACCGGTTTCTGGAGCCGTCCGACTTGCTGGTCCGGCTCTACCCCGAGGTCGACTTTACCGAGTTCCACTTCACCCGGCACTTGTTGGCTCACCTGCTGGCCCTGTCGGATGAGCGCTTCACTGAGGTGTGTGTGGAACTGCGCCGGGCCTGGGTCGATCGGATGCGGCACCTGCTGGTCGGGCTGAAACACCCCGCCGTGCTGCTCTGGCTGCAATACGAAGGACCGCTGGCCGAAGAGCAGGGCGGCGATCTGGGGGCCGAGCCCTTTCTGGTTGACGCCGGGATGGTGGCCGCGTTGCAGGATCTGTGTGCCGTCGCGATCGAGATACCGGTGCGGGCGTCCGGCGATTCAGATGAGTTGGGTGACATGCTGTTCGGCACGATGCAGCAGCCTGCGGCGGAACACATGATCGGACCGGTGACGCATCACGCGATTGCCGAACGGATCTGCAAAACGCTGCTGGATCTGGATTAAGAAAGGCCCGCCGTTTTGGCGGGCCTGGGGAAGTCTGCATAGGCCGGGCTTCAGCCCGGCTTGGCATTACAGTTTCTCGGTCAGTTCCGGCACCGCCTGGAACAGATCCGCGACCAGTCCGAAATCGGCAACCTGGAAGATCGGTGCCTCTTCGTCCTTGTTGATCGCGACGATCACCTTGGAGTCCTTCATACCTGCCAGGTGCTGGATCGCGCCCGAAATGCCGACGGCGACATACAGATCGGGGGCAACGACTTTACCGGTCTGACCCACCTGCCAGTCATTCGGAGCATAGCCCGAATCCACGGCGGCACGCGAGGCGCCAACGGCGGCACCCAGCTTGTCGGCCAGACCTTCGATCAGCTTGAAATCCTCTTCCGAGCCGACGCCACGGCCGCCCGACACTACTGCACCAGCCGAGGTCAGCTCGGGGCGGTCACTCTCGGCCACCTTGTCCTCGACCCATTCCGACAGGCCCGGATTGTTGCCGACCGAGATGGTCTCGACCGGGGCCGAGCCGCCTTCGCCTGCAGCGTCAAAGCTGGCGGTGCGGATGGTGACGACTTTCTTGGCGTCGTTCGATTTCACGGTCTGGATCGCGTTGCCCGCATAGATCGGACGCTCGAAGGTCGAGCCATCGACCACGCCCGATGCATCCGAGATCACCATCACGTCCAGCAGGGCCGCAACGCGCGGCATCACGTTCTTGGCGTCGGTGGTGGCGGGAGCCACGATGTGCTCATAGCCATCGGCCAGACCCACGATCAGGGCTGCAGTCGATTCGGCCAGACGGTGACCCAGCGAGGCATCCTCGGCGACCAGAACCTTGGACACGCCGTCGATCTTGGCAGCGGCCTCACCGGCAGCAGCAGCCGAACCGCCTGCGGCCAGAACGGTGATGTCGCCCAGCGACTTGACCGCCGAGACGGCCTTGGCGGTGGCGTCCAGCGACAGCTCGCCATTGTTGACTTCACCAAGCAGAAGTACAGCCATTACACAGCCCCCGCTTCTTTGAGTTTCTCGACCAGCTCGTCGACCGAGCCCACGATGATACCCGCGGCACGTGCCGGCGGCTCTTCGGTCTTGACGACTTCCAGACGCGGGGTGACGTCGACGCCGTAATCGGCGGCGGTTTTTTCATCCAGCGGCTTTTTCTTGGCCTTCATGATGTTGGGCAGCGAGGCATAGCGCGGCTCGTTCAGGCGCAGGTCGACGGTCACGATGGTCGGCATCTTGACGGAGATGGTCTGCAGGCCGCCATCCACCTCGCGGGTGATCTTGGCGCTGTCGCCTTCAATGTCCAGTTCGGACGCGAAAGTACCCTGGCTCCAGCCCAGCAGCGCCGACAACATCTGGCCGGTGGCGTTCATGTCGTTGTCGATCGCCTGCTTGCCGGCCAGAACGATGCCGGGCTGCTCTTCCTCGACCACCTTGGCCAGAATCTTGGCAACCGCCAGCGGCTCGATGTCCTGATGCACGTCATCGGCGGCAACAACCAGAATGGCGCGGTCGGCGCCCATGGCCAGCGCGGTGCGCAGGGTTTCCTGGCTCTGCTTCACGCCGATCGAAACGGCCACGACCTCATCGGCCTTGCCTGCTTCTTTCAGGCGGATCGCCTCTTCCACCGCGATCTCGTCGAACGGGTTCATCGACATTTTCACATTGGCGAGATCAACTCCGCTCCCGTCCGCCTTCACGCGAACCTTCACGTTGTAGTCGATCACGCGCTTGACAGGCACAAGTACCTTCATTTTTGCGTATGCTCCTTACAAAAACGGCAAGCCGCGTCGCGACTCCACCAATGCTCTCGCCGCGCTTGATAGCCGGTCAGGGCGACTCGCAACAGGGCAAAATCGTCACGTCATGGTCCCGGGACGTCGCGTTTCAGCGATTTGCAGCGGATCGGGGCGAGGAATGCTAGGCTTGGCGCCATGGATTCCTTCAAAAAGGTGGCGCAGATGGAAAAGGTTCTGGGATTTGGCGGCTTCTTCTTTCGGGCCGAAGATACAGCCGGGCTGGCCGAATGGTACTGTCGGCACCTCGGGATCGATCTGGTTCCCAAGGACTATGACACGCCCTGCTGGCAGCAAGAGGCGGGCGAGACGGTGTTTGCGCCGTTCGACAAGGTGACCGAGTATTTCGGGAACAAGGAAAAGCAGTTCATGCTGAACTTCCGGGTGCGTGATCTTGAGGCCATGATTACGCAACTTGAGGCCGCCGGGATCGAGGTGAGGCGCGATCCGGACTCGCCCTATCCCAATGGCAGTTTTGCATGGCTCAACGACCCGGAAGGGAACCCGATTGAATTGTGGGAGCCGGTGGCGCGTTAGCGGGGCGGTTTGTCGGGGAAAGTAGCACAAATGTCTAGTGCAGGGGTTTTCACGAAACAGGGAAATGCGTCAGTCATCACCCCCGGGGCTCCGCCCTTCCGGGGGCCGGACTGTCCACTGGACAGTCCGCCGCTGACTTTGTCAGCGGTTCGCCCCCGGAATCCACAAAACGTCGTCCTTGCCGCCATTATTGGCGACCCGAGCGGCGACGAAGAACCAGTCGCTGAGTCGGTTGAGATAGGTCACCGCCGCCGCGTTCACCGGCTCCATATTGGTCAGTTCCACCGCCAGCCGTTCGGCCCGGCGCGAGACGGTGCGGCACACATGCAGATGTGCGGCCAGCGGCGCGCCGCCCGGCAGGATGAAGCTGCGCAGCGGTTCGAGATCCGCGTTCATCGTGTCAATCTCGGCCTCCAGCCGCTCGATCTGGGCCGGAGCGATGCGCAGGGGCGGATAGTCGGCCTCGGCATCCTTGTCCATGTCGGGGCGGCAGAGATCGGCGCCCAGATCGAACAGATCGTTCTGGATGCGCGACAGGGCGGCGTCCATCTCTCCCTCGGCCTCCAGCCGCGCAACGCCAACGAATGAGTTCAGCTCGTCCACGGTGCCATAGGCCGTCACGCGGCCCGAGTATTTTGCCACCCGCTCACCGTTGCCAAGGGCGGTTTTTCCGCTGTCACCGGTGCGGGTGTAAATCTTGTTGAGAACAACCATCCCTTAGCCTCCCATCCCGCGCAGCGCGACATAGATCACGATCAGCACCACGGCGATGAACTGGAACAGCAGCCGCAGCCGCATCATCTTGTTGCCGTACTTGGCGTTGAACTCCCCGCCCTTGGCAAAGCCGCCGATACCGATGACCAGAACGGCGACGACAGCCGCCATGGCCAGAAGCAAGACCAGAAGAAGAAGGTCCATAAAGCCCTCGTTCACGTTGTAGGTTGCGTTGGACCTGATCTAGCGGTGCGGCGCGTAAAAGCGAACCGCTAATTTCGCCTCGGACCCGGGATCAGACTCGGGACAGGATGCTGTCGATCACACCGGTCGGCAGGATGCGGCGCAGATATCCGGCGACGTATGTCGGGGTCGTGACATAGTAGCGCGAGCGGGGGCGGCGCGCCTCGACCGCATGCGCCAGCTTGTCGGTCACGGCCGAGGGCGGCAGCTCGAACCTGTCCGGCCCCGAATCCTCATAAAGCCTTTTGAGCAGGGAGTTTTCGTATTTCTCGCGCAGCGCCGAGTTTTCCCAGTCGATGAAGCGCTCAAAGATCGGGATCGCCTTTTCCCGCAGTTTCGAGGTGACTGGGCCGGGCTCGATCAGGATGACCTTGATGCCGGTGTCGCGCAGCTCCAGCCGCAGCGTGTCGGTCAACCCCTCGATGGCGTATTTGGTGGCGACATAGGCGCCGCGCCAGGGAAAGGCGATGAAACCCAGGATCGATGAGTTCTGAACGATTCGCCCATGCCCCTGCGCCCGCATCACGGGAATCACCTGCCGGGTCAGCTCGTGCCAGCCAAAGACATTGGTCTCGAAAATATGGCGCAGACCCTCGGTGGGCACATCCTCGACTGCGCCGGGCAGGCCATGGGCGCCGTTGTTGAACAGCGCATCCAGCGTGCCGCCGGTGGCCTCAAGCACTTCGGCCAGACCAGTGCGGATGCTTTCGGCGTCGGTATAGTCGATGCGGGGGCTCTCAAACCCCTGCGCCCGCAGCCGGTCGCAGTCGCGCTGCTGTCGGCACGAGGCAAAGACGCGCCAGCCACGCGCGCGCATCCCGTGCGCCGCGTCCAGCCCGATGCCCGACGAGCAGCCGGTGATGAGAATGGATTTCTGCATGTCGATCCCAAAGATAGTCCCTGCACATTGCTATTGCGGGGCATGGTGCAGGGCAACGAGGGCCCGACGTCAGTTTGCCTTTTTGCTGATGAGCGAGGCGGAAATCCATCCGACCTGTTGTTCCGGCAACACACGCAGGCGCAGCCAGCCGGTGCCGGAATCGTCCATGATCTCGACCTTGTGGCCGATATTGAGCCGCGCGATCACAGGATAGATGGTGCCCGGCCCGTCGCGCATGTTTACGCGGGTGCCCATGACCTCGCGGATATCCGGCTGAGGTTCGACGACTGCCGTCGGTTCGGCGGCAGGTTCCGTGGCCACCGCCGTTTGTTGCAGCGCCGCGCCGCCCTGTTCCAGCGAGGCCAGCGTGATGCTACCTGCGTTCTCGTCAAACAACGTAAGCCCGCTGCTCAGCCCCGAGGCCGCTTGCGCGAGGCGGGCAATGCCTTCTTCCTGACTGATGGAAGACTCGGCAGGCTCGGGCTGGGCTCGAACTTCCGTCACCACCTCGATGACGTCTTTTGCCACCAGCGTTTCCGCGTTGACGGTGACCGGCACCGGCGTCGCTTTCGGTGGCGCGACCTTTGCGACGCGCTCCGCTTTGGGCGCACGCACACCGCGTGGCTCAAAATCGGCACCGCCGCTCATTTCATAGAAAACCAGGCCGAGAAAGGCGAAGGAAACAACAATAATACGCTTCATGGCGTATCCCCCCGGATAATCGTACTAAGAAAGCACTTCGCAGAATCTAACGATGAGATGTTACCATAGGCCGGGCCCCAAGTCGAAAAACGGGGAAAAACCGCGTCTTGCCTCCCCGTTGTTGCAAAAGGCTGACTTGTCCCCAGCAAAATGCGCGTTGCTCGCTTTACCCGCGCGCCCGGTCGGCGTATCACATCATCTATGAATGATATCGTGGATGACCCCAACATGAAGGTCCCTGAAGGCGGTGGCGAGGTGGCGGAACCGCTGCGCCGGGCGATTGGTGAGCGCTATCTGACCTATGCGCTTTCCACCATCATGCACCGGGCGCTGCCGGATGCGCGGGATGGTTTGAAACCGGTGCACCGGCGAATCCTCTACGCCATGCGCGAGTTGCGACTCAGTTCCGGGGGCGGGTTCCGCAAATCGGCGAAGATTTCGGGCGACGTGATGGGTAACTATCATCCGCACGGCGATGCCGCGATCTATGACGCAATGGCGCGTCTGGCGCAGGATTTCAACGTTCGCTACCCGCTGGTGGACGGGCAGGGGAACTTCGGCAATATCGACGGCGACAACCCGGCAGCCTCGCGCTACACCGAGGCGCGGATGACCATCGTGGCCGAAGCGCTGCTGGAGGGTCTGAACGAGGACGCCGTCGATTTCCGCGACAACTACGACGGCACCCTGACCGAACCGGTGGTGCTGCCCGCACAATTCCCGAACCTGCTGGCCAATGGCTCCAGCGGCATCGCGGTCGGTATGGCAACCAACGTTCCGCCGCACAACATTGCCGAACTGTGCGACGCCTGCCTGCATCTGATCAAAACACCGGATGCCCGCGACGACACGCTGTTGAATTACGTACCCGGCCCCGACTTCCCCACCGGCGGCGTCATCGTCGAGCCGCCCGAGAATATCGCGCAGGCCTACCGCACCGGACGCGGGTCTTTCCGTCTGCGCTGCAAATACGATGTCGAGGATCTGGGCCGCGGCCAGTGGCAGATCGTCGTCACCGAAATCCCCTATCAGGTCCAGAAATCCAAGCTGATCGAAAAGATCGCCGAGCTGATCCAGACCAAGAAGATCCCGATCCTCGCCGATGTGCGCGACGAATCCGCCGACGACATCCGCCTGATCCTTGAGCCGCGCTCGAAGAACGTGGATCCGGACGTTCTGATGAACACTCTCTATCGCAACTCGGATCTTGAGGTGCGGTTCTCGCTCAACATGAACGTGCTGATCGACGGGGTGACGCCCAAGGTCTGCTCGATGAAAGAGGTGCTGCGCGCCTTCCTCGATCACCGGCAAGAGGTGCTGCTGCGCCGCTCGCGCCACCGCCTGGGCAAGATCGACCACCGGCTGGAAGTGCTTGAAGGCTTCATCGTCGCCTTCCTCAACCTCGACCGGGTGATCGACATCATCCGCTATGATGATGACCCCAAGGCGGCCCTGATGCGCGAGGAATGGGGCCTCACCCATGTCCGCGCCACCAGCGAGGCCGATTACGTCTCACCCAGGGCGGGCGAGGGCGAACTATCCGAGGTTCAGGTTGACGCGATCCTCAACATGCGCCTGCGCAGCCTGCGCCGCCTCGAAGAGATGGAACTGGTCCGCGAACGTGACGAGCTGATGGAAGAGCGCGCCAATCTCGAAGACCTGCTCGCCGACGAGGGCCTGCAATGGGCCAAGATCGCCGAGCAGCTTAAGGAGACCAGGAAAACCTTCGGCAAGAACTACGAGGGCGGCGCCCGCCGCACCCGGTTTGCCGAGGCGGGCGAGGTCGAAGAGGTGCCGCTCGAGGCGATGATCGACCGCGAGCCGATCACCGTGGTCTGTTCGCAGATGGGCTGGATCAGGGCGATGACCGGCCATATCGACCTGACCCGCGAGCTGAAGTTCAAGGATGGCGACGGCCCGCGTTTCATCTTCCACGCCGAAACCACCGACCGGCTGCTGGTCTTTGCCTCGAACGGGCGGTTCTACACCGTGAGCGCTGCCAACCTGCCCGGCGGGCGCGGCATGGGCGAGCCGCTGCGCCTGATGGTGGACCTGCCGAACGAGGCACAGATCGTCGATATCCTGATCCACAAGCCGGGCCGCAAGCTGCTGGTCGCCTCCGATGCGGGCAACGGCTTTGTGGTGCCCGAAGAGGACGTGGTGGCCCAGACCCGGACCGGCAAACAGGTGCTGAACGTCAAGGGCGACGAACAGGCTCTGATCTGCAAACCGGTGGCAGGCGATCACGTGGCGGTGGTGTCGCAGAACGGCAAGTTCCTGGTCTTCCCGGTCTCAGAACTGCCCGAGATGACGCGCGGCAAGGGCGTGCGGCTGCAGAAATACAACATGGCACGCGGCAAGCAGGGTGCGCTGGAGCTGGATGGCGGGTTGTCGGACGTGACCACCTTCAATCTGGAAGAAGGGCTGAAATGGTCCATGGGCGGCGACAAGACCCGGCATGAAACCGACCTGTCGCAATGGCTGTCCAAACGCGCCAGCGTAGGCAAGCGCCCGCCTTACGGCTTTCCCCGCGACTACAAGTTCTAAAGCGTTTCGGGGAATACCTGAAACATCGTTATCGCCAATGTCCCAAGAGCGCGAAGCGCGGCAGGGTATTGGCGATTCAAATGTTCCCCGAAACGCTATAGTGACCGCGCCGCAGCGGTCCGGGGATTTCCGCCGATGCGGCTTGGCACGGGCCGCGTCGGTGCGGTACATCCTCTGAAACCGAGGCATATCGAGAAAAAACGATGATCCGTATCCTGACCCTGCTGACCGGCCTTGCCCTGCTGGGGGCCTGCACCGAGACACAGCTGAACGAAGCCCCCGAGGATCTGGGCGCCTTCAAGCTGCGCGTGAATTATGCCTATGCCGAAAAGGCGGTGCAGGGCCCGGTGTCGCGCGATGCCACGCCGGACGAATGGACCGCCGCCATCCAGAACGCGGTGGATGTCCGGCTGGGCCGGTACGAGGGGTCGCAGGAAATCGATATCGGCATCAGCCTCGAAGGTTACATGCTGGCCCCGCCCGGTGTGCCCGTGCTGTTCTCGCCCAAAAGCACCGCCATCGTTCTGGTGAACGTCTACGATGTCGAGCAAAAGGAATACCTGGCCAAGGCGCATCAGATCCAGGTTCTCGAAGACACTACCAGCGAAAGCGCTGTAGTGGGTTCCGGCCATGCGCGAACCCGCGAAGAGCAGATGGCCGGGCTGGCCCTGAAGGTGGCCGACCGGGTCGAAGAGTGGTTTGCCGAGGAACACAAGAAAAACGGCTGGTTCGACCTCAGGCCCGAGGCCTCCACCACCTTGCAGGACGGAGCGGTCACGCAGAATCCGGCGCAGAGCTGACCCTTTGATACAGGATGTGCTTGATTTTCCCCTTTGAACCAAATATTCCGCGCGCGCAGATACAAACCGGGACCAAGGGTCCCCCAAACCGCAAAAGGGCGCCTGAGGAATGGCAAAGGAAAAGTTTGAGCGTACGAAACCGCACGTGAACATTGGCACGGTTGGCCACGTTGACCACGGCAAGACGACGCTGACGGCGGCGATCACCAAGTATTTCGGCGACTTCAAGGCGTACGACCAGATCGATGGC
>NZ_JBFOMD010000008.1:0-491284 GCF_040830605.1 Ruegeria sp.
CACCAGATTCGCTCTCCTTCAACACGCTGATGATCTGTTCTTCGGTGAAACGCTTCCGCTTCATGGGTCTTCCTCCTTAGTCCATTCAAAGGTGGAAAATTCCAGTTCGCAATGGCCCGAAAATCGGGGGGAAGGTCAGCTCAACTAGATCATCTGGCAAGGGAAGCTTCTTCTCTACTTTTGTGGCTGTATCCTTTGGCCACGGCAGACCAATGAAGGGGTTGCTAACGTCAGCTTGGAGATCACTTTCGCGCAAAGCATGATTGACCATGGCAGCGACGATCTTGCTTTCTTTAGTGCACGTGGCAATGGAAAGAGGCTTGCCATCAGACTTAGTCGTCCCAAGCATAAGGTCCATGTAGCGCCGACCGTGGTCTCGGCGCAGCCCATCAAGCTGCACTTTTTCGAGTGACCCTAGGGCTTCCTCTAAGCGTCTTGTAATACGTTCGAGGCGGACAATCTCGTTCTTAGGCAGGTGCTTGTCCTTGGCATACATAGCCTTGGCGTCCTGCAAGGTCATCTTTGGTTGTTCAGCCTCTGGGTTTGCTAAGGCCTTCAGCAGCAAAGAGTCGGTGCCGGTGCGCTGGACCAAGCCCTCCACCAACAACTCACGCGCACACGTTGGGTCACCCTCCAGCCCGGTTGTCTCTTCGAGGAGACCTTCGGCTTTCATCAATGCATCGTGCCATTTCTCAATAGGTGACCGCTTGTCATTGCCAGTCATCGTTGATCGGGTTCCAGAAACGATGCGATCAAAGTCTCGCACGATGGCTTGATATTCTCTGTAGAAAGCCAGACCCTCGCGGTTGCGGATGTGCACCTGAAGAAAACTCTCTCCAAGCACTTCCGCGACATCTTTAGGAAATCGTCTTCTGAAGCGAAGCACTCCGTTTGGTCGTTTGTCGATGTGTTTGATTTTTGTGGTGAGAGCCATCCGTGTGCCCCTGATGTGTGTCTTCAAGTGTGTCGTGGAGAGCACTGAAGTGGCACATAATCAAGGAAATAAAGGGAGTTCTGTAGAGAAGTGGTGCCCCCACACGGACTCGAACCGCGGACCTACTGATTACAAATCAGTTGCTCTACCAGCTGAGCTATAGGGGCGCCGGGCTTTGGATTACTGTTTCAGCCACGCGACTGCAAGCCACAAATCGGCCTTGGATCCGGAAATCCTGAGGCTCGGTTAGTGCTGGCGGAGCGGACCATCGGCGTGCGGGTTTGACTGCCGGGATGCGAGGCTGTAACCCGATCCCGATTTGCCGGTTTTGGGGTGACAGAAGGTACGATGCAGCTGGTTTTCCATACCGGAGCCCATTTTTCCGACGAAGGGCGGCTGTTCAAAAGCCTTGTGGGCAACAAGGAGGCATTCGGCAGGCAGGGTATTTCGGTGCCGGGACCCAGCCGCTATCGCAGATTGTTCAAGGAGACCTTTGCCGCACTGGAGACTGCACCGCCCGCGCCGGATGCCGCAGAGATACTGATCGACGCCATTCTCGATGACGAGGTGGCCGAGCGCGTGGTGCTGTCCAGCGAGCACTTCTTCGGAACCCACTGGTCGGCGATCCTTGGGGGGCAATTCTACCCCCTGGCCGCGCCGCGCATGGCGCAGCTTTGCGAGATCTTTCGCGGCAACCAGATCGAGATGTTCATGGCCATCCGCAATCCGGCCAGTTTCATTCCCAAGGTGCTGCTGTCCATACCGGATAACCGGCGCGCCGAAATCATGGGTGCGGTCGATCCGGGCGAGTTGACCTGGTCCAACATGATCCGGCAGATTCGGCTGATGGCCCCGGGGGTGAAACTCACGGTCTGGTGTAACGAGGATACGCCGCTGATCTGGGGGCGGATCCTGCGCGCACTGGCTGGGCCGGGCTATGAAGGCCCGCTGAACGGAGAGCAGGCGCTGCTTTGGGGGCTGATGTCCCGCGCGGGGATCGTGCGGCTGCGGGACTATCTGGCCCGCAATCCAGGGCTGACCGACCATCAGATCAGCGATGTTACCTTAAGCTTTCTGGACAAATACGCCATCGATGGCGCTGATGAGGAAGAGCTGGAATTGCCCGGTTGGGATGAGGATGCCGTCGACGTCTATAGCGAGCTTTACAACGCGGATATCGACGCCATCGAGGCGATGTCCGATGTGACATTCATCGCCCCTTGACACCCTGCCGTTTCGGCCCGGGTCCGCCTGAGGGCACACCCGGACGAAAGTCACATGCCCAGCGCTTCCTTGTACATTTCCAGCACCGCCTCTTCCTCGGCGATGTCGTCCTTGTCGCGTTTGCGCAGCGCGATCACCTTGCGCATGACCTTGGTGTCGTAGCCGCGTGCCTTGGCTTCGGCCATGACTTCCTTCTGCTGGTCCGCGATGTCCTTTTTCTCGGCTTCCAGACGCTCGAAACGCTCGATGAACTGACGCAACTCACCTGCGGTCACACGGTAACTGTCGGCGGCTTGGGTTTCGGTCATGTCGTCCATCTGCAACTCTCTCTGTCTCGAAATCTGGCAGAGGGCGGGATACATCGGCGGCGGCCCAGCCGCAAGCGGGCAATGGCGTAAATCGGCCACCGCTTGCACGCCGGGCAGCGATCCGCTAACCGCAGACCGACCGGAACGGCAAGAGCGGGAGTGCCATGTTCGAAACCATCATCTGGGGCGGGGCCGCCCTGTCGCTGATTGGCCTTGCGGGTCTGGTCTGGTGCATCCTGCGCTTGGTCAGGGCACGCCGGGCTAACCTGAGCGACGACGCGTTGCGCGCCGCGGTTCAGGCGGTGCTTCCGTGGAACCTCGCCGCGCTGTTTGTGTCGGTGATCGGCCTGATGATGGTGATCGTCGGTATTTCGCTGGGGTGACCCTGCCGGTCAGACCGGCATGTTGTCGAACCGCGCCTCGATCGCCTCGTCGCACAACGTCGAATCCAGGCGCCGCAGATGTGCGGGCACCGTGGCCCCCTGTGCGCGCAGCTTTCGGACCACAACGCTCAGCGCGGGCTGAATCTCCAGCCGCTTGTCGAGGCTGGCCCCGGCCAGCTTGCGTTCCAACCGTTCCGCTTCCTGAAACAAGTCCCGAGTCGTCATCGCATCCCTCCCCATGGCGTGCGAGCAATAGCAGCCCAACGTAACAGCCGTGCAAAACCGTGGCCAGTGGGCTCTGCAAGACGGGCCGGACACCGCGCAATCCGGGCCTTGCAGACTCCTAGTATTGCCACAACCTTACCGCGTGCGCTCTGATTCAGATCAACTGGTCCTTCGGCAGGCGAAAGCCCGCCGAAACCTTGCCTCACATTCGCGTTTCACTATATGATTCAGGAAACCATGCGGAGACCGAGATGACGCCCTTTGTGAAAGCCCTTTTCGACGAGAACACCTTTACGGTGTCCTATGTGGTTCGTGAGCCCGACGGCCATGCCTGCGCGATCATCGACAGCGTTCTCGATTTCGATCACGCCTCGGGGCGGACCAACACGACGTCGGCCGACGCCATCGTCGAGTATATCCGGTCGGAGGAGCTAAAGACCGAGTGGATCCTGGAAAGCCATGTGCATGCGGATCACCTTTCGGCGGCGCCTTATCTGCAGGAGAAGCTGGGCGGCAAGATCGGTATCGGCGCCAATATCACCGTGGTTCAGGATACGTTCGGCAAGGTCTTCAACGAGGGCACCGAGTTTCAGCGGGACGGCAGCCAGTTCGACCAGCTCTTCCGGCAGGGTGACAGTTTCTTTGTGGGCCAAATGCGGGGCGATGTGCTGCACACGCCGGGGCATACGCCCGCGTGTCTGACCTATGTGATCGGGGATGCGGCCTTTGTGGGCGATACGCTTTTCATGCCCGATTTCGGCACGGCGCGCTGCGACTTTCCGGGCGGTTCGTCGGCGATGCTTTACGATTCGATCCAGAAGATTCTGTCGCTGCCGGACGAGACGCGAATTTTCGTTGGCCATGACTACAAGGCCCCGGGCCGCGATGAATATGCGTGGGAGACCACGGTGGGCGAGCAGAAGGCGCTCAACATCCATATCGGGCAGGGCCGCAGCATCGAGGAGTTCGTGCAGATGCGTGATGCCCGCGATGCCACGCTGGCGATGCCCCGGCTGATCCTGCCGTCGCTGCAGGTCAACATGCGGGCCGGGCAGATGCCGCCCGAGGACGAACAGGGGGACGTCTTTCTCAAACTGCCGGTCAACAAGCTCTGACCGGGCGGCAAAGGCGCGAACAGGAAGGAAGACGGTATCATGGATATGGACTGGATCTGGGGTCTGGTCGGCGGGTTGCTGATCGGGCTGGGCGGCGCGGTCTATCTGCTGGGCAACGGGCGGATCATGGGGGCCAGCGGCATTCTGGGCGGGCTGGTGGATGGCACGGGCCGGGGCTCGGCGGGCGAGCGCGCGATGTTCATTCTGGGCCTCGTGGCAACGCCGCTGGTGCTGTCTGTCTTGTTTCGCCCGGACATCGCCACGCATCTGACCGATGATTATGCGGTGGTGATCGCCGCGGGGCTGCTGGTTGGGGTTGGCACGAGGATCGCCAATGGCTGCACCTCGGGGCACGGGGTCTGCGGCATCTCGCGGCTGTCGCTGCGCGGGATCGTGGCAACCGTGTTCTACATCCTGGCGGGCGGCCTGACACTGGTGCTGTTCCGCCATGTTCTGGGGGTGATCTGATGCGGTTTCTTCTGGCATTGGTCGCGGGGGCGCTGTTCGGTGCGGGGCTGTTTCTGTCCGGCATGACCGACACCACCAAGGTTCAGGGCTGGCTGGATGTGTTCGGCAACTGGGACCCGACGCTGGCCTTTGTGATGGCGGGCGCGATCCTTCCCATGGCCGTGGCATGGAGGTTGACGGCGGCGCGCAAGCCCCTGACCGGAGGTGCCTTTCCCGCGCCGTCCCGCCCCGAGCTGGATCACCGCCTGATCACGGGTTCGGTCCTCTTTGGCATGGGCTGGGGGCTGGCGGGGCTGTGCCCGGGGCCGGCCATGGCGTCGCTATCCTATGGCGGGCTGGGCGGCGTGATCTTTCTGGTGTCGATGATGGCCGGTATGGCGCTGGCGCCCGGGATCGGCGGCAAACTGGACAGGCTGGCGAGCGCGGCATAAGGAATTGGCATGGAGATTCGTCCGATCACGCCCCGCTACGCCGTCTCGCCACAGATCTCGGTCGAGGATGTGCCCGCTATCGCCGCCGCCGGGTTCGTCAAGGTCATCTGCAACCGGCCCAATGTCGAGGTGCCCCCGTCGCAGCAATCCGACGCGATCGGCGACGCGGTCCGTGCTGCCGGGATGGAGTATGAAGTGCTGGAACTGACCCACCAGACCATGACGCCCGAGAACGTGGCGCGGCAGGTGGAACTCGCCGACTGCGCCGATGGTCCGGTGCTCGCTTATTGCGCCTCGGGCACCCGTTGTTCGGTGGTCTGGGCACTGGGGCAGTGTGAGGAGATGAGCCCCGACGAGATCCTCGGCAAGACCAGCGCTGCCGGGTATCAGCTGGACGGGCTGCGCCCGGCCCTCGAACAGCTTTGCAGCAAGAGCCGCTGACGCAGGAGCCGAGGCGTTTTGCCCGGCGGTGACGATGCCGCCGAAAAGGCCGCGTGACGCTGCCATTCCCTCTCTCGCACGCAAAGCGGCCCGGCTCCCTACTCCTCCGACCCTGACAAACCGGCCAGTTCGGTGATCTCTGCTGCGGCCTGATCCGGGCTCCACGCGGCCAGCGCCCCTTCGATATCGGGCTCGAGTTGAGCGGGCCGGTCCGTTGTCGGCTCCGGCGCGGTCTGCACCTGCGGGATGTCGCTGTGGTCGATCACGTGCGGGTCCGACAGCGCCGGGCCCGGCTTGTTCCCGGCAGGCGATGCCTGATGTTCGGTAAACTCGGCCTCGACCGTCTGCGGCACTTGCGGCTCGGGCAGTTTTTCGTTCAGACGAACCGCCCGCATGCCGCGGCATTGCCCGAGGCGGCAGGTCGAGAGTTTCTGACCGTCGATGGCAATCAGCTCGGTCCGGTCCAGCTGGTCTCCGATCAATGGCAGCAGGTCCCCAGGCTTCATCGCCGCGAAAACCGACAGAGGCAGTTGCACGCGGCTGATCACCGCCGTCAGATCCGCCCGCATCACACCGGCGGCCTGATCCAGCCTGCGCCCCAATGACAGCGCGGTATCCTTGGCATCCTCCTCCTCCGGCTCGGGCCGGTCGGGCAGGACCAGAGTGATGGCCCCCTGCCGCGTTCCACCCGCGATCTCGAGCGTGAGGTCGAAGACGCGATAAACGTCGGCCTCAAGCGTCAGCAACAGGCTGCGCAGATCCTCGATGCGCGAGCAGAATTCGTACCCGGTCAGGCAGGCGCGATCCGCCGGAGCCTCGGCCAGATCCTGCGCGCGGCTCAGCGCCGCCTCAATCACCGGGGCAATCATGGCGGCGTCGGTACCGGTATAGGGCCGCTCGGCCACTGCGCCGGGCAGCACCTGACCCATCGTCTGCTGCTGGATGACGGAGGAGACGCAGGCCAGATCCACACAAGCCGCACCGAGCTGATCGTCGGACGCGGCAAAGACCAGATACAGGCGATCCTCGGCCAGCGTGCCGGGCAGTTCGTCCTGCGTGCGGCGCATCTGGGTGGCACCGATCACCGACATCGCCAGATCCAGCGTGTCGTCGGCCACCCGCGCCAGCCCGAGCCGCAGCGCCCGCAGGATCGAGCGCGGCTTGCTGCCCGAATCGTCCTGCGCCAGCGCCAGTTTGCGCGCCAGGGCCGATTGTGTTTCCGCTTCTGTCTGCATCACCCGTTGACCTGCCGCCTGGGCATTCCTTTGCCCTCAGGTCTAGCGCAGCGACGGTTACGATTGTCTTTACGCCGTCCTCATTGCGCGGCCTGTTTGTAGGCCAGCGGCAGGCTGACGCGAAACGCTCCGCCCTCTTGCCCCGCCAGATAGCTGACCTCACCGCCCAGCCGCTGCATGATCTCGCGGCAGATCGCCAGCCCCAGCCCGGCGCCGCCAGCCTTGTCGGAGCCGACACGGGCGAATTTCTCGAAGATCATCGACTGGGCGTCCGCCGGAATGCCGCTGCCATTGTCGATGAAATCGACCACCACCTGCCCGCCCACATCATGTACCGAGATGGTCAGCGACGGTTCGGCCGCGTCGCAGTATTTCTGCGCATTGGCGATCAGGTTGATGAAGACCTGCCCCAGCCGGTCCAGATCGGTGTGCAGCGGGATCCGCTCGGATCCCCGGTGCCGACGCACCCGCAGAGGCCGGTCCGAGCCGGTCAGCGCCGCCGAGATCGCGCGGTCGAGAACCTCGCGCAGGCTGCCGTCGCCCATGTTCAGGTTGACCTGACCGTTTTCCAGTACGCTCAGGTCCAGCAGATCGTCCAGCAGGCGGGTCAGCCGCAGCGCCTCGTCATGGATGATCGCGGCATAGCGGGTCTGTTCCTCGGGCTGCAGCCCCTCGGTGTCGCGCAGGATTTCCGAGAATGCCCGGATCGAGGTCATGGGCGTGCGCAGCTCATGGCTGACCTGGCTCAGGAAGGCGTCCTTTTGCAGCGAGATCTGGGTCAGCTTCTCATTGGCCTCGCGCAGCTTGCGGGCGGTGCGGCTGAGTTCCGAGGATTTCTCTTCGAGCTGGCCGGAATATTCCAGCAGTTGCGCGGATTCGTCTGCCACGGCGAGCAGATCCTCGACCGAGACCGACGAACCTCCGACGATCTGACCGATCATCGCATGCGCCGTGGCCGCGCCCACCGAGCCGCTGAGCTCGCGTTCCAGCCGTTCCAGAAAGGTCGGGGTCGGTTCGGGCAGGTAGCCACGCCCGCCTTGCCGCTCGGCCTCGGCATGAAAGAACTCCTGCGCCTCACGGGCACCGAGGATACGCTGCGACATGATCATCAGGTCTTCGCTTTGGGCCACCGAACCGGTCCAGCCGCGCGGACCGGCGGAATGGTCGAAGACGTTGACGAATTGCGCGCCTTGCAGCCGTTCCAGCGGGCTGGGGAAGCTAGCGAGCGAGCCGATGCAGAAGGCCGCGGTATTCAGCGACAGCGACCACATCACCGAATGCACCATCGGGTCGATGCCGTCGATGCCAAAGAGCGCCTGCGGGCGCAGCCAACCAAAGCCCAGCGGGCCATGTGTCATTACCGCCTCGGACAGGAACGATCCGCCCATGCCGGGCAGCAGCAGGGTGTAGACCCAGAGCGCGAACCCAACCGTCAGCCCGGCCAGCGCGCCGATCCGGGTGGCACCGCGCCAGAACAGGCCGCCGACCAGCGCGGGAAGGATCTGGGCGATCCCGGCAAAGGCGATCAGGCCGATCGAGGCCAGCGCCGCGCCGCCGCCGGACAGCCGGTAGTAGAAGTAACCCAACGCCATGATCACCGCGATAGATACCCGGCGCGAGAACAGGACGATGTCGCGCACGTCGCCCGACACCGACACTCCGCCGCCTTGGGAGCTGAGCCAGATCGGCATCACGATATGGTTCGACACCATGGTCGACAGCGCCATCGCCGCAACGATGACCATGGATGTGGCCGAGGAGAACCCTCCGAGAAAGGAGAGCATCGCCAGCCCCTCCTGCCCCTGCGCCAGCGGGATGGTCAGCACGAAGAGGTCCGGGTTGGTGCCCTCGGGCATCAGATCCAGCCCCACCACGGCGATGGGCACAACGAAGAGGCTCATCAGCAGCAGATAGAGCGGAAAGGCCCAGGCAGCGGCGCGCAGGTGACGTTCGTCATCGTTCTCGACTACCATCACCTGGAACATCCGCGGCAGGCAGACGAAGGCAGCCGCCGACAGGAAGGTGATCGCGGCCCAGCGGCCCCGGTCCACGCCCCAGGTGCCGATCTCAGAGGCGTCGATGCGCGCCATGGTCGGGCCGATGCCGCCGGCGATGCCCCAGACCACGAAGATGCCGACGGCGAGCAGCGCCAGCAGCTTGACCACCGCCTCGATGGCCACCGCCGTCACCACCCCGTGGTGGCGTTCGTTGGCGTCCAGATTGCGGGTGCCGAACAAGATCGCGAAGACCGCCAACCCGGCGGCCACCCAGAATACGCTGGCGCCCTCGTTATAGATGCCCGAGGGGTCGGCCTCGGCAAAGATGCTGAAGGACAGCGTGATCGACTGCAATTGCAGCGCGATATAGGGCGTGACGCCCAGCACCGCGAGGATGGTGACGCAGATCGCCAGCGTGTTGGACTTGCCGTAGCGGGATGAGATCAGGTCGGCAATCGAGGTCACCCGCTGGCTGCGCCCGACGCGCACCAGCTTGCGCAGCCCCCACCACCAGCCGATCATGACCAGCGTGGGGCCGAGATAGATGGTGACGAATTCCAGCCCCGACCGCGCCGCGTAGCCGACGGCGCCATAGAAGGTCCAGGCGGTGCAGTAGATCGACAGCGACAGGGTGTAGACGAGGGGCGAGCGCAGCCATGTGCTGCGCCCGGTGGCGGCCAGCCGGTCGGCGGCGAAGGCCACGCCGAACAGCAGGACGACATAGCCCAGACAGACCAGGATCAGCACGTTCAGCGTCGCCATCAGTCGCGCTCCGGCCCTTGCGCGTCGGACCCGCCATGGGCGCGGGCGGCCAGTCCGAAACCGGCGCTGGCCAGGATCAGAAGCGCCCAGATACAGAAGATGTAGACGATGGCCGAGGACATCGACACCGCGCCCGCCTCTTCCGGTTCGGACGGCCACAGCAGCGGCACCGCGAACAGCCCGGCGCCGAGGATCGGCAGCAGGCGGGCCGCGTCCGACAGACGACGTCGGCGGTAGCTTTGGCGTTCAAGAAAGACCGGCGGTGGCGCCACCGCCCGGTCGGGCTCGGTATCCGGGCCGGCGCTCATGTCCGCGAGGCCTGGGCGTGCAGGTCGCGCACCGCCGTCAGGACCTCGGTGTTTGAGAACGGCTTGGTCATGAACCGGCTCACGCCCGCCTTTTCGGCCATGTCGCGGTCGCGCGACTGGCCGCGCGCGGTCAGCATCAGCACCGGCAGGTCGCGCATCTCGTCGCGCTCGCGCAGGTCGCGCAGGATGTCCATGCCGCTCTTACCCGGCAGCATCACGTCGAGAATGACCAGATCGGGCTGCGTGGCGCGGATCACGTCCACCGCATCGGTGCCCTCGGCATGGGTTTCCACCTGCCAGCCCTCACGGGTCAGCAGAAACCGTATCGCCTCGGTGATGTTGGGTTCATCCTCGATCAGCAGAACCTTACGGCTCATCCTTGCCCTTCCTCCCCCCGGGAACCGGCGGCCCCGGTCCGCCCGTCATGCGGCTCAGCTTAGACCCGCTGTCACGGAACTGTCAAAACCCTTCGCTCAGGATCGACGGCTCGCGCCGTGCCCCGCAGTCGCGGCGCGGGCAGACCCGGCAGCTGCTGCCGACGGGCTGCACCTCGGCCTGCCCGTGTTCGGCGCTGTCCACCGGCAGGATCAGCATGACCGAGCGGTAGACCGGATCGCGGTCGAGCGCAGGCATCCCCTGTGGCCAGGCGATGGCGTAACATTCGAACTCGGCCGCCGTGCGGCCCATCTGCGACACCCGCCGCCGGATCGGCACCAGCGGGCGGTTGAGCGCGGTGAAGAGCGGCCAGAGCGGGCAGGATTCACCGTGGCGCGGCAGGGCAAAGCCCGAGACCTGCTTGCGGAACAGGATGCTGCCCGAGGCGTCGCAGATCACCAACCCCGCCTCGCGCGCCAGCGCCCCTTCGGGCAGGCAGGCCAGCCGGCGCAGTACGGTGGGCATGTCCGTGCGGAAGCGTTGCGCCAGTGCCAGCGGCTCCAGCCCCAGCTCATCGAGTGCTGTGCGAAACGCCTTGAGCGGCAAAGCGCGGGCATCGGCGGCATAGACCTCGAGCATTTCGCGCCCGATCGCCCGCGCGGCCCCCGAGCCCAGATCGTCCAGCGAGACCTTGGCTCCATCCCGGCCCGCCTCGATCTCGGGGAAATGATGGTTGCGGGCGGCGAGAAAGGCCTCGACCTCTTCCAACGGCACGCCGCGGGTGTCGTCCG
This sequence comes from Ruegeria sp., assembly GCF_040830605.1. Classification (GTDB taxonomy): domain Bacteria; phylum Pseudomonadota; class Alphaproteobacteria; order Rhodobacterales; family Rhodobacteraceae; genus Ruegeria. Next base: position 10,998 of record NZ_JBFOMD010000008.1, read on the forward strand.
AGGTCTCGCTTTCGTCCAGATAACCCACAAGCGCCTTGGAACTGTCGGCCAGCCGCTCGGCGTCCTGATTGAGGTTGCGATGGAAGCGGTCGCGCCACTCGGGCTCCAACTCGCCGGGCTCGGCGAGGATGGCGGCGGTCGAACGGATGGCGGCAGCGGTCGACAGTACCTCGTGCAGCGAGGCGGCCAGATGCGGGTCATGGGTCAGCCGGTCCGAGAGGGTTTCCACCATCCGCTCGAGCGAGCCCACGCGGCGGTGCATCTGCGCCAGCACCCCGGCCCAGCCGGGAAAGCGTCCGGCGAACTCGTCGACGCGGTCGGTCTCGGCCGACAGGTTCGCCGCATCCGCCGCCGCCTCGCGCAGGGCGGCGATCAGCGCGGCCTCGGCGCCTTCGGTCAGCATCGAGGGTTCGACCTCGAGCATCGCGGCGATATCGACCAGCAATTTGCCGCCGATTCTGCGCCGGTTATGCTCGATGAGGTTGAGGTAGGACGCGGAAATTCCCACTTTGCGTGCCAGATCGGCCTGACGCAGCCCCGCAATCAGTCGCCTTTCGCGGATGCGGCTGCCTGTCAGTGTGTCCCGGGCCATGGCCTGTCCTTTTTCGTTTTCGGCACGATTTCAACGGCTTTCTGCGCCGCGACATAAGGATTTTTACAAACTTCCGCCTATGTTTGTACACTTATTTACAGAATAATCTTGCGTTTAAAAGGGTTTATTGCAGAGTTTTCGATCCCTCGCCCATAGTTGCTTTGCACATATAGTGCCCGCGCCCGGCGGAAGAGGAGCCAACGGGCGCATTCAGGGAAATTGGGAGGAATGAATGTCCAACACATCCGTCACGCGTCGCGGCGTGCTGAAAACCGGTGCCGTTGCCGGGGCCGGTGTCGCCCTGCCGACGATCTTCACCGCCTCGTCCGCAGCCGCCTACACCAACGAACCGACCGGAGGCTCGGTCACCCTTGGCTTCAACGTGCCGCAGACCGGCCCCTATGCCGACGAGGGCAATGACGAGTTGCTGGCGCAGCAACTGGCCGTCGAGCACCTGAACGGTGAAGGCGATGGCGGCTGCCTGAACACCTTCACCTCGAAGGCGTTGAAGGGGAACGGCATCCTGGGCAAGAAGGTCGAGTTCGTCACCGGCGACACCCAGACCAAATCGGACGCCGCCCGTGCATCGGCCAAGTCGATGATCGAGAAAGACGGGGCGATCATGATCAACGGCGGCTCGTCCTCGGGCGTGGCGGTTGCGGTTCAGGGTCTGTGCCAGGAGGCGGGCGTGATCTTCATGGCCGGCCTGACCCATGCCAACGACACGACGGGCAAGGACAAGAAGGCCAACGGCTTCCGCCATTTCTTCAACGCCTACATGTCCGGCGCCGCGCTGGCACCGGTGCTTGCGAATGCCTATGGCAAGGAGCGCCGCGCCTATCACCTGACCGCCGACTACAACTGGGGCTGGACCCAGGAAGAGTCGATCGTCGCCTCGACCGAGGCTTTGGGCTGGGAAACGGTCAACACCGTCAAGACCCCGCTCGCCTCGACCGACTTCTCGTCCTATATCGCGCCGGTTCTGAACTCGGGCGCGGACGTGCTGGTTCTGAACCACTATGGCGGCAACATGGTCAACTCGCTGACCAACGCCATTCAGTTCGGGCTGCTCGACAAGCAGGCGAACGGCAAGGACTTTGCCATCGTGGTTCCGCTCTATTCCGAGCTGATGGCCGCGGGTGCGGGTGAGAACATCAAGGGCGTTCTGGGCTCGATGAACTGGAACTGGCAGTTGCAGGACGAAGGCTCAAAAGCGTTCGTGAAGTCGTTCGGCGAGAAATACGGCAAGCCGCCGTCGAACTCGGCGCAGACCTGCTATGCGCAGGTGCTGCTCTATGCCGATGCCTGCGAGCGCGCCGGAACCTTCAATCCCTGCGGTGTGGTCGAAGCACTGGAAGGGTTCGAGTTCGACGGTCTGGGCAACGGCCCGACGCTGTATCGCGCCGAGGATCACCAGTGCTTCAAGGACGTTCTGGTCGTGAAGGGCAACGAAAGCCCGACCAACGCCTATGACACGCTGGAAATCGTGGAAGTGACCCCGGTCGAGCAGGTGACCTATGCGCCGGATCACCCGATGTTCTCGGGAGGCGATCTGGGTCAGTGCAACCCGGGCGCCTGATTTGCCGCTGACCGGCTGCGCCGCGCGCGCGGCCGGTCCCCGCGCTTACGGGCTGACCGGCCCAGGGGCCGGACCGCACGACTTCCACACTGATCAATTCCAAGGTGGGGACAATGGACGCCTTCCTTCTGCAAATCCTGAACGGGCTGGACAAGGGCTCGGCCTATGCGCTGATCGCGCTGGGGCTGACGCTGATCTTCGGCACGCTCGGTGTCGTGAACTTTGCCCATGGTGCGCTGTTCATGATCGGTGCCTTCTGCGCCGTTACGCTGCAACGCATCCTGAACCTGAGCTATGAGACCGTCGACGAGACCCAGACCGACTTTCTGGGCAACCCGCTGAAGGTGAAGACGCCTTATGTCGAAAGCTGGTTCGGACCCGAGGCGGGGGCGGCCATCATCGACTGGTCGGTGCCGCTGGCGGTGCTGTTCGCGATCCCGATCATGCTGGCCGTGGGCTACGTGATGGAGCGCGGGCTGATCAAGCATTTCTACAAGCGGCCGCATGCCGACCAGATCCTCGTGACCTTTGGCCTGGCCATCGTGCTGCAAGAGGTCATCAAGTATTTCTTCGGCGCCAACCCGATCCAGACGCCGCCGCCCGAGGCGCTGCGCGGGTCGCTGGATATCGGTGTCATGTTCGGGTTCGACCCGAACGCGATCATCTACCCGATCTGGCGGCTGGTCTATTTCGCCTTCTCCGCCGTTATCATCGGAGGCATCTTCGCCTTCCTGCAATTCACCACCTTCGGCATGGTGGTGCGCGCCGGGATGGCGGATCGCGAGACCGTGGGCCTGCTGGGCATCAATATCGACCGCCGCTTTACCATCATGTTCGGCATCGCCGCCGCCGTGGCGGGCCTTGCCGGCGTGATGTACGGGCCGCTCAACCCGCCGAACTATCACATGGGCATGGATTTCCTGGTTCTCAGCTTCGTGGTGGTTGTCGTCGGCGGCATGGGCTCGTTGCCCGGAGCGGTTCTGGCCGGGTTCCTGCTGGGCATTCTGGAGAGCTTTGCCTCGACCACCTGGGCCACGACCACGATCCCCGGCATCAACCAGATCATCATTTACCTTGTCGCCATCATCGTTCTTCTGACCCGCCCGCGGGGTCTGATGGGCCGCAAAGGCGTGATGGAGGAATAACCCATGTTGGGATTGAACAAGAAAGATACCAGCCTGCTGATCATCGTCGCCATCCTGACGTTGCTGGCACCCTTCATCCTTAACCCGTTCCCGGCGGGCAGCGCCATGGCGCAGTTCAACGCCGGATATCCGGACCTGATGCAACGGTTCGTGATCTTCGGCATCTTCGCCATCGGGTTCAACATCCTGTTCGGCCTGACCGGCTACCTGTCCTTCGGCCACGCAGCCTTTCTGGGCGTGGGGTCCTACTCGGCGGTATGGATGTTCAAGCTGCTCAGCTACAACGTCATTCCGGCCATAGCGCTCAGTGTCGTCGTGGCCGGGCTGTTCTCGCTGCTGATCGGATATGTCAGTCTGCGCCGGTCGGGAATCTACTTCTCGATCCTCACTCTGGCCTTCGCGCAGATGAGCTTTGCGCTGGCCTATTCGGTGCTGTCGAACCCCAAGTTCAACCTGACCAACGGGGAAACCGGCCTGCAGGTTTATGCGGATGACCCGCAAATTCTGCAAGGCGCCAATTCCCCGGACCTGCCGCACTTGTTCGGGTTGCCCATGCGGTCGACCTATACTCTGGAAGTGGGCGCATGGAGTTTCGACTTCAACGCAGGCTACTACCTGTGCGCGGTGATCATGATGGCGGTGTTCTATCTGGCGATCCGCATCTTTCGCTCGCCCTTCGGCATGATGCTGCGGGCGGTGAAATCGAACCAGCAGCGGATGAACTATACCGGGCTGAACTCGAAGCCCTATACGCTGGCGGCCTTTGTAATCTCGGGCATGTATGCCGGCCTGGCCGGTGGCCTGATGGCGGCGATGGACCCGCTGGCGGGGGCCGAACGGATGCAGTGGACGGCAAGCGGAGAAGTGGTGCTGATGACCATCCTGGGCGGCACCGGCACCCTGATCGGTCCGGTTCTGGGCGCGGGCTTCATCAAGTATTTCGAGAACATCTTTTCGAAGATCAACGACAACGTCCTGCATGGCTGGTTCAGCTTCCTGCCCGACGGAATGGAGGACGCGATGGTCTTTATCGTGCATCCCTTCATCGGCAAGGGCTGGCATCTGACGCTGGGCATCCTGTTCATGCTGGTGGTGATCTTCCTACCCGGCGGTCTGGTCGAAGGCGGTCAGCGGCTGCTGAACTGGGCGCGCGGCAAGCGGTCCGGCGCTGACGACAAGACCGCCGGCAAAACCGAGCCTGCGGAATAAGGAGGGCGACCGATGGGTATTCTCGAAGTCAAGGACGTGGGCAAGCGGTTCGGTGGTCTGCAAGCGCTGAGCGACGTCAACCTCAGCGTCAAGGAAAACACCGTCCACGCCATCATCGGCCCCAATGGGGCGGGCAAGTCCACCCTGCTCAACTGTCTGGTGGGCAAGCTGATCCCGGACAGCGGCTCGGTCATGTTCGACGGGCAGTCGGTGCTGGGCCGGGCGCCGTTCGAAATCAACCAGATGGGCATATCCCGCGTGTTCCAGACGCCCGAAATTTTCGGCGATCTGACGGTGATGGAGAACATGCTGATCCCGATCTTCGCCAAGCGCGACGGGGCGTTCCGCATGCATGCCTATGAGACGGTTTCGAATGAGAAGGGCATCGTCGAGCAGGCCGAGCAGATGCTGGAAGAGATGAACATGGCCGACAAGCGCCACATGCACGCCGCCGCCCTGTCACGCGGCGACAAGCGGCGGCTTGAGATCGGCATGTGCCTCAGCCAGCAGCCTCGGTTGCTGTTGCTGGATGAACCGACAGCGGGCATGGCGCGGGCCGATACCAACAACACCATCGACCTGCTCAAACAGATCAACGAAGAGCGGGACATCACCATCACGATCATCGAACACGACATGCATGTGGTGTTCAGCCTGGCCGACCGGATCACCGTGCTGGCGCAAGGCACGCCGCTGGTCGAGGACGACCCGCAGAACATCCGCGGCAACCCGAAGGTCCGCGAGGCCTATCTGGGCGAAAGCGCATAAGGAGGAGACCAGATGAACGTCAAACCGGACTTTTCCAAGAACGCCAATGTGGCCACCACTGCCCCTGCCTTTCTGTCAGTGTGGGACATGCATTCCTATTACGGCGAAAGCTATATCGTGCAGGGCATCGGCTTTAACGTGCACGAGGGCGAGATCCTGGCGCTGCTGGGCCGCAACGGGGCGGGCAAGACCTCGACCCTGCGCTCGATCGCGCGGCTGGGCGATCCCGAGGTGCGCCATGGCGAGATCTGGCTGGACCACCAGCCGCTGCACAAGATGGCCAGCCACGAGGCCGCCACCGCCGGTCTGGGGCTGGTGCCCGAGGACCGCCGCATCATTCCGGGCCTGACGGTCGAGGAGAACCTGCAACTGGCCCAGATCGCACCGCCCGTCGGCTGGTCGCTTGAGCGGCTCTATGACCTGTTTCCCCGGCTGGGCGAGCGGCGCAAGCAGGAGGGTGTGACGCTGTCCGGCGGCGAGCAGCAGATGCTGGCCATCGCCCGGGCGCTGGCGCGGGACATCAAGGTGCTACTGCTGGATGAGCCTTACGAGGGGCTGGCGCCGGTGATCGTGGACGAGATCGAAAAGACCCTCATCCACATCAAGGAGCAGGGCATGACCACCATCATCGTGGAACAGAACGCGGTGCGTGCGCTGGAACTGGCTGATCGCGCGGTCATCCTGGACACCGGTGGCATCGTGTTCGACGGCACCGCTGCGGAAGTGCTGGAGAACGAGGAATTGCGGGCCGAATATCTGGCCATCTGAGTACACTCCCCGTCGCACGGCCGGATTGCCGTGCGGACCACCTGCAGGGCCGGTCCGTGTCTTGGGCCGGCTCTTTTTTTCTGGGTCTCAACGGTCGGGAGCGCCCCGGGCTCAGTCGCGCACCAGCGCCTGATCCAGCACCTCGGCGAGATGCCCCAGCGCGATGGCCGCGCCCTTGGGGATGAGGCGGGGCGGCTGGGTCGACAGCAGGAATTCCGGGCGGGTAAACCCACTTGCGTCCAGCAGATCCGGCGCCATCGGCACGTAGAGGGCCCCCCATTCGTCGAGCTGGTCCTGAATGATCCCCTGCGCCGCCTCGAAAGGCTGCGGTTCCACGTCATCCGGCGCCCCGGGCATGCACCCGCTCTGCACCAGCACCGGCGCCTCTGTCAGGGCCCGCAGTTGCGTCAACACGTGACGCGCCGCCGCATGTTCCCACAAATCGTCACATCCGGCCCGCCGGAACTGTTCCGATGCGGACATGGCCAGGACCTCGGCATAATCCGCCAGCGTCGGCATTCCCCCGGAAATCACGAACACGTCGTGGCCTTCGGTATCGAGCACCCGCCCATACCCGCCTTCCAGCGGCGGCAGCCCGCCCAGCCCCTCTTCGGTCGCGATCAGCCGGAACAGCCCGGCCTGTTGGTCGTACCAGTCGGGAACCGCGTGAAAGGTGAATTCCCGATCCTTCGGCAGCTTGGCAAGCTCGCGCCCGCCGGACAGCGTGGTCACGCTGTGATCCCCGATGATGCAGATTTTCATGGCCATGCCTCCAGAACCCGCCGGGTGTCTTCCTGATCCTGAAAGGCAACCCGGTGCGAGACCGGGCTTGGCGGGCCGACGTCGACCCCGTAGGCGTGATGCAGCGCCCGGAAGAAGTAGTTTATCGCCATTTCCATCCCGCTCGGGCTGACCCGGCGCAGATCGGGCTCGAAGAAAGTGCCGCGCGCGCCCGGGTGATTCACCAGTTCATAGAGCGGCACGTAATCGACAAAACCGCGCTTCTCCACCATCTGGCTGGCCACCGCCCGCAGAACCGCCTTGGAATAGGTGTTTGCCGTCAGCACATTCCGCCGGCGCGCGGTCACGGGCAGCGGCTCGGGCGACAGAGCCAGCAATACCCGAAGTCCCGGATTGATTTGGCGCAGCCTGTCGGTGACATCAGCCATGTGCCGTCGGCAGCCCTCGAAGTGAAAAGCCCTGAGATTGCAGTCAGCAGCATTGCCAAACCCCGGCAAGACATCGGGATAGAGCGGAACTTCCCACCCGTACCGGCCCGATATCCAGGCCTCGATACTGGACACCGTCAGCATGAGCACCTCGGCGGTCGTGATCACCTCGGAAAACGCCTGCAGAGTGGCGGCCCGGGACTGCAATCCCTCCTCTTGGCTGGCAAAGCCATCCGGTTCGATCAACGGGCGGTAGGGGTCATAGAAACGCCCCTGGTGTTCCCACATCTCGGCCGGGGGCCGGGTGCTACCATCGGCCCAGCTTAGCCATTGATTGAACATCGAGATCGTGTTGAACGTGCCCAACCGGCAGGACTGCGTGCGATACCCGAACCGGCGGCAGAACGCATCGCTCAGCGCGGCAGGCGCCGGTTCCGCATCGATCCAGTTGAAACCGCGCGCCCTGAGCGCCAGTCCCAGATGTTGCGAGAACCCGGTGCCGAACGTGGCAATCCGGGTATCAGAGTCGATCCTGAACCTGGGAATCCACAGTTCTTCGATATCATGGGCGGTGCGGTCCACGACCGCGCTCTGCCAGAATATCTTGTCTTCGTTGCCTCGGAAAAATGTGTTGTCCTGCGTCATCTTATCAAAAGAGTGCCCTGATTACCCGACAGCAAAAGAGTGTGTTCGGCCTACCGGACCCGGGCCGAAAACGCAATCTCATAGCAGTAATGCGCACGGGATCATGCCGATGGACGGCTTGCGTGTCACCGCCCCTGCCCCAGCATCCGGCGCAGTTCGGTCTTTAAGACCTTGCCGTAGTTGTTCTTGGGCAGTTCGTCCAAGCGGACATAGTCTTTGGGCCTTTTGAACCGAGCGATGTTTACGATGCAGAGCTGGTCCAGTTCGTCCGGCGTCGCGTCACCAACGATGAAGGCCACGACCTCCTCTCCCCACTCCGGATGCGGGCGCCCGACGACGGAGGCCTCGGAAATGTTGGGATGTGTCAGTAGCACCTCTTCGACCTCGCGCGGATAGACGTTCGAGCCGCCGGTGATGATCAGGTCCTTGGACCGGTCCTGCAGGGTCACGTAGCCGTCGGCATCCATGAAACCGACATCGCCCGTCATCAGCCAGCCGTCCTTCAGGGTTTTGGCAGTGGCCTCGGGGTTCTGCCAGTAGCCGGGCATTACCACGTCGCCGCGTACCATGATCTCGCCATGGCTGCCCTCGGGCAGAGGTTTGCCGTCCGCGTCGCCGATGCGCAGCTCGACAGGGGACTGCGCGCGGCCGACGCTGGCCAGCCGTTCTTTCCAGCGGGAATGGGTCCGGTCCGTCACATCGTGGCGCGAGAGTGCGGTGATCCCCATCGGGCATTCGCCCTGCCCGTAGATCTGCACGAAGACTGACCCAAAATGATCGACCGCTTCGATGATATCGGCCAGGTACATCGGCCCGCCTGCATAGACGACGGTGCGCAGCCCCTCGCCGGTTTCGCCGGTCGCCCTGGCCACATCGGTCATTCGCTTCACCATGGTCGGGGCGGCGAACATCTGCACCCTACCGAAACGGCGGGCGAGGGCGAAGATTTCGGCCTCGTCGAACCCGCCGGAGACCGGGCAGACATGGCGCGCGCCGGCCAGCACATGGACCATGTTGTAGAGCCCTGCCCCATGGCTCATCGGTGCGGCGTAGAGGATCGTATCCTCGGGTGAGACCCGGTCCACATCCGTGCCATAGGCCAGTGACACGCCCATCAGCATCCGGTGGGTGATCATCACGCCCTTGGGTTTGCCGGTCGTACCGGAGGTGTAGAAGAGCCAGGCCAAGTCGCCGGGATCGCGCTGAACGGGTGCCGCAACCGGGTCATGCGCCAAGGCAGCCGCATAATCGGCACCGGTGATGTCGACCACCTGCCCTTGCACTCCGGCGTCATGCAGCGCCGCCGTCAGGCCCGGAGAGGTGAACGTGATGCGGGTGCCGGAATTGCCGAGAATAAAGGCCACCTCGCGCCCGTGCAGCTTGGCATTGATCGGAACCGCTGCGGCCCCGGCATACCAGATCGCGTATTTGGTAATCAGGTAGTCCGGGCAGTTCTTCATGAAGATCGCCACCCGGTCGCCCGGCTTCACACCTTGCGCGATCAGCCAGCCCGCCACCCGCGCGGCGTGGCCATGAAACGCGGCATAATCGGCCACCAATTCGCGGCCCAGAAACAGGGCCGGAGAGCCGCCGTTCAATTGCGCCTGCCGGGCCAGCCACAGACCGATATTCATTGCCTCTCCCCCTCATCAGGCGCGCAGTTGCCCCAACCCGCCCGCGAAACCCTATGTTCCCGGTACAGCCCCCTTCAATTCCGTAGAAATACCCGGCACCATGAGGGCATGAGCGATCCCGCCTTCGAATACGCGCCCATCGGCCTTGTCGAGCTTGAAAACCGGATCATCCGGCGCTGCAACCTGCAGTTCGCGCGCACGTTCGGCGGTGAGGAGGAAGAGTATCGCAACATGCCGCTGTTGCAACTCTACCCCTCGGTTGCCGATTGGGAACGGATCGGCGCGCGCGGCCTGCAAGCCATGCGCGAGACCGGGTATTACACCGACGAGCGGGTCATGCGGAGGCGCAATGGCGATTTGTTCTGGTGCCGGGCACGGGGGCGCTCGCTGACCCCGGACGATCCGTTCCGCCATGGCATCTGGAGCTTTTCCGACATCTCCGAGGAACGCCCGCTGGTCGAGCTGACCCCGCGCGAACGCGACGTGGCCATTCTGTCCTGCCGCGGCTTCTCGGCCAAGGAGATCGGTGCCGAGCTTGGCCTCAGCTATCGCACCATCGAGGCGCACCGCGCCCGGCTGCTGGAAAAGTTCGGAGCGCGGAAACTGCCGGAACTGGTGGCCAAGCTCTCGGGCATGCCGCTTTGAGGCCCGAGGCCTCGTAATCGGCTGCGCCCTTCCCCATATGGCGACGCGAGACTGCGCTTTTCATGGCCGGTCGCTTGGCGTATAACGCCGCGTAATTTACCAAAGCCCGCAGCGACAGACGGGCCAAAGGGGAACCGTCGAGGACACTCATGACAGACAGCAAACACGAAGCGGATGTGGCGTTCATCAAGGCTCTGGCCGAATTGCTGCGCGAGAACGATCTGACCGAGCTGCAGGTGAAACGCGAATATGGCGACGACGACAGCCTGAACGTGCGCGTCAGCCGCGCCGCGCCCGTGGCCGCTCCGGTACAGGTGGCGGTTCCTGCCGCCGCCCCGGTGGCAGCACCGGCCGCAGCCCCCGCAGCCGCACCCGCCGAGGCGCCCGCTGCCGCACCGGCCGAAGATCCGGCCAGCCACCCCGGCGCCGTGACCTCGCCCATGGTGGGTACCGTCTACATGCAGCCCGAACCGGGCGCCCCCGCGTTCATCACCGTCGGCGCCAATGTGTCCGAGGGCGACACGCTGCTGATCGTCGAGGCGATGAAGACCATGAACCACATCCACGCGCCCAAGTCGGGCACCGTCAAGCGCGTCCTCGTGGGCGACGGCGACGCGGTCGAGTTCGGCACCCCTCTGGTCATCATCGAGTAAGGATCGGCGCATGTTCGACAAGATCCTGATTGCCAACCGAGGCGAGATCGCCCTGCGCGTGATCCGCGCCGCGCGCGAGATGGGGATTGCCACGGTCGCCGTGCATTCGACCGCCGACAGCGACGCGATGCATGTGCGCATGGCCGACGAATCGGTGTGCATCGGCCCGGCCCCCAGCCCGCAGAGCTATCTGTCGGTGCCCGCCATCATCTCGGCCTGCGAGATCACCGGCGCGCAGGCGATCCATCCCGGCTATGGCTTTCTGTCCGAGAACGCCGATTTCGTGCAGATCGTCGAAGATCACGGCATCACCTTCATCGGCCCCACCGCCGAGCATATCCGCATCATGGGCGACAAGATCACTGCCAAGGACACGATGAAGGAACTGGGTGTGCCTTGCGTTCCGGGCTCGGACGGCGGCGTGCCGGATCTGGCGGCGGCCAGGAAGATCGGGGACGAGATCGGCTATCCCGTCATCATCAAGGCCACCGCCGGTGGCGGCGGGCGCGGCATGAAAGTCGCCCAGAACGCCGGCGAGATGGAAAGCGCCTTCATGACCGCGCGGGCCGAGGGCAAGGCCGCCTTTGGCAATGACGAGGTCTATATCGAGAAATACCTGACCACGCCCCGCCATATCGAGATTCAGGTCTTTGGCGACGGCAAGGGCGGCGCCGTGCATCTGGGTGAGCGCGACTGCTCGTTGCAGCGCCGCCACCAGAAGGTGTTCGAAGAAGCGCCCGGCCCCTGCATCAGCCCCGAAGAGCGCGCCCAGATCGGCAAGGTCTGCGCCGACGCGGTGGCCAAGATCAACTATATCGGCGCGGGCACCATCGAGTTCCTCTATGAAAACGGTGAGTTCTATTTCATCGAGATGAACACCCGCCTGCAGGTGGAACACCCGGTGACCGAAGGCATCTTTGGCGTCGATCTGGTGCGCGAGCAGATCCTGGTCGCCGCCGGTGAGTCGATGTCGTTCGGTCAGGACGACCTGCGGATCAATGGCCACGCCATCGAGGTGCGGATCAATGCCGAGCGGCTGCCGAACTTTGCCCCCTGCCCGGGCAAGATCTCGGCCTATCACGCGCCCGGCGGTCTGGGCGTGCGGATGGATTCGGCGCTCTACAATGGCTACTCGATCCCGCCCTATTACGATTCGCTCATCGGCAAGCTGATCGTGCAGGGCCGCGACCGGTCCGAGGCGCTGGCGCGTCTGAACCGTGCGCTGGGTGAGTTGATCGTGGACGGGATCGACACCACCGTGCCCCTGTTTCACGCCCTTCTGCAAGAGCCCGACATCCACAGTGGCGACTACAACATCCACTGGCTGGAGCGCTGGCTTGCGGAGAACATGGCCGAGTAAGAAAACTGGCCGGGCCTTGTGCCCGGCCCCTGGTTTGGTGTCATGAGCCTGTCCCCGGATCTGCTGTTGCACGGCTATTCCATCGGCATCTTCCCGATGGCCGAGAACCGGGACGACCCGGATCTGTTCTGGGTCGATCCGAAATTTCGCGGCGTCTTCCCGCTGGACGGCTTTCACATCTCGCGCACGCTGGCGCGCCGCATCCGCCGAGGCGGCTATACCATCACCATCGACCGCGATTTCCTTGGCGTGGTGGACGGTTGCGCCGACCGGTCCGAGACCTGGATCAACGACGAACTTCGCCGTCTTTACAAGACGTTGCATCAGCGTGGCGATGCCCATTCACTGGAGGTCTGGGAGGGCGAAGAGTTGGTCGGCGGGGTCTATGGCGTGGTGCTGGGTGCGGCGTTTTTCGGCGAGAGCATGTTCTCGCGCCGCGCCGATGCCTCGAAGATTGCACTTGCCTATCTGGTTGACCGGCTGCAACAGACCGGGTTCCGGCTGTTCGATACGCAGTTCCTGACCGCGCATCTGGCCTCGATGGGGGCGATCGAGATCCCGCGGGAGCGGTATCAGGCGCAACTGGCCGAGGCCATCGCGCAGGGCGCCGATTTCGCCGCGTCGCTCAGCCAGACCCCTCAGGGGGTCATACAGCGGATCACCCAGACATCGTAACGGGCGTGATCCAGCGCGTTGAGCGCCGGGGACGTGGCGATCATCCAGCCATCGAACAGCTGCTGCGACTGGCCCTGTTCCCAGATGGTGAGATAGGCAAAGGCGTCACCGGTGGGGTTGTCAGCGGGATAGCGGCAATCGCCCAACGCCACATCCAGACCAAAGACCGAAGCCGTATCGCCGCTGCGCAACTCGACATCGACGGTCTGCCCGTTCACCTTGTCGAGCCCGCGCAGGATCGCGCCCGGAGCGGAGTCCACCGTGTCCTGCGCCATTGCGGCACTGCCCGTCAGGGCAAGGATCAATGACAGGGCCCGGATCACTCGCTGCTGCTCCCGTCGCCGGCCACGAATTTGACCAGCAGCGAGATCAGGCTGACCGCACCTTGCGTGTCCTCGACCTCGTCGCCCGCTTCGAAGAAGAAGGGCGAGCCGCCCGGCATCACTTCGACGAAATTGCCGCCCAGCAGCCCCTCGGACGAGATCACCACGGCGCTGTCATCGGGGATCTGAATGCCGTCGGCCACGGAAAAGGTCGTGTCCGCGCGGTAGCTTTCCGGGTTCAGGGTGACGCCGGTGACGGTGCCGATCTTGACCCCGGCCAGCCGGACGTCGGTGCCGACGGTCACCCCCTCGAGGGACCGGAAGGATGCGCCGAGCTGATAGCCGGTGCCGGTCTGCGACAGGCCGGTGGACTGGCTGGCATAGACGCCAAAGGCGACGGCAAAGGCCAGTACGGCGCCGCCGACCAGAACTTCGGTCGTGGTATGGGTAGACATCGGGTTGCCTCGCTTATTCGGGGCTCTTACTCAGGGCTCCAGGCCTCGTAATCGCTGCGCTCGACCGGGTCGGGCCGGCGGATCGAGCCTGCGGGCGCATAGGCCAGTGCGGTGCCGGTCAGATTCTCCTGATGCGGCTTTTCCCACTGCTTGTGCGGGAGCGGTTTGTCGGTCGGTGGTTCATCCCAAGTGCGGTGCAGCCAGCCATGCCAGTTGGGGTCGATGCGGCTGGCCTCGACCTCGCCGTTGAACATGACCCAGCGCTGGCTGTCATCGGCGTTGCGGTAGAACACGTTGCCCTGCTCGTCCTCGCCGACCTTGATGCCCTTGCGCGCGGTGTAGAGCTGGGTGTTCAGGGTTGACCCGCTCCACCAGGTCACGGCGCGCAATAGAGTGTTCAGGATTCCCATCGACAGCCTCCGGCATTTCGTTATCCGCAGATATGGACCATCTGCGCCCCGAGGTCCAGAGACCGGATGCCGCGCGCGACGCCTGCGCGATTGCCAGCTATGAATAAACGCTGTGTTTGGTCGAAAGGGATCGCCCGGCGGCGGTTGATCCATTAGGGTTACATTCAGAACATCGAATACCGGATCGGGATGCGGGCCTCCTGCGCGAGGATGCATGTCGCTGTGGGATACGGATCGCGCAACTGAGGAAAAGTCGTTCAAAGACCCGAGTATGAAAGTTATCGTTTTTTGCCTTTCCGTCGCCGCCACGATTGTCGTAGCCATGTCACTTACCGAGGTGCAATCGCATATGGTCACGCTGCTCAGAGGCGGTGAAGACAAGCCGCAACACCGCACCATCTCATTGAAACCAAAGGAAGAACCGAGCCTCTGGGATAAAGGGGTCGACACCATCGCCGGCATGTTCGGCTTTGAGGCTCCAAAACCCAAAAGCGATATACAGAAGTTGATGGATCGGCGGCGGCGCGAGATCGCCGAGGAAAAGGCGCGGGAGAGCTGGCGTCAGGGTTACTGAGCGGTTGCCCCCGGCAGATAGGCCGTCACCTCGATCTCGATGCGGTATTTCGGGTCGATCAGACCGCATTCAATCATGGTGGCAGCGGGCGGATTGGCGCCGAAGGTTTCGGCGAGGATTGGCCAGCAGGGTTCGAACTCGTGCCGGTCGGGCAGCATGTAGGTGACGCGCACGACATCCGCGAAGGATGCGCCCGCCTCGGCCAGCGCCGTTTCTATGATCGTCAGGGCGGACCGGCATTGCTCGACCGCGTTCTCGCCTTCACCGACGGTGCCGGCCACATGGACAAAGCCTCCGGCCACCACAGCGCGACAATAGCCGACCTTGGTTTCGAAGGCCCCGCCGGATGAGATGCGTTTGATGGTCATCTTACTCTCGTGGAATGGTGGTTCTGGTTAGCTGGCTGAGGTTTTTGCGAGGCTCTGCCTCGGGCTCCGGGATATTTTTGGCAAGAGGAAGATGGGGGCGTGCGCTGGATGGATGGCTCCGGGGCGGACGGCTTGCCCAAACGGAAAACGGCGCAGTGAGGTCCGCGCCGTCCGATTCCATAGCGATGGAAAATCACCCGGCCGAGGCCGATTCCTTGTCCGCATCGGCATAGATGATCAGCGGTTGGGAGTCCGAGACGACGGCCTCTTCGTTCACCACCACTTTGGTCACGTTCTTCATGCCGGGCAGTTCGAACATGGTGTCGAGCAGGATGTCCTCGAGGATCGAGCGCAACCCGCGCGCGCCGGTCTTGCGCTCGATGGCGCGGCGGGCGATGGCCTTGAGCGCGTCGTCGGTAAAGTCCAGTTCCGCGTCTTCCAGTTCGAACAGGCGTTGGTACTGCTTGACCAATGCGTTCTTGGGTTTGGTCAGGATGGTGACCAGCGCGTCCTCGTCCAGATCTTCAAGCGTTGCCAGGACCGGCAGGCGGCCGACGAATTCCGGGATCAGGCCGAATTTCAGCAGATCCTCGGGCTCAAGCTCCTTGAATATCTCGCCCACGCCGCGTTCGTCATTGTCACGCACGTCGGCGCCAAAGCCCATGGCCGAGCCCTTGCCGCGCTGCGCGATGATCTTGTCAAGACCGGCAAAGGCGCCGCCGCAGATGAACAGGATGTTGGTGGTGTCGACCTGCAGGAATTCCTGCTGCGGATGCTTGCGCCCGCCCTGCGGCGGCACGGAGGCCACGGTGCCCTCCATCAGTTTCAGCAGCGCCTGCTGCACCCCCTCGCCCGAGACATCGCGGGTGATCGAGGGGTTTTCCGATTTGCGGGTGATCTTGTCGACCTCGTCGATATAGACGATGCCGCGCTGCGCGCGTTCGACATTGTATTCGCTGGCCTGCAGCAGCTTGAGGATGATGTTTTCCACATCCTCGCCCACGTAACCGGCCTCGGTCAGCGTGGTGGCGTCGGCCATGGTGAACGGCACATCGAGAATCCGCGCCAGTGTCTGCGCCAGCAGGGTCTTGCCGCAGCCGGTGGGGCCGATCAGCAGGATGTTGGACTTGGCCAGTTCGATATCGCCGCCGGCCTTTTGCGCGTGGTTCAGGCGTTTGTAGTGGTTGTGGACCGCGACCGAGAGCACCCGCTTGGCGGTTGCCTGACCGATCACGTAATCGTCCAGCACCTCGCAGATATCCTTGGGCGTGGGTACACCGTCGGCGGATTTCAGGCCGCTGGCCTTGGTCTCCTCGCGGATGATGTCCATGCACAGCTCGACGCACTCGTCGCAGATGAACACGGTCGGGCCCGCGATCAGCTTGCGCACCTCGTGCTGGCTTTTGCCGCAGAAACTGCAGTAGAGCGTGTTTTTGCTGTCACCGCCTGAATTCGTCGCCATGGTCTACCTTTCGGGCTCCGTCTCTGCGACCCCCGCATCGGGACCGCGCTCTGCCGCCTGTTCACGCAGCTTAGGCCAGCACTCCGGCCGCTACAATCCAAAACATGTCCCGGCTGAACCGGCCGGGACAGGCCGTGTTGTCCGGTTCAGGCGTCGTCCTCGCCGCCCACCTTGATCCGGTTTTCGACGATCTCGTCGATGTGACCCCATTCCTTGGCCTCGTCCGGGCTCATGAAATTGTCACGGTCGAGCGCCTTTTCAACGCTCTTTTTCGTCTGCCCGGTGTGCCTGACGTAAATGTCATAGAGCCGGTCCTTGAGCTTTTGCGTCTCGGCCGCGTGGATCATGATGTCGCTGGCCTGACCCTGATAGCCGCCCGAGGGCTGGTGCACCATGATGCGGCTGTTGGGCAGCGAGAAGCGCATGCCAGCCTCACCGCCGGCCAGCAGAACGGAGCCCATCGAGGCCGCCTGACCGATCACCAGCGTCGAACATTTCGGCTTGATGTACTGCATTGTGTCGTAGATCGACAGGCCGCTGGTCACCACGCCGCCGGGCGAGTTGATGTAGATCGAGATTTCCTTGTTGGGATTCTCGGCCTCGAGATGCAGCAGCTGGGCCACTACCAGATGGCTCATCCCGTCATGGATCGGGCCGTTGATGAAAATGATCCGCTCCTTCAGCAGGCGCGAGAAGATATCATAGGCGCGCTCACCCCGGCTGGTCTGTTCGACGACCATGGGGACGAGGGTATTCATGTAGGTATCAACTGGATCGTACATACGGGGACCTGCCTGCTCGTTTCAGATGGATCGGGACCATACCCGATGAGGGGTTACATGAGTCTTAGTGTCGGCCCGGGGGGGCTGCAAGGGGGCGCGCACCGTTCTGTGACGGGCGTTGCGGGCCGGGTGGTCGGTTTGGTGCGCAACGGCAGGCACCCGCGCCCGTGGCACAGGGCGCGGTTTGCGTATTTTCAGCAAGAAGAAGCGGGGAGTTCATGTCCTGCCGTCCGGGATCGGACCGAGGGCAGGTCACGCCCCGGGGCGCGCGGGTGGCGCCCCAAGGCCGTGGCGTTATTCGGAGAATGATTTCAGATAGGCGATGACCGCCTCGATATCTGCATCCTTCTTGAGCCCGGCAAAGGACATCCGCGTGCCCTTCATGTAGCCTTTGGGCTTGGCGAGAAAGGCAGTCAGCTCGGTTTCGTCCCAGATCAGCCCGTCCTCGGCAGCGGCTTTCATGACCTTGGAATATTTGAACCCGTGTACCTGACCGGCGGCGGCCCCGACGATGCCGTTGAGCGTCGGGCCGGTCTTGTTCTTGGCGCCGTCGCCGACCTGATGGCAGGCCTTGCATTTCTTGAAGGTCTTTTCGCCCTTGGCCACCAGTTCCGGGTCCAGCGCGGCGGTTTGCTCGGGCTCGGGCGCGGGCTCGGCCTTGACGTCCTGCACCGGGGCGGGCTCGGCGGCTGCGTTGCCCTCGTCCGGGGTCACGTCCAGAACCATCGCGCGCATGGTGATCTCGACGCTGTCCTTGCAGTTTTCCATGCAGGGGGTATCGGTCCAGAAATGCGCCTCGGTCTGTTCGCGGTCATCGAGGATGAAGCCATCCGCGTTGGGCATCTCGACCGAGAGGAAGTTCTCGTTCGAGAGCACGAAGTCATCCTCGACCAGATCATTGGAATAGAGGATGTAGGCGACGATGGCGTAGGTGTCGTCGGCGCTGAGGGTCTGGGCGTCGCCAAAGGGCATCGAGCGGTGGACGTAATCCCAAGCGGTCGAGAGATACGGCCAATAGGAGCCCACGGTCTTGAGCGGGTCCTTGTCCGCCAGCGTCCCCTCGCCCCCGGCAAGTTTGGGCCAGTTGTCCACGCCCTCGGCGAAATCGCCGTGGCAGATGGCGCAGGCCTCGGCAAAGAGCATCTCGCCATCCTCGACCGAACCCGAGCCCGCTGGCAGGCCGGTGCCGTCGGGTGAGACGTCCAGATCCCATGCGGCGATCTCTTCGGTCAGCGCGGGGCGGCCCAGGCCAAACCCATTGGCCAGCGCGGGCCCCGCGATCAGGGCCGAGGCCAGCGCGGCGGCGGTCAGAAATTCAGGACACTTCGACATTCTCGGCCTCTCCGTTTGCCTTGACCCACCAGGTCTGGATGCAGTTGTTGTGATAGATCGAGTTCTCGCCCCGCACCTCGCGCAGTTGCGCCTTGCTGGGCTGGACATAGCCCGAGCCATCGCGGGCGCGGCTTTGCAGCAGCATTTCCGAGCCATCCCAGTCGTAGTCCAGATAGAACCGGGTCAGCGCCTTGTCGGTGCCGGGGGCGGCCAGCCGCGCGGGCATCCAGTTCTTGCCGCCATCGACCGAGACATCGACGCCGGTGATGGCGCCGCGCCCCGACCAGGCCAGACCGGTGATGACCAGCGGGCCGGGCCCGTGGGTGATCGGCGCCTGCGGGCTGGGTGACGTGACCACCGATTTGGCGTCCATCACCCAGGTCCATTTGCGGCTAGTGCCGTCGGCCAGCGTGTCGGTGTATTTCGAGGTCTCCTCGCGGCTCTCCACCGGGCCTTCCATCACCTCGACCCGGCGCAGCCATTTGACCCACATGTTGCCCTCCCATCCGGGCACGACGAGGCGGACGGGATAGCCGTGTTCCTTGCGCAGCGCCTCGCCGTTGGCCTTGAAGGCGACCAGCACGTCGTCCATTGCCTTTTCCAGCGGGATCGAGCGGCCGTTCGAGCTGGCATCGGCGCCCTCGACATAGACCCATTTGCCCTGCGCCTGAACTCCGGCCTCTTCCAGCAGGGTGCGCAGGGGCACGCCGGAATATTCCATGTTGTGGATCATGCCATGGGTGAACTGCGCGCCGTTGAGCTGCGATCCGGCCCATTCCATGCCGGTATTGGCGGCGCATTCGCAGAAATAGATGCGGTTTTCACGCGGGAAGCGTTCCAGATCCTCGTAGGTGAAGATCAGCGGCTGATCGACCAGACCGTTGATCATCAGCCGGTAATCCTGCTTGCGCAGCTCGATGGCGCCCGAGTGGTGCCGCTCGAACGCGCAGCCCTGCGGGGTGATGGTGCCATCCAGCGCATGGATCGGGGTGAAGTTGATCGAGCTGATCGTGTCGGCGGTCAGCCATTCCACGTTGCGGCGCACCACGTCCGATTCGTACTGGATCGGCAGGCCGTAGGGCGTGGCATCCACGCCGTCACCGGTGGCCCGGGCCCAGTCCTGCACCTCGGTGATCAGCGGATCGGGACCTGTGGCCCCTGCCGCCCCGGCGGCAACGGCCCCTGCCCCGGCTGCCGCCGCCCCGGTCAGGAACTGGCGGCGCGACGGGGCGTTTTTCGGGGAGCTTTCACTCATTTTTGAACTAGCCTCCTTGAGCATCAAGACATTCGTCCGCGCGAATGTGTAAGCACAAAATTTTTTGACGGCGGGCGCTCAGACGCCCACCACGTTGACCGAGTTGTTCGGGTCGACCGTCACCGTGCCCTGCTTGCGGATATGGTTTTCGACCACATCCCAGATCATCGGGCCTTCGGTGCCCTCGTTGACGCTGGCCCAGCCTGCGACCACGTAGGTCCTGGCCGGGTCGATGGCCTCCCCCGTCTTGAGCAGGGTCATCTCGCTGATCCGCGCACCCTGCGGCTGGGTGATGTCGATGCGATAGCCCAGACCGCCGACGCGCACCATGTCGCCGCCCTGCTGGTAGTAGGGATCGGGGTTGAAGATGTTGTCGGCCACATCCTCGAGGATCACCTTGATGAATTCGCCGGTCATTTCCGTGCGATAGGCCTGACCGTAGCTCATCGAAGTGACGTTCCAGATATCCTCGCGGGTGATGTCGTCTCCGGGCCGCAGGCTCGGGCCCCAGCGCACGCCGGGAGACATGGCGATATCGGCCTCACGTTCCGAGATCAGCGCGTCACAGATCAGGTCGTCCCAGGTGCCGTTGAAATTACCCCGGCGATAGAGCAGCGAGCCGGTCTGGCCGATCACCTCGGCGAGCTCGGCAGCGTAGGGCGCGCGCTGTTCGTCGATCAGGGCGGTCATGGCCGGATCGGGCGCGATCACGTCCGAAAAGATCGGGATCAGCTTATGCTTCAGCCCCATCATCTGCCCGTCCCGCACGTCGAGATCGACGCGGCTGACGAATTTGCCGTTGGAGCCGGAGGCGATGATGTGGGTCTGGCCGATCAGCACCGGCTCGGGCAGCGCGTCATGGGTGTGGCCCGACAGGATGACGTCGATGCCCTGCACCTTGCCCGCCATCTTCTTGTCCACGTCAAAGCCGTTATGGGACAGGACCACGACCGCATCGGCGCCCGCCGCGCGGACCTCATCGACCATGGCCTGCATGTTCTCGTCCCGGATGCCGAACGAGTACTCAGGGAACATCCAGCCGGGGTTGGCGATGGGCATATAGGGAAAGGCCTGACCGATCACCGCGACCTTGGCGCCGCCCCGGTCGAAGAACTTGTAGGGCTTGAACATCTCCGCCGGTTCGTCCCATTCGGCGTCAAAGATGTTCTGACCGAGGGCAGCAAAGGGTAACCCCTCAACAATCTCGTTCACCCGGTCGCTGCCCAGCGTGAATTCCCAATGGAAGGTCATCGCATCCGGCTTGAGCGCGTTCATCACATTGACCATGTCCTGCCCTGCCGTGTGATGGCAGGTGTAGGAGCCGTGCCAGGTGTCGCCGCCATCGAGCAGCAGCGCGTCGGGCCGGTCGGCGCGGATCGCATTCACCACCGTGGCCACCCGGTCCAGCCCGCCAACGCGGCCATAGCTTTGCGCCAGCGCGGCGAAATCGTCATGGGTCAGCGCATAGGCCGAAGGGGAGCCGTCGGCGATACCATAGGCCTTGCGGAAATCGGCGCCGGTGATGTGGGGCACGAAACCCTTGTTGGCGCCGACACCCAGATTGACCTCGGGCTCGCGAAAATAGATCGGTTTCAACTGGGCATGGATGTCGGTGATGTGGATCAGGCTGATATTGCCGAAGGTATCGAACTCCAGCAACTGGTCCTGGCTCAGCGCCTGCTGCGCCGCCAGCCGTGCCCAGTTGCCGAAGCCGGACGCGCCGACAAGGGCCGAGGCCGCCATTGAAACCTGAAGGAAGTCACGACGCGAGATCATTTGGATCAGCTTTCCCGTTTGAACATGCGTTACATTCACATGTTTGAATTCAATTGAAGCGATACACCCCGCATCCGGACAGGACGCGGGGCGCGAATTCAGGTTAGTTGCGGACCGAGGGTCCCTCGACCGACAGGCCGTTGCCGCGCGAGGCGACGTAAAGCTCCAGCGCCACAAACTCCGGGCTGCCGGGGCTGAAGGTTTCGGCGCGGGTGTCGCGCACACAGCCCTTGAACCGGGCATGAGCGTTGTTCAGCTTTGCGTTCTTGAGCCGGTAGGTGGGAAACCCGTTGATCTGGCCCTGGCTCAGATGGTCGGCGCGGATCATGTTGCCATAGTTCTGCTCATGACAATTCGCGCAGCTCAGCTCCAGTTGACCGTAGCGGGTGTAGTAGATCTCTTTCCCCTTCTCCCAGGTCTCCTGCGCCGGACCGTCGATGGCCACGTTGACCGGCAGACCGCGCGACTGGACCGAGATCAGAGCCTCCATCGCCGCCATGTCGCCGCCGGTGTATTTCCATTTTTCGGCGCCCATCTGGTTGACGCGGCAATCGTTGATCTGGGTCACCAGAGTGCGCACCTCGCCCGCCTCGTCACTCCATTTCGGATAGACGGCACGGACACCGGCCATGCTCTCATCAACCGCGCCGTGGCAGGTTGAGCACGATTTGCCCTCGGTCCCGTCGACGGTGTCCCACGCGTCCTGCGCCTGATCGACGAAGACCAGCGCGGGGTTGTCGAAATCGTCCATCTGCAGCGACTGGGTCTCGTCCGAACGGAAGCGCCAGCCGGAATAGATCTCGTCCAGCGCATCGGACAGATGCGCGGGGGCGGCGGTCTGGGTGACCATTTCGATCTCTTCATTGACGACCAGAGCGTCCTCGTCGGGCCCGGCCACCGCTGACAGGGGTGTTGCCACCACTGCAACAATCGCGGTCAGTGCCTTGAAATTCATCCAGTATCCTCCCTTGGGTGGTTGGCCCCGCCATGCCGGTTGGCGGCGGGGCTCATTATCTGCCGGGGTCGCCGCTCAGGCGATGGAGATCGATTTCGACTCGTCGTAGACCGAGCCGTCATCGTCGTACCAGGTGAACACGAACTCGCCCGCCTCGGGCACGGTCGCGTCGAACTGGAAATAAGGGTTGGTCGAAATCGCGGGCTCCATCGTCACGTCGATCACCGTCTCGCCGTTGAAAGCGCAGGTGAAGCGGTTGATGATCGAGCGCGGGATGATGTTGCCCTCTTTGTCCTTGCGCTGACCGCTTTCCATCTTGTGGCTGATCAGGGTCTTGATCGTGATCGCCTCGCCCGCTGCGGCGGTTTTCGGGACCTTCACGCGGGGTTTCACACCAGATGCCATGTCGTATTCTCCTGTCTCTGCGGATGGGCGGGCTTAGCCGCCGCAACCCCCGATGGTCACTTTCACGGTGGCGCTGGCCTTGGCGAACGAGCCGTCGGCCAGCTTGGCGATGGCCACCACGTCCTGCGTGCCGGCCAGGCGGATACGGGTCGAGGCCGACTGCACCGCCGCCAGCGGACCGAAGTTGAAGGTCGCCACACCCGGCTCGGGGTTGCCGGTCGCCAGCACCATGATCGCGGCGGCACCGGGTGCGCTGACCTCGATCGGTACGGTGTTGCCGTTCTCGGCAATCTCGGGCGCGGTCAGGGTGACCCCGCCTTCGGCCATGTCGGCGCCGCCGGTGAACTCGGCAATCGCATCCTCGGCCGCCGCGTTGGCGCGGAACGGCAGGACGGTCAGGGCCGCTGCGCCCAGGGCCAGGCCCAGGGTGTCACGACGTGTGAACTCCATCGTTTTTCTCCTTTGCATCATGCAAGGCGCGTGCGCGGCCTTACTCTTCCTTCAGGGTCGCGAGGAACGCGACCACGTCTTCGATTTCCTGAGCCGTCAGGATCGGTGCCAGCGGCCCCGTGGGGGCGTCGCCGGTATAGGCGTCGCCCGGGCGGGTGAAGCCGTCGACCTTGTAGAAGGCGGGCATGACCGTACCCTCGAAGGTCATCTTGGCGTTGCTGACCAGCCCGCGCAGTTCAGCCTCGGTCCAGCGGTCCCCGGCGCCGTCGAGCGACGGGCCGACCTCACCATGAAACGGCACATCGGCCAGTGCGGTTACCTGATGGCAGGCCACGCAGTTGCCCTTGGATTTCTCGCCCACGATGACCGCGCCGCTGGCGGCATCGCCCGTGGCACCGCTGAGCGAAGCCTCGATGCCGCCATCCTCGGTGAACGCAACCTCGCCGGGGCCGACCTCACCGGCCTGCGCCGCACCGCCGATCAGCGCGGCGGCCAGTGTCAGAGATGTAAGTTTCATGTGTCCTCCCATTGGCTGCCACGCTTGCCGCGCGGCGAAATTGGCTTGGCATACCGTAGGGCACAGTCCGCCCTTAACGCAACATCAAATTCATTATTGTGAATTATTAAATGTTTTCGGAGAGCCCCGATCAGTCGAAAGATCCGTTGTTGCGTTCCTGAATCCGGCGGGCATGGTAACGCTGGAAATCCTCCCCGTTATCAAGCGCATAGCGCTTTTCGCGAACCCATGTGAACATGTCGATCGTGGTGCCTCCGCCAAAGGCCCCCGGCATGACCGCCACGGCGGCCTGTTGGGCGGTCGCGCCCTCGCTCACCTCTTCCGGCAGGAACAGAATCGTCGGCGTGAACATCACGCCCCACTTCCGCGCCATGTCCTTTTCGGCCAGCGTCTCGCCGTCGAAATCGGTGACCTCGACATCGCCATAGAGGTTGAGCTGCACCACGAAATAGTTGTCGGCGATGTACTGGCCGATCTCGGGGCGCGGAAACACCTCCTGATGCATCTTGGTGCAGTAGATGCAGCCGCGCTGCTCGAAGAACAGAACCAGCCTTTTGCCCTCGGCATTGGCCTCGTCCAGATCCTCGCGCAGGTCCTTGAAGGTGTCGCGCATCCACTCGGTCTTGTGCAGACCATCATCGCCCAGTTCGGCGGCCCAGAGCGGGGCGGCAAGGATTAGGGCGGCGAGCCCGGCAAGCAGTTGTTTCATGGTTAAGTCCTCCCTGTTCAGCCCAGGCTCGTCAGGCCCGGCATCCATCGGATCATCGCGTCGGCAATCAGGCGCACGCCGCCGGTTGCGATGAGCACGGCAAAAACGATCAGCATCGCCCCCATCCCCTTTTCCACCCAGGCAAAAACCGCGCGGTGGCGCTGGACCCAAGCGAGGAAGGGCTTGGCGAAAAAGGCAGCGATCACAAAAGGCGCGGTCATGCCAAGGCCGTAGACAAACAGCAAAACCGCACCGCGCCAGAGCTCACCCATGCCCGAGGCGATCATCAGGATCGAGGCCAGCGCGGGCCCCACGCAGGGCGTCCAGCCGAAGCCGAAGGCCAGCCCCATGAGATAGGCGCCCAGCGCGGTCGAGGCCTCGGCCTGGCTCTCCATCCGCGCCTCCCGGTAGAGCAGCGGCACCCGGATCACCCCCAGAAAATGCAGCCCGAACACCACCAGCACGGCCGCCGCCGCATAGGACAGCGTCTGCAGGTACTGACCGAACAACCGCCCCAGCGCCGTTGCCCCCATGCCAAGCAGCATGAAGACCGTGATCACCCCGAGCGCGAACATGACCGACGAGGCCAGCAACCGCCGCTGCGCCCCCGCCGCTATGGCTCCGTCCCCGCGCAGTTCGGCCATGCTCAGCCCGCCCATATAGGACAGGTAGAACGGCACCATCGGCAGGATGCAGGGCGTGAAAAAGCTCAGCAAACCGGCGATCAGGGCCCCAAACAGGGAAATCTCAAGCATTCACTCCCCCGTGTCGGGCGGCCAAGTCGGGTCGCTTGTAAAATTCACACATTCAAATTATATTGAGCGAATAGCAAAGGTCAACGGCCACATGTCAGCACTTCGCCCTATCCTCTCCGCGCTTTTGGCGGCACTGTTTGCCCTGCCCGCTCTGGCGGCGGAACTGGTGATGGTCGAGCAAGCGGGCTGTTCCTGGTGCACCCGCTGGAACGCCGAGATCGCGCCGGCCTATCCCAAGACGCCCGAAGGCCGCTTTGCCCCGCTGCGACGCGTCGATCTGCACGCCCTGCCCGCGGATCTTGAGTTGCAGCGCCGGGTCGTTTTCACACCGACCTTCCTGATCGTCGAGGACGGGCAAGAGGTTGGGCGGCTTGAGGGCTATCCGGGGCAGGACTTTTTCTGGCCGGTGCTGGATCAGTTGCTCGAGGCGCATACGGAGTTCGAACTGACCCCGACCAACGACGATAGCGCAGCCGTGACACCGCTCGCGCGTTTTTGATTCGAGCCGGTAGCATTGTTCGCGCAATAGGTGTATCGGGAAAAGTCACCCGGCGAAGGATGCCCGGTACAGGAGACGGCCCCGGATATCCGGGACGATGAGGAACGAAACAAATGGCACTGCCCAAGTTTTCGACGGATATGGACGAACAGGAACTCGACAGGATGGTCGACAACGCCACCCGTGCGTCGAACTTCCTCAAGGCGATCAGCCATGAGGGGCGCCTGATGATCCTGTGCCACCTGGTCTCGGGCGAGAAATCGGTGACCGAGCTGGAAGAGCTGTTGTCCGCCCGGCAGGCCGCCGTGTCCCAGCAGCTGTCGCGGCTGCGCCTTGAAGGGCTGGTGATCCCGCGCCGCGAGGGCAAGGCGATCTATTATCGGCTGGCCGACGACCGCCCGCGCCGGATGCTGGAACTGGTCTATGACCTGTTCTGCAACGCCGACGACTGATCCTTCCGCTCGCGCACAGCGCCGCTTGCACTCGTATAACAGTTTTTGCATATTTCATCGCCAGTAGCCCGTCCTTGGGGAGGAGATGGCGCAGATGCTTGAGATGCTCACCGACCACCAGATCGCCGCCCTGTTCGGACTTGGCGGAGGCATCCTGTTGGGGCTCGCCGCGCGGCTAGGCCGGTTTTGCACGCTCGGCGCCATCGAGGACCTGCTCTATGGCGGCTCCGACCTGCGCCTGCGCATGTGGGCGCTGGCCATCGGCAGTGGCATACTCGGCAGTTTTGCCCTGATCGCGATGGGCGTTCTGGACCCCGGTGACACCTTCTATCTGTCGATCCGCTGGATGCCGATGGCGTCGATCGTCGGCGGGCTGATGTTCGGCTATGGCATGGCGCTTTCGGGAAATTGCGGCTACGGCGCCATCGCGCGGCTGGGCGGCGGCGATCTGAGGGCCTTTGTCATCGTGCTGGTAATGGGCGTCTTTACCTATGTGACGCTCAGCGGCCCCCTCGCCCCGCTACGCAACGCCCTGTTCCCGCAAATCGCCGTCACCTCGGACACGCCGCCGGGGCTGGCTCATCACGCCGCCACCCTGACCGGCCTGCCGCTGGGTGTCATCGGCCTGAGTATCGGCGCGCTGATCTGTGCCGGAGCGCTGAGCGGCGCGTCCCTGCGGCGCGCGCCGGGGGCGATCTTGTGGTCGCTGGTGGTCGGGCTGGCCATCGTCTCGGGCTGGGCCGGAACCGCATGGCTGGCTGAAACGGGTTTCGAGGCGCTTCCCGTTGTCTCGCACAGCTTCTCTGCCCCGGTCGGCGAGACCATCCTCTTTGCCATGACCGGCAGCCTGCGCCCGCTGTCCTTTGCCGTGGGCTCGGTCGCAGGGGTCTGGGTAGGCGCCTTCGTCGGGTCGATGATCCGCGGCCATTTCCGGTGGGAGGCGTGCGAGGACCCGCGCGAGTTGCGCCGCCAGATCCTGGGCGCGGCAATCATGGGTGTGGGCGCGGTGCTGGCCATGGGCTGCACCGTCGGTCAGGGGCTGAGCGCCTTTAGCCTGCTGTCGATCAGCGCCCCGGTCACCTTTATTGCCATCTTCGCGGGCGCCGCACTGGGCCTGCGCCAATTGATTGAAGGGTTCCGTACAGCTGGTTAGGGCGAGTTGCTGCCCGTTGGAGTAGGCTGCAAGTCCATCTCTCATCCCTGCAACGACGCAAGATAGAGAAACGACTGGATGATGGGCGCGCTTCGGGACGTTGATGACGAAAAAGTCCGGATAGACTGAGCAAAAAATGCAAAAGCGTGTCGAGCACTTTGCTAGGCCCGAACCTCTGGTGCGTGTTGGGGATCAGTGCTAGGGAAAATCAAAACGAGCAGAGATGGAGAACACCATGATCCGAGCGTTTCTGATTGGCCTGAGCCTCATCACGCTGAGCGCCTGTGAAACCGCCAAGGGTGCGGGCCGGGATATCCAGAAAGCGGGCGACGCAATCGAAGGCGCGGCGTCGGATATTCAGCAGAAAATCTAAGCCGCGGGCCGGATCGCGCCTATCGCAGGTGTTGTGTTTAAGCCGCAAATCTTGCCCACCACAACAAAGCAGACGCAATATATAGTTGATCTTGCGCCAGGGCCGGTGTATCCATCCCTTACAGGTGCATAGACGCGGTGATGCATCAGCTGACGCTGACAACGGGGTTCGACTGTCCATGACAGATGAGCCCCGTTTTTCTTTGCGTGAGCGGTGAGATTGCGCAGCTTTTCCGAAAAAGGAAAAGGCGTCAGGTGCTCAGACGCGGTCCTTGCATGCATCCTTGCGGACACTCCCTGACGCCTTACCGAACCGATCCGCCCGAGGGCCGTCCGATTCAGATGCTCCAGCCCCGAAGGACCTTCGCAGCCGCTCCATGTCCGAGGACATGTCACGACCCGCACCGGCCTTTTAAAACCGACCCTTCGCCATGGGTCCGAAAACCCGTCGCGACCGGCCTGTCCTTGGTAAACCTCTGACTTCTCGGGATAAAACTGAAAGTCTCATCCGATCCGTCTTGGCCACCTGACCTGTGCGTCCCGCTCAAGTTCCTAAGAACCTTTGCGATGTCCTGACTGTTACACCAGGCGAAAAAAGGGGCAAGAAAATAGCACTGCAGCATAAAAATTAGCCGGGGATAAGGTGTTGATATCCGCCGGGAAAGCGATGTGGATAAGTCGAGAAATCGCGCAACTCGGGCGGGTTGTTTGGGGATAAAATTCGCGGGGCCCCGGCGGCGGATTTTGGCGCAGTTTCTGCAGGTGCGAAGGGATGCGGACGCCCCGACAGGGGTGAATTAACCGGATTGTACAAGGCTGAGAGGCCGATCTTTCGAATCGTACAACGGAGATTCGCCGATGCGCTACACAATCTCACAGGCCCGCGCGCAGCTCGGGCAACTGGTCACCCGGGCCCAGGACCCGCGCGAGGTGATCGTGCTGACCCGGAACGGACGCCCCCTGGCAGCGCTGGTCTCGATCCCCGAGGCCGAGCGGATCTGGGACCTGTCCGACAGCGACACCATCGGCTGGCGCCACCCCCTGAGCGGGCTGCGCGGCTGGTGGTCCCGGGGCAAGGGCATCCCTGGACTGGAGCCGGGACCGGACGGCAGCTATGTCACCGCGCGCGAGGCGGCGCTGCAGATGCGCGAGATCCAGAGGACACGGGCCGAGGAGCGGCGCATCCTGGCGCGCGGCGGGCTGGACCCGGTCGAGGGTGGCGAGGTGATCCGGCGGCAGGACACGCGCTGGTGGACCCGGCTGTTCGGACGGGCGGGCACCCCCGCGCGCTAGGGCCTCCGGTTCGGATCTGCGCGCCTTTGCGGTATGATCCGCCGGATCAGGGAGGACGTGAGATGGCGGACACGGACTATAAGAAACGGATTGCCGACATCAAGAAATGGAACAAGGATCAGAAGGGGGTCGAGAAACGGCGGACCGGATATATCGAGACCACGCGCAAGAAACTGATCTCGCTCGAGGACAAGCTGCGCAAGGACAGCATCGTCTGGAAGGGGTATTTCAAGCACCTTTATCAGTTGAACGACCAATACGTGAAACTGGCCGAACCGCTGGTCAAGGCGCAGGCGGATCTGAAGGCGGCGACAAAGGCCAAGAACGCGGCGAAGGTGGCCGAGATCAAGAAGCAGATCGGCGAGACCGAGAAAAAGCTGAAGCCGGTCGAGAAGAAGTTTCAGAAGAACTATGACGAGATGAAAAAGCTCGATGATGCGATCAAGAAATTGGTCGTGACGGCGGAGAAGCTGTAGGGCGGGTGATGGGTGTGAACACCCATCCTACGGGCGGTTGCGGGATATCGGGTTGGGGTTTGCCCCACCGGTTGGTGCGGATGGTTGGGACCGGGTGATGGGGTGAAACCCCATCCCACGTTTTTCGAGAGTCGCGCAGGTGGCGTAGGGCGGGCTTCAGCCCGCCAATTGGTGCCGCCAATGCATCGGACCGGTGCCCGTGCAGGTTGGTTGGCGGGCTGAAGCCCGGCCTACGGGGAGAAATGCAATGGTTGGTCGGCACAGGTGATGGGTGTGAACACCCATCCTACGTAGGGTGGGTTTTCAACCCGCCAATTGACGCAGCCAACACGCAGGTATGATGGGACCCCGGGGCGCAAACGCGTGTGCAATGGTAGATCAGCAAAGATGAGGGCCGCGACCGGCCTGAGGGGGTGAGCGGCGTCTTGGAAACTGTCCAGTGGAGTGAGAAAGCTTCCTGGAAACCATCCGGGGGATGGTTTCGCTTTCGAACGGGCGGAGCCCTCAGGGCCGAACGGGCGGAGCCCCGGGCGCAAACGCTTGTCCAACGGCTGTTCAGCAGAGATGAGGGCAGCGCCGGCCCGAGGGGTGGCGCAAACGCGCCGGCCCGAGGGGTGGCGCAAACGCGCCGCCCCATGGGGGCGGGTCGGCGCGGCCCGGCGGTGCCGCCGGGCGGGTGGGTTGATTGGAGCGCTGCGTGGATCAAACACACCGGGTAGGAAAACTCAATATCTTGTGAACTTAAAATCGAAACGTACGACATGGGGAAAAATTGAGGATTTCGTGTGGGAAAACCTGTTGACAACCCCCTTATGTTGAGGCAATAAGGGTAACAAATAGCAACATCTGGGCACAAATACTGCCATTAGTGATGTTTCTTATTTTGTTCTCTTGCATATTGTGCCCCGTCAAGCCATGCTCACGCATGAGCTGCAACGAATCGCGCCGCCAAGGTGGTCAGACCAAGACGGCGCTTCGTTGTAGTACCGCATCAACCTGAGGGGTTGCCGCGGTCCGTTTGCAACACTTGAATCCTGACGGATTCACAAAAAACAGTCAAGGCGCCCCTCGTTGAAACTATGAACGAGGCAGTGTTATGCCGAACTACTATGTTAATCAGAACTCGCAGCCTGACGGGTATCATGAGGTGCACGTTGACGACAACTCGTGCCCCCACCCACCGCTGCTTGTAAATCGTGTGCCACTCGGCTGGCATTCGAATTGCCAGAGCGCCGTGGCAGCGGCAAAGCAACGATACATCCTATCGGATGGTTGCGCCTACTGCGTACCCAACTGCCACACTAGGTAAGGAGGCCCAAATGGCTACCAATCCACCCTCAGGTGACGGTCGCAGGAAGGGAATGGTCAGAGGCCGTTCTCAAACCAAAACTCCGTCAGGCCACTACGTGAAGCGCGACACCTCAACTGGGCGCTTCATGGACGTCAAAACTTCCGACAAGAAGCCTTTCAAAGGTGTTCGGAAGGAAAAGTGAAAAAAGGCTGAGCGGTTTCGGTCGCTCACCCACCCCACCGTGTGGGCACGCAGTTGGCTGCGCCAACCGCTTTCGCCCACCGTCACTCAAAATGGAAAGCCTCAGCTGTCCATTTTGAGTGCTGAAATAAACGCCTCCTGCGGGATATCGACCTTCCCGAACTGGCGCATCTTTTTCTTACCGGCCTTCTGCTTGTCCAGCAGTTTGCGTTTCCGCGTGGCGTCGCCGCCGTAGCATTTCGCGGTCACGTCCTTGCGGAGTGCGGAGAGGGTCTCGCGGGCGATGACCTTACCGCCGATGGCCGCCTGGATCGGGATCTTGAACATGTGGCGCGGAATCAGGTCCTTGAGCTTTTCGCACATCGCCCGGCCGCGCATCTCGGCCCGGTCGCGGTGGACCATTGTGGAGAGCGCATCGACCGGTTCGTCATTCACCAGGATCGACATCTTGACCAGGGCGTCCTCGCGGTAGCCGGTCATCTGGTAGTCGAAGCTGGCATAGCCTTTGGTGACGGATTTGAGCCTGTCGTAGAAGTCGAAGACGACCTCGTTCAGCGGCAGGTCATAGACGACCATGGCGCGGGAGCCCGCGTAGGTCAGGTCCATCTGGATGCCGCGGCGGTCCTGGCAGAGTTTCAGCACGTCGCCGAGGTATTCATCCGGCACGAGGATGGTGGCCTTGATGCGCGGTTCCTCGAGGTGGTCGACCTTGGAGAGGTCGGGCATGTCGGCGGGGTTGTGCAGCTCGATCATCTCGCCGTCTTTCATGAAGACGTGATAGATCACGCTGGGAGCGGTGGTGATGAGCTCGATATCGTATTCGCGTTCGATGCGGTCGCGGATGACCTCGAGGTGGAGGAGGCCCAGGAAGCCGCAGCGGAAGCCGAAGCCGAGGGCGGCGGAGGTTTCCATTTCGTAGGAGAAGGAGGCGTCGTTCAGGGCCAGTTTGTCGATGGCGTCGCGCAGGTCTTCGAATTCGGCGCTGTCCACGGGGAAGAGGCCGCAGAACACCACCGGTTGCGCGGGTTTGAAGCCCGGCAGGGCGTCCTCGGTACCGTTGCGGTCATTGGTGATGGTGTCGCCGACGCGGGTGTCGCGGACCTGTTTGATGGAGGCGGTGAGGAAGCCGATTTCACCGGGGCCGAGGCTGTCCACCATCTCCATCTCGGGGCGGAAGACACCGACGCGATCGACATGGTGCAGGGTGCCGTTCGACATGAACTTGACCCGCATGCCCTTTTTCAGCGTGCCGTCCATGATGCGGACGAGGACGATGACGCCGAGATAGGCGTCGTACCACGAGTCGACCAGCATCGCCTTGAGCGGGGCGTCGAGGGTGCCTTGCGGGGCGGGCAGCAGGTTGACGATGGATTCCAGCGTTTGGTGGATGCCCTGCCCGGTTTTTGCGCTGACCTGAATGGCGTCGGTCGCGTCGATGCCGATCACGTCCTCGATCTGTTCGGCCACACGGTCACAGTCGGAGGCGGGCAGGTCGATCTTGTTCAGCACCGGCACGATCTCATGATCGGCGTCGATGGCCTGATAGACGTTGGCGAGCGTCTGTGCCTCGACCCCCTGGGTGCTGTCGACGACCAGCAGCGAGCCTTCGACCGCGCGCATGGAGCGGCTGACCTCATAGGCGAAGTCCACATGGCCGGGGGTGTCGATCAGGTTCAGGACATAGGCCTCGCCATTGTCGGCGGTGTAGTCGATGCGGACGGTGTTGGCCTTGATGGTGATACCACGCTCACGCTCGATATCCATGCTGTCGAGCAGCTGTTCCTTCATGTCGCGATCCTTGACCGTCCCGGTCTCCTGGATGAGCCGGTCGGCAAGGGTGGATTTGCCATGGTCGATATGGGCGACGATGGAGAAATTGCGGATATGGGCGAGGTCTGTCATGGGTTGGGGATATGATGAGGAATCGTGGGTTGGTCAAGGAGGGATAGCGTCAGCGGCATGCGTCTGAACCAAGGTAGTTCAAATCCCCTCCACCTATTGAGAGAAAGTCACATCTTATGAACTCCCATAAGACTGAAGGACTGCAGGATTTTCCCGTCGATCAGCTACAGGTTCTTCTCGTGCGCCACGCCCTACGCGCCTTCCCCGCTATTTCACCTGACGTTGAGGGAGACAATTTCGACGAGGACTTTTTCCTTCGCCACGCCAGAACCCTGCTGTGTGCATGCTGTATGATAGCAGTACCATCGAAAGAAATCGCACTTGCAACGAAAATCTCTGCTTTCGCCGCCGGAGACTTCACAAGAGGCAAGATTCAAACGGCGGCGTCGCTCATAGCAAAAGCTGCCTCCGAGGCTTTGTTTCTGGAAAGCAACGAGGAAAAACGTCGGGCCATAGATACGGCGATAGAGTTCCTCCCACACACCTTATTCTCTGAACAAGGGCACTGGGACCTCGGAATGATCGGACGGAGTGCAAGCAGGTCGCTGGTTTTCGACTACCCGCTGTGGACCATAGAACTGCGCCATTTCGAGCAGCGCCAACAAGTGTTGCTGCCGACTGACAGGTTGGTCGAAAAGCGGCTGTCATTTTGGGTGGAATGGCACAAGGCCTTTAGTCGCGGGAAACCGCTTGATTGGGACCTTCAAAGGCGAGTTGCCTTGATTGAGGACAGCGTTTGGAGCGCTGGGCCGGATGCAGTTGCTGATGAAATAGAAAAAATTCGAGCGCGATGGCACGTCGAAAGAGCCTTAGCTGATCTCAAAGATAGCGCGAGCGTTCGGACAAACGCACGCCATGGTATCGGAGGGAACGACCCTCCCGAAAGCATACAAGATGAGCGTTTGTCCCGATCAATCACTCTAATCTGGGGCGCCGTCGAGGATCTTGGCGAAGAAGTCGCTAAGGACACGCCGGATCGAGAGAGGGTGGAGGCAATTCTTCGGGCCCTGAAATCCGGGCTCGCCAGTGTGTTGAAATGGTGCGGCGCCAAGGCGGATCTGGCGGTTGATACCGCCATCAAATGGGGTGTTCCGGTTGGCGGGGCTTATCTGGTCGCCAATCCCGAAAAAGTTCAGGCGCTTGTCGAAGCCGTTGAGGGGTGGCTTGCGTTCCTGCCGTGAGGGGTGCCGGGCTGAAGCCCGGCCTACGGGTTTGCGGCGGGGCGTGGGCTTGGCTGTAGTGATTTTGCTACTGGGTGGGGTCTTGCCGGTGTCCTCTGAGCAGAAACAGTTTGATGCACTTTTCGTGAATTGATCGGACGAATCCCTTGCGGCATACTGCGCGCGACGCTGAGAGGGGCGGCAAGATCTCTCCGGCCGGGCAAGACGAGGCATAGAGATGAAACAGTTCCTGACAATGGCCCTGTGCGCGCTGGCTCTGGCGGCTCCGCTGCCTGCGGCGGCGGCCGGGGGCAAGATCAAGCGGGCCTGCATGGCCAGCGACCGGCCAGCCGCCACGCGGGCGCGGTGCAGTTGCATTCAGCGGGTGGCCAACAACGCGCTCAGCCGGTCCGACCGGGTCAAGGTTGCCGAGTGGTTCACTGACCCGCATCAGGCGCAGGTGGTGAAGATGTCGCGCACCGCGCGTGACGATGCGCTGTGGGAACGGTATCAGGCGTTTGGCCAGTTGGCGCAGGCGGTCTGCAGGTAATCCCTTAGTATCCGATGGTCCGGGCCGGGCGCTTCGCCGCCGCCCGGCCTGTCCGTGCTTGACCTGAGCCGTCGCGGCACCCAGAACGGGTGAAACGGCAAGGGACATCGGCATGGTGATGAAAGGTCTGACCCTGCGCGGGGTTGAGGTGTTCGAAGCGCTGGCGCGCACGGGCTCGGTAGCGCAGGCGGCCGAGATCACGGGCCTGAGCCAGCCCTCGATCAGCCAGCAGTTGCGCAATCTGGAAAACGCGCTGGGCACCGAGTTGGTCGATCACGGGCGCCGCCCGATGCGGCTGACCCAGGCCGGGCGCAGCTTTCTGGCGCGGGCCGAGGCGGTGCTGGCGGAGCTGCGGCTGGCGCAGAGCGAGCTGATGGTGATGGATCTGACCCATCTGAGCACGCTGTCGATCGGGCTGATCGACGATTTCGACAACGACCTGACGCCGCGGCTGGCGACGTTGCTGGCCGACAGTCTGACCAAGTCCAAGTTCAAGCTGATCACCCTGCCCAGCCTCGAGATCTTCGAGGCCATCGAGACGCAGAAGCTGCATCTGGCGGTGTCGGCCACCAGCGGTGAGGTCTTGGAAGGGGTGGTCGAGTACCCTCTGGTCCGGGACCCGTTCATTCTGGTGGCGCCGCTTGGCGCGGTGCCCGAGGGGGCCGATATCATGGCCGCGCTGCGCGATCTGCCGTTCCTGCGCTATGCGCGCGAGCAGTTGATCAGCCGCCAGATCGAGGGGCATCTGGCGCGCGAGCAGTTGGAATTCGAGGAACGCTTCGAGATCGGCTCGCATCTGGCGCTGATGGCGATGGTGGCGCGGCGGCTGGGCTGGGCGCTGACCACGCCGCTGGGATACATGCGGGCGGGCCGGTTTCACGATCAGATCGACGCGTTCGAGGTGCCGTTTGGCGCGTTTTCGCGGACGATTTCCCTGTTCACCCGGATGGACTGGTCCGATCAGGTGCCCCGCGACGTGGCCGAGATGATCCGGCGGTTGGCGCAGAGCCAGATCATCGACCCGGCGGTGGCGCGGCTGCCGTGGCTGAGCGGTCAGTTGGCGGTGATCGAGCCTTAGTGCGCACTCCGAAACGTGGGAGCCGGTTTTCGGATCAAGCTGCGCGATTTGACAAAAGACAGAACTGCGCATTCGATTCAGGTTTGTCCGCGCCGCTTTAGGCGAGGTGGCGCTTGAGCCCGGCGGCGGCGGCCTCGATCAGGTCCAGAGCGCCATCGAAATCGCGGGTGTAGTAGGGGTCGGGGACGTGATCGGCGCCGGTTTCGGGGGCGAAGTCGGTCAGAAGGCGGACCGGGGTGGCATTGCCTGGGGGGCGCAGACCTTCGATATCCGCGATATTGCTGTCATCCATGCCGAGGATCAGGTCGAACCGGTCGAAATCGGCGGCGGTGAACTGCCGCGCGCGCAGGTCCGAGAGGTCGACACCGCGCGCCTTGGCCGCCTGCCGCATCGGGCCGTAGGGCGGGTCGCCCGCATGCCAGCCCGCGGTGCCGGCGCTGTCGGTTGCGGTCTCGGGGCTGAGCGTGCGGAAGACGCCCTCGGCGGCGGGTGAGCGGCAGATATTGCCGAGGCAGACAAAGAGGATTCGATGGGTCATGATGGCCTCGTTTTAAAGCGCTTTGCGTTTGATTTGAATCGGAATACGCTGCGTCTCCCTTCGGTCGAACGCGCATTCCGATGAAAACGCCTCGGATCGAACGCAAAGCGCTGCAAAGGCTGGAGCGGATATGCAAAAGATCGTCATTCTGACCGGTGCCGGGATATCGGCGGAAAGCGGGCTGGGTACGTTTCGGGACGAAGGGGGCCTGTGGGCGCAACACCGGATCGAGGATGTGGCGACGCCCGAGGGGTTTGCCCGCGATCCGGCGCTGGTGCACGGGTTCTACAACGCGCGCCGGGTGCAGGCGGCGAAGGCTCGGCCCAACGCGGCGCATGCGGCGCTGGCGCGGCTGCAGCGGGACTGGCCGGGTGAGGTGATCATCGTGACCCAGAATGTGGATGGGCTGCACGAGGCCGGGGGCGCCGAGGATGTGATCCATATGCACGGCGTGCTGGCGGGCGCCTTATGCGCCGCCTGCGGTCACCGCTGGCCCGCGCCCGAGGAGATGGCGGTGGGAGAGCCCTGCCCCGCCTGCAACGGCCCGACGGCGCGGCCCGATGTGGTGTGGTTCGGCGAGATGCCGTACCGGATGGACGAGATTTATGACCATCTGGCCGGGGCCGCGATCTTTGCCGCCATCGGCACCTCGGGTCAGGTCTATCCGGCGGCGGCCTTCGTGCATGAGGCCATTGCGGCAGGGGCACGAACGGTGGAGCTGAACCTCGATCCCTCGGACACGGTGTCGAGCTTTGACGAGACCCGCTTTGGCCCCGCGACCCAGACCGTGCCCGCCTGGGTCACGGAATTGCTCGGGCAGTCGGAATAGGCACAGGCCGGGGCAACGCCCGGCCTGACGCATGGATGAGGGCCGCAGAGCGGCCTGAAGACAGGCGTGGCCTTCAGTTCGAGTGTTTCTGATGTCCTGCGCCCTCGCCCGGCTTGCGGTTCAGATCGACGGGGATTTCGATTTGCACTTCGCCCGCTTTCTCGAAGATCAGCGTCACCGGGATCATCGCGCCCTGCTCGAAGGGCTGGGTGAGACCCATGAACATCACGTGATCGCCGCCGCGGGCCAGCGGGTGCGCCGCGCCCGCGGGGATGGCGAAGCCTTCGGGCACATGCAGCATCTGGGCGACCCCGTCGGCATTGACCTTGTGGGTGTGCAGCTCGACCCGGGCGGCGGCATCGGATTTTGCGTCGATCAGGCGGTCGGCCTCATCGCCGTGGTTCATGATCGTCATGAACGCGGCCCCGGCCTTGGCGGATTTGCCGGCGGCGCGGGCATAGGCGTCTTCGATCATGATGGCCCCGTCGGCCAGGGCGGCGCCAGTCAGTGTCAGGGTTGCGGTGGCGGCGAGCAGGATGGATTTGAGCGACATGGCGTCTCTCCTCACTTGTGTCTGATTTTCCTTGGAACTCTGTGGGGTCAGACACGCCGGGGCGGCGCCCGGGCCGAGGCGCGGAGCGTGACCGGAGAGATTAGATTGCGGGCGGTGCGCTGCGGGGTCGGCTGAATGGTCTCGGGCGCCGGAGGCAGCAAGGCCGCGTCCGGCGCGATGGCGCCCAGCAGGGTAAGCGCGAAGTCCGGGCAATAATGCGGGGCCTGTGTCGGCTGACCCTCGGCATCCATATAGATGATGACCGGGCCGGTGCCGGTACAGATCTCCATCTGCCCCACGGCGGCATCCAGCCCGCGCGAGGCGGCTAGGCTTTGGCCGGTTAAGGCCAGAAGCGCCGACAGCGCAAGCGCCAGATATGTGCGGAGACGGGTCTGCATCGCGGGTTTGGTATAGGTCCGCATCCGGGCCCGCTTCAAGCGCAATCGGCAGCCTGCGACAGCAAGGCTGCCAAGGCCGCTTCCCGCCAGGTCATCGCCCTGCTGCCCAGCCATGCCGGTCTCGGCGATGATCCCGTTGCCCATCCCGGTCCGAGGCAACCCACTGACATCATGCAGCGAACCAGGGGCGCGGTGACCGGGGCCAGCAAAACAGATGTGCCACAGTCGATCAAAACAGAAAAACCGTCAATTTGATGCATCCCGGGATCATGTATACGTTGCGGTGTAGGTTGTCTAAGACCTTAAACTCGAATTCGGGTCGGCCGCCGCCGGTGACCCGGCAAACTGGAACCTTCGGTCATGCCCAATATCAACGGGACAGGATCCGCCGACAACATCGACGTCACCGATGACAACGGCACATTGAACGGCACGCCACAAGGCACGCCGATCAATAATATTCGCGCCCGGGGCGGCAACGACACGGTAACGGTGACCAACAGCACCATTTCCGGCACGGTTCGGGGCAACGGCGGCGCCGACGACATTACCGTGACCGGGAGCACCGTTGGCGGCAGCGTCAATGCGGGCTCGGGCAGCGATACGGTCTCGATCCAGGGCTCGAATGTCGGCAACATCCGGCTGGGCGGCGGCAACGACACGCTGGACCTCATCAGTACAACCGTCACCGGCGATGTGCAGGGCGGCAACGGAACCGATACGCTGAACCTGCCGACGGGGACGGTGGTGAACGATGCCACCTTCGGGACGTTCACCGTGTCGGCGGGGGTTGGCTATTCCCTGTCGAGCGGCACCTTCACCCTGCCTTCGGGAACGGTCATTACCTATTCCGCTTTCGAAAACGGCACCGGTTTCCCGTGTTTCACCCGTGACACGCTGATCCGGTCCGGCAGCGGAGCCGTCAGCGTGCAGGACCTGCGGGTGGGCGATCAGGTTGCGACCGCGGGCAACGGACCGCAGCCCATTCGCTGGATCGGCAGGCGACGTTTCGAGCTGCTTGATCTTGCGGAGAACCCCAAACTCAGGCCGGTTCGCATTCTGGCGGGCGCGCTGGGTCATGGCCTTCCGCAGCGCGATCTTCTGGTGTCGCGCCAGCACCGCATGCTGGTCCGCTCAAAGATCGCGCAGCGGATGTTCGGCGCGTTCGAGGTTCTGATCCCCGCGATCAAGCTGACCGCCCTGCCCGGCGTTTTCGTCGACGCGAGCGTCGAGAGCGTCGAGTATTATCACCTGCTGTTCGACCGGCATGAGATCGTCTTTGCCGAGGGCGCGCCCAGTGAAAGCCTCTATACCGGGCCGGAGGCGCTGGATGCGATCAGCAGCGAGGCCCGGCGCGAGATTTTCGGGATTTTCCCCGAACTGGTCGATCTGAACTATGAACCTCCGGCGGCGCGCTATATCCCGCGCGGGCGGCAGCAGGCGCGACTGGTCGCGCGGCATCTCAAGAACAACAAGCCGCTTCTGAGCTTCGGGTGATCCGGACCGGGGTCGGCCTTGATCCGGGGCATCGAGCGGCGGTGGTGCGCACGCAAAGACCCCGCACCTTGGGGCGCGGGGTCCGAAATCCGGTGATCGGAAAGTGTGGGATCAGGCCGAGGCTTGGGCCTTGGCGATCTCTTTCTTCACTTTCAGGGCGTTGGCCGACAGATCCTCGTCCTTGGCTTTGGCCAGGAACGCGTCCAGACCACCACGGTGGTCGACCGAGCGCAGCGCGGCTGCCGAGATGCGCAGCTTGACGCCGCGGCCCAGGGTTTCCGACTGCAGGGTGACGTCGTTCAGGTTGGGCAGAAAGCGACGCTTGGTCTTGTTGTTGGCGTGGCTGACATTGTTGCCAGTCATCGGGCCTTTTCCGGTCAGTTCGCAACGGCGCGACATGGTTTCTTCCTTTGTTTCTGGTGGCAGGGCATCGGGCCGTCTGCCAAATCACAAGGGGCGCGGCCGGTGGACGCGCCCGAAAACTGGTTGGATGCGTTTAGGAGGAATCGCCGGAAGGGTCAAGATGGGTGGTGTGAAATCTTTGCCCGTGCGGGTTTGGTCGGCCTCTGGGCCAATATGGCCCGTACCGGGCCATGCTTCCCCTCACGGCGGCAAAGCCGCCTGCCGGGCAGCGGGTCAGGAGTATTTAGGAAAAGATGAAGATCAGGCGGTTTCGACGTGATCAGGCGGTTTTCAGGGTGGCCAGCATCTGTTCGGCGGCGGCGGTGGGGCCGAGACGCCCTTGGGCCACGTCACCGCTGAGCCGGTCCATTTCCGAGCGGGCCTCGGGCGTGTTGAGGCGGGCGAGCAGGGCGTGGCGCACCTCCTGGTCGAACCAGTAGCGGGCCTGGGTGGCGCGGTTTGCGTCCCAGTGGCCGTTTTCCTTGCGCCAGCCGGTGAGCGCCTGCATTTCGCTCCAGGCGTCAGCGAGGCCCTCGTGCTCGACCGCCGAAACCATCATCGCCTTGGGGAAATCCGCCGGATCCTGCGGGCGTTTGCGCAAGAGCCGCAGGGCGCCCATGTAGTCGGCGCAGGTGCGGGTGGCGGCGGGTTTCAGGTCTCCGTCGGCCTTGTTGATCAGGATCAGGTCGGCCATCTCCATGATGCCGCGCTTGACGCCTTGGAGTTCGTCTCCGCCGGCGGGTGCCAGCAGCAACAGGAAGAGGTCGGACATTTCCGCCACCACGGTTTCGGATTGCCCCACGCCCACGGTTTCGATCAGCACCACGTCGAAGCCTGCGGCCTCGCACAGCGCCACCGCCTCGCGCGTGCGGCGGGCGACGCCGCCGAGATGGGTCTGGCTGGGTGACGGGCGGATGAAGGCGTTTTTTTCGCGGCTGAGGCGCTCCATCCTTGTCTTGTCGCCGAGGATCGAGCCGCCGGAGCGGGCCGAGCTGGGATCGACGGCGAGGACGGCGACGCGCAGGTCCTGCCCGGTCAGCAGCATCCCGAAGGCCTCGATGAAGGTGGATTTGCCGACGCCCGGCGTGCCCGAGAGGCCGATGCGCAGCGCTTGGCGATGGGCCTTGGACAGGTGTTCGAGCAGCTCGCCCGCCTGCGCCCGGTGATCGGCGCGCTGGCTTTCCACCAGCGTGATCGCGCGGGCCAGTGCGCGGCGGTCGCCGGTCAGGATGCGGTCTGCAAGCTCGGTGATGTCCATGGGGCACCTTTCGGGGATTTTGCCTAGATGACGCAGGGGCGGCGGGTTTGTCCAGAGGGGCGTGCGGCAAGTGGTTGCGCCGGATTGTCCCGATGCACCCGCGCTGGACCTGCCCGCGCGCTTTGGCGATAAGGCGGGGATGAGCAGGTTACCGATAGAGGATGTCCTTCCCGAACTGATCGCGGCGTTGAGGGCGCGCGGGCGGGCGGTGTTGCAGGCCCCGCCCGGGGCGGGAAAGACCACGCGGGTGCCGCTGGCGATGCTGGAGGCGGCGCTGTGCGAGGGCCGGATCGTGATGCTGGAGCCCCGGCGGCTGGCGGCGCGTGCGGCTGCCGAGCGTATGGCCGAAACGCTGGGGGGACGTGCGGGCGAGACCGTGGGGTATCGCGTGCGCGGTGAGGTCAAGGTGTCCAAGGCGACGCGGATCGAGGTGGTGACCGAAGGCATCCTAACCCGGATGCTGCAATCCGAGCCGGATTTGCCGGGCGTGGGGGCGGTGATCTTCGATGAATTCCATGAGCGGTCGCTGAATGCCGATCTGGGGCTGGCCTTGTGTCTGGAGGTGGCGGGCGCGTTGCGGGAGGATCTGATCCTGCTGGCGATGTCGGCGACGCTGGATGCGGGGCCGGTGGGCGAGTTGATGGATGCGCCGCTGGTGACGTCGGAGGGGCGGAGCTATCCGGTGGAGATGCGCTGGCTGGAACGGCCGTTGGGGGCGCAGGCGCGGCGGCTGGACGCTCTGGTCGATCTGGTGGAGCGGGCGGAGCGCGAGACGCAGGCCATCGGCGGCGGAGTGCTGGTGTTTCTGCCCGGCGAGGGAGAGATACGCCGGGCTGAGGCGGCGCTGGCCGGGCGGTTGCCTGAGGGCTGCGTTGTGCGTCCGCTGTTCGGGGCGATGCCCTTTGCCGCCCAGCGCGCGGCGATTGCGCCGGTGGAGCGGGGGCGCAAGGTGGTGCTGGCGACCTCGATTGCCGAGACCTCGCTGACCATTCCCGACATTCGCGTGGTGGTGGATATGGGTCAGGCGCGGCGGGCGCGGTTCGATCCGGGATCCGGTATGTCGCGGCTGGTGACGGAACGGGTGACGCGGGCCGAGGCCACGCAGCGGGCCGGGCGCGCAGGCCGGGTGGCCGAGGGCGTGTGCTAT
The DNA here is from genome assembly GCF_040830605.1 of Ruegeria sp. GTDB lineage: Bacteria > Pseudomonadota > Alphaproteobacteria > Rhodobacterales > Rhodobacteraceae > Ruegeria. The sequence goes on from NZ_JBFOMD010000008.1 coordinate 53,417, forward strand.
CGGCTCTGGTCGAAAGGCGAGGATGGGGCGCTGGCCGCGTTTCCGCCGGCCGAGATCGAGGCGGCGGATCTGACCGGGCTGGCGTTGGAACTGGCGCTCTGGGGCGCGGAGCCGGGGGAACTGGCGTTTCCGACCGCGCCGCCCGAGGGGGCGCTGACCGAGGCGCGCGCGTTGTTGGCGATGCTGGGGGCGCTCGATGGCAAAGGGCGGATCACGGACCACGGGCGGGCGCTGACCGCCCTGCCCCTGCATCCGCGTCTGGGGCATATGCTGGTAACGGCGGAGGCCGAGGCGGCGCCTTTGGCGGCGTTGATGGCCGAGCGCGATCCGCTGCGCGGGGCACCGGTGGATCTGGCGCTGCGGCTGGAGGCGCTGCGCGATCCAAAGGCGTTTCAGCGCAACCGGCCCTATCCGGTGAATATGGGTGTGCTGGACCGGATCAAGGGAGAGGTTCGGCGATTGCGTGCTCAGGCCAAGGGCACGGGAGCCGGGCTGAGCCCGGCGGCAATGGCGGCGCTGGCCTATCCCGACCGGATCGGACAGCGGCGCAAGGGCGATGCGCCACGTTATGTGCTTTCGGGTGGCAAGGGCGCGGTGCTGGAAGCCGGGGACAGGCTGTCAGGCGCCCCCTATCTGGTGGCCATCGACACGGATGGAAACCCGCGCGAGGCGAAGATCCGGCTGGCGGCGCAGATTTCGGAGCGGGAGATACGGGATCTGTTTGGCGACCAGATTGCTTGGGTCGATCTCTGCGAGTGGTCAAAGCGTGAGCGCCGCGTGGTGGCGCGGCGGCAGGAGCGGTTCGGGGCGATCACGCTGGATGACCGGATCTGGAAGGAGGTGCCTCCCGAGGCGGTAGCCCGCGCCATGCTGGACGGGGTGCGCGATCTGGGGCTGCGGCTGGAGGGTGCAGCCGCGCGACTGGCGGCACGGGTTGAACTGGTGCGGGCCGAGGAGGCCGATCTGCCGGATTTCTCGACCCATGGCTTGATGGACACGCTGGAAGACTGGCTGCTGCCAATGCTGACGGGCGTGAAGAGCGCCGAGGACTGGAAGCGGTTCGATCCATTGCCCGCGCTCAGGGCGACGTTGAGTTGGGAGCAGATGCAGGAGCTGGACCGCCGGGCGCCGGGCGCGTTCGTCACGCCGCTGGGGCGCAAGGTGCCCATTGGCTATGGCGGCGAGGTGCCGGAGATCTCGGTGCGCCTGCAGGAGATGTTCGGGGTGACCCGGCATCCGGTGGTGGGCGGCGTGCCGCTGAAGATCACCCTGCTGTCCCCGGCGCAGCGGCCCATCCAGATCACCCGCGATCTGCCGGGGTTCTGGGCCGGGTCCTATGCGGATGTGCGCAAGGACATGCGTGCGCAATATCCCAAACATCCCTGGCCCGAGGACCCGACCGAGGCGGATCCGACCCTGCGGGCAAAGCCCCGCCGATAGCCCCAAGCTTCGGAACAACTGCCTAAGCGTCGCACATGTTTGACGGATTGGTTATGCTACTATCGGCAAAACAATCCGCAAAACCGGGTGTTACGCGTTGGGCCAGCTTCAGAAACTCATCCACGAGAAACTCGACCCGAGTGACCGGACCGACCGGGTGGGCCGGTATCTGGACCTGTTCCTGATCACCCTCATTGCGATCAACGTGGCCGCCGTGGTTCTGGAAACCGTGAGCAGTATCAACGCGCGCTTTCACACGGCGTTCTGGGTGATCGAGGTGATCTCGGTCGCGGTGTTCAGCGTCGAGTATATCGCGCGGGTGTGGGCCAGCCCCGAACACCCGGAGTTTCAGGACAAGGCGCATCCCCGGCTGGCCTACATGCTGTCTCCGCTTGCGCTGATCGACCTGCTGGCGATCCTGCCGTTCTACCTGGGCTTCCTGGTCGATATGGACCTGCGGTTCCTGCGGGTGCTGCGGCTGCTGCGCATCCTCAAACTGACCCGCTATTCCTCGGCCATGTCGATGCTGCTGGATGTGTTCCGGGAGGAGGCCAATGCGTTCTTTGCGGGGTTCTTCATCCTGATCGTGCTGCTGGTTCTGGCCGCGAGCGGCGCCTATCTGGCCGAGCATGAGGTGCAGCCGGACAAGTTCGGCTCGATCCCCGCGGCGATGTGGTGGGCGATGGCGACGCTGACGACGGTGGGCTATGGCGATGTGACGCCGGTGACGCCCGCCGGGCAGATATTCGGATCTCTGGTCGGCGTGGTGGGCATCGGCATCGCCGCCCTGCCCGCCGGTATTCTGGCCAGCGGCATGGCCGATCTGCTGCGCCGTAGGCGGGCGGAGCTGACCAAGCAGCTGCGCGTGGCGCTGGAGGACGGGGTGATCGATGCCGATGAGGAAGAGGAGCTGGAGCAGATCCGGCGGGATCTGGGGCTGAGCAAGCGGGTTGCCGAGGAGATCCGGGACGATGTGCAGAGGTCGCGCAAACATGCCGGGCTGGGCCAATGTCCGCATTGCGGCAGGAACCTGGGTTAGCGCGGGGTTTTCTGTGTGACTTGCCTGTGGCGCCTGGGGCGGTCAGGCGGACGAGCGGATCATGTCGGCGGCTTTCTCGGCGATCATGATGACCGGGGAGGCGGTATTGCCGGAGGTGATTTTCGGCATGATCGAAGCGTCGATGACGCGCAGGCCGCCCACGCCATGGACGCGCAACTCGGGCGTCACCACGGCCATCGGGTCGGTGCCCATCTTGCAGGTGCCCACCGGGTGAAAGATCGTGGTGGCGATGTTGCCGGTCTCGGCCAGCAAATCGGCGTCGGATCGGATTGCAGGTCCGGGCAGGAACTCCTGCGGCTGGTAGGGGCGCAGCGCCTTGGCCGTCATGATCATGCGGGCCTGTTTGATGGCGGCGACGGCGACCTGCTTGTCGCGCTCGGCGCTGAGGTAGTTGAGGCGGATATCGGGCTGCGGGTCGGGCTGGCTGGTGGTGATGTGGCTGTGGCCCACGCTTTCGGGGCGCAGGTTGCAGACCGACACGGTGATGGCCGGGAACGGGTGCAGCGGATCGCCGAGCCTGTCGGTGGAGAGCGGCTGGACATGGTATTCGAGGTCCGGGGTGGCGAGCGCCGGGTCGGATTTGGTGAAAAGGCCGAACTGGCTGGGCGCCATCGACAGGGGCCCTGAGCGGGTGAGCGCGTATTTCAGCGCGATGCCGATGCGGCCGGTCAGGGAGTTGGCCTTTTCGTTGAGGGTTTCGGTGCCGGAGACCTTGAACACGGTGCGGATTTGCAGGTGGTCCTGCAGGTTTTCCCCGACGCCGGGCAGGTCGTGGACCGGGGTGATGCCCAGCGCCGAGAGACGGTCGGGCTGGCCGATGCCGGACAGCTCCAACAGCTTGGGCGAGTTGAGGGAACCGGCGGCCAGCAGCACCTCGCGCCGGGCCGTGACGGTCATCGGTTTGTCCTTGTGGCGGAGGGCGACGCCGGTTACGCGGCGCCCGTCGAGGATCAGGCAGTCGGTCATGGCATGGGTCAGCACCCGCAGGTTGGGGCGTTTCATGGCCGGGCGCAGGAAGGCCTTGGTGGTGTTCCAGCGCAGGCCGTTTTTCTGGTTCACCTCAAAGAAGCCCGAGCCCTCGTTGCTGCCCGAATTGAAATCCTCGGTGGGACCGTAGCCGAACTCGCGGGCGCCCTCCTGAAAGGCGCGCAGGATGTCCCAACTGAGGCGCTGGGTGGTCACCTTCCATTCGCCCCCTGCCCCGTGCAGATCCGTCCCGCCCTTGTGGTGATCCTCGGATTTGCGAAACCAGGGCAGCACGTCGTCCCAGCCCCAGCCCGCGTTGCCCATCTGCCGCCAACCGTCATAGTCGGCGGCCTGCCCGCGCATATAGATCATGCCGTTGATCGAGGTACAGCCGCCCAGCACCTTGCCGCGGGGATAGACCAGCGACCGGCCGTTGAGGCCGGGTTCGGACGCGGTCTTCATCATCCAGTCGACGCGCGGATTGCCGATGCAGTAGAGATAGCCGACCGGGATATGCACCCAGTGGTAGCGGTCATTGCCGCCCGCTTCGAGCAGCAGGACGTTCGTGTTCGGATCCTCGCTCAGGCGGTTGGCCAGCACGCATCCGGCGGTGCCGCCGCCGACGATGACGTAGTCATAGTCGCCTGTCAGCTGTTCGGTCATATGGCTCTCCCTCGCCCGCCAGCTTGCCGATTGATGCGGGAGTTGCAATGGGGTGTAGGCGGTTCGGGGGTGGTCTGCGGGTGGCTCGACAGAGGGCCGCGGCCTCCCTCGGGTGGGCGCACGCAACGCGTGTGGTCGGCGGTTTATCTCAAAAGCTCCGGACGACGGATGGGCGGCGTGGGGCATCGCCAATGCGCCCTCCCATGCGGGAGGGATGGCGCGGCCCGGCGGGCTACGCCCTTGATTCCGGGCCACTAGGTGGATTGGGAAGAGGCTTGAGCTGGCGATAAGACGAGCTTGGTCAGATCGTTTGCCCGGGCTTCAACTCCAATCGGCGTTGGTCTTGCCGGGGCGGTCGGTGCGTTCGAAACCGTGGCGGCCGAAGGCGTCGCGCTGGGCCTGGATCAGGTTGGCGGTGCCCACGCCCTGCCGCGCGGTGTCGTACCAGGCGAGCGCGGCGGAGAGTGACGAAACCGGCAGGCCCAGCGTGGCGGCGCTTGCCACGGTGCGGCGCAGGGCGGGCAAGGCGGGGGCCAGCAGGTCGGCGATGCCGGGGGCAAGATAAGACGGGCGGTCGGGCGTGGCGCGCAGGATCGGGGCGAGATCGCTCAGCAGCGCCGAGCGGATGATGCAGCCCGCCCGCCAGATCTCGGCAATGCGGGCGCGGTCGAGGGACCAGCCGAATTCGGCGGAGGCGGCACGCAGGATGTCGAAGCCTTGCAGATGGGCCAGCAGGCGGCCCGCATAGAGGGCCTCGGCAAGGTCCGAAGGCGGTGGGAGATCGGCGGGCGCGGTTTCGGGGGGCAGTTGAGTGGCCGCCGCCAGCCTGGCGGATTTGGTGGACGACCAGGAGCGGGCGCCCACCGCGGCCTCGATGGCCGAGGCGGATTGGCCGAGTTTGAGTGCCTCGATGACAGTCCAGCGCCCGGTGCCCTTCTGCCCGGCCTGATCGCGGATCATGTCCACCATCGGCTTGCCCGAGAGTGGATCGGTGACCTGAAGGATGCGGGCGGTGGTCTCGATGAGGAACGAGGCGAGAGGGCCACCCTCCCAGCTTTGGAACAGGGCACCGATGCGGGGGGCGTCCCACCCCGCCCCGTCGCGCAGCAGGCCGTAAACCTCGGCGATCATCTGCATGTCGGCATATTCGATGCCGTTATGCACCGTCTTGACGAAGTGACCGGCGCCGTCGGGGCCGAGATGGGCGACGCATGGATCGCCCTCGAATTTCGCCGCTATGGGCTCGAGCACCTGTTGCAGCCGCGTCCAGCTATCGGCCGAGCCCCCGACCATCATCGACGGGCCGGTGCGCGCGCCCTCTTCCCCGCCCGAAACCCCGATGCCGACGAAATGCAGGCCGGCCTCGGCCAGTTCAGCCGTGCGGCGGATGGTGTCGTTGAAATCGGCATTGCCGGCGTCGATCAGCGTGTCGCCGGGGGCGAGCAGCGGGCGGAACGCCTCGATCATCGCGTCGACCGGCGCGCCCGAGGGGATCATCAGCAGGATCAGGCGCGGAGTGGCGAGGGCAGCGACGAAATCCGCGAGCGTTTCCGCGCCGGTGATACGGTCGGCCAGAGGCCCGGCCTTGGCCAGAAACGGGGCGATCCAGTCGGCTTCACGGTTGGTGACGGCGACCGAGATCCCCTTGTCGGCGAAGTTCTGCGCAAGCGCGCTGCCCATGGTTCCCAGACCAAAAACGCCGATCCGTGCCTTGCCCATCGCTTACCTCGTTACCATTTAAAGATGCAGGATGCGTCATGCGGGCGGGGGGCGCAAGCGGGGCGTTGCCGATTGAAAACAAAGGGAAACCATTGAAATTCGCAGGATAATGCATATTAAGCAGACATATTTAACAATGCGCGCGACAGAAACGATCCAAATGCGATGACCAACGCATTGCGAAAAGCCTGGGAAGAGGTAGTGCGGCCTTTGATCCTGCGCCCCAGACGGGTGCAGGTGGCGGCGCTGTGCGTGCGGCGGGGCGAGGATGGGCCCGAAGTGCTGTTGGTCACCAGCCGCGATACCGGACGCTGGATCGTGCCCAAGGGCTGGCCCATCGACGGGCTGGACGGGGCCGAGGCGGCGGCGCGCGAGGCATGGGAAGAGGCCGGGGTGAGACCGGCCGGATTCAGCCGGAAACCGGTCGGGACCTATAAATACGACAAGATCCTGAGCAATGGCGTGCCCGAGCCGATCCTGACCAATGTCTACCGGATCAAGGTCGAGGCGTTGGCCGAGGATTATCCCGAACGCGACCAGCGGCAGCGGCGCTGGGTTCCGGCCACCGAGGCGGCGGGTCTGGTGCGTGAGCCGGAATTGCAGGATTTGCTGCGCGGTTTGCAATAACTTTACTCAAACCGGTTTCAATCGCCCTTGCAGTGTGCGGCGGGGACCTGTAGGCGGTTCTGCCACCTGCGCTGACGGAAACCGCGACGATGGCGAACGCCCCGAATGGCAATCAATGGGCCCGGCTGGACCGGGAGCTGCACCGGATCTCGCGGATCGAGATCGCGGTGGCCCATACGTCGCGTCCGCTGGTCGGGACCGGTGTGGCGCTGGCCTTTCTGGTGCTGGCGGCGCTGCTGGCCGAGTTGGTTCTGGGCTTTCCGCCCGGCGGTGTGCTGGTGGCCGCAGCGGCGGTGTTCGGGGCCTATATGGCGCTGAACATTGGCGCCAACGACGTGGCCAACAACATGGGGCCGGTGGTGGGCGCGCGGGCATTGCGGATGTCCACGGCCATCGTGATCGCCGCGCTGGCCGAGATCGCCGGGGCGCTGCTGGCGGGGTCGGACGTGGTGTCGACCATCTCGGTGGGCATCGTCGATCCGCAATCGGTGCCGCAGGGGCCTCCGCTGCTGGCGATGATGATGGCCGCGCTGATGGCCGCCGCCCTGTTCATTAATTTCGCAACGCTGATCGGGGCGCCGGTCTCGACCACCCACTCGATCGTGGGCGGGGTGATGGGCGCCGGGATCGCGGCGGCGGGATATGAGGCGCTGAACTGGCCGATGATGGGGCGGATCACCGCGAGCTGGATCGTCTCGCCGCTGATGGGCGGTGCCATCGCGGCGGCGGTGCTGGCGCTGATCCGCAACCGGATTTCGCAGCGCGCGGACAAGATGGCCGCCGCACGGCGCTGGGTGCCGATCCTGGTGGGCATCATGGGCGGCACCTTTGCCGCCTATCTGGGCATCAAGGGGCTGGGCCGGATCGTGACGCTGAGCGGGTCCGAGGCGCTGGTGCTGGGCGTGGTGTCCGGTCTGCTGCTGTGGGGCGCCACGATCCCGGTGATCCGGCGGCAGTCGGAGGGGATGGAGAACCGCATGCGCTCGGTCAAGGCGCTGTTCGCCTTGCCGCTGGTGATCGCCGCGACGCTGCTGAGTTTTGCGCATGGCGCCAATGACGTGGCCAACGCGGTGGGGCCGCTGGCGGCCATCGTGCACGCCGCCGAACATGGCGCGCTGGCCGAAGGGATCGCGGTGCCCAACTGGGTGATGCTGATCGGGGCCTTCGGCATCGCCTTTGGCCTGTTCCTGTTCGGTCCGCGTCTGATCCGGCGCGTCGGCAGCCAGATCACCAAGCTGAACCCGATGCGGTCTTATTGCGTCGCGCTGTCGGCGGCGGTCACCGTCATTCTGGCCAGTTGGCTGGGCCTGCCGGTCAGTTCCACCCACATCGCCGTGGGCGGCGTGTTCGGCATCGGCTTTTACCGCGAGTGGGAGGCCGGGCGGCGGCAGTACAGCACCTCGCAACGGCTGGCGCGCGAGGAGCGGCGTCGGCGCAAGCTGGTGCGGCGGTCGCATTTCCTGACCATCGTGGCGGCCTGGGTGGTGACGGTGCCCTTGGCCGGATCTCTGGCGGCGGGCATTTTCTGGTTGCTGATGCTGATCGTCTGACCGCTGTTTCAGGGCCGGATCTGGGCGGGGCTGAGGGCGGGGTTGCGCTCTGCCGCCTCGGTTGCGGCGGTGACGCGGTCGAGGATGGCGCTGCAGAGGGGGGTGGGAACACCGTGGCGCTGGCCCAGCCGGATGATCTCACCCTGCAGGCTGTCGATTTCGGTGGGATGCCCGCCCATCAGGTCATAGGCCATCGAGGTACGGGCCGAGGGGTCGATGGTCAGCATCTGCGCGGCGATGCGGGTAAAGAGCGGCGTCGGCAGGCGCAGGATATGCGGCCCGGCCCAGGCGGGCAGCGGCGTGGTCGAAGCGACGGGGATATGCGCGGCGCGCAGCACGCCCAGCGCCTCGGCCATCTGGTCGGCCATCAACCGGCGCCAGTCGCGGTTCAGCAACTGCTCCTGCAAGGTAAGGCCCGAGAGCGCATTGAGCGCATTGTTGAGGTTAATCACCAGCTTGCCCCATTGCACCGCCGCGATCCGCTCGCTCTCGGTGACCGGCAGAGGCAGCGACGTGAGGTGCTGCGCCAGATCGCCCGGGCCGGACTGGATCACGATGTCGCCCGAAGTGGCGCGGTGATAGGTGGCCGGGCCGGTGGGCACCACGTTGAACGGCACCATCCCGGCGCGGATATCGCGGTCGGGCAACAATTCGCGCAGGGTGGCGGCGTTTGCCATCCCGTTCTGCCAGGACAGTACCGGCGCGCTCGCAGGCGCATGTTCGGCGATCAGCCCGGCCATTTCGATGGTTGCCGGGGTCTTGACGGTGACGATCACGACCTGCGTCCCGGCAAGACAGACGGGCTCTTCCGAGAATGTCAGGCGACTGGCGGGAACGGTCTGCGTGAGCCCGGCGAAATCCGTGCAGGTCAGGCCCTGCGCGCGGATCTCGTCCAGCCCCCGGGCGCGGCCGAGCAGGGTCACGTCATGGCCCGCAGCGGCCAGCAGACCGCCGGTAAAGCAGCCGATACTGCCCGCGCCTGCAATGGCTATGCGCATTCCGTCTCCCTCCGTTGCTTTCGCTGCGTCATCCCGCCGGGCGGCCACGACGGGATTTCAACCGCTCATGCGCGGCAGGCGTGCCGTCGTGAAACGTGCCGAACCAGGCATCCCACGGCATTTCCAGATTACCGTAATTCACCTCAAAATACCGGTGATGCATCTGGTGGTGGAAGGTGCCCAGCGCGAGCCGGTTACGGTCCTTGACCAGCAGGCCCTCGTAGCCGGTATGCGAGCTGGCCGCTGTCAGCGACTGGTGTTGCAGGTGGAACAGAATGTGCAGCGGATGGGCCGGGACCACCAGATGGATCAGGATCGAGCTGAAGAACAGCAAGTGTTCGACAGGATGCATCGACAGTCCGGACCAGGGACCCACGTTGATGTTGCGGTGATGCAGCGCGTGGGCGAGCCGGTAGAGCGGCGGCCAGTGCAGCGCGCGGTGGATCCAGTAGAAGTGGAACGAGATCCAGACCGGGGTCAGCAACAGGATCAGTACCGTCCAGACCGGATGCGCCGCCGGATCGAGCCAGGGCACCCAGCCGCGTGCCGCCCCGTGCAGCATCAGCACCTCATAGGCGGTCCAGAACCCCACCCCGCTGGTCAGGCTCCAGAACATGTTGTCATGCACCTGATTGGAGAAGGTGAACTGCCGCCCCTTGCGCATCAACTGGCGCGGGTCGAATTTCAGCCGCGCGCCCTGCAGGCTGACGCCGTGAAAATAGAGGTGCAGCCCGCCCGCAACCAGCAGCATCAGGCCGAGATTGCGCAGCCAGATCAGGGCGATCCAGTCCAGCGACAGGCTCTGCATCCGCTCCGGCGACGGGGTGAGCCAGACCCAGCTGATCAGGGCCAGCGCCAGCACGATGACGTTCTCGGCACAACTCAGCCAGCGCGCGGCAACCCAGCGCCACATGGCGGCGGGATCGGGGGGCCAGCGGAAAAACGGCGACGTTGCAATCGGAACGGCGGGCATATGCGCCCAGCCGGGCAGTTGGATGTCGGGATTGGGTTTCCGGGCACGCTGTTGGTCGGTCATCGGGGTGAAACTGACACAGGGATGACCGTCCGGGCAAACGTTTTGTGGCGCGCAGAACAGGGTGCCGGGTGTCAGACATCGGAGCAACGGGTGGGTGCTGGCGTTTCATATGGGCGGGGTGTCGGTACGGTCGAAGATCGCGGGGGGGGGGTGGCTGTTGGCCGCTCAACGAACACCCACGCCTTATGACGGGCGAACAGGTTGTTGGCCGGTTCTTCAATCATTCAATCTACCAGGCGGAAAGTCGGCGCTGAGCCCATGGGAGACCCGTCAGAACCTTGATGCGAGCGCGGCGCGGACTCGCATGCAAACGGCGCGACATCGCGCTGTTCAACGTTGCGTCTACAGCAGTTTTTTGGGGCTGCGATCTTGTCGGGCTCAAAGTGAGTGACCTGGCTAGCAGCAACCGCGTGCGCGAGTGTGTCCCGGTTATTCGGAGGAAAGCCGAGCAGCCGGTGCAGGTCGAGCGCACCGAGAATACCTGCCGTTCAGTAAAAAACTGGGTGAGTTGGCAAGAAATGATCGGGTGCGCTTCCATGTTTCTCAGTCGGTTTCGCGACCGCCCGTGAATCTCCACGCGCCTATACGGTCGGCTGGTCCGCGACCAGGTCGTGGCGATCGGGCTTAAGCCGAGCGGATCGGCATGTGAACGAAAGTGGCGACGGGTGGACGCCGTTTGCCATACCTTTTTGCCAGGACAGCACCGGGGCACTCGCAAGCGCGTATTTGGCATCTCGATAGCCGCCGTGGTCTTGACGGTGACGATCACGACCTCCGTCCCGAAAAGGCAGACGGGTTCTCAGGACCGTGTCAGGCGACTGGCGAACGGTCTGCGCGCGCCTGCAATTGCAAGCTTCATGGCCGGCCCTCACCAAGCCGGACACCCGCTGCACACATGTTCAACCTGCCAGAGGCGCGCCCGGACGGAAGGCACCCAGCGATTTTGCCAGATCGGTGTAGCCGTCCACGCTGGAGAAGTAGGTCTTGAGATTGCTGCCGATGGAATTGGATTTGTAGAACTTCCCAAACTCTTCGATCTTGACGTTGAACGCCTTCAACTCGGCGATCAGAGATTTTCCGCTGTTCATGATGGAAAACGCTTTTTCAAGATCCTTGGCGATCGCTTCGGCTTCGTCTTTCAGCTTGAAGCAGTTGTCGATCTGTTTCTTGATGACCTTGTCGCCCAGCATTTCCGATATGCTCTTTTCGGTGTGAATTTTGCGCAGGGCCTTGATTTCGGAATCGATCTGCGTCCGCGTCTTCTTCATTTCCATCGACAGTTTCTGGATCTCGGAACTGCGCTGCTTGATGACCACGTCAAGCTCGGAGACGTGCTTGCCGATCGAGCTTTTTTCGAAGGGCGCCATCGCCGCCTTGATGTTCTTCAGCTCGCCTTCGACATTCTTGAGGATCTTCTTTTCGAGATCCTTGTCCCTGATTACGTTCTTGGCAAAACCGACGATCCCGGCGCCGCCCGAAAGCGCGGCGGTGGCAATGCCAAGCCCGAGGACCAGCGGCGCGGCGGTGCCCGCGCTGAGGACCAGGGCCGCGACGCCCACGGCGATGGCCGAGACAAGCAGGATGCCCTTGACCACCTTGCCCAGGGTCATGCGGGCCTTCTTGTCTTTCAGCAGCTTGGATCCGGCCTGCTTCTTGGCCGCCGCCAGGGCGACATAGCCCTGCTGTTCCATAACATTGTCGGCCCAGCCGTCGATGAGTTTCTGGAAATCCTTCTGCAGACTGTCGGCGGAAAAACTCAATTTGGCTAATTTGTCCAGTTCACTGGCCAGTTTCTTGCAGCCGGCGTCGTCTTTTGGCATGCCCATCTTGCGGATGTTCTTGTCGAGCGCTTTGGCATCGTCGATGTTTTTCTGTTTCTCCTTCAGCCAGGTTTCCAGATGGCTGATCTGTGCCTTCACCAGCTTTTCGAATTCTTTTTTGAAATTCGTTTCGATCTTCTTGGCAAGCGAGACTTCGGAGCCGTCAAGCGGAATGGTGAAATTGATCTTGGCGTCGAGCGTGGGCGTAAGGTCTGCCGTGCTCTTGATGTTGAATTTCTTCTCGAATTTGAACTTATGAGTCGCTTCGGGCATTGATCCCTCCTGAGTGTTCGCGTTCGGATTAAGACGGGGTGGGCAACCGTCGCAGCGGGTTGCCTTACGCAAGGTTAAGTTGAACCTGAAAATCTGGCAACGCTTTTGCGATTATATCGCGGGTGCGACACCGATGCGGCGGGATCGCTGGGGACATGCGCGCGCCGGGCAGAGGTCGATACGGCGGCAGACAAGAAACAGGAGAAGACGCCGGGGCACCGGCGCTTGGCGGGCTTCTTGCAAGCTCAGGTTGTCGTGACCAACCGTGATCGGACCAGCCTTGTCGCGGTGCCAGGCGCCAGTGATACCGTCGGGGTGTAGAGATATTTGCGAGTTTCCGATGGGTATTTCACCGCCGATCACGCCTCCTCCTGTGGGGCTAAGGTGGGATGGTCCGAATACGAATGTTCGATCTCACCACTTTTCCCGATGCCCAAGTCGCTCGATCAGAAAGTCGATGAAGAGACGTGTCTTCGGGGTCAGAACGTTGGACCGGGGATAAACCAGCCAAAGTACAGATCGGTCATGCAACTGCCAGTCGGGGAGAACGTGGACGAGTCGTCCCGAACGGATTTCGTGCGACACGCTCCAAAGCGAGTTGATCGACAGACCGGCCCCGGCGATGGTCGCCTCTCGCTGCGCATCGCCGTCATCCACGATGGTGCGGCAGATCATGTCGGCAGGGTCCAGCACGGCCCGTTCGCCAGCGGTATTGGTCAGTTCACGCGTATCCAGATTGCTCCAGGCGATGAAATGGTGCCCGGCAAGATCTGACGCGGCCTCGGGCGTTCCGTGAACCTCGAGATAGCCCGGAGAGGCGCAGAGAACGCGGGTATCGTCTGCAAGCTTGCGTCCCTTGAGGCTGCTGTCGGTCAGTGGCGCGCTGCGCAGCGCGAGATCGAAGCTGCCCTCGATTGCGTCAAAGCGCGTGTCGGAGAGGCGGAGATCCAGCGTGAGATCGGGATAGAGGGTTTGGAACTCCGGCAGGAGCGGCATGACGTGCAATTGCGCGAAACTGCTGGGCGCGGCGAAGCGCAACGTTCCTTTTGCCCCGGAATCCGATCCACCAAGCGCGGCGCGCGCAGCATCCGCCTGCGCGAGGATTTCGCGGGCGTAGGGCAGAAAATCCGACCCCTCGAGCGACAAGGACACCTTGCGGGTGGTGCGGCGCAGGAGTTCGACCCCGAGTTCGGTTTCCAGCTTGGCGAGGCGCGCGCTGGCAACCGCCGGCGCCAACCCGAGCGCGCGACCGGCGCCGCTGATATTTAGCCGTTCGGCGGCCATGACGAAAAGGCGCAGGCTGTCTATGTTCATCTCGATTATCTTTAAAATACGAAAACTGAACTCATAATTGAGCCGATTTTATGTGTCACAGCAAGTGATATCTCGCTTCCCAGACAACACAACGCCCGATGGAGCGACACATGAACGCGATCACCCAGGTTACCACCGATACACAGGCGCAGATCCTCGACGCCTTCAACTTCCGCCATGCCACAAAGGTCTTCGATCCCGAACGCAGGATCAGTGACGGCGAATTCGAGACGATCCTAGAAGCCGGGCGCTTGTCGCCGACCTCTTTCGGGCACGAGCCGTTCCGGATCCTGATGATCCAGAACCCGGAGAACCGTGAGCTTTTCCGTGACTTTAGCTGGGGCGCCAACGGTATGATGAACGGCACCACCGGCCAGTTGGGCACGGCCAGCCATTTCGGCATCATCCTCGCCAGCACCTCTGAGACGATGACAGCCGGGTCGGAGTACCTCCAAGACCACTATCGCACCGTCAAGCGTCTGCCCGACGAGGTGATCGAGATCTTCAACGGGGCCTATGGCAAGTTCCAGGCGACCGATCACGGCATCACAACCGACCGCGAGATCGCCGACTGGTCCGGCAAGCAGGCTTATATCGTTCTGGCCAACATGATGACGGCGGGTGCGCTGATGGGCATCGATTCCTGCCCGATCGAGGGCTTCGACATGGCGCAGACCACCGAAACCCTGGCACAGCATTTCGCCATCGACACGAACAAGTGGAAGCCCGCGGTCATGTTCGCCTTTGGGTATCGCGCGAAGGACCCCGAATTTCCAAAGACCCGCCGCGCGATGTCGGACACCGTCAGCTGGTTCTGACCGGCACCTTCAACAACGATCAAAGAAAGGAGTTCTCCAATGGCTTACTATTCCGTCCTCGACGTCACTCCGTCCAGCGAAGACTGGATCCCCGGCTATCTGCCCACCGCCAATGAGCGCGTGGCGGCACATGGCGGCAAGTATCTCGCCCGCACCGCAAACCACGAGCAGGTGGAAGGGGACGAGCAGCCCGCCGCACTGCGGATCATCATCGAGTGGCCGGCGAAGGAAAATGCCGAGGCCTTCATGGCCGACGAGGCCTATGCGCCGCACCTCGCAGCCCGCATCGCGGGGTCCGTCAGCCATCACTATGTGATCGAAGGCAAGGACGACCTCGCCTGAACCACTTGACCGGTCCGTATCAGGATGGCCGGGCCGGTCTTGCCAGTGAAAGGAGCCTCCGATGTCGAGCACCGGAATGGTCAACTACCACGTCCACAAACCCGAGCGTCAAGCGTTCGAGATCGATGCAGGCGGGATCGAAGGCAATCTCGTTTCGCCGAAACTGGTCGCTACCGAGGTCGCGCTGACCGACCTGCGCGCGGGAACGTCAACCGCCAGCTATGAGGCCGATAGCTTCGCCTTTGCCAGGGTGCCGACGCAGGTCGCCCAATTTGGCGCGGAGGCCGGCTGGCAGGGCGTTTACGACCGCGAACTGGCGAAAATGTTGCGCCAGTCCATCGGTGCGCGGGACGTTGTCGTGTTCGATCACACCCTACGTATCGACGATCCGGACGCCAAGCGGCGACCTGCGCGCAATGTTCACAGCGATTACAGCCAGGAGGGCGCGGAAAAGCGTCTGATCGGCATTCTGGGCAAGGAACGGGCGGCCGAATGGTCGGCTGGGCACTACGCCTTTGTCAATGTGTGGCGGCCGGTCGAGAACCCGATCAACAGCGCGCCGCTCGGCTTCGTGCGGCCTTCGACCGTTGCCGGGGAAGACTGGATCCTGATCGACCTGATCTACCCGGACCGCCGCGGTCACATCATGGGGCTGGCCGCGAACGACCGGCACGAGTGGGTCTATCTTTCGCGGATGACCCCGGACGAGGTGGTGTATTTCAACATCTACGACAGCAAGGGCCGCCCGTCGGTCGGCCACAGCGCCATCGACCGCGTCGAGGACCCGGACGTCGCGACGGTTCGCAAGAGCATCGAAAGCCGGACGCTGGTACGGTTCTGACACGGGCGGGAGAGACGACATGCTGGACAAGACCGAGACAACCAGTTTTCCAAGGATGAACCGCGCCTACAATGCGGTCTTCCGCCCCGGGCATATGAGCATCGGCCTGGTGGTGCCGCTGGAGAGCTACATGCGAAGCGCCGTGCCGGACATGACCCGCCATATCGCGCGCGCACAACTGGCCGATGCGCTCGGGTTCTCGGCGCTCTGGCTGCGGGACGTGCCGTTCAACGTGCCGTCGTTCGGCGATGCCGGGCAGGTCTTCGATCCGTTCGTCTATCTGGGCGCGCTGGCCATGACGACACGCGACATCGCCGTTGGCGTGGCCAGCGTCGTGCTGCCCCTGCGCCATCCCGCGCATGTGGCCAAGGCCGCCGCCTCGGCTGATGTCCTGTCTGGCGGGCGGCTTCTGTTGGGTATCGCGTCGGGCGACCGGCCCGAGGAATACCCGGCGCTCAACATGTCCTTCCCGGATCGCGGCGCGCGGTTCCGCGAGAGCGTCGATTACATCCGTGCCCTGGCCCGGGATTGTCCCCAGCTGGAAACGGCGCAAGGCACGCTTACCGGCGGGATCGACATGCTGCCGAAACCCAGCGCCGGGCGCCTGCCGCTGCTCATCACCGGCGGCAGCCAGCAGGTGCCCGACTGGGTGGCGCAAAACGGCGACGGCTGGATGACCTATCCGCGCGATGCCGCCGCGCAGGGACGGGTGGTCGCCGACTATCGCCGTCGCGTTAGCGAGGCCGGGTTCCCGGACAAACCGGTGATGCAATCGCTTTATGTCGATCTGCTCGACCGTCGGGACGCGCCGCCGCGTCCGATCCACCTCGGGTTCCAGTCTGGCACCGACTTCCTGCGGAGGTACCTGTCAGAGCTTCGGGCGCTTGGCATCAACCACGTCGCGCTGAACCTGCGCTTCAATCGCGCGGATATTGAAACCACCATGCAGCGGATCGCTGACGAGATCCTGCCGGACTTAACGAACTGAGGAGCCTTTCCATGACCAAGACCATTCTGATCACCGGCGCGACCGACGGCATCGGCCTCTTGACCGCAAAGAATCTCGCCGCCGAGGGGCACACGATCCTGCTGCACGGCCGCAGCGCCGAAAAGCTGGAAGCGGCCGCGCGTCAGGTGGGCGGCGATCCCGAGACCTTCCGTGCCGACCTGTCGCGGCCGAGCGAGGTTCGTGCGCTGGTCGAGGCGGTCCTGTCACGCCATGACCGGCTCGACGTGCTGATCAACAACGCGGGCGTCTACAAGACGCCGCAGACCCATACGCCCGAGGGTCTCGACGTGCGTTTCATGGTCAATACAATCGCACCTTATCTGCTGACCCGTCAGTTGCTGCCGATTATTCCCGCAAGGGGCCGCGTGGTGAACCTGTCGTCTGCGGCGCAGGCGCCGGTTGATGTACGTGCGATGCGCGGCCAGAGAACCCTGGACGACATGGGCGCCTATGCGCAAAGCAAACTGGCCATCACGATCTGGACCCGGGAGATCGCGAAGGAGCACCCGGACGGGCCTGTCTTCATCGCCGTCAATCCCGGTTCCTTGCTGGCATCGAAGATGGTCAAGGAAGGCTTTGGTGTCGCGGGCAATGATCTGCAGATCGGAGCCGACATCCTGCGCCGCACTGCTTTGTCCGACGCGTTTTCCGACGCGTCGGGGAAGTATTTCGATAACGACAGCGGTGGGTTTGCATCGCCTCGCGCGGGGGCGCTCGACCCGCAGAGCGTCGCGGATGTCATGTCTGCCATTAAGGAGGCTGCGGAGGTCACCGCGCGCGAATGACAACAGCCTTGATGGGGTCTCAAAGCTGGGTACCGCCTGGGCCTTGAGGAAAGAGCGTTCGACGCCGGTCGCTCCTCCTCCCGCGAAACCCCATCAAGGGGCGGCCCATTGCCGGCCACGCAGACAACCACGCATCCGGCAGCCACAAGTGTAACGTCGGTGGCAGCCTTGCCTGAGCCAGTGGTGCCGTTCATTTCGGCGCCGGATCGAAAGTCCCAAGCTTCACCTGAAGCGCCCGGTGGCATCAAGGTATCTCGGGCTGCGTCCCTGCGTCGGCCTCACCGCAGCCCGAGCACATCCGGCCCTAGTTGGTCGGCGTCATGTCGACGATTGTGGGTTCGCGGTCGCCGCTTGTCGGAAAGACGATCATCTGATTGCCCATACCCTCGAAATCGATCTGCTTGAGATCGACCATGTGCACGGTCCGGTCGTACATCGTGTGGTAGTAATAGGCGAGGTTTTGGGAGTCGCTGGCGGTGGTGACCTGCGTGGCGCTGTAGAGCAGGTCCTCTGACTGGACATCATCCTCGGCACCCTCGGCGGCATCGGCCGGAATGTTGAAATTGTCGAGGATCCGAAACGCCTCACGCACCGTATCGTAGCCGCCCTCGGTGTCGCGTGCCGTTTGCGAAAACGCAACCGCGCGGACAAAGCGCGATGGCGGGGTGAAATCGCCCGGCAGGCCGATCATGCCGCTGCCCGCTCCGAGCGGAGCGAAGGTGACGCCGCTGGCTTCGACCGATGGCAGGCCGATGGCCGACAGGTTGACGTAATTGTTGAGGTTGGTCATGTGCCAGTCGTAGTTCGGCGAATTGGTGATGACGCCAAGCGGGGCCTCAAAGATCGTCAGTTCGCCGTCGATATACTCGATCACGATCCGCCCGCCGAAGCGGTCCGCCACCAGCATGTGAAACGGAAACGGAAAGCCAAGCGTCTCGTCCACGACGCCGACGACGCGAATATCCGCGAGACCGGCCTGCGCCTCTTCAACCGTTTCGAACATCGACAGGACATAGCTGGCCAGCAAGTCCCCGGGGATGGTGTTGTCCGCGAGATCGGGCTGGTATTCCTGATATTCGGTGAAGCCCGGCAGGTAGAACAGCCCGGCGGTCAGCCCGGCCTCGTTGATCCCATCGGCGGGCGCGCCATGGTCCAGCATGCTGATGCCGACCATGCCGAAACGGCCGGTCCATGAGGCGCCCTGTTTTCCATCCGGCATCTCGCTGGCAGTGTAGGCGTAGCCCCTTGGAATAACGTTGATCTTGGTCTCAAGATCGAACGGCCCCCACTCAGCGGTTCTTGCGCGGATGATACTCCCGTCGGAACCGGTCAGCATGATCCCGGTGCATGCCCATGTCAGCGAGACCGACGCAATCAGCGCTACTCCGGCTTTGGCGGCAATCTTGAGAGTTTGTTTCAATATCATCAGCTTTCTCCGAGTCATAAGGCACAGGACCAATACCGCACGCTTGCATGACAGCCCGATGTCAGCGGAATCCGATGCAGGCGCGCACTATTCTAAGTTGCACTCTAAGTCTCAATGTGGGACGGCGCCACAGCCGTTTTTCGCGGAATGATTGTTTTGTAAGGGCTTGAACCAGGCCGCGCCTTATCGTTTCGACAGCCAGTGAGTGCAACGAGCGAATGGCCTTATCCCCCATGCGGCGGACGCTGCGTTCAGTGAACTTCGATGCAATGGCCCTGCAGCCAACGCCATGGCGGAGACACCGATGAATCGGCGCGCCCGAACCCTGGTGAATTCACTGCCTGTGCCGGAATAATCGGCAAGGAAACCGTTGCGTATCCCCTACTGGGAACCGCCCGGTTTCAACTTGCTGGCCCAGATGTGGGCATAGTCGCGCAAGATGTCAGATCTCTCACTGTGGAGGACCATCAGTGCGCAGGCCGCCCACATGGCGGCGTCGTAATCCGTGTTGTTTTTTTGCAGCCGGTAGGCGTTTATCGTCGCAGTACCGGAGGTCGATGTTTCATGCACCGTTTGCCAAGTCCTTTCGCCTAGGCACAAACAACGCCCGCCAGAAATCCAAAGAAGATCCCCATCGAGGCGACCACTAAAATCAACGAGTAGTTTAGCATTCGGCTGTCCAAGCTCACAAGTTAACGGGTTGTCGCGTCTTCGTCGTCGCTACAGCGACTGGCCGTCACCATGAATGAGCGTAGTTGAATGCATAAAAAATGCGTCGTTAACACTTTGTTAATACTGTCTCACGCCGCACCTGTAAACATCGCCGGATTGCGGCTGAGCGCGATCTGGCAGGCCCACCGGTAGAAATGTGCCGTGAAATCCAGCGTTCGGAAGGGTTTGGTCAGCCGGCTTGGGCGGCCTTGCGCGCCTCGCTGGCCTTCAGTAGCTCTTCCCGGACTTCCAGACGCGGGCGCCAGTTATAGCGGTCATCGGCGCGGGTGGGCGACCAGAACAGAACGCCGCCATAACGCCAGGGGTCGAGGATGATCCCGTCATACATCGTGTCCCCGCGTCTGCTGATGACGGCGGTGTGGTGGATGATCCGGAAATCGGTCGGCGGTGACGTCGCCCAGTGCAGCGAGAGGGTGCGGAACCCCTCCTGCTTCAGGCGCTTGTTGAGAGCCTCGGCCCAGTCGTTGCAAAGCCCCCGCTCGCGAAATCCGTTGATGACCTTGGCATTGTGGATGATCGCCGGGTCGGTGACCTGCCAGTCCTGCGCAAGCTGGAGCGAATAAGTATGGGCGATGCGGGCGGCCCGTTCGGCCTCGCCCGGGTCCACCTCCGGCCCAAGTTCCCGGATTGCCTGCGCCAGCCCGTCGATATCGCTCTGGTCGCTGGTGGGTTTTGTCGTACAGCCACCGACCAGAACCAGCGCCATCACACCCAGCAGTGATGCAAAAAACTTCGTCATCGTCTCTCCGCCGGAAGACTGGGCCGGACGTCCCGGTTTGGTCACGCACAAGGGGCGGTCACATGGCCGCCAACGACGGTTCGCCCGTGCGCTGCTGCCGACCCCGCTCAGCGCATCTTTCTATCGAAACCATCGTTCGGTGCAAGGGAGGAGGCAACACCAGGTGCGTTGCTTGGGCAGATCGATAAATCCTCCCCGCCCCTTAAACATGCGCGTGCCGTCGGCGAGCGCCGGTATCAGACGCCCAAACACCAGCGCATGATGGCCTTTTGGGCGTGCAGGCGGTTTTCGGCCTCGTCGAAGATGACCGAGTTAGGGCCGTCCATGACCTCGGATGTGGCCTCTTCCTCGCGATGCGCGGGCAGGCAGTGCATGAAGAGCGCGTCGGGTTTGGCGTGCGACATGAGTTCGGCGTTGACCTGATAGGGGCGCAGCAGGTTGTGGCGGCGTTCCTTGGCCGATTGCGCGTCATGCATCGACACCCAGGTGTCGGCGATCACCAGATCGGCGCCCTCGACCGCCTTGAAGGCGTCGCGCTCGGTGACGACTTTTGAACCCTTCTGACGGGCGAAGCCCATGAATTCCTCTTCCGGGTCGAACTGGGCCGGGCCGGTGAAGGTGAAGTCGAAGCCGAACTGGCCTGCCGCGTGCAGGAAGGAGGCGCAGACATTGTTGCCGTCACCAGTCCAGACCACTTTCTTGCCCGTGATGGGGCCGCGGTGTTCCTCGAAGGTCAGCACGTCGGCCATGATCTGGCAGGGATGAGTGCGGTCGGTCAGGCCGTTGATCACCGGCACGTCGGCATATTCGGCCATCTCGGTCAGTATGGTTTCGTCAAAGGTGCGGATCATGATCAAGTCGACATAGCGGGAAAGCACGCGGGCGGTATCGGCGATGGTTTCGCCATGGCCCAACTGCATGTCCTTGCCCGAGAGCAGCATGGTCTGCCCGCCCATCTGGCGCACGCCGACATCGAAGGAGACGCGGGTCCGGGTCGAGGGTTTTTCGAAGATCAGCGCCACCATGCGGCCCGCTAGTGGTTGGTCGTCATCGGGGGCGGCCTTGGGGCGGCCGAGGCGGGCCTGTTTCATGGCGCCTGCCTGATCGATCATGGACCGTAGCGCGGTGGCTTCGGTTTTGTGGATGTCGAGGAAATGGTTCATGTCGTGATCGCTTTTGGAGGGCCGAGGCCGGGGGCGCTGCCCCCGGACCCCCGGAGTATTTTGGAAAAGATGAAGATCAGGCGGTTTCGAGGTGGTTCTCGACCTGTGCGGCGGAGGCGTCGAGGCGGGTGATGGCCTCGGCGATGTCCTCGTCCGTCAGGGTCAGGGGCGGCAGCAGGCGGATGACGTTGTCGGCGGCGGGGACGGTGATGACCTGGTTATCATAGCCCGCGTTCACCACATCGATATTGGCCGCCTTGCACTTGATGCCCAGCATGAGGCCGGAGCCGCGCACCGCTTCGAACACGTCCGGGTGGTCGGCGACCAGCCCTTCGAGTTTCTGGCGCAGGAGACCCGCCTTGCGATTCACCTCGGCCAGGAAATCGGGATTGGCGACGTGGTCCATCACCGCGCAACCCACCGCGCAGCCCAGCGGGTTGCCGCCATAGGTGGAGCCGTGGGTGCCCACGGTCATGCCGGAGGCGGCCTCTTCGGTGGCGAGCACGGCGCCCAGCGGGAAGCCGCCGCCGATGCCTTTGGCGACCATCATGATGTCGGGGGTGATGCCCGCCCATTCATGGGCGAAGAGCTTGCCGGTGCGCCCGACGCCGCATTGCACCTCGTCGAGGATCAGCAGCAGGCCATGATCGTCGCAGATCTGGCGGAGCGCCTTGAGTTCGGCGTCGGGGACAGGGCGGATGCCGCCCTCGCCCTGCACCGGTTCGATCAGGATGGCGGCGGTCTGGTCGGTAATGGCGTTGGTGACGCCGTCGAGATCGCCAAAGGTCAGGTGCACGAAACCGGACAGCAGCGGGCCGAAGCCCTTGGTCATCTTTTCCGATCCGGCGGCGGCGATGCCCGCCGAGGAGCGGCCGTGGAACGAGCCGTCGAAGGTGATGATCTCGACCTTCTCCGGCTGGCCCTTGTCGTGGAAATACTTGCGCGCCATCTTCACCGCCAGTTCACAGGCCTCGGTACCGGAATTGGTGAAGAACACCGTGTCGGCGAAGGTGTGGTCCACCAGCTTGTCGGCCAGCGCCTGCTGCTGCGGGATCTGGTAGAGGTTCGAGACATGCCACACAGCCTGGGCCTGATCGGTCAGCGCCTGAACCAGCGCCGGATGCGCATGGCCCAGCGCGTTCACCGCGATACCCGCGCCCAGATCGAGGAAACGTCGCCCGTCCGCCTCGGTCAGCCAGGCGCCTTCGCCCTTCACGAAGCTCAGGGGCGCGCGGTTGTAAGTCGGCAGAACGGACGGGATCATCGGATCATCCTTTTCATCTGGTTAAGCCTCAGTGAGTGGCTCACGGCGGACTGTTTCGTCAACGGATTTTATGAGGGATGCGCGGATTTGGGTCGCGCAGGGATCAAACGGGCCGGTTACGCGGTAAAGCGTCGGCGTCGGAGAGCAGCTATATGCAGGCGTTTGATCATGGATGCGGTGCATAGCCGGGGAATCGGGGTTTGAAAACCCCCTTGGGCGGGCTTCGGTTGACAAAGATGCAACCGGGCCGAAGGGTTGCGGCCATGACACGTCTCTGGTCCCTGCGCGATTACCGCCTGCTGTTTTCGGCCTCGGCCATTTCCAATCTCGGCGACGGGGTCTCGGCGCTGGCCTTTCCGTGGCTGGCGACGCTGATCACCCGCGACCCGATGCTGATCGCCTGCGTGGCCTTTGCCACGCGGCTGCCGTGGCTGCTGTTCTCGATCCCGGCGGGTGTCTGGACCGACCGGATGGACCGGCGGCGGCTGATGGTGCAGGCGGATCTGGTGCGGATGGTGCTGACCAGCGGCGTGATCACGGTGATCCTGAGCGCGCCGGGTTTTCCGGTGGCGCAGGAGGGGCTCTATATCGCCGCAATCTCGGCGCTGGCCTTCCTTCTGGGGTCTGCCGAGGTGATCCGGGACAATGCGGCGCAGACGGTGCTGCCCTCGGTGGTGCCGGGCGAGCGACTGGAGCAGGCCAACGGGCAGATCTGGAGCATCGAGCAGGTGATGGGTTCTTTCGTCGGGCCGCCGCTGGCCGGTCTGCTGATCGCCACATCGGTGCCCGCGCCGTTTGCGCTCGACGCGGTGACCTTTGCCGTGGCGGCAGGGCTTGTGTGGTGCATGGCGATCGCGCCGCGACTGCGCCCGGCACGGCGGTCATGGCTGGTCGAGGCGCGTGAGGGTATCGCCTGGCTACGGGGCCACCGCACGGTGCTGCAACTCGCCATCATGCTGGGGCTGATGAACGCGCTGGCTCTGATGACGGTGACAGTGCTGATCCTCTACAGCCAGGAAATTCTTGGCCTCGGCGCTGCCGGGCACGGCCTGCTGCTGACCGCTGGCGCGGCAGGCGGCGTTGTTGGAGGCCTGCTCTGCCCCGGTATCGCGGCGCGGCTGGGACAACGCCGGGCCCTGATGGTGGCGCTGGTGCTGCTTGGGGTGACCATGGTGGCGATCTGGGTGGCGCAATCGGTCTGGCTGGTGGCCGCCGCGCTGTTCGCCGAGATGTTCGCGGCGCTGTTGTGGAACGTGGTCACCGTTTCCTACCGCCAACGCCTGATCCCGGACGACCTGCTGGGCCGGGTCAACAGCCTCTACCGGTTCTTCGGCTGGGGCATGATGCCCTTTGGTGCGCTGATCGGCGGCTGGGTCGTCTCGCTTGCCGAACCCGAACTGGGCCGCGAGGCCGCCCTGCGCCTGCCCTACCTGCTGGGCGCACTCGGGATGGGCCTCATCTGGCTCTACGGGCTGCGCCGCCTACACATCTGATCCTTCTTCAGTTCAAAAATATCCCGGGGGAGGCGCGCGCAGCGCGGCGGGGGCAGCGCCCCCCTGCTGTAGCCTTTCGAGAAAAAGTTGGATCGCCAATACCCTGCCGCACCTGCGGTGCTCTCGGGACACTGGCGATGCGCGTGTCTCAACGATTTCTCGAAAGGCAGCAGGTCTCACACCGCGCGCCAGCGGCCGAGTTTGCCCATGCCGCGCGTGAAGGCCCAGGCCAGAATGCGCGGCATTCCCTTGGCGACCAGCGCATCGACGCAATGGGCCTGAAACTCTGTCAGCGTCGCGTCGGGATGGCGAAAGGCGCCATCCTCGTAACACAGAGAGCAGTATTGCGCGCTGCGCGACCCGTCCGCCTCGCTGCCGCCGCCCTCGGGGTCCTTCGACAGCGGCATGCCGCAGCTTTGGCATTTCGGTCCCATTGTCTTCTCCCCTTGCATGCTCCGATGACACCTCATAGCATCAAAACCATGGAGTTAAGTCAACGGTTTTGAATCATGCGGATCGGAGAACTGGCCAGACGCAGCGGGCTGAGCCGCGATACGCTGCGGTTTTACGAGCGGCAGGGGCTGATCGCCTCGGCGCCGGGGGCGGAGGCGACCAACAGCTATCGCGACTATCCCGAAGAGGCGCTGATCACGCTGGAACAGATCGCGGATGCGCAGGCTGCAGGGATGAGCATTGCCGATCTGGCAATCCTGCTCGGCCAGCTTGAGGCGGCAGACCCGGACAGTTTCGACGGAGAGGCGTTCCTGCAGGAGCGGATCGAAGAGGTCGAGGCACGGATCGAGCGCGCCGGGCGGTTTCTGGGCAGTCTCAGGCAGGCCAAGGCGGCACTGGTGGCCCCGCCGGTTCGGCGGGGACCGTAGCAATTTCGCTTGCCATTTCCGCCGGGCTGCCGCACCGGTTGGGCATGTTCGTGCCCAAGACCCAGAACCCGGCACTGGCCGCGCTGCTGATCTTTGCCGCAACCGCGTTTATCGCGGGTACCACGCTGCTGGCCAAGGCGCTGGGCACGGGTGTACTGGGACCGGCGCTGCATCCGATGCAGATCAGCCACGGGCGGTTTCTGTTCGCCTTTATCGCCATCGGCACGGCGGTGGCCATGATGCGCCCCCGGCTCAGCCGACCGCATTGGGGACTACACGTGGGGCGGACCACGTTCGGCTGGGCCGGGGTGACGCTGATGTTCGCCTCGGTTGCCTACATTCCGATGGCCGATGCCACGGCGATTTCCTTTCTGAACCCGGTCTTTGCCATGGTGCTGGCGGTCCCGCTCTTGGGTGAGCGCGTGGGGCCATGGCGCTGGGGCGCTGCGGGGATCGCGCTGAGTGGGGCGCTGATCCTGCTCCGGCCCACGCCCGAGAGCTTTCAGCCCGCCGCGCTGCTGGCGCTGACGGCGGCAGCGGTGATGGGGATGGAGCTGATTTTCATCAAGAAGCTCTCGGGCCGCGAGGCACCGATCCAGATCCTGCTGGTCAACAACGCCATGGGTCTGGCCATTGCCTCGGCGGCGGTGCTGACGGTTTGGCAGGCGCCGACGTCCGGGCAATGGGCCGCGCTGGCGGGAATCGGGGTGCTGATGGCCTGCGCGCAGGCCTGTTTCGTCAACGGCATGGCGCGGGCGGATGCGTCTTTCGTGGCGCCCTTTAGCTATGCCACGCTGATCTTTGCCGCACTTTACGATTTCGCCGGGTTCGGCGTGGTGCCCGACGCGATCAGCCTGACCGGAGCTGCCATCATCCTGGGCGGCGCGCTGATCCTGGCCTGGCGTGAGGCGCTCGTCGCTCAATAGTATTTTCGGTAGGGCCTGCCCAACCGCTGATAGGCGTGGAAGGCGACGGTGTCGGCGAGCCCCTCATCCACATCGTATTTCTCGTGAAATCCCAGATCACGGCGGATCGCATCCGAGGAGACCTCGAGATGCTGGACCGGCGTGTCCGGGTTGGCGGAGGGTTCCACCAGAATTTCGCCCTGCCAGCCGCAGGCAGCGGCGATTTTGCGGATCCAGTCCAGTTCTGAAAAGGCCCGCGGTTCGGCCACGTTGTAGATCTTTTGCCCTCCACCCGGGTGCACGACCGCCAGCGCGGCGGCAAGCCCGATGTTTTTGTGCAGCCCGCGCGAGAAACGGAACGCGGCGCGGTCGGCGGGCAGCGCGATGGTTTCGGCGCCATCCAGCATCTGGTCGAGATAGGGCAGAACACGGGTGGTGTCGGGCCAGCCGTAGATCGCGGGCAGTCTGAGCAGGGTCAGATCGGTAAAGGCTTCGCGATAGATGCGCTCGATCCCGAGCTTGTCATAGGCGGCACCGTCAAAGCCCAGCTTTTGCCGCAGTGCCATGGTTTCGGTGATCGGGACGGGTTGGAGCGGCACCTCCTCGGTGCCGTGCAGGCGGCCATAGGCGGCGTAGACGTCGATGCTGGAGAGCGCCACGAGCCGGACGGGGTGGCCGCAGGCCTGCGCCGCTTGCGCAAGGCTCTGGGCGTCGGCTTGCGTGAACGGGATCATGTCCACCACAACATCCGGGCGCGCGGTGTCCAACGCGTTGCCCAGGGCTGCCGCGTCCCGCCGGTCTCCGGTCAGGGCGTCCTCGGTGAAGTAGGGGCGGCCCGCACGGGTCAGGGTCCAGATGCGGGTCGCGCGGTCCGATGACAGCTCGCGGATCAGGTGAGGTCCGACGAGGGCGGTGCCGCCAATGATCAGGATGCGCATGGGGCTAGGCTCCGGTGTTCGGGGTGGCCGTTGTGCCGAGCCTAGAGGTCCGACGACCTGCCGCCAAGCGGGGTGCAAGCATCCGGTGCGGATCAAATTTTCGAGTGAGGGCCCGGTCGCGACGTCGATGTCGTTTTCTTCCATGAAACCCGGGGCGAGGGGCGCAGTCTGGCAGGACGTTGGTTAAGGAAGAAATCGAAAAATCTGAATCGAAATTCTCCGTCCCACAATCGGCATCTTGCTGATTTCGAAAGCGAATATTGATTTTCGGTAATGCAGATTAATTCGGTTTCGCAATAGAGAGATTGTGTCATGCATGAACGTCGTATCCCGGAATGGGTCCGCCACGCCCCTGCCCCCTCGGTCCGCGATTTCGGCGTGCTCGCGGGGCTGGAAGCGGTTGTGCGCGGCATCCTGATCTCGGTCTTTCCGCTGATCATGTACCGGGCCCTGGGCGATGCCGGGACGGTGTCGTTTCTGTATTTCCTCGTTGGCATCGTGTCGCTGGCGGCCGGGCTGATGGTGCCCTTTGCCATCCGATACGTCCCGCGCCGCTGGGCCTATACCGGCGGCTGTCTGATGTTCGTCGCGGGCGCGCTGCTGGCCATCGAGGGCAGCCCGCAGGCAGTGGTGGCGGCGCTGGCGCTGAACACGGTGGCGGCGGTGGTCTGCTTCATCTGTTTCAACGCCTATGTGCTGGATTATATCGACCGGATCGAGCTGGGCCGGTGCGAGACCAGCCGGATGTTCTACAGCGCGTTGGGCTGGACTGCGGGGCCGATGGCCGGGGTGCTGCTGATGGAGCTTTGGGCGCCCGCCCCGTTCGTCATCAGTGCCGGGGCGGCGGTGGTGATGCTGGCGGTGTTCTGGGCGCTCAGGCTGGGCAATGGCAAGCTGATCACCAGGGCGCGCGGACCCGCGAAGAACCCGCTGGCGTTCCTGCCGCGCTTCTTTGCGCAGCCGCGGCTGATCGCGGGATATCTGTTTGCCATGATCCGGTCCTGCGGCTGGTGGATCTACGTGGTCTATCTGCCGATTTTTGCCATCGAACAGGGGTTGGGCGATCAGTTGGGTGGCATCCTGCTGTCGGCGACGAACGCGATGCTGTTTGCTTCGCCGCTGATCCTGCGCTGGGTACAGGGAAGGTCGCTGCGCGCGGCGGTACGGATCGGGTTTGCGGCCTGCGGGGCCTGTTTCGTGGCGGCGGGTGGGGTGTCGGGGTGGCCGGTCGTGGCGGTGGCGGCGCTGGTTTTAGGTTCGGTCTGGCTGATCGTGTTGGATATCTGCGCCGGGTTGCCGTTCTTGATGGCAGTGAAACCGTCGGAGCGGACCGAAATGTCGGCAATCTATTCCAGCTACCGCGATGTCTCGGGCATCCTGACGCCGGGGGCGGCGTGGCTGGTGCTGATGGTGGCGCCGGTGGCGGGGATCTTTGCCGCCGGAGGTGTGGCGCTGTTCGGGGCCTGTGCGATTGCGGCCCGGCTGCATCCGCGTCTAGGCCGCCCGCGCGTACCGTTGCAACCGGGGTCACTGGCCCATGTGGAGCCGGAAGTTGCGTGATCCGGGAAAAGGCGTTTCGAAACGCCTTTTGGCGCGGGGCGGTTGGCGATGTGGCAGGTGTTCACCGGAGCGAAAGCCTAACCCGCAGCGTCAACAGGGCGAACCAACCAAGCTGCGCTCCCTTCACCACATGCGCGGGCAAGGCGTTTCGAAACGCCTTGCGGCTCGACGGTAGCCAAGGTTGGTCAGGCCTTGAGCCGGTAGCCGGTTGCAAACATGCGCCACGCCAGCACGCAGACGGCGGTGGTGGCGGCGGCACATACGCCCAGCCCCAGCCACGGTGAACTGTCCGACACGCCGATCAGGCCAAAGCGCAGCCCGTCGATCAAGTAGAAGACCGGGTTGGCATGGGTGATGCGGTTCAGGACCGGCGGCAGCGCCTCGACCGAGTAGAAAGTGCCGGAGAGAAACGCCAAAGGTGTGACGATGAAATTGGTGATCGCGGCCATCTGGTCGAACTTGTTGGCGTAGACCCCTGCCACCAGCCCCAGCGCGCCCATGAAGGCACCGCCGAGCACGATGAAGGTCAGCGCGAAGAAGGGATGTTGCGGCACGATCCCCAGCACCACCGCCAGCGCGACGCCGATGGCCAGCGCCACCAGCAGCCCGCGCGCCACGCCGCCCGCCAGATAGCCCAGCACCTGTTCAAAGGCGGAGAGCGGCGGCATCAGCGTGTCGACGATATTGCCCTGCACCTTGGCGATCACCACCGAGGACGAGGTGTTGGCAAAGGCGTTCTGGATCACCGTCATCATCAGGATGCCCGGCGCCAGGAAGGTCAGGAACGGCACGCCCATCACGTCCCCTCGCCGGGGACCGATGGCGATGTTGAATATCAGCAGGAACAGCCCCGCCGTCACCAGCGGCGCCAGCAGGGTCTGGGTCCAGACCACCCAGAACCGCGTCACCTCGCGCGCGGCCAGCGTATAGAGGCCCAGCCAGTTCACGCGGCCAAAGCGGCGCTCGCCCAATTCCATCAAATCCCGCATGTGTCGTCCCGTCCCGTGATTCGAAGATGCCTTGTAACTCGCCCCGCAGTGTTTAGAATAGGGCGCTGAGACGAATTACGAAGGCGGCCGCCAGAAAGGGGCCGCTTTCCCGCTTTGAAAGGCAAGCCATGTCCTGGACAGACGAGCGCGTAGAACTGCTCAAGAAAATGTGGGGCGAGGGTCAGTCGGCCAGCCAGATCGCCAAGGAACTGGGCGGTGTGACCCGCAATGCGGTGATCGGCAAGGTGCATCGTCTGGGCCTGTCGAACCGCAATACCGGTGGTGGCGCGGCCAAGACCGAAGCCAAGGAGAAACCGGCGCCCGCGCCCAAGGCCGAGGCCAAGCCCAAGCCTGCGCCCAAGACCGAACCGGCGCGCCCGGCGCCTGCACCTGCGGCCGAGGCCAAGCCTGCGACCCCGGCCCGCCGTCAGATCATCCCCGCCGGTCAGCCGCTGCCGCCGCAGCCTTCGGCCAACGAGATCAGCCCCGAGGCGCTGGCCAAGGTCAACGAGGTCGAGAAGAAGGCCAAGAAACTGACACTGCTGGAGCTGACCGAGCGCACCTGCAAGTGGCCCGTCGGCGATCCCGCGACCGAGGATTTCTGGTTCTGCGGCCTACCCGTCGAACAGGGCAAGCCTTATTGCGAGGCGCATGTGGGCGTTGCCTTTCAGCCGATGAGCGCCCGCCGCGACCGGCGGCGCTAGGCCCAAGCGATGCGCCAGGATCCCACCGCGCTGGAGGATACCTGGCTTGCCCGCGCCAAACGCCTGCTGGCGCTGGCCGAAACCGGCCAGCATTTCACCAGCGATCCGTTCGACCGCGAACGCTATGACGAAGTCGCCGCCATGGCCCGCGCGATGCTGGCCGATCTGGGGCGGGTGCCGCTGGCCCGGATCGACGGGCTGATCTCGGATCATGCGGCAGGCTATGCCACGCCCAGCCTGGATGTGCGCGGCGCGGTGATCCGGGACGGCCGCATCCTGCTGGTGCGCGAACGGGCCGACGGCCGGTGGGCGTTGCCGGGCGGGTTTGCCGATATCGGGAAGTCCCCGGCGGAAAATGCCGAAAAGGAGATCTGGGAAGAGGCGGGCCTGCATGTGCGGGCGCGGCATCTTTATGCGCTGCGCCACAAGGCGCGTCATCCCTACCCCGCCGATGCGCGGGATTTCTACAAGCTGTTCTTTCTGTGTGAGGAGGTTGGAACGGACCTGCCTCGTCCCGGATCCGAAACCTCGGAGGCCGCGTTTTTCCCCGAGGGCGCGCTGCCTGATCTGTCTTTGGGCCGGGTGCTGCACGCCGATATCGACGCGGCCTTTGCCGCCCATCGCGCGGCCACCGTCGTTACCCGGTTCGATTGAGCCGCCAGCACCGGATTTGAATGACCTAAAGTGCCCGCCAACCTCTCAAGTTCGAGAGTCAGAACAGCCTTACTGCACGGAGCTCAGGTGGCAGGTTGCTGACCTGCGTGCGGGACAAAGGCGTTCAGGTTCTGCCGGACCAGCTTTGCTTCGTAGGGTTTGAGAGTGGGCAGCGCCACCGGACCAAACGTGTGGCTTCCCATCCTGAGATCCGGAAACAGCTCGTAGAGTTCGCGCCGAACATCCTCGGACATGGCATCCATTGAGCACGCGCCCGGAAAGAACGACTCCGACCAGATCCCTTCGACATTCACCAACTCGTGCTGATCGAACAGGATATGTATGTATTCGACAGTTCGATCCGCACCCTCCTGGTAAATCTGTTCTCCATCCACCAGTGACTTTGCCGGGGCCAGCATGGCGGGGTTGCCGAAGCAGAGTTCCAGCTGAGACCCGGACACGGCCAGGCGATGTTGCGGCGACACCAGTAGATCGCGGAGTGGCTTGTCGGGCCCAAAGGCATCGGCGCAAATGCGGATCGGGCAGAGGTGCCGGTTGCGGCGCAGTTCGGCCTGTGACAGCGATCTCCGTCCGATCCAGCGCACCTGCCTGCTGCGCCCATCGCCAACCGTCACGTCATCGCCGGGCACCAGCGTTTCGATGCGGCGTTGGCCTTGTGGGGTGGCAATCCGCGATCCGGCCGTAAAGCAGACGAAGGTCGGAATGTCGCTGTAGTCCGTGGGCGGAGCTGTTACGATCGTGTTGTTTGTGTTCGCAATCGTTTCCCCGACGGCGACGGTGCCCGATGTAACAATGATGTACTGAGGGTTCGAGAACTGGATGAGGGTAAAGGTTACCGGCGCCCCACCCACGTCTCCGCTATAGGTCTCGAATGTCTGAAAGTTGGTCGAGTCCCCGATAAAGCCGGGGATCGCGCTGACATCGAGTTGCAGCGTATTGTTGCCGTCGGGATCTTCCAGAAAATCGTCATCGTCCACGACGTCGACCGTGAAAGAATTCAGGACCTGCACGTCGGTGTTGCTGAGCGGGTCGCTGTCATTCTCGTAGATGACTATCGTCGACATAGGGGGTTTCACTCACAATCTGAGATGCGCGATTCTCGTATTAGTATCATATCGATGCCTCGGGTCGTCATCAGGATGCCGTCCGAGGAAAATCGCCCCCAGACTGTTCCCGTTTTCACCGCAACCTGAGGGCAGCGCACCGCGCGCCGGCGTTTCTGATATGCCATTTCGCGGACCCGCAATCCGGTGTGTTCGTCAATAAAAACGCCCGGAGGAGACCTCCGAGCGATAACCGATTACTCATATTCGCACAAAAGACAGTACCGGGATCAGTTGCTGACCGGCGCGTCCGAGGTGAATTTCGGGATCACGTTGGTCGAGGCATCGCCAGGCTCGATCCCCGGCCAGTTGCCCTCGGCCAAGTTGATGTTGCCGGGGATGTCTTCCTCCCAGAAGCCCACAACCACGTCGGTGATGTTGAGATACAGCTTGTCATCGACGATCCGCCACAGGTTCGGGTTGCCCGGCACCTTGCCGCCGCGCGAGACGCCATAGGCGCAGTGGCCGTCATATTGCGGCGCGTAATAGGCGGGGTTTTCCAGGAACTTGGCGCGGTTTTCCTCGGAGGCGAAGGCCCAGGTGGCGCCGTTATATTCGGCGGTGATGCTGGCATGGCCTTTCACGCCCGCGGGCTGCGCGGCACCAAGCGCCGACTGTTCGAGGCCGCGATAGGCGACCACGTCGTAACCCGAAGCGGCATAACCGGTGCCATCGACATATTGCGGGCCGGCAAAGGCGGGAACGGCAAAGGCTGCTGCTGCGGCAAAGGCCAGGGCGAAAGTTCTCATTGTTGGCGTCCTTTCAGGGTCAACTGGGTTCATCTGCGCCGGACCATCCCGGCCTGACCCAGACAATAAGCAAAACGCGCGGCATGCGTAGGGGGGCTCTCGCCGCTGTGACGAGGAACGAGCATTCGTGATCTTGAAACGGGAAATGTTTCAGTGCCCTTGCCTGCGGTCGGGGGTTGGACTTTGATTGCTGCAACATTAGCTGGGAACGCAGCGGGCGGTTCGGCCCCGATCACTTGAGAAAGGCGCGAGATGAGCGATCAATCCACCTACACCCCACCCGCAGTCTGGACCTGGGACAGAGAAAGCGGCGGGCAGTTCGCCAATATCAACCGCCCCATCGCCGGGGCCACCCATGACAAGGAGCTGCCGGTGGGCCAACATCCGCTGCAGCTGTATTCGCTGGCCACGCCCAATGGCGTGAAGGTGACGGTGATGCTGGAGGAGTTGCTGGCGCTGGGGCACGCGGGCGCGGAATATGACGCCTGGCTGATCAATATCGGCGAAGGCGATCAGTTCGGATCGGGCTTTGTCGCGGCCAACCCGAACTCTAAGATCCCCGCGTTGTGGGACCGGTCGGGGGATGAGCCGGTGCGGGTGTTCGAAAGCGCCTCGATTCTGTTCCATCTTGCCGAGAAGTTCGGGGAATTCCTGCCCGAGGGTCGCGCGACCCGGACCGAGGTTATGAACTGGGTATTCTGGCAGATGGGCAGCGCGCCGTATCTGGGTGGCGGGTTTGGGCATTTCTACGCCTATGCGCCGGAGAAGTGGGAATACCCGATCAACCGCTTTGCGATGGAGGCCAAGCGGCAGCTGGACGTGCTGGACCGGGAACTGGCGCATAAGGAGTACATTGCGGGCGAGGACTACACGATTGCCGATATGGCGATCTGGCCCTGGTACGGGCAGCTGGTGCTGGGCCGTCTTTACGACGCGGCGGAGTTTCTGGATGTGACCAGCTATGAGCATGTTGTGCGTTGGGCCAAGGCCATTGACGCCCGTCCAGCGGTGAGCCGGGGCCGCATGGTCAACCGTGCGTTTGGCGAGCTGCACACGCAGCTTCGGGAACGGCACGACGCCAGCGATTTCGAGACAAGGACTCAGGACAAGCTGGAACAGGCGGCGGAATAAAGCCGAGACGGAGTCGCCAGAGGCAAGCCGCTTCGAAGCGGCTTGTCACGCGGTTTGCAAACCGCGTTTTCGCCTCCGTGCCACGGGCTGCGCAGATCTCGAAACGAGCAGATGATGCCATCGGCGCAAACAAGGCGTTTCGAAACGCCTTGGCCCAGTGGTGAGGTTTTACTTCAATATTGGTGGCTTTGCTGGGTCCGAGCCCGGGGTAATCGGCGCGTACTCGGCCGGTTCCGGCTGCGGCAGGTCGAAGCGCAGCCCGGCCCTTGCCAGATTGGCCGCCACCGGATCGGAGGCGGCGAAAAAACCCACATCCATCGCGCCGGCTTCGACACCTGAGAAGGTCAGCGCCTCGGAGGCGGCCTTGGCCAGTGCGCCGCGCGCACCCTCGACAGCGTCCACGAAGCCCAGCATGTGGCCGCGCGCACCGGTATCATAGAGCACGCCCACCAGATAGGCCGATTGCGCCAGCCCGCCTGCGGTGGCGAGTTTGGTGTCCAGCGCCGCGATCAGCGCCTCGGGCAATCCGGCGGGTGCGGTGAACTCGCTGATCCGGGCCTGCACCTCATCCGGGGCGTGGCCCAGGGTCTGTTGCAGCCAACCCAGCGCCTCGGCCGGGATCAGGATCGACGAGGGCGCCACTTCGAGATTGAGCCCCAGCCCGATCCCCTGCCCGGCCAGCATTGCGCTCAGCACCCGGCCGGACAGCGCCGCATAAGGCGCTGGTTGCCCGGCAAACCGGGCCAGCCGCTCTTCGCGGTCAAAGGCCAGCACGAAACGGCCATCAGCGACCTCGAACAGTTCCGGCGAGATGTTGTCTCCCTGCGCCTCTTCGCGCAGCATCAGGAACAGTTCGCAATCGGCCAGCCGCTCGTAAAACCGCAGCCGGGCGGCATCGTCCGCAGGGGCCGCCTCCATCGCCGCATGGGCCGCATCGAGCGCCGTTTCCTCAGTCATTCAGCACCTCCTGAACCCGGGCGCGCAGGACCGGCAGCAACTCGGCCTCGAACCACGGATGTTTCTTGAGCCATGCCGTATTGCGCCACGAGGGATGTGGCAAGGCAAAGACCCGCGGCGCATGGTCCCGCCAGGCGCGGACGGTCTCGGTCACCGGGCTTTTTGCGCCAAGGTGATACTTGTGTGCATGTCCGCCGACCAGAACGATCAGTGGCACATCGCCAAGCTCGGCCATCACCCGGTCGTGCCAGGTGCGGCGGCAGACCGGTGGAGGCGGCAGGTCGGCGTTGCGATCGTTATAACCGGGAAAGCAAAAGGCCATCGGTACCACGGCGACGCGGGAAAGGTCGTAGAAGATGTCCTCGCCGATCCCCAGCCAGTCACGCAGCCGGTCGCCGGATGGGTCTGTAAAGGGCCGTCCCGAGGCGTGCACGCGCGCGCCCGGTGCCTGCCCTGCGATCAGCAGCCGGGCGCCGGGCCGGAACCACACCACCGGGCGCGGCTCATGGCCCGTGGCGGTGGCGGCGAACCGGTCGGCACACAGGCGGCACGCCCGGATCTCATCGGTGACGGAAGCGGTGCTCATCTCTGCCTGCCCGGAAACTGAGTTGCATTGGCCATTGCCGAGATATAGGCAGTTGCGCGTGATGATCCAGAAGCCGACAAACCGTTAACGAGTTCGAAACAATTATAGACGATTGCCTGTTCGCGGCAGAAATCCTGCGGGAACGGATGCCTTATGGCAGGTTAAGCGGCCTGCCTGACGCGCATTGATCATTTGTTTCATATTCCGACATAATGTGGCCAAGATCACGCGATATCCGGCTGAAAACCCCTCTGACAGAAAGGGAGGGCCGGGTCCCGACGAAAAAACCGCAAGGCCGCAGCAGATGCTCGAGTTTGAAAATGTCAGCAAGTCCTTCTGGACCGGCAGCCAGCGCAAGGTGATCCTGGATCAGGTCTCGTTCCGGGTCGAGCTGGGGCGATCGCTGGGCGTACTGGCTCCGAACGGGACCGGCAAGACGACGCTGATCAACATGATGGCCGGGCTGGAAAAACCGGATGAGGGCGTGATTCGCCGCGGCTGCAACATTTCCTTTCCGCTGGGTTTCATGGGCGGTGTGATCAATCGCGTCTCGGCGATGGAGAACTCGCGCTACATTGCCCGGCTCTACGGGATGGACCCGGATTATGTCGAGGCGTATTGCCGCTGGCTGTGCGATCTGGGCGAGTATTTCGATCAGCCGCTGGGCACCTATTCCTCGGGCATGCGGTCGCGGTTCACCTTTGCCCTACTGCTGGCGCTGGATTTCGACATGTATCTTATCGATGAGGGGATGCCCTCGTACACCGATGTCGAGTTCAACAAGAAAGCAGGCGCGATCCTGCAGGAGCGGTTGCGCACCACCACGATCGTGATCGTGTCGCACAGCCCCACCGTGCTGGAAAAATTTGCCCGGCAGGCCGCCGTGCTGATGAACGGCCAGCTATACATGTTCGACACCCTGGAAGAAGCGAAAGAGCTCTATGACTACCAGGCCCAAAGCTAAGAAATACCGGATACGCCGGACCGCCGCTGCGGTAGCGCCCGAAGCTGAGGTGGAGGCACCGGAACAAACGGCCAGCGCGGGTCAGCCGGATGCGCCTGCCGAAAGCGCGGGTGATGCCGGGCCTGTCCAGCCTGCAGCACCTAAGGGTGGCGCGGACGGCATTGGCTCGGAACTGGACGCGATCAAGCGTGAAGGGCTGACCGGGCGCCAGCTGCGTCTGGCCCGCCGTCTGGCCCAGAAACACAACCTGCCCGCCACGTCGGATTACGACGCGGTGCGGCTGCTGCGGCAAAAGGGGATCGACCCGCTGCAACGCTCGAACATGCTGGATCTGGTAGTGCCGAAGCCGGAACAGTCCGAGACCGGCAAGGACGAGCCGCAGATGCGGATACAGCTGCCGCAGACGGTAGTACCGGGAGAGAGGTCCCTGCCCTCGACCGAGACCATGAGCCCTGCGCAGCGGCGCGACCGCGAAATTGGCGAGATCCAGCGCGATATCGCGCGCCGCCGTCGCCGCAGGCTGATGATGCTGCTGACCCGGCTGGCGGCGTTCGTGCTGCTGCCGACGCTGCTTGTGGGCATATATTTCTACCGCATCGCCACACCGATGTATTCCAGCAAGTCCGAGTTCGTGATCCTGCAAGCCGACGGCGGAGGCGGCGGGATCGGCGGGCTGTTCGCGGGAACGCAATTCGCCACCAGTCAGGATTCGATTTCGGTCCAGTCCTTCCTGGAATCAAAAGAGGCGATGCTGCTTCTGGACCGGGATGCGGGCTTCAAGGCGCATTTCCAGCAATCGTGGATCGACCCGATACAACGGCTCGTTGCCGATGCCACCAATGAAGAGGCCTACAAGACCTACGGCCGGGTCGTCACCATCGGATATGACCCAACCGAAGGGGTGGTCCGGATGGAGGTGGCCGCCGCCGATCCCGACATCGCCACCGCATTCTCGCAGCAGCTGATCGCCTATGCCGAGGACCGGGTGAACGACCTGTCCGAGAAGAAACGCGAAGATCAGATGCGCGATGCGCGGCAGAGCTTTGAAATGGCACAGCAGGAGCGGCGCAACGCGCAGCAGGCTTTGGTCGAGCTGCAACAGCAGGGTGCGATTCTGGACCCCGAGGGCGTGATTGCGGGGCTGCGGGCCCGGATCAATCAGGTCGAGGTGCAGTTGCAGGAGAAGGAACTGGCCCTGGCCGCGCTGCTGGACAATGCCCGCCCGAACCAGGCCAAGGTCGACGGCGCCCGGGGCGACATCCAGCGCCTGAATGACCTGCTGACGACGCTCAATGCGCAGATGGTCGATGCCTCGAAAGGCGAAAACTCTCTGGCCAGCCTGAGCGTGCGGATTCAGATGGCGCAGGCCGACGTGCTGACCCGCGATCTGATGCTGCAATCGGCACTGGAGCAAATGGAAACGACACGAATGGAGGCGAACCGGCAGGTGCGCTATCTGACCGTCTCGGTAAACCCGGTGCCCAGTCAGGAGCCGAGCTATCCGCGCAAGTTCGAAAATACGATTTTGGCTTTCCTGCTTTTTGCTGGTATCTACCTGATGATCTCGCTTACCGCGTCGATCCTTCGTGAACAGGTATCCTCGTAAACGCCATGAAACATGTCAAAATCGCCGATCTGACGGTCGGCAACGATCTTCCGCTCACCATCATTGCGGGCCCCTGCCAGCTGGAGAGCGCCGAGCACGCCCAGATGATCGCGGGCACCATGAAAAAGGCCTGCGATGCGGCGGGCGCGCAATATGTGTTCAAGGCCTCATACGACAAGGCCAACCGCACCTCGCTGGGCGGCAAGCGCGGCATGGGAATCGATGCGGGCCTCAAGGTGCTGGACGATATCCGCAAGACCTTGGGTATTCCGGTACTGACCGACGTGCATACCGAGGCGCAATGCGCAATTGCCGCCGAGGCAGCGGACGTGCTGCAGATCCCGGCCTTCCTGTGCCGTCAGACCGACATGCTGCTGGCGGCCGGCAACACGGGCGCGGTGATCAACGTCAAGAAGGGACAGTTTCTGGCGCCGTGGGAAATGCCCAATATCGTCACCAAGATCGAGAGCACCGGGAACCAGAACATCCTGCTGACCGAGCGGGGAACTTCGTTCGGCTACAACACACTGGTTGCCGACATGCGGTCGCTGCCGCAGATGGCGCAGACGGGATATCCGGTGGTGATGGACGCGACCCATTCGGTGCAGCAGCCCGGCGGCAAGGGCGGCTCGTCGGGCGGGCAGCGCGAGTTTGCGCCGGTGATGGCGCGAGCGGCGGTGTCGCTGGGCGTGGGCGCGGTGTTCGTTGAGACCCATCAGGACCCAGACAACGCGCCCTCGGACGGGCCGAACATGATTTATCTGGACCAGATGCCGGACCTGGTGGCGTCCCTGATGCGCTTTGATACGCTGGCCAAGGCCAACCCGATCCAGATCTGAGCCAAGAGATTTTCCATGACCAGACCCATTGCCGAGGTGACGCCGAACACCTGGAGCTTTCTGCGCGACGCGATGATCAGGCCCACGGGCTTTCGCGAATATGACGCGCGCTGGAAATATCCCGAAGAGATCAATCTGCCGGGCATGACCGCCCTGGGCCTCGGCCTCGGCACCCAGATGCACAAGCGCGGGATCGCGCCGGTGATCGCGGTGGGTAACGACTATCGCGACTATTCGCTGAGCATCAAGAACGCGCTGATCCTGGGCCTGATGCAGGCGGGTATTCAGGTCAAGGATATCGGCCCGGCGCTCAGCCCAATGGCCTATTTCGCACAGTTTCATCTGGATGTGCCTGCGGTGGCGATGGTGACGGCCTCGCACAACCCCAACGGCTGGACCGGGGTGAAGATGGGCTTTGACCGCCCCCTCACCCACGGCCCCGACGAGATGGCCGAGCTGCGCGATATCGTGCTGAACGGCGAGGGCGTGGCGCGCCCGGGTGGATCTTATGAGTTCGTGGACGGCGTGAAAGAGGCTTATATCGACGATCTGGTCGGCGATTTCCGCATGTCCCGTCCGCTGAAGGTGGTCTGCGCCACCGGCAATGGCACCGCCTCGGCCTTTGCGCCCGAGATTTTCGAACGGATAGGGGTGGAACTGGTGCCCAGCCATATTGAGCTGGATTACACCTTTCCCAACTACAACCCCAACCCCGAGGCCATGGAGATGCTGCATGACATGGCCGCCACGGTGAAGGCCACCGGCGCCGATCTGGCGCTGGGCTTTGACGGTGATGGCGACCGCTGCGGTGTGGTCGATGACGAGGGCGAGGAGATATTCGCCGACAAGGTAGGCGTGATCATGGCCCGCGATCTGGCCAAGCTGCACCCCGGCGCGACCTTCGTGGCGGATGTGAAATCGACCGGCCTGTTTGCCTCTGACCCCGAGCTGCAGAAACACGGCGTGCAGGCCGATTACTGGAAGACCGGGCACAGCCACATGAAGCGGCGCGTCAAGGAAACCGGCGCGCTGGCGGGGTTCGAGAAATCGGGCCATTACTTTCTGGCCGAGCCCATCGGGCGCGGCTACGACTGTGGCATGCGGGTGGCGGTCGAGATCTGCAAGCTGATGGACCGCAACCCGGATCAGAGCATGTCGGACCTGCGCAAGGCGCTGCCCATGACTTGGTCGACCCCAACCATGTCGCCCTTTGCCGCCGATACCGAGAAATACGACATTCTGACCCGTCTAGTGGACAAGCTGGTTGCCAAGCATGACGCGGGCGAACCCATAGCCGGGCGCGCGATCAAGGAGGTCGTGACCGTCAACGGCGCCCGGGTGATTCTGGACAATGGCAGTTGGGGCTTGGTGCGCGCCTCATCGAACACGCCCAATCTGGTCGTGGTCTGCGAAAGCAGCGAAAGCGAGGCCGAAATGCGCGCGATCTTCAACGATATCGATGCGGTGATCCGGACCGAGCCCGCCGTCGGCGACTACGACCAGACCATCTGACGCGAGCCTCTAGGCAGGTTCGCGCCCCCTTTTTTTGCAAGGCTCTGCCTCGCGCTCCGGGATATTTTTGAACTGAAGAAATTGACGCATGCAGTCCTTCTTCTGTTTAAAAATATCCCGGGGGAGGCGCGCGCAGCGCGACGGGGGCAGAGCCCCCCTGACGCGCGTCAGTCCGATCCGAACAGCTTCAAAAGCCCCTTCTTGGCCTCGTTTTCGAGCTTGTCCTTGATCAGCTCTTCCACGTCCTGATCCTCGGTGACGGTGGTGTCCAGCTCTTCACTCAGCTTTCGGCGCAACTTCTCCTTAGCCTGCTGCTCGACCTCTTCCTTCTTGACCCCGGCTGCGGCCTTGAGCGCCTTGCTCAGATCGGGCCGGATCGACGGGTCCGCCCAGGGGCCCACGATCCGCACTGGCACTTCGAGCCCCTGCCCAGAATTGGCGCGTAGCGCAACCGGCGTGAACAGATAGTCGATATCGCGCGCGCCCAGCCCGATGCGCCCCTCGCCATCGGCGCGGAAATTGTCGAGCTGCATCAGTAGGTCGCTGTTGAACAGGTTGCCCTTGTTCATCTTGTAGCTCGCGGTCAGGCTATTGAACACGGTAGTCCCGCCCGCACCCTTGCCCGAGCCCATCAGGTTGTCCAGATCGATCCCCGAGATCACCCCGCGCCCCATCTCTACGCGCCCCTGCCCCGAGAGCGAGCGCATGATCTGGTCCTCGGTCTCGCCCACGCCCAGAAACTCCAGCGTACCCGAAGCCTTGCCCGACAGACGCTCGATCCCGCCGAGCGCCGACAACGCCTCCTGCATCTCGATACCGTTGGCCTGCAGGTTACCGCCCACCGACAGCCCGTTGCGGTTGTTGGCCACGACCTGCCCGGTCAGCGCGCCCGAGAACAGCGACACCGGGTGCATTTTCAGCACCGCACGCGACCGGTCCAGGGCGAGCGTCATCTGACTTTGCCCGAGGGTCAGCCCCGGAACCCGCACCGACTTGGCCGAAAGCCTGATCGAGCCGTTGGCCAGCGCCAGCGCCGAGGCATCGATGCGATCCTTTGACCAGCCCGCCTGCGCGTTACCGCCGCTGGAACTGGCGCTCTCGCTGCCGCTGCCGCCACCCAGCCCGGTCAGATCCAAATCGCCCGTGCTAAACCGTGCCGTCACCTGAGGCGTGGCGGCGATGGCCACATCGGCCTCGCCTTCGAACCGGTTGCTGTCGAGCTGTGCCGCCACATCGCGCAGCGCCACGCGCCCGTCCCTG
This sequence comes from Ruegeria sp., assembly GCF_040830605.1. Taxonomy (GTDB): domain Bacteria; phylum Pseudomonadota; class Alphaproteobacteria; order Rhodobacterales; family Rhodobacteraceae; genus Ruegeria. The sequence continues at coordinate 94,854 of NZ_JBFOMD010000008.1, forward strand.
GTGTAGGTGACTAGCATCGAGAGATCGGCGGCCTGCCCCAGCCCCTTGGGCAGGGTTATGCCGGATTGGCCAAGCGCGGCCAGCATGCGTGAGGTGTTCTTGGCCGAAACGCGTGCAGCCCCCGAGAACTCGCCCGAAATGTTCACCTGCCCATCAAAGCGAATGTCGCCCCCGGCGGTATTCATGTCCAGCTCCATCCCGGTCACGGCACCGCTGGCAAAACCCGGCAGATCCGGCAGGCGCAGGGTTACGTCCAGCGCCTCGCCCCCCGGGGCCAGTCGGGCGTTCACGTCCAGCGGCGCATCCGGCGATGGCCAGCTTGCGGTCAGGTCCACCGGCCCGAAATCCAGTGAGGTCTCGCCATCCTCGACATAAATCAGGCGGGCATTGTTGAACTCCAGCCGCTCCAAAGAGACGGCGGGCGCGCGGCCCGCAGCAGGCGAACCAGTCGAGGAGGCGGGCGCCGCTGCCTGCTCTTGTGGCGGCGCGCCGAAATCCCAGTTCGCCCGGCCCTGCGACACTTCCAGCCGCAGCACAGGGTCCTGCGCCACGATACGTTGGATCTCGGCAGAGCCGGAGAACAGCGAGGCGGCGGTGACCCCGATGGAGAGCGCCTTGGCCTTCAGCATCGGCGCCTCCCCGGCCCATTCGGCATTGTCCAGCGTGACCGGGCCGGTCTCGACCCCCAAAACCGGCCAGAAGGTCAGGCGCACATCGCCGTCAAAGGTCAGTTCGCGCCCCGTCTGCGCCCGCACCTGATCGGCGGCCAGCCGCGCGATCTTGTCACCGGGCAGCAGCAGGAGGCCTCCGACGACCAGCACCGCCACCGCCACCAGAATGAATACGATCCGTATCAGCCAGCGCATTGTCCTGCTCCTTCCCTGTTTTCGGCCCTGTTTCGGGTTCTTCTTCTCATATGGCAACCCAGCCCTGCGTCGGCAACATTTGCAAGGGGAAGTGTTCCCCACTATATGCGCGGCCATGAGCATGAACCCGCCCGACCTCCGCCCCGACCTGGCGCCCGCCGCCCGGATTGCCGATGCCCCCCGTGCGGGCCAGCCGACCATCGGCATGGTGTCGCTTGGCTGTCCAAAGGCGCTGGTGGACAGCGAGCGTATCCTGACCCGGCTGCGGGCCGAAGGGTACGGCATTTCGCCCGACTATTCCGGCGCCGATGCCGTGATCGTGAACACCTGCGGTTTTCTCGACAGCGCCAAGGCGGAATCGCTTGAGGCCATTGGCGAGGCGTTGGTGGAAAACGGCAAGGTCATCGTGACGGGCTGTCTGGGGGCCGAGCCGGAGTATATCCGTGAGCATCATCCGCGCATTCTGGCCGTGACCGGCCCGCATCAATACGAACAGGTGCTGGACGCGGTGCATAATGCGGTGCCGCCCGACCCGGACCCGTTCGTGGACCTGCTGCCCGCCAGTGGCGTCAAGCTGACCCCGCGCCATTACAGCTATCTCAAGATCTCCGAGGGCTGTAACCACAAGTGCAGGTTCTGCATCATCCCCGACATGCGTGGGCGTCTGGCAAGCCGCCCCGCCCATGCGGTGCTGCGCGAGGCGGAAAAGCTGGTCGAGAACGGCGTGCGCGAGTTGCTGATCATCAGCCAAGACACCTCGGCCTATGGGCTCGACCGCAAATACGATGTGAACCCGTGGAAGGACCGCGAGGTGCGCAGCCACATCACCGATCTGGCGCGCGAACTGGGGCAGTTCGATGCCTGGGTGCGGCTGCACTATGTCTACCCCTACCCCCATGTGCGCGAGCTAATCCCGCTGATGGCGGATGCGGGCTGCAACGTGCTGCCCTATCTGGATATCCCGTTCCAGCACGCCCATCCGGATGTACTGAAACGCATGGCGCGGCCTGCGGCGGCGGCGAAAACGCTGGACGAGATCGCTGCGTGGCGCGCGGTCTGCCCCGACATCACCCTGCGCTCGACCTTCATCGTCGGCTACCCGGGCGAGACCGAGGCCGAGTTCCAGACGCTACTGGACTGGATGGACGAGGCGCAGCTGGACCGAGTAGGGTGTTTTCAATACGAAAACGTGGACGGCGCGCGGTCGAACGACCTGCCCGATCATGTGCCTGCCGAGGTCAAGCAGGAGCGCTGGGAGCGGTTCATGGAGAAGGCGCAGGCGATCTCCGAGGCCAAGCTGGCGGCCAAGGTGGGTCAGACCATCGAGGTGATCGTGGACGAGGTGGACGACGAGGCCGCCACCTGCCGCACCAAGGCCGACGCGCCGGAGATCGACGGGAACCTGTTCATTGATGAAGGGTTCGAGGGGTTGCAGCCGGGGGATATTGTGACCGTTGAGGTGGACGAGGCCGGGGAATACGATTTGTGGGGAAGTGCATCTTGAGGCTCAGGCTCACATATCGGGGTGCACTCAAGGGTAATAGTCGAAAGAAAGAAGATGTCTGGGCGCTGCGAGAAGCGTTCCACCCTCAGCTGAAAAGATTCTGGGAAGCACATCAGCACCTTAACAGTCTAAAAACTCATCGTTTACTGGGTCCCGAGAAAGGAAAAGACCCAGAGCGCTTGCTTTTGTCAGAGCAGTTTGCCGAGTTCTATAAGGTTGGGCACATCCACTTTGTTCCGCTAGCAACTCGGGAGATGCATCTAGCATGCGAAATAAGTGTATTGCTTCTAGTCTCTCCCAACAGTCCTCATCTGCTCGCTAAGGGAGATATCGACAATCGAATGAAAACTATGTTGGACGGATTGCGTATGCCGCAACAACGCTCTGAACTACTTAGTGAGCATCGCAATGATCAATCGGGGGAACCGCACTATGTCTTGATGGAGGACGACAGTCAGGTATCAAAACTCTCAGTTGAATACGACACCTATCTAGCTGCAGAGCAGAGCGATATTCAAAACGATGTGGTCAACGCAATAGTAGGTGTACAAATCCAACCGAAATTGGTGACGATGGCGAACAACTTTTTTCTGTGAAGTAGAAGTTTGCATGCGCCGAACGTCTTCGCTTCGATCAAGCTAGGCTGGTACGTCAAGCTAGCCCCACCCGCAGCGCCACTCAAACGAACCGTCAGCAATCACCGTCTTGAATAATGCTAGCGAACGTCGTCTGGGGTGCATCCCCAGGACGGAGGGCGGCCCCCGTCACAGGGGCCGCTGGCTGGTTTAGCTTTCCGGCAGGATCACCTTGTCGATCACGTGAATGACGCCGTTTTCGGCCTCTACATCGGCGGTGACGACGGTTGCGTCGTTGACCATGACTCCGTTGTCGAGGTCGATGGTCACGGTACCGCCCTGAACGGTCGCGGCGGTCATGTCATCGCTCAGATCGCCGGACATGACCTTGCCCGGAACCACATGGTAGGTCAGGATCGCCACCAATTGATCCTTGTTCTCGGGTTTCAGCAAATCCTCGACGGTCCCCTCGGGCAGCGCCGCAAAGGCGTCGTCGGTGGGGGCAAAGACTGTGAACGGACCTTCGCCTTTCAGCGTGTCGACGAGATCTGCAGCCTGGACGGCGGCGACGAGGGTGCTGAACGAGCCCGCCTCGACCGCCGTGTCGACGATATCCTTTGCGTGGCCATCGGCGAAGGCTGTGCCGGACATCAGAACGAGGGCGGTAGAAGCGAATACGGTCTTGCGGAACATGTCGGTCTTCCTCTGTTGCAATGCTCAACTTGCATCACGGTCGGTACGCACGGGGTTGTGAGCCGGTTCAGGGGCTTTCGCTCGAAAACGCGGCTTGAAAGCGCAGCATCGCGCGCTAAGCCGGGCAGTTCCGGATCTTCCAGTCAAAAAGATGTGATCCGCCGTCGCGCCCCGGGGTTCCGTCGGGCACATGGCACGGGGTCCTATTGGGGTCGCTTCAGTGGTTTTGCCGCTCGGGCTGACGGTGCGCGATTGCTCAGATCAGCCCCACCAGAACAACCATCCAAACCACGCCCGCCGCAATCGCGGTCAGCGCCACGGCGGCGCTGGCGGCGTCCTTGGCTTGGCGAGCCAGTTCGTGATGGTCGGTCGAAGTGTGGTCCACCGCCCGCTCGATGGCGGTGTTGAACAGCTCGGCGGCCAGGACCAGAACGCCCAGGGCGAGGATCAGGGCGCGCTCGGCGGTGGTGAGCGGCAGCCATAAGGCCAGAGCGGCGGAGATCAGGTTGGCCCAGACCCAGCTGCGAAAGGAGTACTCTTCGCGCCAGGTGGCCGTAAGGCCCGCCCAGCTCCAGATTGTCCTGTCTTTCAGGCGTTTAAAGAACGTCCGCATGATCCCTCCGGCGGCCACTCTGGCGCGGGGCGTCAGGGGATGCAAGCGGCGGGGTGATCCCTGCCCTACCAATTCACGCCCCTCGCGCTATCCTCGGCACCAGACATCAGCCAAACGAGGGAGAGCCACATGTCCGACGCGCCCAATATCGCGCAGAAAGCGCCGTTTCCGGTCGAGGTGACCGAGGGCAAGACCTATTTCTGGTGCGCCTGCGGCAAGTCCGGCAAACAGCCGTTCTGCGACGGATCGCACAAGGGGACCGGGTTCGAGCCGGTGAAATACACGGCGGAGGCGGACAAGAAGGTGTTTTTCTGCGGCTGCAAGCACTCGTCGAAACAGCCGCTATGTGACGGCACGCATTCCAAGATCTAGAGCACTTTTGCGAAATACCTGAATCACTTAACGCTGCCTGAAATCCTAGATTTCAACGCGCTAAGCGATGCTGGGTGTTTCAAGTTTTTCGCAAAATGCCGTAAGGGATCATTTCAGCCGGTTGAGCGCCTCGGCATTGGCACAGAAGGCGGGCGCGGTGTCGGCCCGGGCCTGTTGTGCGGCCAGCCAGTGTTCGCACTGGCCGTGGCACTGCGCGGCGCGGCAGCGGGTGATGAGTTGGGCGTAGTCATGCTCGGTCAACCGCCCCTCGGCCATTGCCTCGGTCAGCGATACATCCATGCAGCGTGCGACCGAGCGGGTGAGCCAGAAATGCCTCTCGATTTCACCAAGCGGGATCTGCGGCATCAGTCGTCCTTTTGAGTTTGGTCTCGCAATGCGGCCAGTCGGGCGCGGTTGGGGCAGGTTTCGGGGGCCTCGTGGACGCATTCGTTCTCGTCCAGCCATTCCGGACAGTCCGGCGCCCATTCGCATCCCCGACAGGTCTGCACCATGTCGGCCCAGTCCTCTTGGCTCAGCCGCCCCTCGCGATGCGCCTCGACGATATCCGCCCCGGTCGCACGCCCCATCCGCAGCACGAGGCGGAGATGGGTCATGATCTGTCCGAGGCGGGGCATGGGCGTTTTCCGGAGTTTCAAGGGGTCAGGCGGGCGAACAGCTCCTGATTGCGGCAATATTCCGGGGTATTACCGGGTTTGGCCGCGCGGGCGAGGAACTGCGCGCAGTGGCCCGGGTTCGGGCAGTCGGTACAGCGCAGCACCGCATCCGAGATCTCATCCGTGGTCAGATCGCCATGGATGGCGGCCTCTTGCAGGTCGATGTCTTGGGCCGAGGCCATGCGGTCGACAAGGTCGGCGTGGCGTCGGAGCGTATCGCGGTCGGGCATTTGGTGGGGTCCTTCTCTGTCGCGCTATGGAACAGAGGGTAGTCCAGGCGGGGTGCGCGGGGCCTTGACTCAGGTCAAAAGGCCGAGGTGGTCGAGATAGGCGCGCGTGGCGTCCTGCACCCGGCGGAACCGGTCGCCGCCCAGTTTCTTGCCGCCATACCAGCGGGTGACGATGATAACGTGGTTTTGCAGCCCCGCCCGCTCGATCATGCGCAGGATTACCATGCCCGCGCCGCTTTCGCCGTCATCAGCCTTGAGCGCGCCGGTGGGCAGCATCGCGGCCCAGGTGTTGTGGGTGGCCTTGGCATAGGCGCGGTCGGCCTTGAGCTCGGCCAGCACTGCATCGACCTCGGCCCGGCTGGCGGCGGGGGCACCGGTGACCGCGTATTTCGAGCCGCGGTCAGTCAGGATCACGCCCAGCCGGGTGAGCTGGCTCATTGTGTGACGCCCAGTTGCCGCGCGGTCTGCCGCACGATCTGCACCCGCTGCGCGTTGGGCGGGTGGGTGCCCAGGAACCGGTCGCCGGGATCGGGAATGCGGTCGAAAAACTTCACACCGATCAGCGGATTGTAACCTGCGTTATGGGTGATCACGGTACCGAGCTGGTCGGCCTCAAGCTCGAATTCCTTGGAATAGCTGCGGGCACCGACGGTGGCGCCAAGCTGCTGGGCGGCCTCGACAGCGGCGGACCCGCCCCCGGTCAGCCCGGCCAGCTGGCCGAAGATGATGGCGCCGGCGGCAGCGTTCTGCGACTGGCGCTGCAGGTGGGATCGGATGTGGTGCGCGGCCTCGTGGCTCATCACAAAGGCCAGCTCATCCGCGTTGCGGGCGGTGGCGATCATGGACAGGGTAAAGATGATGAGCGGACGGCCCTGCTTGTCCACGGTCTGATAGGCGTTGACCGGCGCGCGGGTGTTGGGATCGACCAGGATGCGAAAGTCGCAGTTCATTCCGGAGGTGCGGTTTCTGCATTCCCTGCGTGCCTGCGGCCCCACCGCCTTGGCCACCGCATCGAAGTTGGCGGCCGCCGTCTGCGGGCTGAGCGGCGGCGGGCCGGGCCGCGTGGCACTGACGGGGGGCGCGGGCGGTGCGATATCGCATGCCGCCAGGGCGAAAATCAGCAACAGGACTAACCGGCGCATCGGGGGCCTTTCGGTTCACGGGGCAACGGGAAGAAACTCTAACCGGCGTCAGGGCGGTCTTCCACCCCCTCTTGCCGCCATCGGCTTGCATCGGCGGCGGACGGCAGGCAGTCTGGCGCCATGTTTAGTATCGAGCATGAATTCGACGCGACCATCATTACTCTGGTGGATGAGGGCGAGGCGCCCCTGAACGAGGATGTGGTCATCAACAGTTTCGCGGAATGCGTGACGCTGGAGCAGCTGGACCCGCGCACGGATCAGGTGCAGAAGATCACCCTGTCGCCCGAGCAGTTGCGCGACCTTGCGGCGGCGCTGGATCTGCCCGAAGGCGTGTATCAGATCCGCGAAACCCCTCCCGATCAGGGATCGTAGACAAAAGTCTTGTCCCGCGCGGTCTGCCCGCGTTTCAGGGTCAGATGTGACGGGGCCACCCCCATGGCCGCGGCCAGCAGGGCGCGGGTGGCGGCATTGGCCTTGCCGTTCTCTGGTGGGGCCGTGACGGTGATGCGCAGGCCGCCCTCGTCCGCCGTCATGCTGTCACGCGCAGCCTTAGGCGCGACGCGGACGCGGATTTCACGGCCCGGTTCGGCCAGGTGGCTGAGATCGGGGAGGTTTTTGATCTTGGGTCTGGCCATGGGCGGGATCGTACTGGTTGGATGTTCTGCAGGTGTACATGAGCCGCGCGCGGGGTCAAATCCGCTATGGAGTCTTTTCTCATGCGCAGGCATTCTTGCTGCCGGATCGCCAGCGACATTCGCCAAAATACAGCACGCCATTCCCTTTTACCCTTGAAACGCGCGCCTGCCTGACCGAGATACAGGGGGCTTATGTAAAAAGGCTTCACATATGTCGCTCGAAAACCCCGCCGCTTTGGAATTTCTGCTGGCCCGCCGCTCGCGCCCTGCCAAAACGCTGGTGGCCCCTGCACCGACACGGGACCAGTTGATGCCTCTGCTGACCGCCGCCGCGCGCAGCCCCGATCACGGCAAGCTGGAACCGTGGCGCTTCATCGTGCTGGAAAAAGGCGCGATGCCCCGGCTGGCGGCTCTGACCGAGGAGTGCGGCGAGGCACTGGGCAAGAGCCCCGAGGATATCGCCAAAGGGCGCGGCCAGTTCGATCAGGGGCAGTTGGCGGTGGCGGTGATCGAGGTGCAGCGCCCCTCAGAAAAGGTTCCGGCAATCGAGCAGACCTATTCGGCGGGCGCCGTCTGTCTGGCGCTGCTGAACGCCGCGTTGGCGGCGGGATGGGGCGCGAACTGGCTGTCCGGCTGGGCCATCCATGATCGCACCTTCTGCGCGCAGGCGCTGGGATTGGCGGAAAACGAACGGGTGGCCGGGCTGATCCATATCGCCACCGAGGGCGCGGCCCCGCCCGAACGCCCCCGCCCCGATCTGGGCGCCATCACGCAATGGGTGTCGGAATGACCGTTATCAACTCATTTTTTCTGGCGCTGGGCCAGATCGGCGATCCCCGGTTCCGCAAGGTGCTGCTGTTGGGGATCGGGCTGACCTTCGCGCTGCTGGTCGGCGCTTATGCGGGATTCCTGTGGCTGATCAACGCGCTGGTGGGCCCCGAGGCGACGCTGCCGGTTCTGGGCGAGGTTACGTGGCTCAACGATCTGCTGAGCGTGTCGTCCCTGTTGTTCATGATGGTGCTGTCGGTGTTTCTGATGGTGCCGGTGGCCTCGGCCATCACCTCGCTGTTTCTCGATGACGTGGCGCAGGCGGTCGAAGACCGGCATTACCCGCACCTGCCCAAGGCGCCGCGCGTGCCCTTTGCCGAGGCGATGCGGGACACGGTGAATTTTCTGGGCGTTCTGGTGCTGGCCAACGTTCTGGCGCTGGTGCTCTATGCGCTTTTCACGCCGCTGGCGCCGTTCATCTTCTGGGGCATGAACGGGTTCCTGTTGGGACGGGAATACTTCACTTTGGCCGCCATGCGGCGTCTGGGACGCGAGGGCGCGCAAAAGCTGCGGGCGCAGCACATGCCGACCATCTGGCTGGCCGGAACGCTGATGGCGATCCCGCTGTCGGTGCCGCTGGTCAACCTGCTGATCCCGATTCTGGGCGCGGCGACCTTTACCCATATCTACCATGGGGTGGCCGAAACCAGCCGCCGCCCTGCGCGCTGAGCTGCGGAGGTTACTCTGCCGGTTTCAACTGACCCGTCCAGTCGAAATCGCTCACCGAGATCACCCCGGACAGGATGATCCCTGCGATGATGCACCACAGCACCACCGACACACCGGTAGTGATCCACGCCTTTTTCTTCAGGTGATGTTCTTCCGGCGCGCCCGCATGGGTGCCCGGCACGATCTCACCCAGATCACCTTGTGTCTTGACCCGGATCGGCAGGACCACAAGGAAGGTCATGAACCAGATGACGGCAAAGAGAACGAGTGCTGCGGTGATCGACATGGGCGCGTCTCCTGTTGGTCAGGCGGTCAGACCTGCTCGAGTTCGACCAGGCAGCCGTTGAAATCCTTGGGGTGCAGAAACAGCACCGGCTTGCCATGGGCGCCGATCTTGGGCTCGCCCGAACCCAGCACGCGGGCGCCGGTGTCCTTGAGGTGGTCGCGGGCGGCGATGATATCCTCGACCTCATAGCACACATGGTGGATGCCACCCGACGGGTTCTTGTCGAGGAAGCCTTTAATGGGGCTGTCCTCGCCCAGCGGGTAGAGCAGTTCGATCTTGGTATTGGGCAGTTCGATGAACACCACGGTGACGCCGTGATCGGGCTCGTCCTGCGGCGCGCCGACCTTGGCGCCCAGCGCGCTGCGATATTGCTCGGACGCCGCATCCAGATCCGGAACGGCGATGGCGACATGGTTCAGGCGGCCGATCATTTGGGTCTCCTCTTTCCTCGGGCTGGACCGGGTTATGGGGGCTGTCCGGGCAAAGGGCAAGTGCGCCAAAGCGCCCATTAACCGGCTGTTAGCCAGATTTTCCTAGCGTCATGGGGTCTGCTGAAAGGAGCCCCGCCATGGATGATTCGGACCCGTTTGCTGCCCCTCATCGCCTGCCCAGCTCGACCCGGCCGCTGCTGGGCCTGACCATACTGGTGGTTGAGGACAGCCGATACGCCTGCGAAGCGATGCGGCTTTTGTGCCTGCGCAGCGGGGCGCGGATCAGGCGGGCGGACTGCCTGAAATCGGCGCGCCGTCACCTGCAGCTCTACCGCCCGTCGGCGATCGTGGTGGATATGGGCCTGCCGGACGGCTCGGGTGCCGATCTGATCGAAGAGATTGCAGGCGCCAACCCGCGCATCGGTGTCATCCTTGGCACCTCGGGTGATGATTGCGCGCAGGAGGCGGCGATCGAGGCCGGGGCGGATGGGTTTTTGGAAAAGCCTGTGACCTCGCTGGCCACGTTTCAGGAGACCATCCTATCGCTCCTCCCCGCGGACCGGCGCCCCTGCGGGCCGCGTGTCTTGCAGGATGAGATCGTGCGCCCCGATCCGCTCGCCTATCAGGACGACATGGCGCATGTGGCCGATGTGCTGAGCGATCAGGACGACGAAAAGGCACTGGATTATGTCGCCCAATTTCTGGGCGGCGTGGCCCGGGCCGCCGACGATCACACGCTGGCGGCTGCGGCGGCAGGTCTGGCCCAGGCGCGCGCGCGCGGCACGCCGGTCGCAGCCGATGCGGCCCGGGTGGCCGGGCTGGTGCAGGACCGGTTGGAACGGCGCAAGGCGATCTGAGATGAGTGAAGGCGTCTGGGCGGTCGTGGCCGTATTGGGGATCGCGCTTTATCTTCAGGCGAAGGTGTCTGCGCGGGCGATCCGCCGCAGTCGGGCCACCTGGAGGAACCCGATTGCGCGGGACTTGGTTCTTGGGAGGGAGCCATAAAGGCCCATCGGATGCACCGCATTCTGAGCAAAAGGAGCGTGGCGAATAGCCGCTCGCGTTTCATTGAACCGGTGTCCCGAAGCCAGTGGCACTTGCCCGGCGTTGGGTTTTTGATTGCGCATTGAGTTGCGATCCGGCGTGCGTGCGAAACGATCACGCGCAAAAGAAAACCGGCGCCCCGAGGGGACGCCGGTTTGAAGGGTTAGATTTGGCTTATTGATCCTGCGGGATCACGCGCAGGCCGAGCTCCATCAACTGGTCCGAGGTTGGATCGGAGGGCGCAGCCATCATCAGGTCCTCGGCGCGTTGGGTCATCGGGAACATGATGACCTCGCGGATGTTTACCGTGTCGGCCAGCAGCATCACGATGCGGTCGATACCAGCCGCGCAGCCGCCATGCGGCGGGGCGCCGTATTGGAAGGCGTTGACCATGCCGCCGAAGCGCTTTTCGACCTCATCCTTGCCGTAGCCGGCGATCTCGAAGGCCTTGAACATGATCTCGGGCTTATGGTTCCGGATCGCGCCCGAGAGGATTTCGTAGCCGTTGCAGGCCAGGTCGTACTGGTAGCCCAACACGTCCAGCGGATTGCCCTCGAGCGCCGCCATACCGCCCTGCGGCATCGAGAACGGGTTGTGTTCAAAGTCGATCTTGCCGGTTTCCTCGTCCTGCTCGTAGATCGGAAAATCGACGATCCAGGCAAAGGCGAAACGGTCTTTCTCGGTCAGGTTCAACTCTTCACCGATCACGTCGCGGGCCTTGCCGGCCACCTTTTCGAAGGTTTTCGGTTTCCCACCGAGGAAGAATGCGGCGTCGCCCACACCCAGCCCAAGCTGCTGACGGATCGCCTCGGTGCGCTCGGGCCCGATGTTCTTGGCCAGCGGCCCGGCAGCCTCCATTCCGTTGCCCTGATCGCGCCAGAAGATGTAGCCCATGCCGGGCAGACCCTCTTTCTGGGCAAAGGCGTTCATGCGGTCGCAAAACTTGCGCGAGCCGCCGGTGGGCGCGGGAATGGCGCGGATTTCGGTGCCTTCCTGTTCCAGCAGCTTGGCGAAGATGGCGAAGCCCGAACACCGGAAGTGCTCGGAACAATCCTGCATCTTGATCGGGTTGCGCAGGTCGGGCTTGTCGGTGCCGTACCAGAGCGCGGCGTCCCGGTAGGAGATCTGCGGCCAGTCCTGCGGCGCGTCCACCTTGCGGCCCTCACCAAATTCCTCGAAGACCTCCGCCAGCACCGGCGCGATGGTGTCGAACACGTCCTGCTGCTCGACAAAGGACATCTCCATGTCGAGCTGATAGAAATCGGTGGGCGAGCGGTCGGCGCGCGGGTCCTCATCCCGGAAACAGGGCGCTATCTGGAAATAGCGGTCGAAGCCCGAGACCATGATCAGCTGCTTGAACTGCTGCGGCGCCTGCGGCAGCGCGTAGAACTTGCCCGGATGTAGGCGCGAGGGCACCAGGAAGTCGCGCGCGCCTTCGGGGCTGGACGCGGTGATGATCGGGGTCTGGTATTCGCGGAAATTCCGGTCCCACATGCGTTTGCGCATCGAGGCCACCACGTCCGAGCGCAGGGTCATATTGCGCTGCATCGCCTCGCGGCGCAGGTCGAGGTAGCGATAGCGCAGGCGGGTTTCCTCGGGGTATTCCTGCTCGCCAAATACCATCAGCGGCAGTTCGGCGGCTGAGCCCAGCACCTCAAGCTCGCGCACATAGACCTCGATCTCGCCGGTGGGCAGCTTGGGGTTGACCAGATCGGCGGCGCGCGCCTTGACGGTGCCGTCGATGCGGATGCACCACTCGGACCGGACCTTTTCCAGCTCGGCGAACGCGGCGCTGTCGCCGTCGCACAGCACCTGGGTGATGCCGAAATGGTCGCGCAGGTCGATGAACAGGACGCCGCCGTGATCTCGCACCCGGTGGACCCAGCCGGACAGGCGAACGGTTTCGCCAACATTGGCGGCGGTCAGATCAGCGCAGGTGTGGCTGCGATAGGCGTGCATCGGTCATATCCCTTCGGGCGGAGAATTCGTCGCGCCGATACACCGCGATGTGCACGGGAAGTCAAGGGAAGCCGGGCGTCAAAACGGCCTTTGCACGTTGCCCGAGTAGAAATAGACACCCAGGCCCACCGCAAACAGGATATTTCCGGCGATCGCGTGCAGTAAGACGGCGTAGAAGAACGAGCCGCGCCAGCGGTAGGCCCATGAGAACAGCAAGCCCCCGGCCAGTGTCATGGCGGCGACGATCCAGCTCCAATACATCAGATGCGCGAAGGAAAAGAGGGCGGCGTTCAGCAGGTCCGCCGCGCGGCCTTGTGGGAGGATCGCGCCATAGCGGCGATAGAAGAGCGGGCGGAACAGCAGCTCCTGCGGCAGCGCCGAGGCGAGCGGGTAGCCGAGCCAGATGAAGGCCAGCAGCTCGGGGCGGTGCTGCAGGAGGAAAAACGCGGCCTGCGGTTTCGTGGCGTAGATCACTGCGGTGCAGAGCGCGGTCATTGCAGCGGAGAACCCCAGCACCTCGGCCCAGGACCAGTTGCGCCAGCCGTGGCGCAGTTCGGCCCAGCGGAAGTCGCGTGTGAGGTGCAGCAGGACGATGCCCAGCCCGGTGAAGGCAAAGAGCGCCGGGAACATCCAGTCGGGCGGGAACAGGACCGCGATCAGCAGCGGGGCGCCGATATAGAACAGCGCGAACTCGATTCTGAGCCGCAGGCGCGCGGGTCGTGTGGCGGGTATTGCCTGTGCCTGGGTCAAACTGCCACCAACTCCGCCCTGATCAATCCACGCAACGAATTTCCTACGTGAACAGAGCGCGCTTTGTGGAGGTCCGTCAAGGTAAGGGGGGCCTCGGCGACCTGTTTTTGCTCCAGAAGCTCGTCGCGCAGGATGCCCGGCAGCAGGCCCGCACTGAGCGGCGGGGTCAGGTGGTCTTCGTCGGTTTCGATGAAGAGGTTGGTGATGGTGCCCTCGCACAGTTCGCCGCGCTCGTTGAGGAACAGCAACTCGTCGATGCCGTTGGGCAGGTCGGCTCGGGCCGTGTCGTAGAGCGCGCGGCGGGTGGTCTTGTGGCGCCGCCACGGGTCGTCCGAGGCCAGTCGGGTGTCAGCGATAGCGACGCGCCAGAGCGGCGGCGTTTCGGTGAGCGGGCCGGTGGTGAGGTCGAAGCTGCCCGAGGTGTCCAGGGTCAAACGGCAGCGCAGGGCGGTGTCACCGGCAGCTTCCTCCAGCTGGGCCTTTGCGCGGACGGGATTGAACAGAATGCCCAACGCCGTAGCGGATCGGGCCATGCGCGCGAGATGACGGTCGCGGCGGGCAAAGCCCTGCCCGGGGCGGTAGCCCAGCGTCTCGATCAGGCGGAAACCAGGCTCAGCTGGCGGGCAAAGCGCGCTTTCCATAGCGCCTCCTCATATTCGGATGCGGCGGTGCTGTCCCAGACCACGCCGCCGCCCACGTTGAGCGTGGCGCGGGCGCTTTCGGCCATCAGCGTGCGGATCGCCACGTTGAACTCCGACCGGCCATCGGGCGCGGCCCAGCCGATGGTGCCGCAATAGATGTCGCGGGGCCAGGGTTCGAGATCGTTGAGGATCTCCATCGCGCGGATCTTGGGCGCGCCGGTGATTGAGCCGCACGGGAAGAGCGCAGTCAGGATGTCCGACAGGCCCGCATCGGCGCGCAGCTGCGCCCGAACCAGCGAGACCATCTGGTGCACGGTGGCGTAGGTTTCGACCTTGAAAAGCTCGGGCACCTTGACCGAACCCGGCACGGCAACGCGCGAGATGTCGTTGCGCAGCAGGTCCACGATCATCAGGTTCTCGGCGCGGTTCTTTTCGTCGCGGGACAGGAAGGCGCGGCGGCGGGCGTCCTCGGACGGGTTGTCGCTGCGCGGCTGGGTGCCTTTCATCGGGCGGGTTTCGATCATACCCCCTGCGTCGGTGCGGAAGAACAGCTCGGGCGAGCGGCTGAGCAGGTCGGGCAGCCCCTGTTGCTGCACCAGTGCGCCATGACCCACCGGCTGGCGCGCGGCGAGGGCTGCATACAAAGCGGCGGCGTCGCCTGTGATCTCCAGATCAATGGGAAAGGTCAGGTTGGCCTGATAGATGTCCCCTGTCCCGATGGCGTCATGCACGGCGGCGAAGGCGCGGGAATAGCGCGGCGCGTCCCAGCGCGGCGCGAAACCGGTGATGCCCCCGGCCTCGGGCGGCAGCGCGCGGGTAGCGGGCGCATCATAGACCCCGAAATACAACAGAGGCAGGCGGCGGTTCGCGGGCATCCGGGCGGCCAAACGCGGCTCCAGCGCATAGCCCAGTTCGTAACTGGCATATCCGGCCAGCCACGCGCCACCGGCCCGCGCAGCATCCAGCGCCGCCAGCGCGTCCGGCACATCCGTTGCCGTATCGGCCCGGACAAGACGCCCGGGACGGTCGAAGCACGTCCCCGGCCCCGCCGGTCCCTGATCGAAACGAATACGCAATTGCATCCTCATTTGCCGTGAGGCAGCGATATAGTGGTTTCGGGCCCGAACGAAAGGGGGGAAAGCGGCAAATTCGCACCTGTTTCCGATCCCTCTTGCACCTTTTCGCGCGGTCCCTATAACGCAGGACAATTTGGGCGCTCGGTCGGCGCCCCCGACTCGCGACATCATAGGGATTTGGGCCATGCCGAAGAGAACCGACATCCAGTCGATCATGATCATTGGAGCGGGGCCGATTGTCATCGGGCAGGCTTGCGAGTTCGACTATTCCGGCGCTCAGGCCTGCAAGGCGCTGCGGGAAGAGGGGTACCGGGTCATTCTGGTGAACTCGAACCCGGCGACGATCATGACCGACCCCGGTTTGGCCGACGCCACCTATATCGAACCGATCACGCCCGAGGTTGTCGCCAAGATCATCGAGAAGGAACGCCCCGATGCACTGCTGCCGACCATGGGCGGGCAGACCGGCCTGAACACCTCACTGGCGCTGGAAGAGATGGGTGTACTGGAAAGGTTCGGCGTCGAGATGATCGGCGCCAAGCGCGATGCCATCGAAATGGCCGAAGACCGCAAACTATTCCGCGAGGCGATGGACCGGCTGGGTCTTGAGAACCCCAAAGCAACCATCGTAACCGCGCCCAAGCGCGAGGATGGCTCGACCGATCTGGACGCGGGCGTGCAGATGGCGCTGGACGAGTTGGAGGAGATCGGCCTGCCCGCCATCATCCGCCCCGCCTTTACCCTGGGCGGCACTGGCGGCGGTGTGGCCTATAACCGTGAGGATTACATCCATTATTGCCGCTCGGGCATGGATGCCTCGCCCGTGAACCAGATCCTCGTCGATGAAAGCCTCCTGGGCTGGAAGGAATACGAGATGGAGGTGGTCCGCGACACCGCCGACAACGCCATCATCGTCTGTTCCATCGAAAACGTCGATCCGATGGGCGTGCATACCGGTGACTCGATCACTGTGGCCCCTGCTCTGACGCTGACCGACAAGGAATACCAGATCATGCGCAACGGCTCGATTGCCGTTCTGCGCGAGATCGGGGTGGAGACCGGCGGCTCGAACGTGCAATGGGCGATCAACCCCGATGATGGCCGGATGGTCGTGATCGAGATGAACCCGCGTGTGTCGCGATCCTCGGCGCTGGCGTCCAAGGCAACTGGATTCCCGATTGCCAAGATCGCGGCCAAGCTGGCCGTGGGTTACACGCTGGACGAGTTGGACAACGACATCACCAAGGTGACCCCGGCGAGCTTTGAGCCGACCATCGACTACGTCGTCACCAAGATCCCGAAATTCGCCTTCGAGAAATTCCCCGGCTCCGAACCGCACCTGACCACGGCGATGAAATCGGTGGGCGAGGCCATGTCCATCGGCCGTACCATCCACGAATCGATGCAGAAGGCTCTGGCGTCGATGGAATCGGGCTTGACCGGTTTTGATGAGGTCGAGATCCCTGGTCTGAACGTGAGTGTCTGGGACGAGGCCGATGACAAGGCGGCCGTAATCAAGGCGATCAGCCAGCAGACCCCCGACCGTCTGCGCACCATCGCGCAGGCGATGCGCCACGGGCTGTCGGATGATGACATCTTTGGCGTCACCAAGTTCGACCCGTGGTTCCTGGCCCGCATTCGCGAGATCGTCGAGGCCGAGCGGGCCCTGCGCAAGGACGGCCTGCCGGTGACCGAAGAGGGCCTGCGCGCACTCAAGATGCTGGGCTTTACCGATGCGCGTCTGGGCAAGCTGACCGGCCGCGACGAGGCCAACGTGCGCCGCGCCCGCCACAATCTGGGCGTGACGGCGGTGTTCAAGCGCATCGACACCTGCGCTGCCGAGTTCGAGGCGCAAACGCCCTATATGTATTCGACCTACGAGGCCCCGATGATGGGCGAGGTCGAATGCGAGGCGCGCCCGTCCGACCGAAAGAAAGTTGTCATCCTTGGCGGCGGCCCGAACCGGATCGGTCAGGGCATCGAGTTCGACTATTGCTGCTGCCACGCCTGTTTTGCGCTGACCGAGGCGGGGTATGAGACCATCATGGTCAACTGCAACCCGGAGACGGTTTCAACCGACTACGACACCTCGGACCGTCTGTATTTCGAACCGCTGACCTTCGAACACGTCATGGAAATCCTGACGAAGGAACAGGAAAACGGCACGCTGCATGGTGTGATCGTCCAGTTTGGGGGCCAGACCCCGTTGAAGCTGGCCAACGCGCTGGAGGCCGAGGGCATCCCGATCCTGGGCACCACGCCGGACGCCATCGACCTGGCCGAAGACCGCGAGCGGTTCCAGGCGCTGGTGAACGAGCTGGGCCTGAAACAACCCAAGAACGGCATCGCCGCGACCGACGAACAAGCGCTGGCAATCGCCGAGGATATCGGCTTTCCGCTGGTGATCCGGCCCTCTTATGTGCTGGGCGGCCGCGCGATGGAAATCGTGCGGGATATGGATCACCTGAGACGCTACATCAACGAGGCGGTGGTGGTCTCGGGCGACAGCCCCGTGTTGCTCGACAGCTATCTGGCCGGCGCGGTGGAACTGGATGTGGACGCGCTGTGTGACGGCACCGACGTGCATGTCGCCGGTATCATGCAGCATATCGAAGAGGCTGGCGTGCATTCCGGTGACTCAGCCTGTTCGCTGCCGCCCTATTCACTGTCCAAGGAGATTCTGGCCGAGATCGAGGATCAGGCCTTTAAATTGGCCAAAGCGCTGAATGTCGTGGGCCTGATGAACGTGCAGTTCGCGATCAAGGATGACGAGGTTTACCTGATCGAGGTGAACCCGCGCGCCTCGCGCACAGTGCCGTTCGTGGCAAAGGCGACGGACAGCGCGATCGCCTCGATTGCCGCGCGCGTGATGGCAGGCGAGCCGCTGTCAAACTTCCCGATGCGCCCGCCCTATCAGGAAGGCAAGGACACCAAGATCGCCGATCAGATGACGCTGGCCGATCCGGACATGCCGTGGTTCTCGGTCAAAGAGGCGGTGATGCCCTTTGCTCGCTTCCCCGGCGTCGATACTATCCTGGGTCCGGAAATGCGCTCGACCGGCGAGGTGATGGGATGGGACCGCGATTTCCCCCGCGCTTTCCTCAAGGCGCAAATGGGTGCGGGTATGGTACTGCCTTCGGGCGGTCACGCCTTTATCTCGATCAAGGATGCAGACAAGGGCGCGCTGATGCTGGAAGCCACGAAAGTGCTGGTGGAACAGGGCTTTACGCTGGTGGCTACGCGCGGCACGCAAAGCTGGCTGAGCGGGCACGGGGTGCCCTGTGACGTGGTCAACAAGGTCTATGAGGGCCGCCCGGACGTGGTGGACATGCTCAAGGACGGGCAGGTGCAACTGTTGATGAACACCACCGAGGGCGCGCAGGCGGTCGAGGATAGCAAGGCCATCCGCTCGATCGCGCTTTATGACAAGATCCCCTATTTCACCACCGCCGCCGGATCCCACGCCGCCGCGCTGGCGATCAAGGCGCAGGCCGAGGGGGATGTCGAGGTGAAATCGCTGCAGGGGTGAGCCCCGGTTTCGATCTCAGGAAGCCCCGATATTTCATCGGGGCTTTTTTCTGCAGAAGGCTTGGTGCGGGTCTTTTCAGTCCCGGTTTGCCCCATCCACACGAAGGAACACATAGGTTTTCTGCAAGGCGCTTTTGTCCTTGAGGGAGACCGAAACGGTGACCGGTCCCACCTGGTATTGCTGCAGGCGATAGGAGTCGGGGTGATTTACAGGCTGATCGTGTTCAACTCGGGCCCGGTCCGCGAAACAACGCTGGAGCGTCTCGTCGAAATAGGTGAACGTTTTCTCAGCCTCTGCCGCACGGTATGAGAACTCCCAGACACAATGAAAGCCTCGCGACTCGCCCGGTGAGAAGAACGTCGCGCAGCTATCGGCACCATCCAAGCGAAGTTGAGGCAATGACCCGACATCCCCGGCAAAGTTCGACTGAGCTTGTTCCAGCAGGGTATTCATGTCTG
This sequence comes from Ruegeria sp., assembly GCF_040830605.1. Lineage (GTDB taxonomy): Bacteria > Pseudomonadota > Alphaproteobacteria > Rhodobacterales > Rhodobacteraceae > Ruegeria. The sequence goes on from NZ_JBFOMD010000008.1 coordinate 113,829, forward strand.
CGCACACCCCGTCGGCCCGCCCACGCTCTGCAGGGAGGGCGATGAGTAGGGTCGTAAGCAGCGCAAATGTTACCCCAAATGGGCTGGGCGTTGTTCGGACGCAAGGCATGCCGGTATCTCACAAGCTCCGCCGCACCCGGCGGCCATGTTGATGATCTTAGCGCATATTCTGATCGGAACGAAAAATACGCCTTCAGCCAAAAAAAAATTGGATGGATGGAACCGACGAAAAATCGAGAAATGACGCAGCAGCTTCATACTTATCGGGGTGTCACTTACGTCCGCACCTTCCCTCGGGTTCCGGCCAGATGCATGATGCCGGTGTCCCGGCCAAGCGAGGTGACCCGTGAATCTCTACACCACATACGGCACCAATGATCTGGCTCGAGCGATCCGCTTCTACGACGCTATATTCTCTGTCCTGGGACAACCGCGCCTTCCCGGCTGGACCGACGGCTGGGCTGGATGGGGTACGGATCCGGACAACGGCACCGGGTTCTGGATATGCAGCCCCTTCGACGGCGCACCCGCCAGCGTAGGCAACGGCACGATGATCGCCTTCCCTGCCCGCAATGCCGCGCAGGTCCGGCGGTTTCATGCGGCAGGTCTCGAACATGGCGGCGTCGACGAGGGCGGGCCGGGTGTTCGGGACTGCTATGAACCGGATTTCTACGTCGCTTATCTGCGCGATCCGGATGGCAACAAAATCTCCTGCTTTTATTTCCACTACGATCCCGCGAAAGATCTGGGCGGCTGAACCAGTCGTCGGATCACACGCCAGCGCACTGGCGATCAGGTCGCGGGCCGAGGGGAATGTCGCGTTGAAGTCGCTGAAGGGATAAGTGTTGCCCAGGAAAAATTCGGGAGCTCTGGATTCGTCCGGGCCGAACTTTTTTGTATTTGATTTCTGTCATTAAACTGCCGTGCCGCCGGCTGGCCCGCGATTGTGCCTGCCATCTGACGTGTTTGGTTGAACTATGCGGGTGTTCGGTGAACATATTGAATGGGAAGCACTTTATGAGAGATTTCCATGTTTTGGTCACGCCCGACAGTCTCGGACGACATGCGCGATTGGATCGCCGAGTGCTTTGATTGGTTCGACGCGAGGTTTGAGCCACCCAGCGTTCCGATTTTACCGACCAGAGAGTTCTTTTCGGCGCCTGGCGGGCAGGATGCGGCGACGGCCGAGTTGGTTCTGTCGGACATCCAGCGCCTCACCGGTATCGAGCGGCGGATCGAACTCATGCCACTCGATGTGCTCCCGGAAGAGCTGCGCATCGACTATCACGCGTTGTCCGCAACTGCAGGAACGTTTCAGGAATCTGGAAATTCGGCGATCATCCAGTATGACCCTGAATTGATGAAGCGCCCCTTGTTGTTCATCAACACGATGGTGCACGAGGTAATGCACGCCCGATTGTCCGGCCTTGAGCATGACATCCCCGGCGGCGCAGCTGTGCATGAGTTGGCCACCGACCTGGGATGCATCATTGCGGGATTCGGTGTCTTTCAGTTGCAGGCCGCCGACGATGCCGGCTGGACCGGTTACCTCAGGCAACCCTCACGCGCGCATGCTCTGGCGCTGTTTTTGAGACGACGTGAACTCGGGATCGAAGCCGTCGCAGCACATCTGTCACCGAGATGCCGGAAACTGCTCAGACAGGCGATGAAGCAAATCTGAGCGGGGATGCCCGGTCCCCAGAGCGGTGAAGGCCGTTCGAACGGCCTTGAATACCCGGTTTCCAAACCGGGTTGAAAGCGCCTTCGAAGGCGCTTTTTCAAGGCGGTTCGAAGCGCCTTTTTTCACAAGGGTCCACCGTCAGGCCATTTCCCGCCGCTCATCCCGTTTGAAGAACACCAGATAGAACACCGGGGCCGCGATCATGGTCAGGATGGTGGCGAAGGCCAGACCGCCCATGATGGTCACCGCCATCGAGACAAAGAACGCGTCCGTCAGCAGCGGCGCCATGCCCAGAATGGTGGTCACCGCCGCCAGCATCACCGGGCGCAGACGCGAGACCGAGGCCTCGACGATCGCCTCGCGCAGAGGTTTGTCGGTGGCGCGCACGAGGTCGATTTCCTCGACCAGCACGATGCCGTTCTTGATCAGCATGCCCGAGAGGCTGAGCAGCCCCAGCAGCGCGGTGAAGGTGAAGGGCAGACCGGTGCCCAGCAGGCCGATCACCACGCCGTTCACCGACATCGGCACCAGAAGCCAGATGATGATCGGCTGCCGGATCGCGTTGAACAGCAGCACCGAGATCAGCACCATGATCAGCAGGCTGAGCGGCAGTTGCTTGCCGAGCGAGGCCTGCGCCTCACCCGAATCCTCGAACTCGCCGCCCCATTCCATCTTGTAGCCCGGCGGCAGCTCCATCGCCTCGATGGCCGCGCGAACCTCGCCATGGACCTGTGCGGCCGTCATGTCGGGCGGAATGTCAGCGCCGACGGTGATGGTCAGCACCCGATTGCGGCGGTGGACCAGCGTGTTGAGCGCCTCGTATTCAAACCCGTCCACCATCTGCTCGACCGGCACGAAATTCTCTGCCTGATCGGAATAGACCACCTGATCGACCACGGAATAGTCGCCATCGGCGGGTCTGCGGATGATGATGGGGATCAGCCGATCCCGCTCGCGGAAGACACCGCCGGTGATACCGTCGGTCGAGAACAGCAGCGTGTTGGCGATGTCGTCGCGGGTGACACCGGCGGTCTGGGCGCGTTCGGTCGCGTAGATCGGGCGCAGCGCCAGTTCCTGCTCGCGCCAGTCGTTGCGCACGCCGATCACGTTCGCGGAGGTCTCGGCCATGCGCCGTTCGGCTTCTTCGGCCAGTTGCCGCAGCACCACCGGGTCACTGCCCGAGAACCGGGCCTGGATCGGATCGCCACCGCCGGGGCCGAAAACCAGCCGCTTGGTGCGAAACTCACCCTCGGGGAACCTGGCGGTGCCGTAGGCCTCAAGATCGGCCTGCAGCGCCGGAATATCGTCCAGCGTCTCGGTGCGGATGATCATGTGCCCGTAGCTGGGGTTCGGGTTCTCGGCCGAATAGGTCAGCATGAAGCGTGTTGCCCCCTGCCCCACGAAGGTTGCGACCGAAACCACGTCCTCGCGCTCCGCCAGCCAATCCTCGATCTGCGCCAGATCCTGTGAGGTGCGCGCAATCGGCGTGCCCTGTGGCAGCTTGTAATGCACGAAGAACAGCGGCGTGTTCGAGTTTGGGAAAAACTGCTGCTTCATCAGGCCGAAGCCAGCAAAACAGGCCGCCGTGATACCGACAAGGCCGACGATCACCAGCCAGCGCAGTTTCAGCGCCTGCCGCAGCACCGCACCATAGGTCCGGAACAGCCAGCCGCCATAGGCGTCCGCGCCATCCGCATGGCCCTGTTTGAAGAAATAGTGGCCCAGCAGCGGCGTGACGGTGATGGCCAGAACCCAGCTGAGCAGCAGCGAGATCGCGATGACGGCAAAGAGCGAGAACAGGAACTCGCCCGTCGCGTCGGGGCTGAGGCCGATCCCGGCAAAGGCCATGATGCCGATCACGGTCGCGCCCAGCAGCGGGATCTGGGTTTTCGAGGCCGCATCATCCGCCGCGTCGCGCGAATTGCGCCCGCGCAGCATCGCGATCTGCATCCCCTCGGCGACCACGATGGCGTTGTCCACCAGCATCCCCATGGCGATGATCAGCGCGCCCAGCGAAATCCGCTCCATCTCGATGGAGAACAGCGCCATGAACAGCAGCGTGCCCACCACCGTCAGCAGCAGGGTCGAGCCCACCACGATGGCGGCGCGCCAGCCCATGAAGATGCCCAGCACCGCCACCACGATGGCGACCGACATGGCGAGGTTGACGAGGAAATCGTTGCTGGCCTGCTCGACCACCACATGCTGCTGATAGATCGGCAGGATCTCGACCCCGTAGGGAATGTCGCTGTCAAGCTCGGCCATCTTGGCATCGACCCGCTTGCCGACCTCGACGATGTTTTCGGTGGCCAGACCTGCGACACCGAGGGTAAAGGCCTCGGTCCCGTCGAAGCGGATCATGATATCGGGATCGTTCTGGCGGCCGCGATAGACGTCCGACATGTCGAACAGGTTGATCACGTGACCTTGCGAGCCCACCGACAGCCCGGCGATGGCCGAAACGCTGTCCGAGCCCTCGGCGGTCAGGATCGCGCTGCGGTTCCGGTCCGAGCGCACCGAGCCGGAATCGTTGACCGAGTTGGCATTGGCAATCGCATCGGTGATGGATTGCAGCGGCACGTTCTGGTTCACAGACAAGGCCAGATCGGGTTCGACAAAGATCGCCTCATCCGGCAGGCCACGCACTTCGACATCCGCCACACCTTCGACCGTCAGCAGCTCACGCCGCAGGAAAGTGGCCAATTCATGCTTTTCGGCATCGCTGAAACCTTCGGCGGTGACCGCGTAGAACAGGCCGAACACATCACCGAATCCGTCGTTCACATAGGGCGCGCTGACCCCCTGCGGCAGGCCACGGGCGGCGTCGCGCACCTTGGCGCGCAGGCGGGTCCAGATGTCGGGCAGTTCGCTGCCGTCATAGGTCGATTTGATCTCGACCTCGATCAGCGACTGCCCGGGCCGGTTGGTCGAGGTGATCGTGTCCACCTCGCCCATCTGCTGGATCGCCGATTCCAGAGGTTCGGACACTTCCAGCGCCACCTGTTCCGCCGTGGCGCCGGGATATTGGGTGACGATGACGGCCTGTTTGATGGTAAAGGCCGGATCTTCGAGCCGCCCCAGCGAGAAGAACCCCCAGATCCCGCCAAAGAGCGCGATCAGGATGATCAGCCAGGTGTAGAGCGGTTTGTCTATGGATGTTCGCGCGATATTCATCCGTCAGCCCTCAGTTCGCGAAACCGGCAAAGCGGCGCACCGCCTGGCCGTCTTCCAGCGCATTGCCGCCGGTCAGGACGATCTCGTCCCCGCCGTTGAGGCCCGACAGCACGCGGATGTCGCCCGATTGCGTCGGTTCGATCTCGACCGGTACCCGTTTCACCGTGCCCTCAGCGGCGCCGGTCGGGGTAAAGATCATGACGGCGGTGGTGCCGCCTGCATCGGTGACGATGGCCGTGGGCGGCACGACGATGCCGCGCCGGTGGTCCTGCACCTGCACGTTGACGGTGACGGACGCGCCCGGAAACACCTGAAAATCCTCTGGCGGCGCAAAGCCGAAATTGATGCGGAAGGTCTGGCCGACACTTGAAGTTTCGGCGTCAAACTCCCGGATCTGCAGTGGAAAATGTTGGTCGCTGGCCGGGAACTTGGCGGTGATGACCACGTCATCCTGCTGACCTGCGCGCTGGAACAGGATCTCGGGCACGTCCACCTCAATCCGCAGTTCCGACATGTCATGGATGCGCACGATGGGGGTTCCGGCGGACACGGTGCTGAACGCCTCGATCGTGCGGCGCGAGACCAGAGCGTCAAAAGGCGCGGTCAGCGTGGCATGTTCCAGGGCATATTCGGCATCGCGCAACTCGATGGCGGCAAGCTGGGCTGCGGTTTCCGCGTCGTCCAGCGACACCTGGCTGACCGTGGTGCCCTTGAGCCGCGACAGGCGCGCCACGGTGCGGTCGGCCTGTTCCTTTTGCAGACGGGCCCTGTCGAGTTGCAGTTCGAACGGCTCCTGATCCAGGCGGGCGATCAGTTCACCCTTGGGGATCACCACCCCTTCGTTCACCGGCATCTCAAGGATCTGACCGGCGACCTGAAACGCCAGATCGACGGTCTGGCGCGCAGCCACCTGACCGAAGAACTGGCGCGAAAAGCCGGGGGTGGTTTCGCGGACCAGCATCAGCTTCACCGGTTTCGCAGCCTCCTGCGCCACGGCGGGAACGGCCAGCAGAGCCAGACCAAGGCTCAGAGCAGTAAGGATCTTCATTTCTTCAACCCCTCGGGAATACCTGTTTTCAGGATGTTGTCTCGGATCTTTCGGGCAAGCTGCGCGAATTGCGCAGTCTCGTGAGCGTCAAGGCCGGAGGCGCGGCGGAACATCTCGCCTGCTTCGGTGGCGATCATCTGGCGGGTCTGCTCGCCCTGTTCGGTAAGCACGAGCAGCCAGGCGCGCCGGTCCTCGGGGTCGCGCTGCCGGGTCAGATAGCCTGCGCTTTCCAGCGCATCCGCCGTCGCGGTAATGGTCGACGGGGCCGCCAACATGTCGCGCGCCAGAACACCCATGCGCTTGGGCCGGTCGAGCTTGATCAGCATGTGGCATTCGGGATGTGTCAGATCGGGTTCGGTGCTGAGCGCATCGATGCTCTCTTCCAGTTTCCAGTAGAGCGCATAGACCCCCATCATCGCCTGAATCTCGGGGCTCAGCCCGTCCATCACGAATGTATCGTCGTCTGCCATGCCGCGGTCCCTCTCAAGATGGCGCGATATATACTTCAGGAACTGAACTATTCAAGATGCGAAGCGGATTTTCTCTCATCCCCGCCCCTTCCCTCGGGTAAACTGCCCTTGATCCGTTGTGGCGGCGCCTGCATTTTGTGCAAATCCGCCAATCGCCAGGAACCCGCCATGTATACCCCCGCCATCACCGGTACCGGTGTCTTCACCCCCGAGAACATCATCACCAATGCCGAGCTGGTGACCGCCTTCAACGCCTATGCCGACCGGATGAATACGCAGAATGCCGAGGCGATTGCCGCCGGAGAGATGGAGCCGATGCAGCATTCGTCGGAGGAGTTCATCGTCAAGGCATCAGGCATCGAGAACCGTTATGTGATGGACAAGACAGGGGTTCTGGACCCCGAGGTGATGTATCCGCGGCTGCGCCAGCGGTCTGACGATGAGCCGGGGATCATGACCGAGATGGCCGTGGATGCCTGCCGCAAGGCGCTGGAGCAGGCCGGGCGCACGCCCGAAGAGGTGGATCTGGTGATCTGTGCCGCCTCAAACCATGAACGCGCCTATCCGGCGGTGGCGGTCGAGATTCAGCAGGCGTTGGGGATCAAGGGATTCGGGTTCGACATGAACGTGGCCTGCTCGTCGGCCACGTTCGGAATTCAGGCAGCAGCGGATATGGTGCGCTCGGGCTCGGTCGGGGCGGCGCTGGTGGTGAACCCCGAGATCTGCTCGGGCCATCTGGAGTGGCGTGACCGCGATTGTCACTTCATTTTCGGCGACGTGGCCACGGCGACGCTGATCGAGCGGGTCGAAGACGCCAAGGGGCCGCATTTCGAGATCCTCTCGACCCGATGCGCCACCGAGTTTTCCAACAACATCCGAAACAATAACGGTTTTCTGCGCCGCTCGCGGCCCGACGGGCTGACGGACCGGCGCGATATGCAATTCATGCAGAACGGACGGAAAGTGTTCAAGGAAGTGCTGCCGATGGTCAGCAAGCATATTTCCGATCACATGGGGGCCGAAGGGATCGCCAATACCGACCTTAAGCGCTTGTGGCTGCATCAGGCCAACAAGACCATGAACGACTTCATCGGCAAGAAGGTGCTGGGACGCGAGCCGGAGCCGAGTGAACAGCCCAACATCCTGCAGGATTACGCGAACACCTCGTCCGCAGGCTCGATCATCGCGTTTTCAAAGCACTCCGACGATCTGCAAGAGGGCGATCTGGGCCTGATCTGTTCCTTCGGCGCAGGTTATTCGGTGGGCTCGGTCATCGTCCGGCGCCACGTCTGAGGCACAGGCAGCCTCTGAGGTTTCCCGGCTCGGGGCGATCGCCCCGGCTCAGCCGCTTTCCTCTTCCAGGTGCAGTTTCATGTCGATCAGCACCTGCTGCAGCATCACGGTCTCTTTCAGCAGCCGCTTGGCCTCGTTCACGGTGATGATGCCGTCCTCGATCGCCGCCTGATATTCAGTCATCAGCATCGCAAAACGCTGGCTGAGCGCGATGACGTCCGAATTGACGCCGCCCTTGCGCTCGTTTTCCTGCGAATTGCGCCCGTCATAGGACAGGGTGATGTTCTTGAGGTCGGCCAGCGCCGAGGTCACGTGCGGATAGGCCGACGCGTTTTCCAGCTTGGCCACCGCGTCGACCGGCATGAAACGATCCGTATGTTCCGCATTATCCGAGTAATACCTTCCTAACGTCGCTTTCGATTTGCCGGTAATCTCGCAGGCCGCTTCGATTCCCACATCCTTGACCAGTGCTTCGGTATGTTTTTTCAGATATGCGCCGACTTCGGCCATTTTCACCCCTTTTTTGCACCTGCGATACCCGCCCATCCCCCGCTATTGGGGAATGGACAAGGAATTTTCCCATTCCTGACTCATAAGGGAAATGTCATATGTTGGCCATCCCTCAGAGATGCAGGGATAAATTGAGTGAGTGGCGGCAGTCCATGCCGGTAATGAGTATCAGTGGGGCAGCATTATTCGCTTCACGCATGTTCGGCCACGATGTGGCCATCGGCGTCGTTGTTGCGGAAGCGGGGAGACCATCCCCAAGGGCGCAAGCCCGGTCCCTGTGCCCGCAGCGACGGCGCCACCTGTATCCGCCATCGCCATCTTGCCCGTCGCGGGCAGGCGTTCTAGACCGGCGCCATGGCTAAGCTCTACTTCAACTACTCGACCATGAATGCGGGCAAATCGACCGTGTTGCTGCAGGCCTCGCACAACTATCGTGAACGGGGCATGGATACGTACCTGATGACCGCCGCCATCGACGGGCGCGCGGGCCAGGGGCGAATCGCCTCGCGCATCGGCATCGGCGCCGAGGCCGATACCTTTCGCCCCCAGGACGACGTGTTCGACATGATCGAGCAGCGGCTGGCACGGGGGCCGGTCGCCTGCGTGTTCGTGGATGAGGCGCAGTTTCTGTCCGACGAGCAGGTCTGGCAGCTCGCCCGCGCGGTGGATGATCTGAACGTACCGGTCCTGGCCTACGGGCTGCGGGTGGATTTTCAGGGCCACCTGTTCCCCGGTTCCGCCACGCTGCTGGCACTGGCCGACGAGATGCGCGAGGTGCGCACAATCTGCAAATGCGGGCGCAAGGCGACGATGGTGATCCGCCAGGACGAGGCCGGAAATGCCATCACCGAAGGCGCCCAAGTGCAGATCGGCGGCAATGAGACCTATGTCTCCCTCTGCCGCAGGCACTGGCGCGAAGCCGTGGGGAAACAGCCGCCCACCGAAACGACCTGAACCACAGGGGCTCCCGCCCGCCGCGCGCGCATCAAGGACGCGCCCGGGGCCGTTGGGCCCGGCAGCGCGCGGGGCAAGCCCCGCGCGCTGTGAGCGGATGGTCAGGGCAGTTTTTATTGCGGATTTCGCGGCCACAGCGCGCCGCAGGCGCGCTGCCCGGCCCAACGGGAGGCGACGCATCTTTGGATGCGTCAGCGACGGGCGGGAGCGCCACGGCCCCGGATCAAGTGACCGTGTTGGGAGGCTGCTGTCCGGTCAGAAACGCCGCTACATTGTCGAGCGCCATGTGGCCCATGTTCGAGCGTACCTCTTCGGTCGCAGTCCCCAGATGCGGCAGCAGAGTTACGTTCTCCATCGCCCGCAGCGTCTCGGGCACTTCCGGCTCGAACTCATAGACGTCGAGGCCTGCCCCCGCGATCTGACCCGCCTGAAGGGCCGCGATCAGGGCGGCCTGATCCACAACCTCACCGCGTGCGATGTTGATCAGCAACGCCGAAGGCTTCATCGCCGCCAAAACCTCCGCGCCGATCAGATGTCGGGTGTCCGCCCCGCCTGGCACGGCCAACACCAGAAAGTCGACAGATGCGGCCAACGCAGTGAGTCCGCTCGCGTATTCCGCCGGAAAATCCAACTCCTTCCGGCTGCGCGCCAGATAAGCGACCTGCATCCCGAACCCGAAATGGCACCGCCGCGCGATGGCCTGTCCGATCCGGCCCATGCCGACGATGCCGACCCGCTTGCCGGTCACGTGATGGCCCAGCATCTGCGTCGGGTGCCAACCCTCCCACCGGCCCGCACGCACCAGCCGCTCACCCTCACCCGCGCGCCGCGCCGTCATCAGCAGCAGTGTCATAGCCACATCCGCCGTGGCATCGGTCACAGCCCCCGGCGTGTTGCTCACCAGCACCCCAGCCGAGCGCGCCGCATCCACGTCGATATGGTTGTAACCCACCCCGAAATTGGCCAGCAGCCTGCAGCGAGGCTGTGGCGCCGCGGCAAAAACCGAAGCCGAGAACATGTCCCCCAGCGTCGGCACCACCACATCGAATTCGGTCAGCGCCCGGTGCATCTCAGCCGTACTGAGCGGCGCGTTACTTTCGCGAATCTCCACGTCGAACGCGGTGCGGGCACGCGCTTCGACCTCCGCCGTCATGGGCCGGGAAATCAACAGCTTCATCAGTGCATTCTCCCCCCGACGGGCACCTTGCCGTCCGGCTCGATCAGCACGATCTCGCCATTGTCATCCGGCAGGCCCAGAACCAGCACCTCGGACATGAACCGCCCGATCTGGCGCGGCGGAAAGTTGACCACCGCCATCACCTGTTTGCCGATCAGTGCCGTCGGATCGTAATGCGCAGTGATCTGGGCCGAGCTCTTGCGCTCGCCGATCTCGTCGCCGAAGTCGATCCACAGCTTGATCGCGGGCTTGCGCGCCTCCGGATAGGGTTCGGCGCGGATCACCTCGCCCACACGGATATCGACCCTCAGGAAATCATCGAACGAAATCTCAGCCACCGGACAACTCCTTTGAGCGGTTGGTCGCGGCAGCCACCGCACGGTTCAGAAGGCCGGGAAAACCTGTTTCGGGTTCCATCAACACCTCCAGCGCCGCCTGCGTGGTGCCGTTGGGCGAGGTGACGTTGACGCGCAACTGCGTCGGATCTTCCTCGGCCGCCTCGGCCAGCGCACCGGCCCCTGCCACGGTGGCCTTGGCCAGTTGCATCGCCAGTTCCGGCGCCAGCCCCTGCGCCTCACCTGCGGCGGCCAGCGTCTCGATCAGGTGGAACACGTAGGCAGGCCCCGAGCCGCTGACCCCGGTCACCGCATCCATCTGCGCCTCGCGCTCCAGCCGGACGGTCTGCCCCACGGCGGCCAGCAACTCCTCGGCCAGCGTCACATCATCGCCCGACGCATGGGCATTGCCGATCAGTGCCGTGATCCCGCGACCGATGGCGGCGGGCGTGTTGGGCATTGCGCGCACGATCGGGGTGCTCGCACCAAGAATCTCTTCGAAAGTGGCAATCGACGTCCCGGCGGCCACCGAGACGAACAGCGTCCCGCCCCCGCCCAGCGCGGTCAGCACCGGCAACGCATCGCCCATCATCTGCGGCTTGACCGCCACCAGAACGATGGCCGGGGCTTCGGGCAGCGGCGCGTTCACGTGCACCCCCTGCGCCTTGATCCAGTCCGACGGGTAGGGATCGACGACCCAGACCGACCCGGCAGGCAGCCCGCTCTCGAGCCAGCCCGCCAGCATCGCCGAGCCCATCTTACCACACCCCAGAAGCACCAGCCCCTGGCGTGCGATACGTGACATGTCCATGATTGCCCCTCCCCGCGATTCAGGTTGGGGCAAAGCTTTACGCGCGGCCGTAGGCCTCTGCAATGGCGACCTGCATCGCCTCTGCTGGGCTGCGGTTCCCCCACGTCACCAGTTGGATCGCGGGATAGTAGCGCTCGGCGCTCAGTACCGCCGCGGTGATCATGGTGTCGATCTGCTCGGCACTGGCCACCTGGCCGCCCGCAAGCACCAGACCATAGCGATACACCATCAGCTTTTGACCACCCCAATAGGTGAAGGCACCGGCCCAGCACTGATCGTTCATCGCGTTGAGCAGCTCATAAAGCTGCGGCACCCGCTCCTCGGGCGGCTCCATCTCGAACGAGCACACCATCCGAAGCGTCTCATCATAGCCGGACCAGGCCAAAGTGATGGAATATGTACGCCACTGCCCTTCGACCGCCATGGCGATCTGATCGTCCCCGATACGGTCGAAATCCCAGTCGTGATGCTCTGCGAGATGTTCAACGATGTCGATCGGATGAATGTCTTCTTCCAGATACTGTTCGGAAAGGGCCATGATACCTACCTCACTGATCTCTAGCGGATCGGGGCTGGCAGCGCCCCAGCGCTAGTTGCCTGCTCTACAAGCCGGGTTCCCCCCGAGTGCTTGTACTATATATGGTGCGGTGTGGCGCCCTGTCTGACAACCCCCATTTTTGGGGATAACAGCAATAAGTTGTGGACAGAGGGCAACGTCACCCAAAATATCGCGGCACAATGCAGCTTCTTCTTGCAAAAAATACGCAAAGCGCCAGAATGCACCGCACCGCGCAGGTTGAGCGAATTGCGCGGCGCCTCAGCCAAAAGTCGGAATGAGAGCGGCGCAGCAGCGCCTCAATTGGATCACGCCCGGGCGGATCAGTCGCCCAGCTTCGCCTCCAGCGCCGCGATCCGGGCCTCGAGCGCGGCATTCTCTTCGCGCGCCTTCTGCGCCATCGCGCGGACAGCGTCGAATTCCTCGCGGGTGACGAAGTCACGGTCGGCCAGCCAGCGGTCGATCATCGACTTCATCGCCGTCTCGGCCTCGTCCCGCGCGCCCTGGGCCACACCCATGGCATTGGTCATGAGCTGGGAAATATCGTCTAGGATCTTGTTGCGGGTCTGCATGTCACTACTCCGGTTTCACGGTTGCCCCCTATATGGGTAACAAGTAGCGCGGGCTCAAGGTTGACTTGTCCCTCCAACCCCGGGCAATGAGACGCATATGCAGGCAGTCCTACAATTCCCCGACCTTTCGCCGGAACTTTTCTCGATCTCGATCTTCGGGATGGAGTTCGCCCTGCGCTGGTATGCGCTGGCCTATATCGCGGGCATTCTGATCGCCTGGCGGCTGGCAGTGATGGCTGTTAACCGACCGGGTCTGTGGCCCAATGACCGCCCGCCGATGACGGCGCAGCAGGTTGAGGATCTGCTGACCTGGATCATCATCGGCGTCATTCTGGGCGGACGGTTGGGATTCGTGCTGTTCTACCAGCCCGGCTATTACCTTCAGAACCCGACAGAGATCGTGAAGGTCTGGCAGGGCGGCATGGCCTTTCACGGCGGGTTGCTGGGCGTGGTGCTGGCCTGTTGGGGGTATTCCCGGCGCCATGGCTTATCCCTGCAGGCCATGGCCGATCTGGTGGCTCACACGGTTCCGCCAGGGCTGCTGCTGGGGCGGCTGGCCAATTTCGTCAATGCCGAACTGTGGGGGCGCCCCTCCGAACTGCCATGGGCCGTCATCTTCCCCGGCCAGGCCGCGCAGAATTGCCCCGGCGTGGCCGATCTCTGCGCCCGCCACCCGTCGCAACTCTATGAGGCCGCGCTTGAGGGGCTGATTCTCGGCGTGTTGCTCCTATGGCTGGTCTACCGCCGTGGTGCGCTCAAGCGCCCCGGTCTGGTGCTGGGCGTGTTTCTGGCGGGCTATGGCCTGTCGCGCTTTGTCGTCGAGTTCTTCCGGCAGCCCGACGCACAATTCGTCACACCCGGCAATCCGCTGGGGCTGGTCTGGCATACAAGCGGGTACGGCCTGACCATGGGCCAGCTGCTCTCGCTGCCGATGATCGCACTTGGGCTGTGGTTCCTCCTACGTGCCCGGCGGGCAACATGAGCCTGCGCGCACTTCTGATCGAGCGCATCCTGCAGGACGGCCCGCTGAGCCTTGCCGACTACATGGCCGAATGCCTGCTGCACCCGGTGCACGGCTACTACACCACCCGCGATCCGCTGGGGGCGGCGGGCGATTTCACCACCGCGCCCGAAATCAGCCAGATGTTCGGCGAACTCATCGGCCTTGCGCTGGCGCAGGCCTGGTTGGATCAGGGCCGTCCCGCGCCCTTCACGTTGGTCGAGCTTGGCCCGGGTCGCGGCACGCTGATGGCCGATCTTTTGCGCGCCACCCGCGCGGTGCCCGGGTTTCACGATGCGGCCCGGATCGCGCTGGTCGAGGCGTCACCCGCGCTGCGCAAGATGCAGGCGGAAACGCTCACCGGTCACGCTCCCTCATGGCTTGACCGCGTCGACGACCTGCCGAACCAGCCTCTCTTACTTGTGGCCAACGAATTCTTCGACGCCCTGCCGATCCGGCAGTTCATCCGCGACGGCGATCTCTGGCGTGAGCGGCTGGTCGGGCTTGAAAACGGCAAGCTGGACTTCGGCCTCGGCGCCGCAACCCCGCAAGCGGCGCTCGACCACCGGCTCGCCGACACGCGCGACGGCGATCTGGTCGAACTATGCGCTCCGGCGCAGACAGTCACTACAGAGCTGGCCCGGCGCATCGCGGCCCATGGTGGCGCCGGGTTGATCGTCGATTACGGCGACTGGCGCTCGCTGGGGGACACGTTTCAGGCGCTGCATCGGCATGAGATGGCCGACCCGCTGGCCTCGCCGGGTAAGGCCGATCTGACCGCCCATGTGGATTTCGAGGCGCTGGCCCTGACCGCAAAAAACGCCGGATGCGCCCATACGAAATTGACCCCGCAGGGCATCTTTCTGGAACGGCTGGGCATCACCGCGCGGGCGCAGGCGCTGGTCCGTGGGCGCACCGACAAAGAGGCCGAGAGCATCATTCATGCACATCGCCGGTTGACGCATCCCGAGGAAATGGGAAACCTGTTCAAGGTGCTGGGGCTCTTTCCGGCACCTGCCCCACCGCCGCCCGGATTGGAACCATGACGCTGGAGATCCTGACCTCGGACCTGCTGTCCCCTGTGCGCCACGGCTTTTTCAGCCGCCGGGGCGGTGCGTCCTCAGGCATCTTCGCCGGGTTGAACTGCGGTCAGGGCTCGTCGGATCAAAGCGGCGCCGTTGCGGTCAACCGCGCACGCGTGGCCGATGCTATGGAGGTGAGCCCGGCCGAACTGGTCGGCGTGCACCAGTATCACTCGGCCGATGTGCTGACCGTGACCGGCCCGCGAGAGGACAAACCCAAGGCCGACGCGCTGGTGACAGCCACGCCGGGGCTGGCGCTAACGATCCTGACCGCCGATTGCCAGCCGGTGCTGTTTGCCGACCGCAACGCCCGGGTGATCGGCGCGGCCCATGCCGGATGGCGCGGCGCGCTGGACGGGGTGCTAGAGGCCACCCTTGACGCCATGGAGGCGCTTGGTGCCCGCCGCGCAAATACGGTGGCGGTGATCGGCCCCACGATCTCGCAGGGTGCGTATGAGGTAGGCCCCGAGTTTCTGGACGATTTCATGCTTGAGGATTCGGGCAACACCCGGTTCTTTGCCAACGGCAACGGCGACCGGATGCTGTTCGACCTGCCCGCCTACGGGCTGCACCGCCTGCGCCGGGCCGGAATCGGACAAGCAGAGTGGACGCGGCACTGCACCTATTCGGATGCCGAGCGATTCTATTCCTACCGGCGAACCACACATGCAGGCGAGGCGGACTATGGCCGCCTGATCTCGGTCATCCGCCTCTGAGATAACGGCGCACTCGGACATAATGGTTAACATAACAGCCATGCTTGCCACACGCGCAGGACACCCAATGCACGCACGCACAGCCGACACCTCAATGAAACATAGTATTCTCTAAGGGTTGTGGTCCGTAGACGATAGTTAACAAAATGTGACGGTCACGGGCATATTTGTCCTCATTTTTTCCTGAATCGGCCCAATCCTCGCCGCAAACTTTGATCATATTCACACTAACGATTAATCGGCCTCGCACCCCGTTGGTTCAGGAGACGACGAATGCAACTCAAATCCCGCTTCCTCAAATCGGTGATTGCGACTGCAAAGAGTCACCAGACCAAGCTGCCTTGGGGGCGCGGAAAAGGCCGACCGGCCAAGGTGATACGCCGGGTGGCCGGACGAGGCTGAATTTAAGTGATACGGGGCCGAGTTTCGCCCCGACAAGTTCCGCGCCGGGGTGGCCTCGGACCGGCCGGATGACACGGACGCTCAAAACGATCTGAGCGACCGTCCGAGGCAGAGGGGTACCGGACGCTTGTCGTCCGCTTGGTAATGGTTCTGATGGGGGGTCACTGTTTTGACCGCTGAAATGCGATCAAGGCGTCGCTGTTCCGGTGAACTTTCGGGTTGTCAGGGACGAAGGCGTTACTTTGAACCATCAGTTTGGTTTCGCATGCCCGCGCTGGTCTGAGGGGGCCGCGTGGGCATGCTCTGATTTGAAAGGGACAGAATAGATGACTATTCCCCGATCACCAACGCAGGCGCCGCATACCGCGGTCGAAACAAACTCATTCCTCAATGACGTCGCGAACACACCCTGCGCGCGGCGCGCCCAACTGCGCCGGTACGAGGTCAACGCGCTGACATCATGCGGCGAGATGGTGCAAAGCCGCCACATTGCGCCGGCCCTGCCGATGTTCGAGGACGCGTTCTGCGCCTTCACACGCGGCTCGCTGGTGGAAACCGATCAGGGGCCGATGGCGATCGAGGATCTGCTGCCCGGCGACAAGATCATCACCGGAGACGGCTCGACCCAGGTTCTGCTGTGGAAAGGGTCCACCGTGATGGTTCCCGGTCGCCCGAATGCCCGCGGACGCACCCATACTCTGACCCGAATCATGGCCGACACGTTTGGCATGCAGCGGCCAAGATCCGGGGTCATTGCCGGGCACTCGGCCCGGCTTCTGGCTACCCCGGCCCATCTGCGGCACCTGTCGCTGGACAAACCCATCCTGACGCCGGTTCACGCATTCCTCGACGGAACAAGCGTGGTCGAAACGCTGCCGCCGACGCCGGTTGAGCTGTTCCACCTGTGCCTGCGGCGTCATGCATTGATCAACGTGGACGGATTGCAGTTCGAAACCTATCACCCGGGCATCGGCGCGACCCGAACCGTCGGTCAGCCGCTGCGCGATCTGTACCTGAGTCTGTTTACCCATATCGATTCGCTGACCGATTTCGGCCCGCAGATCCTGCCGCGCGCCGGCGATGGCGAAATCAACGCGATCACGGCCTAAGGCGTGGCGCGATGAACCTGATTGTAGGCTGGGCAGTTTCCCTGACAGTGGCGGCAGTTCTGCCACCCCTTGATGCAGCCCCGAAAGGCGGGGCGCTCAGGCGCTTCGGCTCAAGCGTTCTTCGAGCACATCGAAAGGTACGCCGGGCTCGTCCTTGGCGCCGCGGATGACGAGCGAGGTCTTGACGCTGGCTACGTTCGGCGTGGTCAGCAACTCTCCGGTCAGAAATTGCTGAAAGCTACTGAGATCGGGGGCCACGCATTTCAGGATGAAATCCACCTCGCCGTTCAGCATGTGGCATTCCCGCACAAGCGGCCAGTTGCGGCAGCGCTCTTCGAAGGCGCGCAGTTCGACCTCAGCCTGACTGTCGAGCCCGACCATGGCAAAGACCTGCACCTCGAACCCCAGTTCCCGTGAATTCACCTCGGCATGGTAGCCGCGGATCAGCCCTGATTCTTCCAGTGTGCGCACCCGCCGCAGACAGGGCGGCGCCGAAATTCCCACGCGTTTGGCCAGTTCGACATTGGTCATCCGGCCATCTGCCTGCAATTCGGCCAGGATCTTGCGGTCAATTTCGTCCAGTCGTGTGGCGACCATGAATTGCTCCCATTTTTCCGGTTCTTATAGCAGCCCCCCGGTGAGGCGCAATAATGTTTCGCACCCGAGCAATATTGTTCATTCCGGATGCTCATTTACCGAACAACCCGCCTCAAACCGCGACACGCACAGATGTGATCTTGGGGGGTTTAAGCTCGGGGCTGCCGTCGTTATATCCATGCCCCGAAGGCGGCAAACCCGCCGATGCAGAAGATGTGCCAGAAAAATTGGGGGTACCATGGCCGAGACACGTCACACCCGGGTTCTGATCATCGGGTCGGGCCCCGCGGGTTATACCGCAGGCGTTTATGCCAGCCGCGCCATGCTTGAGCCGGTGCTGGTGCAGGGGATCGAGCCGGGCGGTCAGTTGACCACCACCACCGATGTCGAGAACTATCCGGGCTTTACCGAGGTGCAGGGCCCCGATCTGATGATCAAGATGCAGGAACACGCCAGCGCCATGGGCTGTGACGTGGTGGGCGACATCATCACCGATCTGGACGTGTCGAAACGGCCCTTCACCGCGCGCGGCGACAACGGCACTACCTACACCGCTGACGCGGTGATCCTTGCGACCGGCGCGCGGGCGAAGTGGCTGGGTCTCCCGTCGGAGGAGAAATTCAAGGGCTTCGGCGTCTCGGCCTGCGCCACCTGCGACGGGTTCTTCTATCGCGGGCAAGAGATCGTGGTGATCGGCGGCGGCAACACCGCCGTGGAAGAGGCGCTGTTTTTGACCAACTTCGCCAGCAAGGTCACTCTGGTCCACCGCCGCGACGAGTTGCGGGCCGAGAAGATCCTGCAGGATCGCCTGTTCAAGAACGAAAAGATCGAGCCGCTCTGGTTCCATGAGCTGGACGAGGTGATCGGCACCGACGCGCCGCTGGGCGTCGAGGGTGTGCGGGTCAAGCATGTCAAGACCGGTGAGATCACCGAAATCCCCTGCAAGGGTGTCTTTGTCGCCATCGGCCATGCGCCGGCGAACGAGTTGGTCAGGGACTCGCTCGACACTCATATGGGCGGTTATGTGGTGACCAAGCCGGGCACGACCGAGACCTCGGTGCCGGGCGTATTTGCCGCTGGCGACCTGACCGATCACGTCTACCGTCAGGCGGTGACGAGTGCGGGCATGGGCTGCATGGCGGCGCTGGATGCCGAACGGTTCCTAGCGGAACAGGAATAGGGTGCTGACATTCTCCGGCATCGTCTGGAGAATTCTGTATCAGGCGCGGGCGGATCGGCCTTTGTCCCCTGCCCGCGCCTCCGAAGGCCGCTTTCACCATTCCGGCCAGACCGCGCTTTATGCCTCACTGACACCCGAGGGCGCAGGCGTTGCGATCCGGCGCTATGTGGGTGCGGACGATCCGCCGCGCGTTATCCTTCCCTTGCAAGTGACCAATGCCAGGCTGGCCGATCTGCGGGGCCGCCCCGAAGTCTCGGTCATCTGGCAGGATCTGCACGCCGCAGGAGCGCCCTCGCCCACCTGGACCTTTTCCGATCAGGCGCGGCGGGAGGGCGCGCAGGGGCTGCTTTACTCCTCACGCTCGCGCCCGGAGCTCAGCCATCTGGTGCTGTTTGACTGTGCCGCCGATCTGATCCGCCCAGCAGGCGCGGCTGCACCCTGGCCCCCGGGGTCATGAAACCCCGCCTTGACCTGCCCTGCACGGCCCCGCACACTCAGATCCAGCGAACAGAAAACCGGAGGAGTCTTTGGCCAGCGCACTCTGGCGGGGAAGCTGGACAACACGTCTGAGGATCGCAACCGGGCTGATCCTGTTCACCTATGCCTTCTTTCACTTTTTCAACATCGGTCTGGGCCTGCTCGACTTTGAGTGGATGAACGCGATGCAGGACGGGCGACAGGTCATCACCCGCAGCCTCGCGGGCAGCGTGCTGCTCTATGCGGCGCTGCTGATCCATGCGGGGCTGGCGCTGACCTCGCTGGCCAAACGCCGCACGTTGCGTCTGAAATTCAGCGAGGCGCTGCAGGTGACGTTGGGCCTGCTGATCCCGCTGCAACTGATC
This sequence comes from Ruegeria sp., assembly GCF_040830605.1. GTDB lineage: Bacteria > Pseudomonadota > Alphaproteobacteria > Rhodobacterales > Rhodobacteraceae > Ruegeria. The sequence goes on from NZ_JBFOMD010000008.1 coordinate 133,338, forward strand.
GCGCATGTCGTCCAGACCCGCTACGCGCATGAAATCTACGACGTCAATGACGAGATGGGCTATCTCATCGTCCTGATGTGGCCGTATCCGGTGCTCTGGTGGCAGAGCCTGCTGCTGCTGATCGTCTGGATACATGGCTGTATCGGTCTGCATTTCTGGCTCCGCCTGACGCGATGGTGGCGCGCCAGCATTCCCTATCTTATCGGTGTGGCCGTGCTTATCCCTGGATTTGCCTTTGCCGGGCTGCTGACCGAGGGGCGGCGGATGTGGGACGCCTTTGCAGATGACGGGCTGCGCGAAGACTATGTGGCCTATTTCAACTGGCCCAGTGGCGAGGCATTTCAGCACCTGCTTTCCGTCACCAGCTATGGCCGCATGGTGTTCTGGGGGGCACTGGCGTTGACGGCTGCGGTCTATCTGGGGCGCAAGATCATGCGGCGGCGGCATGCGGTGCGTATCAGCTATGTGTACGGTCCCGATATCACCGCCGAGAAGGGCATGACCCTCTTGGAAATGTCGCAGGCCAACGGGATCGCGCATGCCGCGCTCTGCGGCGGCAAGGGGCGCTGCACCACCTGCCGGGTGGTGGTCGAAGAGGGTGGCGATTTGCTGCACCCTCCCAGCGAAACCGAGGCGCGCAGCCTCGCCGCCGTAAACGCCCCGCCCAACACGCGGCTGGCCTGCCAGATCCGCCCCACCCATCCCGCCACCGTGTTCCGCGTCTTCCGCCCCGAGGGCGGCCGCAACCGCGCCCATGCCAGTCAGGGACAGGAACGGCAACTGGCCATCCTGTTTCTGGACATGCGCGGCTTTACCGCCCGCACCACTGGGCAGCTGCCGTATGACGTGGTCTTTCTGCTGAATCGTTTCTTTGACGAGATCGTGCCCGCCATCACCAGTTCGGGGGGGACGGTGGACAAGTATCTGGGCGACGGGTTGCTGGCGGTGTTCGAGACCCACGACGCCGCAAGCTCGGCCCGCGCCGGGCTGCACGCCGCGCGTGAGGTCGGGCGCGCGCTGGAACGGTTCAACGAACGGCTCGCCACCGAACACGCGCCCGAGATTCGCATCGGCATGGGGTTGCACCTGGGCAATCTGGTTCTGGGTGAGATCGGCGCGGCTGGCCACGCGCCACGCACCATCATCGGTGACACGGTCAACGCCGCCAGTCGGCTGGAAGGCCAAACCAAGGAACTGGGTGTCGAACTGCTGGTCTCGACCCAGGTTCTGGAGGCCATGGAGACCGAGACTGCCGGCCTGCCCCTGCGCGAATTCCAGCTGCGCGGGGTTTCTGAACCGGTGTTCGCCCTGCCGGTTGCGCAGGCCTCGGAGCTGGAAATGCAGATCGACCTGTCGGAACAATAATTCCGCAAGCCCGGCCTGATCGCCCCGGATCGCGAATGATCGGTTTATGCGTTGCGGAAAAGCCCGAACTTCCTCCCATTCTGCGCAAAATCCGCCCAAAACGTCCTTAGTTGGCACAACCCGGCTGGACTTCCCCTTGCCGACATGGCTAAAGCCCCACAAAACACCCCGGACACTACGGATTTTCAAGCAAAGCAACACGAGTATTCGAATGACGATGTTGAGCAATCTTGCCCCGATTCCCGAACTCTACGTTTCCTACGATTCCGCCCAGAAACTTAAGGTCGAAGCCGCCGACCTGATCAGCCACGATCTGACCCCGCGCCAGATTTGCGACCTGGAACTGCTGATGAATGGCGGCTTCAGCCCGCTCAAGGGGTTCCTGTCCGAAGAGGATTACAATGGCGTGGTCGAGGACATGCGGCTGGCCGACGGCACCCTCTGGCCGATGCCCATCACGCTGGATGTCAGCGAGGAGTTCGCCGAGAAAATAGAGCTGGGTCAGGACATTGCCCTGCGCGACCAGGAAGGCGTGATCCTCGCCACCATGACCGTGACCGACCGCTGGACGCCCGACAAGGCCAACGAGGCGGAAAAAGTCTTTGGCGCCGACGATACCGCGCACCCGGCGGTGAACTATCTGCACAACGTGGCCGGCAAGATCTATCTGGGCGGTCCCATCGTCGGCATTCAGCCGCCCGTGCATTATGACTTCAAGGCCCGACGCGACACCCCGAACGAGCTGCGCGCCTATTTCCGCAAGGTGGGCTGGCGCCGCATCGTCGCGTTCCAGACCCGCAACCCGCTGCACCGGGCGCATCAGGAACTGACCTTCCGTGCTGCCAAGGAAGCGCAGGCCAACCTGCTGATCCACCCGGTCGTCGGCCTCACCAAGCCGGGCGATGTCGATCACTTCACCCGCGTACGCTGTTACGAGGCGGTACTAGACAAGTACCCGGCCTCAACCACCTCGATGTCGCTGCTCAACCTGGCCATGCGCATGGCCGGCCCGCGCGAGGCGGTCTGGCACGGCCTGATCCGCAAGAATCACGGCTGCACCCATTTCATCGTCGGCCGCGACCACGCGGGCCCCGGCAAGAACTCGGTAGGTGAAGACTTCTACGGCCCCTATGACGCGCAGGACCTGTTCCGCAAGTACCAGGACGAGATCGGCATCGAGATGGTCGATTTCAAACACATGGTCTATGTGCAGGAACGCGCGCAATACGAGCCCAATGACGAGATCAAGGACAAGGATAACGTTACTATCCTGAACATCTCGGGCACCGAACTGCGCCGCCGTCTGCGCGAGGGGCTGGAGATCCCCGAGTGGTTCTCGTTCCCCGAAGTGGTGCAGGAGCTGCGCAACCGCTTCCCGCCGCGCTCGCAGCAGGGCTTCACCGTGTTCTTCACCGGCTTCTCGGGTTCTGGCAAATCAACCATCGCCAACGCGCTGATGGTCAAGCTGATGGAAACCGGCGACCGCCCGGTGACGCTGCTGGATGGCGATATCGTGCGTAAGAACCTCAGCTCCGAACTGGGCTTCTCGAAAGAGCACCGCGACCTGAACATCCGCCGTATCGGCTATGTGGCGTCCGAGATCACCAAGAACGGCGGCATCGCCATCTGCGCGCCCATCGCGCCCTATGCCACGACCCGCCGCGCGGTGCGCGAAGAGATCGAGACCTTCGGCGCCTTCTGCGAGGTCCATGTGGCGACCAGCATCGAGGAATGCGAACGCCGCGACCGCAAGGGGCTCTACAAGCTGGCGCGTGAGGGCAAGATCAAGGAATTCACAGGAATTTCAGACCCTTACGATGTGCCGGAGAATCCCGAACTGCGCGTCGAGACCGAGAATGTGGACGTCGACAACTGCGCCCACCAGGTGCTGCTCAAACTCGAAAGCATGGGTCTGATCGCCGGGCACTGATACGGCAGGCGACATGTAGAAACATTAAGGCAGCCTTCGGTTTTCGAGGGCTGCTTTTTTTTGTGAGGTGAAGATACGGCGTTTCTACATGATGACCCAGTCATCTGGATGCGCCACTTCCCCGATGGCCAGCCATGACACGCGGATGCGGGCGACAAGCGTATCGGACCAGGTGCGAAACACGGCATCGAACCCGTCGCAGGTGATCTCTTCGGCCCGCACCTCGGCCCGCAGGGCCGAGCTTGTGTCCACGTCCCACAGCGCCACACCGATCTGGACAACCGGCGGGGTCCGGAAGGCCGAGCTGAACCCGATCCGGCAGCGCCGCTCACGCGGGCCCTTGCCGGTCCACATCTCGCCGCCATCCGCGAAGTCCGAGAACAGAACCTCTTCGCCCTGATCAATTCCGATGGGGTGGGATTGGAATAGCCTCATACCATCATCGCTTGTTCTTTAATTTCCGCACCTTACTGTGACGGGATTGAAATGGCAGCACAAAAAAAACCGGCCTCGCCTCGGGCGCGGCCGGTTCATGATTTCAGGGCAGCAAGGAACCGCTCAGAGGCTCATATGGGTGCCCAGGGCTTCCATATCGGCCAGCAGCTTGGCGGCATCATCCACCAGGTTGGTTTCCTGCTGTTCCTTGGCGGCCTCATGCGAGGCGCGCGCCTCGGCGATCAGTTCGTCCAGCTGTGCGCGGGTCACTTCGGTCACCGGGATGGCCTTTTCGGCCAGCACCGACAGCCCGTCCCCGTTGATCTGGGCAAACCCGCCGGTCACCAGGTATTCGCTGGAGCCTTCGGGGGCCTCGACCTTGAGGATACCCGGGCGCAACGTGGTGATGGTGGGGGCATGATCGGGCATCGCCGTCATGTCCCCGTCCGCGCCGGGGATCTGGACCGCGCTGGCCTGCAGCGAAGCAAGGCTCCGCTCCGGGCTGACGAGGTCGAATTGCATCGTGTTTGCCATCAGGGTTACTCCTTAGGCAGCTTCTGCGGCCATCTTCTCGGCTTTTGCGATCACTTCATTGATGCCGCCAACCATGAGGAAGGCCGCCTCGGGCAGGTGGTCGTATTCACCGGCCACAACCGCCTTGAACGACGAGATGGTTTCATCCAGCGGCACCTGCACCCCGGGCGAACCGGTGAAGACTTCGGCCACGTCGAACGGCTGGCTGAGGAAACGCTCGATCTTGCGGGCGCGGGCCACGGTCAGCTTGTCCTCTTCCGACAGTTCGTCCATGCCGAGGATGGCGATGATGTCCTGCAGCGACTTGTAGCGCTGAAGGATCTGCTGAACGTCGGTCGCAACCTTGTAGTGCTCGTCACCAACGATTGCCGGGTCGAGCAGACGCGAGGTCGAGTCGAGCGGGTCCACGGCCGGGTAGATACCCTTTTCCGAGATCGCGCGGTTGAGAACGGTGGTCGCGTCAAGGTGCGCAAACGAGGTTGCCGGCGCGGGGTCGGTCAGGTCGTCCGCAGGAACATAAATTGCCTGCACCGAGGTGATCGAGCCCGCCTTGGTCGAGGTGATGCGTTCCTGCAGGGCGCCCATGTCGGTGGCCAGCGTCGGCTGGTAGCCCACCGCCGAAGGAATACGGCCCAGCAGAGCCGACACCTCGGAGCCCGCCTGCGTGAAGCGGAAGATGTTGTCGACGAAGAACAGGACGTCGGTCCCGGACTGGTCACGGAACTGCTCGGCCAGTGTCAGGCCGGTCAGTGCAACACGGGCACGGGCCCCCGGAGGCTCGTTCATCTGGCCGTAGACCAGTGCCACCTGGCTTTCCGACAGATTGTCCGGCTTGATCACGTTCGATTCGATCATCTCGTGGTAGAGGTCGTTGCCCTCACGGGTCCGTTCACCAACACCCGCGAACACGGAAAACCCCGAGTGCACTTTGGCGATGTTGTTGATCAGTTCCATGATCAGGACGGTCTTGCCCACACCGGCGCCGCCGAAGAGGCCGATCTTACCGCCTTTGGCGTAGGGGGCCAGCAGGTCCACAACCTTGATGCCGGTCACCAGAATTTCCGACTCGGTCGACTGCTCGTCAAACTCGGGTGCGGGCTGGTGGATGGCACGGGATTCGGTCGCTTCAACGTCGCCCTTTTCGTCGATCGGCTCGCCGACCACGTTCAGGATGCGGCCCAGGGTGGCGTTACCCACCGGCACCGAGATCGGTGCGCCGGTGTCGGTCACGGCCTCGCCGCGGACCAGACCTTCGGTCGCGTCCATCGCGATGGTACGGACGGTGTTTTCGCCCAGGTGCTGCGCAACTTCCAGCACCAGACGCTTGCCGTTGTTGAGGGTTTCCAGCGCGTTCAGAATTTCAGGCAGTGCATCATCGAACTGCACGTCGACGACGGCCCCGATGATCTGAGTGACTTTGCCTTTTGCATTCGCCATGTTTCGTCTCCGGTTTTCTTACAGCGCTTCGGCGCCGGAAATAATTTCAATCAGCTCGTTGGTGATCACGGCCTGACGCGAACGGTTGAACTGGATGGTCAGCTTGTCGATCATCTCGCCCGCGTTGCGGGTCGCGTTGTCCATCGCGCTCATCCGGGCACCCTGTTCGGATGCGCCATTCTCCAGCAGGGCCGAGAAGATCTGGGTCGCCACGCCACGGGGCAGCAGGTCGGCCAGAATCCGTTCCTCGCCGGGCTCGTAGTCATAGACCGCGCCCCCGGTTTCCACCTCGACATCCTCGAACGAGGCCGGGATGACCTGCTGGGCCGTCGGGATCTGGGTCACCACGTTGACGAACTTCGCGTAGAAGATCGTGGCAACGTCGAACTCGGCCCCGTCGAACCGGGTCAGCACGTCCTTGGCGATGTCCTGCGCGTTGGCATAGCCGATGCGCTTAACCTCGCTCAGGTCGACATGACCCACGAACAGATCGCTGTATTCCCGCTTGAGCGCGTCGCGGCCCTTTTTGCCGACGGTCAGGATCTTGACCGTCTTGCCCTTGGCCCGCAGCTCGTCCGCCTTTGCGCGGGCCAGCTTGGCGATGTTCGAGTTGAAGCCGCCGCAGAGACCGCGCTCGGCTGTCATCACGACCAGCAGATGGACATCGTCGCTGCCCGTACCACGGAGCAGCTTCGGGGCGCTGTCGCTGTCCCCGACCGACGCCGCCAGCCCCGCCATCACGGCATTGAACCGCTCGGCGTAGGGGCGTGAGGCTTCGGCAGATTCCTGGGCGCGGCGCAGTTTCGCGGCCGCGACCATCTGCATGGCCTTGGTGATCTTGCGGGTCGATTTGACCGACTCGATCCTGTTTTTAAGGTCCTTCAGACTAGGCATCAGAACCTCCTATCAAGCGAAGGTCGCGGCGTATTCGTCGATCGCTGCCTTGAGCTTGTCGGATGCCTCACCTTTGATCTTGGGATCTTCGTCGGTGATCCACTGAAGCAGGTCGGCGTGCTTGCCGCGCAGATGCGCCAGCAGACCGGCCTCGTAGCGGCCCACTTCGGACACGTCGATCTTGTCGAGGTAGCCGTTGGTACCCGCGAAGATGACGCAGACAATCTCCGCGTTGGTCAGCGGCGAATACTGCGGCTGTTTCATCAGCTCGGTCAGACGTGCACCACGGTTCAGGAGCTGCTGGGTTGCGGCGTCGAGGTCGGACCCGAACTGCGCAAAAGCCGCCATTTCGCGGTACTGAGCCAGTTCCAGTTTCACCGGACCGGCAACCGACTTCATCGAGTCGGTCTGAGCGGACGAACCCACGCGGCTCACCGACAGACCGGTGTTCACGGCGGGGCGGATGCCCTGATAGAACAGCTCGGTTTCCAGAAAGATCTGGCCGTCGGTGATCGAAATCACGTTGGTCGGAATAAAGGCCGACACGTCGCCACCCTGGGTTTCGATGACCGGCAGAGCGGTCAGCGAACCGGCACCGAAATCCTCGTTCAGCTTCGCCGAACGCTCCAGCAGGCGCGAGTGGAGGTAGAAAACGTCGCCCGGATAGGCTTCACGGCCCGGCGGACGGCGCAGCAGCAGCGACATCTGACGATAGGACACGGCCTGCTTGGACAGGTCATCATAGATGATCAGCGCGTGACGGCCATTGTCGCGGAAGTATTCGGCCATCGCGGTTGCGGAGTAAGGCGCCAGGAACTGCATCGGCGCCGGGTCGGACGCGGTCGCGGCCACGACGATCGAGTAATCGATGGCGCCGCTTTCTTCCAGCTTCTTCACCAACTGGGCCACGGTCGAACGCTTCTGACCGATGGCGACGTAGACGCAGTAAAGTTTCTTCGACTCGTCATCGCCGGCTGCGTCGTTCACCGATTTCTGGTTCAGGATGGTGTCCAGCGCCACGGCGGTCTTGCCGGTCTGACGGTCGCCAATGATCAGTTCCCGCTGGCCACGGCCAATCGGGATCATCGCGTCAACCGATTTCAGGCCGGTCGCCATCGGCTCGTGCACCGATTTACGCGGGATGATGCCCGGCGCCTTGACGTCGGCCACGCCGCGCTTGGTGGCGTTGATCGGGCCCTTGCCGTCAATCGGATTGCCCAGTCCGTCCACAACGCGGCCCAGCAGCTCGTCCCCGATCGGCACGTCCACGATGGCGTTGGTGCGCTTGACGGTGTCGCCTTCCTTGATGTCCCGGTCCGAGCCGAAGATCACAACGCCGACATTGTCGCTTTCCAGGTTCAGCGCCATGCCCATGATGCCACCGGGAAACTCGACCATCTCGCCGGCCTGCACGTTGTCGAGGCCATACACACGGGCAATCCCGTCGCCGACGCTCAGCACGCGGCCGATCTCGGCCACTTCGGCTTCCTGACCAAAATTCTTGATCTGGTCCTTCAGGATTGCAGAAATCTCTGCAGCTTGGATACCCATTTATCCGACCTCTTTCATTGCATTCTGGAGGGAGTTGAGCTTGGAGCGGATCGAGCTGTCGATCATCTTCGAGCCCACTTTAACGACAAGACCGCCGATGAGGCTTTCATCAACGGTCGCATTGATAGTCACGGTTTTGCCCACGCGCTCGCTGAGCGTCTTGGACAGTTTGTCCATCTGGGTCTTGGTCAGCGCCTTGGCCGAGGCGACGTCGGCGGTCACTTCGCCGCGCTCGTCCGCCAGCATGCCGCGCAGGACGGTCACCAGTTGCGGCACCACGAACAGGCGGCGTTTCTGCGCCATCAGGCCCAGCGAGTTGCGCAGCACGCCGCTCAGGCCCATCTTGTCTGCAACTGCGGTGATTGCGGCTTCCTGTTCCGAGCGGGACACCAGCGGAGACGCAATCAGGTCGCGCAGATCGTCGCTGTCGCTCAGGGCGGTTGCCAGATCATTGATGCCGGATTCCAGACCCGCAAGGTCGTTGTTGTCTTTTGCGATCTCGAAGATCGCCGTGGCATAGCGCTCGGCGATGCCTGCGGAAATCGAAGCTGGTTCGGACACGTCCACCCTTCCGATACTTTTGGCCCCGTAGCTGCCCGGAACGGCACCCCGGGGGCGTGAAGAAACCCCGCCAGGACAGGCAGGGCATCAAAATCACCGGGGATGTAGCAGAGCGTATCCAACCTCGCAATATAGTATAGCGGTAACGCAGTTATCCCCAAATCCCGTGTTTTCAATAGGTTAGAGAAACTGCGACCCTTTGCACCCGAACGGGCGGTTGAAAAATGTTACGGAATTGCAGGTTTTTGCGATTCCTGTGGCATAAATCCTTCATAAAAGGGCCAACTGGCACGGCTGATAAGTCCAGATCGGCCGCCTTAACCGCGCCTAAGCGGGCTTGAGCATCCCGTCCAGCGCCTTGAGCGGACGGCGCGCCGTGTCCTTGATCGCATTGCCTCGCGGCGGGTGCACTCGCTTTGAGACTTCGACCATGAAAACACCACCCGCGAGGATCGTGGGCAGGCGCGTGCCGGTGCGCTCGATCAGCGCCCCCGATTTCAACCAGAACCGCCGGAAGGACGGTGGCTGATACAGCGCCGAGCAATGGTTCTCCGGCAGGAACTGATGGGTGCGCAACTGGGTTTCCAACTGCCCCAGCGTATAGGGACGGCCAAAACCAAAGGGGGTCTTATCCGAGCGTGACCACAGCCCCGCCCGGTTCGGCACCACAAAGATCGCCTTGCCCCCCGGCCCCAGCACCCGCCAGCACTCCTCCAGCAACTGGCTGGGCCGCTCCGAGGTTTCCAGCCCGTGCATCACCACCAGCTTGTCGATATGGCCGGTTTCAATCGGCCACATCGTCTCTTCGGCCAGGACCGCGACATTCGCCATTCCGGCGGGCCAGGGCATCACGCCCTGCGGACCTGGCATCAGACCGATCACCCGGCGCGCATCGGCCAGATAGGGCCGCAGCAGCGGCACGGCAAAGCCGAATCCCGCCACGGTCTGCCCCTTGGCCTCGGGCCAGATCTTGAGCAACCGGCCCCGGATCGCAGCCTGCGCCGCGCGCCCCAGCGTGCTGCGGTAGTAGAAATTCCTCAGATCCTGCACATCGAGATGCATTGCGGACACCTGCGCTATCGGCTTAGCTGGGCGCAGTCTAGCAACGAAAGGGCAAAAGGCCATGCCTCTTGAGATCGTCACCATCCCCTGCCTCAGCGACAATTACGCCTTTCTGGCCCATGACGGGGAAAGCGGCGAAACCGCGCTGGTCGACGCGCCCGAGGCCGCGCCGATTCTGACCGAATTGGCGGCGCGCGGCTGGCGGCTGAGCCATGTGTTGCTGACCCACCATCATTACGATCATGTGGACGGTCTGGCCGGGATTCTGGCGCAGCATCCCGCGCAGGTGGTGGGCGCCGCTGCCGATGCCCACCGGCTACCGCCACTGGATGTGCTGGTGGCCGAGGGAGACACGCTGACGATCGTAGGCGAGCCGGTGCACGTGCTCGACGTCTCGGGCCACACCGTAGGCCATATCGCCTTTCACATGCCGCAAAGCCACGCGGTCTTTACCGCCGACAGCCTGATGGCGCTGGGATGCGGGCGGCTGTTCGAAGGCTCGGCACCGCAGATGTGGGCCTCGCTCAGCAAGCTGGCGGCGCTGCCCGAGGAAACAATCGTCTACTCCGGCCACGAATATACACAATCCAACGGACAGTTTGCCCAGACCATCGAGCCGGAAAACCCCGCCCTGCAGCAGCGCATCGCCGACATCGCCCGCGCCCGCGCCGCCGGAGAACCCACGGTGCCGTCGTCGCTGGCATTGGAAAAGGCCACCAACCCCTTTCTGCGCGCGGAAGATTCCGGCATTCAGGCCAATCTCGGCATGACAGGCGCCGACCCTGCCGCGGTCTTTGCCGAAATCAGGGCGCGAAAGGACCGGTTCTGACTAATTTTCACGCTCCTCACAGACACGGTCACGGGAAATGTGACTGTCAAGTGAAAGAAAACCCTTGAAGCCGGGCCATGATCAACCAAACTCTAATACTATGAGGACATGGTTGGGACGGGGGTCGCCGACCGATACTCGGCCCCCAATCCGACCCAAGATTAGAGGAGCACCCGCGTGCCTTCATTCTCGAGCACATTAGAACAAGCCATTCACGCGGCCCTTGCGGCGGCGAATGAACGGCGGCACGAATTCGCGACGCTTGAGCATCTGTTGCTGGCGCTGCTGGAGGAACCGGACGCCGTGCGTGTCATGAAGGCCTGCAGCGTCGATCTGGACGAGTTGCGCAGTACTTTGGTTGAGTTCATCGACGAGGACCTGTCGAACCTGGTCACGGATATCGACGGCTCCGAAGCGGTGCCGACGGCGGCCTTCCAGCGGGTGATCCAGCGCGCCGCGATCCACGTGCAAAGCTCAGGCCGGACTGAGGTGACCGGTGCGAATGTGCTGGTGGCCATCTTTGCCGAACGCGAAAGCAACGCGGCCTATTTCCTGCAGGAACAGGACATGACCCGTTATGACGCGGTGAACTTCATCGCCCATGGCGTGGCCAAGGACCCGGCATACGGTGAAAACCGCGCGGTGAAAGGCGCCGACGAGGTCGAGGATGAGGCGCAGAGCTCCACCAGCGAGGTGGAGCAGAAGGAAAGCGCGCTTGCCAAATACTGCGTCGATCTGAACGCCAAGGCCCGCAGCGGCGATGTCGACCCGCTGATCGGGCGCGAGGATGAGGTCGAGCGCTGCATTCAGGTGCTCTGCCGCCGCCGCAAGAACAACCCGCTTCTGGTGGGCGATCCCGGTGTCGGCAAGACCGCCATCGCCGAAGGTCTGGCGCGCAAGATCGTATCGGGTGAAACGCCCGAGGTTCTGTCGCAGACCACGATCTACTCGCTCGACATGGGCGCGCTGCTGGCGGGCACCCGCTATCGCGGCGATTTCGAGGAACGGCTCAAAGCCGTGGTGACCGAGTTGGAAGAGCATCCCGATGCGGTTCTCTTCATTGATGAGATTCACACCGTGATCGGCGCGGGCGCCACTTCGGGCGGCGCGATGGATGCGTCGAACCTGCTCAAACCCGCCCTGCAGGGCGGCAAGCTGCGCACCATGGGCTCGACCACCTACAAGGAGTTCCGCCAGCATTTCGAGAAGGACCGCGCCCTGTCCCGCCGGTTCCAGAAGATCGACGTGAACGAACCCACGGTCGAGGACAGCGTCAAGATCCTGCGCGGCCTGAAACCGTATTTCGAAGAGCATCACGACATCAAATACACCGCTGATGCGATCAAATCCGCGGTGGAACTGTCGGCTCGCTATATCAACGACCGCAAACTGCCCGACAAGGCCATCGACGTGATCGACGAGGCCGGCGCGGCGCAGCATCTGGTCGCGGAAAGCAAGCGGCGCAAAACCATCGGCGTGAAAGAGATCGAGGCGGTGGTCGCCAAGATCGCCCGCATCCCGCCCAAGAACGTCACCAAGGACGATGCCGAGTTGCTGAAAGATCTCGAAGCCTCGCTGAAACGGGTGGTGTTCGGTCAGGACGTGGCCATCGAGGCGTTGTCGAGCGCCATCAAGCTGGCCCGTGCCGGGCTGCGCGAGCCCGAAAAGCCCATCGGCAACTACCTGTTCGCGGGCCCCACCGGCGTCGGCAAGACCGAGGTCGCCAAGCAACTGGCCGATACGTTGGGTGTGGAACTGCTGCGTTTCGACATGTCGGAATACATGGAGAAACACGCGGTTTCCCGTCTGATCGGCGCGCCTCCGGGCTATGTCGGCTTCGATCAGGGCGGCCTGCTGACCGACGGCGTCGACCAGCATCCGCATTGCGTGCTGCTGCTGGATGAGATCGAGAAAGCGCATCCGGACGTGTTCAACATCCTGCTGCAGGTGATGGACCATGGTGAGCTGACTGATCACAACGGGCGCACCGTGAACTTCCGCAACGTGGTCCTGATCATGACCTCGAACGCGGGCGCGCAGGAACAGGCCCGAGCCGCCATCGGCTTTGCCCGCGACCGGCGCGAGGGCGAGGATACCGCCGCCATCGAGCGGATGTTCACGCCGGAGTTCCGCAACCGTCTGGACGCGGTGATCTCCTTCGCGCCGCTGTCGAAGGAGGTCATCCTGCAGGTGGTCGAGAAGTTCGTCCTCCAGCTTGAGGCGCAGTTGCTTGACCGTGGCGTGTCGATCGAATTGACCACCGCCGCCGCCGAATGGCTGGCCGACAAGGGTTACGACGACAAGATGGGCGCCCGCCCGCTGGGCCGGGTGATCCAGGAGCACATCAAGAGGCCGCTGGCCGAAGAGCTGCTGTTCGGCAAGCTGGCCAAGGGCGGTGTGGTCCGCGTCTCGATCAAGAAGGGTGAGCTCAACCTGCAGATCCTCGGCCCCGACCAGCCTCGGATTTCTGGCGACCGGCCCCCGCTTCTGACCGCAGATTAAGTGCGTGGAGGGCTGAGTGCCCTCCTGACGCTCGCCGCCACCATGGCGGCGGGCCAGCCCGTTCTGGACCTGCCCGTCGATTGCATTCCGGGCAAAAGCTGCACCATCCAGAACTTCGTCGATCATGTCCCTGGCCCGGACGCCGAGGATTTCCGCTGTGGCCCGCTCAGCTATGACGGCCACAAAGGCACCGATTTCGCGCTGCCAACCCTGCGGGAGATGCACGAAGGCGTCCGGGTTCTGGCCGCAGCGCCCGGGGTGGTGCGGGGGATCCGCGACGGGATGGAGGATCGAAGGTTCGAGCCCGCCGATCAGGACGCGATTGCCGGGCGCGACTGCGGCAACGGCGTTGTCATCGCCCATGAGGATGGCTGGGAAACCCAGTATTGCCACATGAAGCGCGGCTCACTCCGGGTCAAAACCGGTGACACGGTGCTGGCGGGCACCGTGCTGGGCGAGATCGGCCTCAGCGGCAGAACCCAGTTCCCGCATCTGCATCTTTCGGTCCGCCATCAGGATCGCGTAGTCGATCCGTTTGCCACGTCGGGCGCCGCAACGTGCGGCGAGGCCGGGGAAACACTCTGGAAGGCACCACCCGCATATGTTCCGGGCGCCATGCTCTCGGTCGGCTTCTCGGATCACGTGCCGGAATACGAGGACATTCAGGCCGGAACCGCCGCGCGCAGGGCAATGCCGCCGGATGCCGCCGGGCTGGTCCTGTTCGGCTACGCCTTTGGCGGTCAGACCGGCGATATCCTGCGCCTGACAATCGACGGCCCCGATGGGCCCTTTCTGTCCGAGGAATTTGCACTGGATAAAGCACAGGCCCGGTTCTTTCGCGCCGCCGGACGGCGTTTGGCCGCGGCGAGTTGGCCAGCGGGCCGGTATCGCGGCGAGGTCGCGATGCTGCGCAATGGCACAGAGATCAGCCGCAAGACCGTCGAAATTACCATCGAATAGCGGGCTACTTCTCGGTCAGCTTCAATTCGATCCGCCGGTTCTGCGCCCGCGCCTCGGGCGTATTCGCGTCGTTCACCGGCTGGAACTCTCCGAACCCGTTGGCAGCCAGACGGTTGGGCGGAATACCGAGGAAGTCCACCATGTAGCGCACGACCGACAGGGCGCGGCCCTGGCTCAGTTCCCAATTGTCCCGATAGCGGCCTGTGCCGAACAGAGGCACGTTGTCGGTATGCCCATCCACCCTGATTATCCAGTTGAGCTCAGGCGGGATGTCCTGCGCCACGCTGCCCAGAATGCGGGCAACCTTGGCGACCTCAAGCTCGCCCTCGGATGACAACACCGCCGAGCCCGGATCAAACAGCACCTCGGATGAGAACACGAACCGGTCACCCTCGATCCGCACCCCCTCCTGCTGGCCCAGCACGTCACGCAGACGGCCAAAGAACTCCGAGCGGTAGCGTTCCAGATCCTCGGCCTGCGCCGTCAGTTCCTCGGTTTCCTGCGCAAGCGCCTGCGCCTCGGCCTCCAGCCGCTTGCGCTCGGCCTCTTCCAGAATGCGCCGCCTGCGCTCTTCCGAGGCCGCGCGGGCGAGTGCCGCGTTCAGATCCTGCCCCAGCGTCTGCAGCTGCACCTCGGCGGCCGCATTGCGATCCTTGTAGTCGTCCAGCAAAGCCTGCAGGCTGCCAAGCTGCCCGCGCAATGCCGCGACCTGCTGGTTGAGCAGCGCCGTCTGCCGCTGTGCTTCGGCCGAGATCTCCTTTTCCGCCGCCAGCGTCTCACGCGCCAGCGCCAGCAGTTCGGCCCGCTCCTCGGCCAGCGACCGCTGCGCCGCGGCGCCGCTTTCCGCCTCGGCCTGCGCGCTCAGCGCCGCATCCAGACGGGCCTGCAATTCCTCCTGGGTCAGCGCGTCGCCGAACTCGCGCTCCAGCGCCGCCTTGGCGGCCTCGGCAGCGGCGAGCAGGGTCAGCGTATCCTCGGCCTCCTGCCGCTGCGCCTCAAGCGCCAATGTCATCGCGGTCAGCTCGGCATCGGCATTCTGCAACCGCTCACGCAGCGCCTCGGCGGCGGCGGCTTCGGCCAGCTTCGCGGCCTCTTCCTCGGTCAGTTGCTGTTCCAGCGCCTCGATCCGGGCCGTGCTGGCCGCGCCGGTGCGCTCCAGATCGGCCACCAGCGCCTCAAGCGCCTCGCGGCGGGCGGCGGCCAGGCGGGCGGCCTCGGTCTGGGCGTCGATCTCTTCTCGGCTGCGGGCCAGCGCCAGGTTCAGCGCCTCCTGCTCCGACAGAAGCTGTTCGCGCGCCGCCTGCAACTCCTCGCGCTCGGCCTCCAGTTCGCGGATATCGCCCAGCGCCCGGTCCCGGTCCGCCAGCAACGCCGCAACCTGCGCCTCGAACCCGGTGATCCGGGTCTGTGCCTCATCAAGCGCGGCGGTCTGCCGGTCGCGCTCCGACGTCAGCGAGGTGATCAGCGCCTGTGCCTGCGCCAGATCGTCCTCTGCCTGGTTCAGGGTGGTGCTCAGCGCCCCCAACCGGGCCTGCAGCCGGCTGTTCTCGCGCTCTTCCAGCCCCAGCGCATCCGCCAGCGCCGACACCTCGGCCGAGAGCGCACTCAACTCGTCCTCCTGCCCCGAGATCGTCTCGCGCAGCACATACTGAACCACCATGAAGATGGTCAGAACGAAGGTCAGCACCATCAACAGCCCCGTCATCGCATCCACGAAACCGGGCCAGACCGAGCCCTGGAATCGCTGACCGGTGCGGCGGGACAGGGCCATGGCTCAGTCTCCGTCCCGCGCGGACTTGGCCCGGGCCGCCCCGCGCACACGCGGCTGCGACAGCGCCTTGACCAGCAGCTCGATATCCTTGCGCAGCTCGACCATGCTCTCCTGACGGCCCGCCGAAATCTCTTCGAGAATGCGCAAAAGCTGCACATCCATCGACCGCAGGCGCATCCGGCTTTCGGCATCCATGCCTTCGCCGGGTCCCTGATTGCGCATGTGTTCCAGCAGCGCATCCTGACTGACCGCGACCCGATCAAGCGCGCCGATCACGCCCTCGGTATCGGTCTGACGCTGGTTCATCTCGCCAATGACATCGACCAGATTGCCAAGACGCGTAGAGACCTCGGCCTGACCCTGCTCATTGGCGGCAAACAGGTTCTGCAACGCGTCCATCTGTTCCGACATCGCATCCAGAACCGGGGCCAACACCGCCACCTCGGCGCCGCCCTCATCGCCCGAGGCAAAGCCGACGCGGGTGATGGTCGACAGCCACTCCTCAAGCTCGCGGTAAAACCGGTTCTGGCCATGCCCGGCAAACAGTTCCAGCAGCCCCACGATCAGCGACCCGGCAAGACCCAAGAGCGACGAGCCAAAGGCCACGCCCATGCCCTGCAGCTGCGATTCCAGCCCGGTCATCAGTCGGTTGAACACCGCCAGACCTTCCTCACCCTCCTGCGGGTTGAGGCTGCGGATGGTGTCGACGATGGCCGGAACGGTGGTGGCCAGACCAAAGAACGTCCCCAGCAGGCCCAGATAGATCAGCACGTTGGTGATATATCGGGTGATCTCGCGCTCTTCCTCGATCCGCTCGGCCACCGAATCCAGAATGGACCGGGTCGAGGTCGAACTGATCTGCATCCGCGCCCCGCGCGAGCGCAGCAGCGAGGCCAGCGGCGCCAGCAGTTGCGGCGGGCGGGTCTCCTCACGCTCGACCCCGCCGACAAAGGCCTCGATCCAGCGCGCCGATCCGATCAACTGCGTGACCTGATAGAAACAGGCCAGAACGCCGATGATGAAGACCAGCAGAATGAACCCGTTGAGATAGGGGTTCGCCTGAAACACCGGCATCACATAGGGCAGCGCCACAAAGACCCCCAACCCGGATAGTCCGAGTGCGATCAGCATCATCAAGATTTGCCGGATCGGTTGCGAGAAATGCGGTCCCGCGTCCCGGTGTGCCTGCGCCATGCGCTTATTTCCTGAACTTCTCTGCTCTGAGGAGAACCTACCGAAGAAACGCAGGTTAGGCCAAGAGTTTATGCCACCAGCGCACGCACCCGTTGGGAAAGCCATTCCAGATCCGGGTCATGCAGCCCGATTTCGGCCAGATGCTCGGTGGTGTTGTAGAGATACTCGGTGTTGGGGCCGCGTCCGCCCACCGCATGGGCGATGATCTGGGCCTGCTCCTCCAGCGGTATGCCCCCGCAATACTGCACGTGGTGCGGGTCGATCACGTAGGTGACGGCATTCACCGTCTCGCCGCTGTGCAGTTCGACATCCAGCATCCGCTCCAGATAGGCCGACGAGATCAGTTCGCGCTCGCGCAGATCGGCCAGAGTGCGGTCCTCATGCCCGGCCTCGACCGCCAGCGCCAGCCCCCTGCAATGGGCCTCGTCCACCTCATCCAGCGCCAGAACCAGACCGGGCTTGTCCTCGGTTCCCCTGTGATGAATCGAGCTCATGCAGAAGGACCGTGCATAGCCGTGCAGCGTCGCCAGCTCTTGCCGCGCCACCGGAAAGCCGGGGTTCCACAAAAGCGATCCATATCCGAAAACCCACATCGTCATCGCGCTGGTCCTTGCCTGTTTGCGTCTATAAACATCAATTCAGTGGCAGGAAAAAGGGGCCAAATCCCATGGGCAGGCTGGTTCGCATCCTCATCTTCATCGCGCTGGCATGGTCGGGCTACTGGTATGTGGCGGGATACGGGCTGCGTTCGGCCATCGTGGCGTGGTTTTCCGCCCAAGAGGCACGGGGCTGGCAGGCCGATTATGCCGAGATCGCCACCTCGGGCTATCCCGCGCGCCACCAGACCCGCCTGACCAGCCCGGCGCTCGCCGATCCGGCCAGCGGCACCGCGTGGCAGGCCGAGTGGCTGGAACTGGACAGCCCCGCCATCTGGCCGGGCCGCCAGACCATGCGCTTTGCCGAGACACCCCAGCGGCTGTCCTATCTCGACCAGACCGCCATCGTCAGCGCCCGGGACATGCAGGCCGAACTGCATCTGCAACCGGGCGTCGCGCTCGCGCTGGAACGCATGGCCCTGACCTCGGGCCCCTGGTCGATCAGCCGCGAGGGCGAGGCGCTGGCCAGCGCAGGTGATCTGACCCTGCTGATGGAGCAGACAGAGACGCCCGAGACCTACCGCATCGACCTCGAAGCCGCCGGTTTCTCCCCGGGCGAGGATCTGCGGCGGCTCATGCGCTCATCCACCGCCCTGCCCCGCAACTTCCAGACGCTCAAGGCGGACATGACCGTGCGCTTCGACAAGCGCTGGGACCGCAGCGCGCTCGAGGAGCAGCGCCCGCAGCCGGTTCGGGTCGATCTGGCACTGGCCGAGATGAAATGGGGGGAGCTGCGCCTGTTCGCCACCGGCAAGCTGGATGTGGACACGCAAGGTATTCCAACCGGTGAGGTCGCGCTCAAGGCCGAGAACTGGCGCGAGATGCTGGCGATGGCCCATGCGGCGGGCGCCCTGCCCGATCAGGCGGTCGATCCGGCCACAAAGGTGCTGAACCTGCTGGCCGGGCTGGGCGGCAATCCTAACGCGCTGGACGTGCAGCTGAATTTCCGCGACGGGTTCGTGGCCCTGGGTCCGATCCCGCTTGGCCCGGCGCCGCGCCTGATCCTGCGTTAAAGCGCAATCCGAAAAGTAGGAACCGGTTTTCGGACCGAATTGCGCGACACAAAAAGGATAGAGTGGCGCTTCTGTTCAGAATTATCTGCCACTGTTCAAAGTCGTCACTTGCAATAGGGACCTCTGCGGTATCGCGCCGTATCCATGTGGAAGTGATCCTGATGATAGCGGTCCGCATTGGGTCCTAGCACAGTTCCGAACGGACCGCAGGCGCCACGCCAGACCTTTTTCAGCAATGCCTGGGTCGACTTGCCGCGCCAGCCGTTCAGCACGGTGATCCACTCCCCGTCATTCATCTTGAACGCCGAAATATCGATCGCCCGGCCCTTGCCGTGTTCCGATATCTTGGCCCCTTTGCGGTTGTTGCGCGTGCGGCAGGTATAATGCGCGGCCACCTTCAGCTCGACAACGGGACCACGACGGCGGAAGGTCGGTTTGACGGTGCGGTCCACCCAGCGGTTCAACGCCTTGGCGGTGTCGCAGCCCATCACCGAAGCCTGGCTGAGCCGCACGCCCGAGACCGAGGTGACCTGCACCGCATCCTCAACCCCGCAACCGCGTATCCGGCCCGGCACATCGCCCACCTTCTTGCCCTGTATCTCTATGACACCGCAGACCGAGCCCTTGCGCAGGCGCCGCTTTCTGAACAGCACCTCCTGCTCCAGCGTCTCGGGCCGAAGCAGCGGGCGCAGCGACACATCGGGGCCAAGAGACGGCAGGTCGACAGGCCGCGCGGCGGCCATCAGGATCTGTTTCGACACGGGCCGCAGTTGCGGGCGCAGCGGGCTGATCCGCCCGATCTGCGGGGTCACGTTGATCGCAGCGCGGGTGACAACCTCATTCACGGCGGCCTCGGGTGCTACGCGCAGACGCGGGCGCAGTGAGCTTTCCGCAAGATTGGCCAGCACCGCATCGCCGCAAAACACAAGCGTCCCGATCAGCGCAACTGTCGCCCGACCCATCATGCCTTGACCTGCCCGCGCCCGAAATCCGGTGCGTCCGTATCCTGCCCCGCCTCGATGATCCCCCGCCGGATGGCGCGGGTGCGGGTGAAGTAATCGAACAGATGCTCGCCATCCCCGGTCCGGATTGCCCGCTGCAACGCAAACAGCTCTTCGGTGAACCGGCCAAGGATTTCCAATGTCGCGTCCTTGTTGGTCAGAAACACATCGCGCCACATGGTCGGGTCGGAGGCTGCAATCCGGGTGAAGTCCCGAAAACCGGCGGCGGAATACTTGATCACTTCGCTGTCGGTCACCCGGCGCAGATCGTCGGCCACGCCCACCATCGTATAGGCGATCAGGTGGGGCGCATGGCTTGTCACCGCCAGCACTAGATCGTGGTGATCGGCGTCCATTTCATCGACATGCGCACCCATGCCTTCCCACAGCGCACGCAGCCTGGCCACTGCCTGCGGGTCCGAGCCCTCGACCGGCACCAGCAGGCACCAGCGGTTGTCGTAAAGCTCGGCAAACCCCGCCTCGGGTCCGGAATGCTCGGTCCCGGCCAGCGGGTGGGCAGGCACGAAATGCACGCCTTGGGGGATATGCGGCTGCACCGCGGTGATCACGTGCCGCTTGACCGAGCCAACATCCGTGACCGTCGCCCCCGGCTTCAGCACCGGTGCGATATCGGCGGCCACCGCCCCCATCGCGCCCACCGGCACGCAGAGCACCACCAGATCGGCGCCGTCCGCCGCCTCACGGGCGCTGTCGCAAACCCGGTCGCATAGTCCGATGCGGCGGGCGGTCTCGCGGGTCGCTTCCGAACGCGCATAGCCGGTCACCTCGCCCGCCAGCCCGGCGCGCTTGATCGCCCAAAACATCGAGGACGCGATAAGACCGAGGCCGATCAGCGCCACACGGTCGTAAACCTGGCTCATGCAGCGCCTCCCTTGAACGCCTTGACGGCTGCAACCACACGGGCACAGGCCTGTTCATCGCCGACGGTGATCCGCAGCGCATTTGGCAGGTTGTAACCCGCCACACGCCGCACGATCAAACCCTGAGATTGCAGATAGCCGTCACAGGCCTCGGCCTCGGCCCGGTCGGCAAAGCGCACGAGGATGAAATTGGTGCTCGACGCATCCGACGGCACCCCCAGCTCCGCCAGCGCATCGGCCAGCCAGACCCGCAACCTGGCGTTCTCGGCCTGGCAGAAATCCACATAGTCCCGGTCCCGCACAGCGGCCTCGGCAGCGGCCAGCGCGGTCGCCGACAGGTTAAAGGGCTGCCGGATACGGTTCAGCACGTCAATGATCGCCTGCGGTGCATAGCCCCAGCCGACCCGCATACCGCCCAACCCGTAGATCTTGGAAAAGGTCCGCGTCATGATGACATTGCTGCGCCCATCGACAACCGACACGCCGCCATCGAACCCATCGACGAACTCGGTATAGGCCCCGTCCAGCACAAGGATCACCTGCGGCGGCAAGGCATCGGCCAGCCGCGCGACCTCAGCCTCCGCGATCATGGTCGAGGTCGGATTGCCCGGATTGGTCAGAAACACCACCCGGGTCTTGCCGGTACAGGCCGCAAGGATCGCATCCACATCGACCATCCGCTCCCGCTCCGGCACTTCGACCGGCACCGCGCCCGCCATCCGCGCCAGAATGGGGTACATGGAAAACCCGTGCTCGGTATGAATGACCTCATCGCCGACACCGGCATAGGCCTGCACCACGAATTGCAGCACCTCGTCCGAGCCTACGCCACAGATGATCCGCTGAGGGTCCAGCCCGTGCACCTCGCCAATCGCCGCCCGCAGCTCGGCATGATCGGTGCTGGGATAGCGATGCAACTGCGCCGCACTGTCCCGCACCGCCTCGATCGCCTTCGGGCTGGGGCCGAACGGGTTCTCGTTCGAGCTGAGCTTGATGACATCGGCCACGCCCTCGACATGGGACTTGCCGCCCTGATAGAGCGCGATATCCATGATGCCGGGTTGCGGAGTGATCTTGTTCATGTCGGGGCTCCCTAAGACACGCCCCTCATACCGGTCTCATCCCGCAGAGAAAAGCGGCAATACCTTCAGGCCGCCTTGAACCGGGCGGTGGCCGGGTCGGCGTCGTAGAACGGCGCGAACTCAGCCGTCCGCCGCGACAGGTCATTGACGCTGTCGATGATGAAGCGCACCGTCTCCTCGCTCATCAGATACGAGAAGTTGAGCCGCACCCAACCCGGTTTCAGCAACTCCTTGCCCGCAGCCAGGTCCGCATGCAGCGCCTCGGACGCCGCGCGGTCGATCCCCAGCAACCGGTGCGCGTAGGGCCCTGCACAGGCACAGCCGCCGCGCGCCTGAATGCCGTAGATGTCGCTCAGCATCCGGGTGAAAAGCTGCTGATGCACCGGCTGACCGGCGGCATCGCGCACCAGGAAGGAAAAGATCGGCAACCGATGCGCCTTGTCTGCGCCCAGCAGCGTCAGGTGCGGGTTGTCACCCCACCCCTCCAGCGCCATACGGTTATAGAGCGCCTCACGCTTTGCGATCTCCTCTGCGCCGACCACATCCTTGACAATGAAAGCAAGTGCCGCACGGATGTCACCGATCACGTTGGGCGTGCCCGCCTCTTCGCGTGCGGCCAGATCCTCGCTGTAATCATGCCCCCAGGGCGAGACGAATGACACGGTGCCGCCGCCCGGCCAGCTTGGGCAATCGCGATGCACGGGCGTCTTGTTGACGACCAGCACGCCGGACGCGCCCGGCCCGCCGGGGAACTTGTGCGGCGAGACTACGATGGCATCCTTGCGCGCGTCGCCTGCGCCCATCCCCATCGGCAAATAAGGCCCGCCACCCGCATAGTCCCAGACCGCCAGCGCCCCATGGCGTTTCAGCAGCCGGGTCACCGGATCGGGATCGGTAACGATACCGGTCACGTTCGAGGCCGCCGAGAACGACCCGATCAGCAGGTCCGAGTCCCGGTTGGCGATCAGCGCCGCCTCCAGCGCCCGCATCTCCGGGCCACCCTCGGGCGCCTCGGGGATCTCGATCACCTCTGCTTTGCTCTCGCGCCACGGCAGGATGTTGGAATGATGCTCATACGGCCCGATCAGGACCACCGGCCGGTCAGCCTCTGCGACCCCAAACAGGCTGACCAGCCGGTTCAGCCCGGCGGTGGCGCCCGATCCGGTAAAGATCACCGCATCGTCTTCCGTGGCGCCGACCATCCGGGCGATCTCCGCCCGCGCCTCACGGCGCAGCCGGGTGATGTAGGACCCGCAAAAGGAGGCTTCGGTATGGCTGTTGGCGTAAAACGGCAGCACATGTTGGGCCACATAGTCCTCGACCTGCCGCAACGCGCGGCCCGAAGCGACGTAATCCGCATACACAAGCGGCACGTCCCCGTGCAGACCGGGGATGAGAATGTTCTCACCGATCAATCCATCCCGCAGCGTGTTGGTGTGAGTGGCAGCTTCGATCGCTGCACGGAAAGTGGAAAGGGTCATGTCTCGGGCTCCATCTGGTACACCCAATGTGATCGTGAAAGGCTGCGAATTCTTCCCCTTTCTTTATTCCTTTTCACGTAATTTTGTGTCATTTGATCCAACATGGAGAGAAACATCGATCAAATTGACCTGAACCTGCTGCAGGAACTGCAAAAAGAGGCAACCCTGTCGCAGCGAGACCTCGCCGAGCGGGTGGGACTGTCGCAAAACGCCTGCTGGCGGCGGTTGAAGGCACTGAACGAGGCGGGTGTGCTGCAAGGATCGACCGCCCGCATCGCGCGGGAAAAGCTGGGGCTGACCCTGGTCGTGTTCGTGATGTTGCGCACGAGGCACCATTCGGCCGAGTGGCTGCAAGCGTTTCGCAGGCACGTGCTGACCATCCCCGAAGTGGTCGATTTCCACCGAATCGGCGGCGATTACGACTATCAGCTCAAGGTGGTGACGCAGGATATGGCCTCGTATGACAAGGTCTATCAGCGCCTGATCGAGAAGGTCGAGCTGGACAGCGTCACTTCGTATTTCGCGATGGAGGCAATTGCCGAAGGGCGCCCGCTGCCGCTTTAGCGAAACCCAGGCGGCGGCCATGGCTCGCACGGCGGCGAATGCCCACGAGGACCCGATTAACGTCGCAATTTCATACACCTACCGGTTGCGAAGCGCGCGACCCAGGCCCGCCTGTCTCAAGAACGCCGTATTGCTCCGATCCGGCGACCCCGATCCTAGACCCGATCCGACAAAGCTCAATCGTTCTGGCCAGTTAGGCGGTGAATCGCCACCTGGCCCGCGCAGCGCCGATGAAGTTGCCGCAAGGGAATTCAGCACGTATCCTAATGAGACACCCCGATTTTTTCGGGGAATATAAGGTGACTAAAAAGGATTGATGGACATGAAACTCAAGCTTGCCGTTCTCGGCGCATTTGCACTTGCCCTCACAGCCTGCGCACAGCCCGAGCCCGACCCCGTCTACGTACAACCGACCTATGACAAGGTTGGCAATGCAAGCTGCCCGGACGGCTATCTTGTCGCCAGCACCGATGCCGGTGAAACAGTCTGCACGCCGGCTACGGAATAACAGTGAAGTGGGCAGTCGCAACCGGCTGCCTGTTTTCGCCTTTCCCGCGCAATGAACGTGACCCGAGCCTTCCGTTCCGGGCCCGGGTCTAGAGAATTGTAACAAACGGACAGGCTTGGCCCAAAAGAAAAGGCCGCGCGGACTGCGCGGCCTTTCGAAATTCGGCGGGATGGCGAAGATCAGTTCTTCGCGTAGAATTCCACAACCAGGTTCGGTTCCATCATCACCGGGTACGGCACATCGCCCAGACCGGGGGTGCGCACGAACGTGGCGGTCATCTTCGAATGATCGGCATCCAGGTAATCCGGCACATCGCGCTCGGCCAGCGAAACGGCTTCCAGAACCACGGCAAGCTGCTTGGACTTGTCACGCACCTCGATCACGTCGCCTTCCTTGACGCGGTACGAGGGGATGTTCACGCGCTTGCCGTTCACCTTGACATGGCCGTGGTTCACGAACTGACGGGCGGCGAACACGGTCGACACGAACTTGGCGCGGTAAACGACGGCGTCCAGACGGCGTTCCAGCAGGCCGATCAGGTTTTCACCGGTGTCGCCTTTCACACGCTCGGCTTCGGCATAGATGCGGCGGAACTGCTTCTCGGTCAGGTCGCCGTAGTAGCCTTTCAGCTTCTGCTTGGCGCGCAGCTGCAGACCGAAGTCCGACAGCTTGCCCTTGCGGCGCTGGCCGTGCTGGCCGGGGCCGTATTCGCGACGGTTGACCGGGGATTTCGGACGACCCCAGATGTTTTCGCCCATCCGGCGGTCGATTTTGTACTTGGCAGACGTGCGCTTGGTCACGGCTGATCTCCTTCTTTAGTGGCATTGCAGCTTGATCCAAAAACCGGTTCCCACTTTTCGGGCTGCAATCGCGTCTGCGCACAGCCCGATGCGAAATCCAATCCGGCCGCACCGCAACAATGAAGGGCGTTGTCCTCTTGGGTTTCCCCATGACAGGCATCCCCTTGCGGGGGCCACCAACACCAATGAAGCCGCGCTTATATAGGCGCGGCGGTCAGAGTCAACATCGCAATGCGCGGTATTTTCAAGAGCGGGTCAGGCCGTAAACCGGCCAGCTCCGCCATTTGCAACACGGGGCTCGGCAAGGGCCACTTGCGGGGCTTGCCGATCGGACTTGCCGCTGACCGAGGCCGATGCACGCACGCCCGGCGCGAACAGAACGACGGCCTGGCCGGCCTGCATGTGCCATTCGACATCAGGCAGGCTCACCGCGCATTCGCTGACCCAAAGATCCGAGTCCTTCGGCGGCATCTCCCCGTAAAACACCAGAAGCGGTGATTCCCCGTCACCGGAGTGAACCACGGACACAGTGTAGCTGCGGGCGCCATTGGTCACGACAAAGCTCTGATCCGATTGCCCCGCGCGGCCTGCCGCATCCATCACGCTACCGACAGCAGCACGCTCCAGCCGGGTTCCATGCCCGTGACGGATCGCCCGCGCATACCGGTCGCCCGCCAGTTCCCACTCGGAAACGTCAGTCCGGTCCCCCAACCGGATGACCCGTCCACGCCATGACCAGGCCGCACCAACACCAAGCGAAGCAAGAGGCGCTGCCTCAAGCCCGTCAAGCTCGGTTTGGGACCAGGAAATGACGAAGGTGTCGCTACAATCGACCCTCATGTGCCCATCCACCTACTACAACGACCACTCTCTACGCACAATTTGGGCTCCTTTACCAACCAAGGACGGGAATGGGTAGACATGCCCCTACGGAAACTTTGGACTGTTGCCAGAGTGTCAATTCAAACTGAGACCTCCCGGCCGTCCGATCCGAAAGCTGCTTGATTAAGGGCCATTCACATCAGGGATATTGCTGCACTTAAAAAAGAATGATACATTCTCTTTTAAGACATCGGAGGGTCCAACCATGTCGGAAACCGCAATACCCCCAGACACTTGCACACAAGACGACCTGACCTGCATGGACGCAACCGCCCAGGCCCAGCTGATTCGCACTGGCGAGATCTCGGCACTTGAACTTGTCGACCAAACCATCGCCCGTTTTGAGCGGATCAACCCCAAGATCAACGCGACCGCATCAACAAATTTTGAACAGGCCCGAGCGCGTGCGCGCGGGCAACTTCCCGGCGGGGTTTTTGCGGGCGTTCCCACCCTCATAAAGGACCTGATGCCCTATCCCGGCCACGCTGCCGGATTTGGCACATGCCTGTTCGACGGCGTCCCGGCGCAGGGCGGATCGCCATATACCGAGGCGCTGGATGCAAGCGGCCTGATCGTGCTCGGCAAAAGCACGACATCCGAGTTCGGCTTGCTGGGGACAACCGAATCCACTGTGAAAGGCGTGACGCGAAACCCGTGGGACCTGACACGCTCACCCGGCGGCTCATCCGGCGGGGCGGCGGCGGCAGTGGCGGCGGGCCTGGTGCCGGTTGCCCACGCGTCCGACGGCGGCGGGTCGATCCGCGGCCCGGCGTCGCTGTGCGGCCTTTTTGGTTTCAAACCCAGCCGCGACAGGACCGTCTCCAATGGGATGCCCGCCGACCTGCCAACCGCAGGATTGCTCAGTGAACATTGCCTCAGCCGGTCGGTCAGGGACAGCGCCAACTGGCTGATGGCCGCCGAACGCCCGGATATGGCAGTCCCCCTGTCCCCAACGGAAATCGCCACGCCGAACCCGCCCGACCGCCTTCGGATCGGGCTTTATCTAGAGGACAGCCGGGGTCGGTCCCCCGACCCCGAAATCGTCACAGCCACGCAGGCTGCTGCGCATCTGTGCGAGGATTTGGGCCACGAGGTGTTTAACATCGCCCCGCCCGTCTTCGACGTGGACGCCACGGCACAGGCCTTCTTTGCCCTCAACGGGGCCGTTCTGGCAGGCTTTTTCGACCAGTTCGCGCAGATGATGGGCCCAGAGTTCGACGAAGGCGGTTTCGAACCCTACACGCGCACCCTTGTTCAACGGGCGCGCATGCTGACACCGGACAAGATACACGCAACCGGCGCGGCCATGGCAAACGCTCTGGCAAGCGTATCGGCAAGCGCTGAAACCTGTGACGTCATGCTGTGCCCCACCATACCCTTCGCTGCCTTCCCGCTCGGGCAATACGATCCCTCCAAGGACCCGGATAGGCTCAATGCCTTTGTGGAACGCATCGCCAGCTACACATTCCCCGCCTCCCTCGCGGGTTGGCCGGCCATGTCGGTGCCGCTGGGCCAGACCGCAGACGGGCTGCCCATCGGATGCCACTTCGCCGCCGCTCAGGGACAGGATGCCCATCTCTTCGCGCTGGCCTTCCAGCTTGAACAGGCGGCCCCATGGCAACCCCGCCTGACCGCACTCGCGCAGAGCCTCTGATGGTCCAGCGACTGAAACCCGAGGTCCGCGACCGCATCCTGACCGCCGCCGCCGAAATCTTCGCCGAGCAAGGCTACACCACCGCCGGTCTGGCCCAGATCGCCAAACAGGCCGGGACCGCAACCAGCAACCTCTACAAGTATTTCGACAACAAGCAGACCCTGTTTGAAGCCGTCGTTACCCCGCAACTCGCCGCCCGCCTGCTGCGGCTGCTCCGCGCCCGGCTGCGCGAGTTCACCCTGATCGAGCAATGGGACAATGCCGATGCGCAGGGCTCGGCCCATGCCCGCGCCTTGCTGGCGTTCTGGGTCGAGCACCGGTGCGTTACCCTGATCCTGCTGCGCGGCGCCGACGGCACCCGCTACGCCCATGTCCGCGCACTGATGATCGCTGAGATGCAGCGGCAGGCCACCGAATATCTGGCCCAGACCGGCCAGACCGCCACCCCTGAAATGCATCACCTGCTGCACTGCCTGTTCCATCGCACCACCGAAACCATCGCGGACATCCTGCTGCACCATCAGGACGCAACAGCCATCGAGCGCAGCATCGGCCTGTTCTGGCGCTACCAACTGGCCGGGCTGCAAGCCTTGCTGAACCCGTCCCGAGGGTAACCGCGCCTTGCGCCAATTCGGTGCGGTTGCTACCACTTGCCCCCATGAACGACACCCCGGCTCCTCCCCGTTGCGTCGCCATCACCTGCATGCGGGACGACGGGTCCTATATTCTGGAATGGCTGGCGCATCACATTCCCCGGGGCTTCGATCACTTCCTGATCCTGACCCATGACTGCACCGACGGCACACCGGCCCTGCTGAACGCGCTCGCCGCCGCGGGGATTGTCACCCATGTGCCGTTTCAACGCCGGGGCAAAGCAACCGCGCAGTGGCAGGCGCTGAAACTGGCCCGCGCCCACCCGCTTCTTGAAACCACCGACTGGGCTCTGTTCTTTGACTGTGACGAGTTCCTCTGGTTGCCCCCCGACCTGCCCACGATCCAGCACCTGCTGGCCGCGTTCGAGGCCCAGTCCGGCCCCTTCGACGCCCTCACCATCCCCTGGCGCTTCTACGGCGCGGGCGGAGCACAGGCGCGTGAGGAAGGGCTCACGCCGGAACGCTTCGTCGCCGCCGCGCCGCCCGACCTGCATTTCCCGATGGCGCACCTGTTCAAATCGCTGATCCGTCCGGCCTGCTTCGACAAGCTCGGCGTGCACCGGCCCAAGCGCCATTCTGGCCCCGGCCTGCCGCGCTGGCTGGCTGCCGATGGCACCCCCCTGCCCCCGATCTTCGCCCGCCAATCCGCGCGTATCAGCCTCTACGGCACCCCGCGCGGGCAGGACCGGATCGGCCTCAACCACTACTCCCTGCGCTCGGTCGAGGAATTCCTGGTCAAACGCCAGCGCGGCCTGCCCAACCACATGGACAGGCAGATCGGGCTGGATTACTGGGTCGAGCGCAACTGGAACACGGTGCAGGACACCCGCCTGCTGCCCATGCTCGACGCCACCCGCGCCACGCTGGCCGAGCTGCTGTCCCTGCCCGGCGTTCATGAGGCGCACCAGGCCTGCCATGCCGCCTATGCCAAGCGGGCGCAGCAGGTCAGGGACAACCTCGATACCCTGCGGCTGGCCTGGCAGATCGGCCTTCTGGCCGAAAACCGCCCCCCAAGCCCGGAACAAGCCGCCCTTTACATCCGCGACCAGCTGTCGATCCGCGACCGTGACGGGGCCGCAAACCAGCCTTAGGATGAAATCCGCCCATCCTGCTGACCCCAAACCGAAATCCCGCTCCGAACCGATGAAAAAAGACCTGCGCATCCCCATCTGTGTAGGGCAGCAAAACGGAGGTGCCGAATGAAATGCCCGATTGACGGAAACAACCTTGTGATCACCGAGCGCAGCGGGGTCGAGATCGACTATTGCCCGCAATGCCGGGGTGTCTGGCTGGATCGCGGCGAGCTGGACAAGATCATCGAGCGCTCGGCCGCCTACACGACACCTCCTCCGCCCCCGCAACAGGGCTACGACGACCGTTCAGATCGCGGCTATCGCAAGAAGAAAAAACGCGGCGGGTTCCTCGACGACCTGTTCGACTTCTGAACCGTCCCTCCACCGATGGACGCCGGCACGCATGCCCCCAACTGGTGGAATACCTACATATCGGGCACGCCCACCCTGTGATATCATCCGCGCATTGTTTGAAACCTTTCTGGGACGAAAATCATGCCGGATCTGATACCGAATGCCGCCAAAAAGAAGATGGAGGGCGCCTGCAAGAAAGTCGGGCGCAAGATCGGAAAAGCGGTCAAACCACTGGATAAAAAGGGAAAGCTCGAAAAGGCATTTGTCAAGAAATGTCAGAAAGAGGTCCAGTCCGTCGACAAGACGATCGTCAAGTTCTTTGCCGATCAGCTCAAGAAAGAGCTCGCCAAGAAGAACAAGAAGGTGGACGGCACAACGCCCGTCCCCAAGGTGGACGGCAAATGGGCGCCCAAGCCGCCGGGCTCGGGCGTGCCGTCGCTGACCATTCCGATCACAGAATTTGTGCTGGACCCAAAGCTCGACACCAAGGGCAAGGTCTCGATCAAGGTCTGGGCCGACCCGCGCCAGTTCGAGAAAAAGGACAAGGGCGTGATGGTCAACTTCACCGTAGTCAATTGGTAGGCGGCCGCCCTGCTCTGGAAGGGCGGCCATGACACGGGATGAATTCAACACATTCTGCTCCGGCCTCAAGGCCACCTCGCACGTGGTGCAATGGCGCAATGCGGATGTGTGGAAAGTGGGCGGCAAGGTATTCGCCCTCTGCGGCTGGAACGAAGGCAACGATGCCTTCACCTTCAAAGCCACCGATCTGGCCTTCGAGGTGCTTCAGGGTGAGCCCGGCATCCGCCCCGCCCCCTATCTGGCGTCGCGGGGCATGAAATGGCTGCAGGTCTACGAGGAACGCGGCATGTCCGACACTTCCCTGCGCGAGCATATCTTGACGTCTTATGATCTGGTCGTGGCCGGGATGACCAAGAAAAAGCGGGCAGAGTTGGGCTTGTAGGATGGGTTTTCAACCCATCATGCTCTGACCCATCCCCGAAGTTATGGATTAAAAACTCATCCTACGCTTGTCACGAAGCGACCTTGCGAAGATAGGCAAAACGATAAGCCAGCGCGACACCACCCGCGCCGCCGGCAATGTTGCCCAGTGTGACCCAGAACAGGTTCCGGCACGCAGGCACCCAGCCGACTTCGGCTCCGGACAAGACACCCTGCGGCAGCAGGTACATGTTGGCAATCGAATGTTCGAGCCCAAGCAGCACAAAGCCAGAAATGGGCCAGAGCACCGCCAGAACCTTCCCCATGACCGACCTCGCGGCAAAGCTGAGCCAGACGGCAAGGCACACCAGCGCGTTGCACAGGATGCCGCGCGCGAAAGCCTGCGCTGCCGAAAGCCCGGCCTTCGCGTCTGCAATGGTCGTTGCCGTGGTTCCCATCGGTCCGTCCAGTAATCCGGTCACGGCAAAAGCCAGCGCCAGCGCTACGGCCCCGATCAGGTTGCCCAGGTAAACGAGGCCCCAATTCCGCAACAGGGCCTGCATCGAGATCTTTCGATCCACCGCCGCGATGGTCATCAACGCGTTGCCTGTAAACAGTTCGGCGCCGCCCACAACCACCAGGATCAGACCCAACGAAAACACCACGCCACCCAGAAACCGGGCCGGCCCGAACCCCGGATCGACACCCGTCATAACCATGGTATAAGCCGCGCCGCCAAACCCGATGAAGACGCCCGCGAGAATGGCCAGCGTCAGCGTCTGGCTGACTGACAGATGCGCCTTGGCAACGCCTGCGGACTCGACCAACTCAGCGATCTGCGCTGGCTTATACGCGTCGAGACCGGTGGGGTTTGGCTGTGTCATACACGACAGCATGGTCGTTTTCGCGCACAGGCGTATTGATTGGGATCAAGATGGCCGGGCCGCGGTGAAGCCCGTTTTGGCTCAGTACATGACCCCTGTGCCTTGCCCCCTGATGCCCCAGAATTGGCGTGACTGCGCCCGATGCCTCTTCTGTCTAAACCACCGATCTGGCGTCATTGGGCGAGAAATGGCTCCATGCCTACGAAGAGCGTGGCATAAGCGCCACCGACCTGCCCGACCATATCGCGACGTCTTACGAACTGATCGTGGCAGGAACGACCAAGAAGAAGCGCGCCTAGTCGGGAGTGTAGGATGTCCCGAGAGCGATGGGTTGGGAATCAATCCTACTCGCTCGATGAAACCCATAACTCGAAGTCTTTTGAAGATTTCGGTTCGCTTTCTTTTCAAGAAAGCGCCACCCCGGTCACGTCAGCCAGCGCACCGGGGCACGGTTGCAGAAGACTACGATCTGGCCGGAATTCTCGGCGGCCCGATATCCACGCCTGTGAATTTCAGCCATAAAGCGCTCCATCCTGGCAAACCGCTCCACATCACGGGCCTTGCGTCGGATCACGCCACCCTGCTGCACAGCCTTGCAGGCAAAAAAATCGTTGAGCCAGACATCGGGCGAGAGAGGAGAGTTACGGTTGCGCATTTCGGTATTGTTGACGTAACAAGGTTAACAGTGGGTTGATGGGATGAGTTCCCCTTCGCTGTGTGAAGCCGAAAGAGATGGGGACGCGCACCCATCCTACGCTTGCTAATTGCAAAGCCCCTTTACCCGTTCCGGAGTATCGCCGCCAAAACGCGTGTCGGTAGGAAGTGCGATCCAGTCTCTTTGCTTGTAGCTCCAAAGATGAGGCCAATCCTCCGCATCGCACGCAATTCCATGCGGGGGCATGTATGCGGCCGACCTTCGGCGTATCGAACGAAACAACGACGCCGAAGCGACGACCTTCAGCCCCGCGCCCTCGGCGGCCTTCCTCATTTGCCTCTGAGTTTGCATGTTCTGCAATGTTACCGGCACAATGACAGCCGCAATGGCCTCCAAAGCCAGAGTTACGACACGAACACGCCCTGGGAATTTCACGTACAAGAAAGACGTCGCCCCGAACACGAGCAGCATCGCGATCACAAGCACAAACAGTCTGGCTGCCAGAACTCCCGGTATCGAATACATCAAGACGGCAGGCCAGATCCAAGCCGTCAGAAACGGAGCTCCATCGGCCGTGAATGATCCCAGGCCAAGAACCGTCACCACGGTAGACAAAGACACGAACATCAACAGGCTTTTGCCGACCGTTGCCTCACGCCTTCCGGCAGCAATAGAGCCCCAGAACCACAGTATCATCCCGTTCAAAACAAAGGAAAATATACCGCCAACCAGCAGCATCAACAAGATGAACATAGCTACCGCTTCCGCCGCTTCACATTCCCACCCCGCTGTCCCGGCCTGCCAGCCGTAGACCGCCCCCGAGACTTCACGGCGTCTTCCGAGGCTTTCTCGACCGCCCATTGCCGCGCCATGGGGTCGTCGGCGACGGCGAGGTCGACCGCTTCCAGACGTTTGATCTCGTCCCGGATGTTTGCAGCCTCTTCGAACTCCAGGTTCTCGGCGGCTTTGCGCATCTGGTCGCGCAGGCCCTCCAGATGGGCCTCCAAATTCGCGCCGTGCATCGGTTTGTCGATGGTGGCGGTGACGCGGTTCATGTCCACGTCGCCTTCGTAGAGACCGGCCAGAACGTCCTCGACATTCTTCTTCACCGTCTCCGGCGTGATGCCGTGTTCCTCGTTATAGGCGAGCTGTTTCGCCCGCCGTCGGTTGGTTTCGTTCAAGGCACGCTCCATGCTGCCGGTGATCTTGTCGGCATACATGATCACCCGCCCGTCGGCATTCCGCGCGGCCCGGCCGATGGTTTGGATCAGCGAGGTTTCCGAGCGCAGGAAGCCCTCTTTATCGGCGTCAAGAATGGCGACCAGCCCGCATTCGGGGATGTCGAGCCCCTCGCGCAGCAGGTTGATACCGACCAGCACGTCGAAGGCGCCCAACCGCAGGTCACGTAGGATTTCGATGCGTTCCAGCGTGTCGATATCCGAGTGCATGTAGCGGACTTTTATTCCCTGTTCGTGCAGGTACTCGGTCAGGTCCTCGGCCATGCGTTTGGTGAGCGTGGTGACCAGCGTACGGAAGCCGTTGGCGGCGACCTTGCGCACCTCGTCCAGCAGGTCGTCCACCTGCATAGACACGGGGCGAATCTCGACCTCGGGGTCCAAGAGGCCGGTGGGGCGGATCACCTGTTCGGTGAAGACGCCGCCGGTTTGTTCGATCTCCCACGCGGCAGGCGTGGCCGAGACGAAGACGGATTGCGGGCGCATTGCATCCCATTCCTCGAACTTCAAAGGCCGGTTGTCCATGCAGGACGGTAGGCGGAACCCATGTTCGGCCAGGGTGAACTTGCGCCGATAGTCGCCCCGGTACATGCCGCCGATCTGCGGCACGCTCACGTGGCTTTCATCGGCAAAGACGATGGCGTGATCGGGGATGAACTCAAAGAGCGTCGGCGGCGGCTCGCCCGGCGCGCGGCCCGTCAGATAGCGCGAGTAGTTCTCGATCCCGTTGCAGACGCCCGTGGCCTCCAGCATCTCCAGATCGAAATTGGTGCGCTGCTCCAAACGTTGCGCTTCCAGCAGTTTGCCTTCGCCCACCAGTTGGTCGAGCCGCACCCGCAGTTCTTTCTTGATGCCGATGATCGCCTGCTGCATCGTCGGTTTCGGCGTCACGTAATGCGAATTGGCGTAGACCCGGATGTGGTCCATCGTGTCGGCCTTTTCGCCGGTCAGCGGATCGAATTCGGTGATCTGCTCCAGCTCCTCACCGAAGAACGACAGCTTCCACGCCCGGTCCTCAAGGTGGGCGGGCCAGATCTCCAGTGAATCACCACGCACCCGGAAGGACCCGCGCTGAAAAGCCTGATCGTTTCGGCGGTATTGCTGGGCGACCAGATCGGCCATCACCTGCCGCTGGTCATAGTCCTTGCCGACCTTCAGATCCTGCGTCATCGCCCCGTAGGTCTCGACCGACCCAATACCGTAAATGCAGGACACCGAGGCCACGATGATCACGTCATCGCGTTCCAGCAGCGCGCGGGTGGCCGAGTGGCGCATCCGGTCGATCTGTTCGTTGATCTGCGATTCCTTCTCGATATAGGTGTCGCTGCGCGGCACATAGGCCTCGGGCTGGTAGTAGTCGTAGTAGGAGACGAAATACTCGACCGAGTTTTCGGGGAAGAAGCCCTTGAACTCGCCGTAAAGCTGGGCCGCCAGCGTCTTGTTCGGCGCCAGAATGATCGCGGGACGCTGGGTTTCTTCGATCACCTTGGCCATGGTGAAGGTCTTGCCGGTTCCGGTCGCGCCCAGCAGCACCTGATCGCGCTCGCCGTCCTGCACCCCTTCGGTCAACTCGGTAATCGCCGTGGGCTGATCGCCTGCCGGGTTGAATTCCGTGTGCATCACGAACCGCCTGCCACCCTCAAGCTTAAGGCGCGCCCGCACGTCGTCGGCAGTCAACTGGGTCTTGTCGGAATGGGCATAAGGCATGGGCAGGCTCCGGATCAGGCCCTTACATTTGTTCTTATTTTGTCCAACTGCAAGACCTGATCTGGCATTGAATCCGAACAACCGGACATCACGCAGGCTGCCCCCCTGAATTCACCCGATGGGCCAGCCCTTCCAGGTTGGCATCCAGGATACGGCCCATCATCGCCTTCATGAGCGTTTGCCCCATCAGCCAGCCAAGCGGACCAAATTTCATGCGATAGTCCATCGACCAGATCACGCGGGAATTGTCATTTGCCAGCGGTTCGATGGCGATCGCCGCACGGGCTTCGTGCAACGGCATCGCTGCCATATCGAACAGCTCAACGCTGTAGCCCCGGTTGACCTGCCAGTTGGTGACTTCTTCAACCAGAGAGGTCCCATTCTCGAAATGGCAACGCCGCTTCGAGCCGACCCCGTCCTCGCCATTGGTCAAGGCGTCCACGGATTTTACCTGAGGGGCAAATTCGTCGATATGCATGAACCGGCTTAGAACGGCCCACACGGCCTCTGGCCGGGCATCGATGTCGCGGCTTCTTTCGTGGTGAATCATCTTATTGTCCTTGTCTTGGGTCGCCTTGAAACATAAAAGCCCCTCATGACAGTTTCTGACATCAGGGAGGCCCGCCAGCCAGCGGCGGACAGTTTGCCGACCCGTGACAATTGCGATCTTGTCCCCGCCCCCGCTCTGACGCATAAACGAGCCCAGCCAAGTGAGTACGGAGAGGCGACATGCGCGCACGGATTTACCAGCCTGCCAGAAATGCGATGACCTCGGGGATGGCCAAGACCCGCAAATGGGTGCTGGATTACGCCCCCGCCTCGACGCGCGAGGTCGATCCGCTGATGGGCTGGACCTCTTCCTCCGACACCCAGACCCAGGTGCGCCTGAAGTTCGACACCAAGGAAGAGGCGCTGGATTACGCCGAGGCGCACGGGATCGAGGCGGAGTTGTGCGAGCCGCACAAGCGCAAACCCAACCTGCGCCCGCGTGGCTACGGCGAAAACTTCGCCACCGACCGGCGTGGCCCCTGGACCCACTGAACGGCCCCCTCGCATGATCGAGATACGCGAGACCGATCCGGGCGCAGACGATCTCCGCCCGATCCTGACCGCGCATCTGGCTCACAGCCAGCAGGCCGGGCCGGACGAAAGCAATCACACGATGGACATCGCCGCTCTGCGCGAACCCGGCATCCGGTTCTGGGCGCTCTATGACGGTGCGACCCCGCTGGGCTGCGGCGCGCTCAAGGCGCTGCCGGACGGCACGGCAGAGGTGAAATCGGTGCATATCCTGTCCGCTGCGCGCGGACGCGGGCTGGCGCGGTGGATGATGCAGCACCTGGCCGATCAGGCGCGCGCCGAGGGCATCCCGGCCCTGGTTCTGGAAACCGGAGCCGATCATCTGCCGAACTATGACGCGGCCCGCAAACTCTATGAGGCGCTGGGATACAGCTATTGCGGCCCGATCCACGGATACGAACCCGACCCCAACAGCGCCTTCATGCGGCTGGAGCTGACACCGTCCCAGTAGGATGGGGTTTCACCCCATCGCAGCGAGTTAAACCCTCCGGCTCAAGTAACCGGCCTCAAAACCCGGGACACCGTTCCAAAATACTGTGCCCCATCCGTTTGGCACGGGCGTCAACCCGGGCCGCGCCCGACCCTCCCCCCGGGAGGGCGCATTTACGACATCGGGTGAATCTCTGCCGAGGTCGCATGTTTTGAGCGGTCAGCTCTGTTCCGGCGTTTCGCAAGCGCCCACCCAGGATCGGGCGCGGCCCTTGTCACACGCATTCAACCGGCTTGCGGGACAGTTTCCCTGCGCCTCCCGATTCGTGGGGATTGTCAGCAGTCTGGGATGGGTGTCACCCCATCTTTGAACAAGACACGACCGGGCAATCAGGGGACCGAATGATCGGGTAAAACCCCATCCTACACCTGCCCCGTTCAAGGCCTCACGAACTTTGCCCGGCCAAGGGTCCGCTGCCGTGGTTCGGGCGCCTGTGCCGGGCTCGCATTCTGCGGCTGCACAGCCACCTGCTCGGCCTGCCGCTGCGGCTCACACGCCACCCCGTCCCCGTCCACATCGTTGCGCGCGTGATATCCCGGCCATCCCTGATAGGCCGGGGCCATCCCGACCGACTCCGCCGCATCGCACCCGGCGCGTGCGATCAGATGCAGCACCGCCTCTGCGGGTTCATAGGGGCTGGTGCGCAGATAGACGCCCAGCGCGACACTGGCGGTCATCAGCGGGAACCCCACCAGCACGGACAGGATGATCCGCGCAGGCGACAGAGCCCGCGCCCGCAAGGCCTCGGCACGGCGCTGCCGCCGTGAGACGCGGCGGTTCGGAATCTTCGCGTCGCTGGATGCGTTCTGGTCGCTCATGGGCGCAACCTATGGGGCCATTGTGGCGAAGCCATGACCACCCGCAACCATCAGAATGCGCCCCCAAAACCCACCCCCGACGGCGCCCGAATTTGACACATCGCCCCCAAAGCCTGGATAATGGGCCATTATTTTCGCCGGCCCACCCCATTCGGGCCATATATTTCAATAATTTACGATTAACCGGAGCGCGTTCATGCTTCATCTTTTTCTCGGTTACGGTCTCGCCATGCTGACGGCTCTCTTCGTTCTGGGCGGCGACTACCTCATCAAAATTGAAGCCGATGGCGATCTGCCGCTGACCTCCCGCCACATGGTCGGAGGCAGCCTCATCTATGCCGCATCGGCCTTTCTCTGGCTGGTCTGCATGCGTCACGCCACGCTGGCGCAGGCGGGGGTGGCGTTTTCGATGTTCTCGCTGCTGGCGCTCTGCGGGCTCGGGGTCTGGTTCTTCGACGAAAAGCTCCACGCGCGCGAAGCATTGGGCATCGTCTGTGCCCTCTTGGCCATGATGCTGATGGTCCGCATCGCCTGATCCGGAACGGCGATATTCGGCTGGAGGAACCAGGGCGCCCGTGCCAAAACGGGACCATGGCAAAACCCGACCCGTTCCAGCCCGCCGATGACGCCGCCCGCTCCCTCGCCCGCGAGTTGGTGAGGGATGCCACGCACGCCGCACTGGCCGTGCTGCGCCCGGGCACCACGCTGCCCTCGGTCACCCGCATCGCACTGGCCACGGATGCAAAGGGCCGCCCCGTCTCGCTGATCTCGGACCTTGCCCCGCACACCCAGGCACTCACCGACAATCCGGCCTGCGCCCTTCTGATCGGTGAGCCCGGCCCCAAGGGCGACCCGCTCACCCACCCGCGCCTGACGCTGCACTGCTCCGCCCGCCTGATCGAGCGCAACACACCCGAACACACAACCCTGCGCGACCGCTACCTGAGCCTGCGCCCCAAGGTGAAACTCTACGCGGATTTCGCCGATTTCCGCTTTGTGACCTTCATGGTCACCGATGGCCTGCTCAATGGCGGTTTCGGCAAGGCATTCCTGCTGACGCCCAAAGACCTCTGAGTGTGGAACATCGCTAAGCTTTGACTCGCAGCACAGGTTTTCTGAAGCGAGTCAGGCAAACCTAGCCCAAGCGTCAAGCAATTTTGACCCGAGGACGGCTATGCGCGACGGAGCTACCGTTGGCCGCCCACGCATCAACGACCGGTTTCCGAGCAAGATGAATTGATTGACTCTTCTGCCGGCAGTAAACATGAGCAACTCCCGGTCAGAACCAAAGAAATCGTTTTATTAGGTGCAACTTGGCAAAAACCCGAAAAGCAATAATCCTCGACAGAGTTCTGGAAACCTGCCTGCAGTCCGGTGACTTTAATGGTGTGGGCGTGGAGCAGTTGACGCAAGTTAGGGACGCGGAACTGATCACAGAATTGATCGCGGACGACCGGTTGGACCTTGTTCGCGGTGATGGGCACCCAAACCCACATATCAAGGCATTCCAGGCAGAACCGATCGACGTTCAACTTAAGAAAATTGATGAAGCTGGTCTCGCTGGTTGCCTGTATCCCACACCGCAGCTACTTGCCGAACATGATGCAGGGGCCAGTGAAGCCGCACCGTATACCAGAGCGCTTAAGGAAGGTGCTCCTCAGTTGAGTTATCGCGCCTTCGATTTGAGGGCGCTCGAATGGTATCGTAACGATCCGCGCTTCCATTTTGACGTTGATGATATTCACGGGCGGATACTGCAAAAAGATGGTACGCAAGTTGCGGACCGAGCGGTTGTTCTTGACCGGCTCGAGTTCTTTGAATTTGGCTTCGCATACGATGACAACATGCACCGCGCCATTGCAGCCTTCATTCGGTATTTGCATGATCTGCCAGAAGCTCTGCAACTCGAAATGGAAAAACACGAGCTAAGCGGATCGTACAAACTCCATCCGGATTTCATTCGCACCCAGATCATCGGAGACTTCCCCGAGAAAATGTCGATCTACGACGCTTTCCTGCAAGAGAAGCTCCAGATAAATCGATTTTGTGCGCAAATGGGTAGACCGCCGTTGTTTCGATCTGAGTTTGACGATCTCAAGCGTCCGAACGGTTTTGGAGTTCTACTCAGACCGACAAAAAAGGAGTTTCGAGACTTTGCGTTGCTGCTCGATCAACTATTGAGTGACGATTTGAACCGTGAGTTTTTCAAAGGAGATGTCGAGCAAAACCGTTACCTAACCGATGAGGATGGGAAACGTGTCACACAGCCAAAGGTACAATCCAGCTCTTGGAGGAGTGGGTACGCGCGAAGTTCCGGCCTGCCGATGCGAAGCCGATGAAGGAGATGTTTGCCAATTTCCGTGCGGTCCGGAAAGTGCGCCAAAAACCAGCGCACAAGCTGGAAGACAATGAGTTTGACCAGAAGTACGTCGCGGATCAGCGCGAGCTAATCAGCAAGGCCTTTGACGCAGTGCACACTTTGCGAATGGTGTTGAAAAATCACCCAGCCGCACGAAAGGACGAAGTACCTGACTACCTGCGGGAGGCGAAGGTCTGGACAATGTGAAAGTCTGAAATCCAGGTTCGACACCACTTCGCCGACACTGAGAAAAGCGGCCATTCTTGCCAGCCGCAGCATTCGTCGCTATGGGCTCTCTGCTGCCATCGGAGCTAGCGCAGCATCGAGAGGCCCGCCACATCTCGCCTGGATCAACAGCGGCCCAAAGCCGTCATCTACCTTGGCTCAGTGATGCTGCGCGTGCGACCCACATTCCCGGCATCCGCTGCGGGCTTCAAGCTACCGGTTTCCTGAATCGAAAATGCGTTCGCCCTGCTCGTCGATCACCTGCTTCGCCTTAGCGATGCTGAAGCTTTCGGCCTGATCCCGGCTGTCAAAGACATCCGCCCGGATCACCGCATAGGTCTTGCGATCTCCGTCGACGGTCTTTTCGATACGGGCCGACAGGCGGTACTTGCCGCCCTCGGCCATCAGGTCGGGGAAGATGTCGAACCCTTTGTACGCAACCGGCTCTGGATCCGACTTTTCGCCGCCGCCGAAGAGTTTTGAGAAGAGGGACATGGGGCGGCTCCTTTCAGCGTTGCTCGGATCCGAGACTAGCGCCGCTCAAGGCCGGGGTGAAGCGCGTTGTGCGATCAATTCACCGATTGCTCGATCTGATAGCACTCTCCGTGTAAGGTCTGAGCGTCCCGATCCGCGGCGAAAGACCGGAGCCCAGAAAAGCGTTGTCGGACATGGGGACCTCCATTGCTTGTGAGCCAATGCCAACATGCGTTCTGGCCTCCGTCCCTTTGGGCTCCTTGCTGACACTTTCCGCAAGCGCATCTTGGCACTTTAGGTCAGTTCATAAGGTGAAGGTCAAAATCATCTGACCTTCTACACTGAGCCGGGCTTGCCCGACTCGGGCAACGGGCGCACACTATCCCTCTCACATCCACTTATGGCGCCCGGGTTGCGCCACCCGCGCGGACCGGGTCGCCAATGGCTCTACGGAGGACACCATGACCATTGCCGCGCGTCTGAAACACCACCTCGAAGCTCAGGGCCTGCCGTTCGACATGGTCCGCCACCCCTATGCCGCCACCGCCAGCGAGTGCGCCGAGGCGGCCCATGTGCCCGGCGACCATCTGGCCAAATCCGTTCTGATCCACATGGAAGAAGGGCCGATGCTTGCCGTTGTCCCCTCGAACCACCAGGTCGACCTGACGACCCTGCAGGCGCTCCTGTCCCGCCGCATCGGCCTGGCGCCCGAGGCGGATGTCGAAGAGGTCTTCGACGATTGCGATCTGGGCGCGGCCCCGCCGGTGGGCGCGGCCTATGACGTGCCGACGATCATCGATGACAGCCTGTCGGGGCTCGACAAGATCTGGTTCGAGGCCGGGGACCACAAGACGCTGATCGAGATGAAAGGCAGCGATTTCGACCAGCTGATGCAGGATGCCGACCACGGCTCGTTCTGCTGTGTGCACTGATCCCTGACGGTGCGGCCGGTCCCTCGCTGGGTCCGGTCACCCGCAACGGGGTCTACCGCACCACAAGCACCGCGCATTGCGCGTGGCGCACCACATGTGTGGCCGTCGAGCCCAGAAACAGGTCCTGCATGCCCGGCCGGTGCGAGGCCAGAATGATCAGGTCGGGCTTGTTGTTCTCGGCCCAGTCGAGGATCGACCGGCCCGAATGCCCCTCGATCACCTCGGCCTTGGCGTTGGGCAGCTTGGCCGCCAGGCCGTCAAGCTCCTCCTTGATGGCCTTGCGCGCCTCGCTCAGGTATTCGACCGGCATGTAGGAAATCGCATAGTCTGGAATGTGTTCGACCACATGCATAAGCGTGATCTGCGCGTCTTGGGTCGCCAGACGCTGGGCCAGCTTCATCGGGCCGGAAATATCCCGCTCCTCATCGAAAGAGATCGGGACAAGGATGTTGTGATACATGACTCACGCCTCCTTTTCAGATGCAGTCAGCCTGTACGATCCCAACCCGTTCAGCCTTGATTCAAATCAGCTTTGATGCGCAATCCGAAAAATGGGCGCCGGTTTTCGGTTTGCGCGACACCGCGAAAGGACAAAGCGGCGCCGTCGCTTCAGATATGCCTGCCGCCGTTCTACCCAAAGGTTTCGGCCACGTCATACATGACCGGCTCAAAGCTCTTGCACAGCTCATTGATCTTGCGGTTGCGGTCGCGCATCTCACCGGTGCGCAGCATCGCCAGAAAATCCTCGCGCCGCTGCCATTGCGAATAGTTGGCGATCCGGGTCTGCGCGTCGTTCACGTGCAGACCGGCGGCGATGAAACCGGGCTGTTTCGAGATGAAATTGGCATAGGCATCGGTCAGCGCCTCAAGCAGATCCTGACAGGTGCCGGGGGTCATCTCGAACGTGGTGATGACGGTCTGAACGGTTGCGTCCTTGGAAATCTTCGGCATGGGTTTCCTCCCTTGTCTCGCCTTCAGCCTAACACAGCTTTTTCGGATTGCTCGAGATTTTCTGCGTCAATCCAGCCACTTCCGGGATTTCCGGCCAATTGCCGCACGCACTGGGTGCGGCGGCTAACCATCCATTAACCAAGGTTGACGCATGGTTGCCTGCAAAGGGGACCCATGCGCCGTACTTTGCTCGCCATAATCCTGGCCTTGATGGCCACGGGACCGGCTTGTGCCGGGGCCTGGCTGCGCGAAAAGGGTACCGGCTTTGTCGCCGCGACCACCACAGTCCACCGGCTGGAGAAATACGCCTACGAGTACAAATCCTCGCTCTATCTGGAATGGGGCGCCTTCGAACGGGTTACGCTCGGGCTCGACGTGAACGAGCATCAGGGGCTCAGCGGCCACGCCCTGCTGTTTGCACGCCTGCCGATTCACGATTTCGGCAAGGCCGGCCGTTTTGCCGCCGAACTGGGCGCCGGCGCCTATCACTGGCAAACGACATGGGCGCCGATGTACAAGGCGACGCTGTCCTATGGCAAAGGTCTGAACACCGGCTGGGGAAACGGCTGGATCGCGGTCGATACGGCCCTGGAGTATCGCACCGACCAGCCCTTGATCCGCAAACTGGACCTGACAACCGGCTTGTCCTCCGGCAGGCTTCTCGACCCGCTTCTGCAGGTCGAGACAACCTATATCCCCGGCAAACCGTTCTACTGGAGCGTCACGCCATCGCTCATCTACCGCCCGAAACTGCTCAAAAGCACCTGGGTACTCGGCATCGAACAAAACGCCCTGAAATCCCAACCCGGCCTCAAGGTCGCCCTGTGGCGCGATTTCTGAGCGGTCGGGCAGGCCGATACACGGCCCGCCCCTTTCCGTTAACCATCGACCCGCATGATCACCGACACTTCGCCCTTCAACGCCTCGGACCAGTTCAGGCGGATCTGATCCTTGTTGGTGCCCTGCTGCAATTGCACATAAGGGGCCTGGTAACGCACCGCGTTGGCGCCGGTCAGCAAGGGCGCCACCGCCACCACGCTGTCGCAGCCCCGCGCCCGGCCCCAGAACGGCAGCCGGTTGCCGGAACCGATGGTCCAGGTCTTCGCCGCAGAATTCTGCGTGAATTTCAGGCGCAGCGGGCTAACCGCATGGGTGGTCACGTTGTGATAGGTATTGGCTTCGTACACCACGTTGACAAACCGGCCATAGTCGAGACCGGCATGGGTCGTATCCACCCGCTCGGCCCGGTCGATCTTGCCATCGGTCGAACGGAACTTGTTGCCGGTCACGCTCAGCCCGTTCAGGAAATGCCCGGTCCCGTAGGGCCGCACCACGATATAGCTGAACCACGGCGCCACATCACCCGACATGAAGATGTTGTCGGTAATGCTCAGCGCGCTGAACGAGAATCCGGTCACGAAATCGGGCGAGGCGTCATGCTCGTTGGTCCATTCGATGAAACAATTGTCGACATAGTTCTCGGCCACGGTCGACGCGATGAAGTCACTGGTCAGAA
Organism: Ruegeria sp.; assembly: GCF_040830605.1. GTDB lineage: Bacteria > Pseudomonadota > Alphaproteobacteria > Rhodobacterales > Rhodobacteraceae > Ruegeria. The sequence goes on from NZ_JBFOMD010000008.1 coordinate 177,233, forward strand.
CCAACCCACCGGTGCGGGTGCCATTGGCCACGCTGTCACCCTGGAAGAAGTGATTGCCCAGAACCATGTTGTTGGTCCCGCTCAGCACCGCGAAATGCCGGAACCTGGTCGCCCGGTTATGGCGCAGCTTGATGTCGTTGGCATTGGCGTTCAGCGCAATCGAGCTGCGGTTCGGAACCGTCTCGGCATCCTCGGCGGACAGGAACTGGCAGCCGTCGATCAGCATCCCCTGACACCCGGTTCCAATGGAGCTGATACCGCGATCCTTGGGACGGCTGATAAAGCAGTTCTTCAGAACAAACGTCGCCCCCGACGGCGCCAGCCGGATGGCGCTGCACCGGCTGTTGCACTGGAACTCGATATCCTCCATGCCGAATTTCGACAGCCCGTTGAACCCCTTGAAATCCAACAGATACTTGAAATCTCGGAAGGTAAAGGTCTGCGTCCCCGCCGCATCGAAAAGCTGCGAACTCAGCGTGATCTCACCGGCGCCCACGTTCTTTGAGCGCACATAGACCTCGCGCCCCACGCCGGCGCCCTGCACCAGCGCACCCACGGGGATATTGGCGATATTGGCCACGTTCGTAAGCTTGAGCGCATCGCTGGGGCTGTAGGTCGCCTGCGAGGTATAGGTCTGCGTGTCCCAGGCGGTGCTGCTCAGCACATCGAACTGCCCGTTGCGGATCACCCGGCGGGTGGAATAGCCAGTCTTGTTCGGCACTGCGGCCTGCATGTCGATAGGCCCGGTCACGGCCACCTTGCGCCCGCCCAGATCCAGCGATTCATGGTCCGAGTTGTTCAACAGCGCCTGAAACGCCTTGCGAAAGGCCAGCGCTTCGTCACCGAATGCCGAGATATATGTCGGCAGGTCGTAGTTCTTGGTCAGCAGCAGCATCTTGTCATCGGGCATCGTCACCGTGCCCTCGAACTCGATCTCGGAACTCATGCTGACCGTCTCGGCCAGCAGATACGTCCCCGCCGGGACCAGCACCTTGCGGCCCTCGGCGGCCTGATCGGCAGCCTCGAACGCCGCCGAGTCGTCGGTCACCCCGTCACCGCGCGCGCCGTAATCGCGCACATCCACCACGCCGATCATGTCGCGCAGGAACACGCCGGTCGCATCGACGATCTCGATATCGTCGATCCGCACGACCGAGCCGTTCGGCCCCTCCAGGTTCAGACCGAAATGCCCATAGATCGCCGCCGCGCCCCAAGGCATGTCCACACCGTTCCGGTGCCCGGTGCCGACAATCGCCGTCACCTCGAAAACCTCGCCGTAATTGGTCAGTGCAACCGCCGGTCCCTGCTCGGTCAGGCCCGCCACATGCACATCGCCCGCGCCCCCAGCCCATCCGGCAATGCGCACGCTCGGCAGCGGCCCGCTGACCGCCTTGACCCGCGCTTTGATCTGCAGATAGCACCCCGGCAGCAGCGGCGTCTGCCCCATATAGCGCAGCTTCTGGGTCGAGCTGATCTTCTGCAGCTCCAGACAGCCGCCGAAATCCGCATCCGCCGGCACATAAGCCGCGATGCCCGACCCCGCATAGGTGTCCGACCCGGCGGTGCCGTCACCGCTCGACCAGACAGACAAACCGTTCTTGAACGCAGGCGGCGTGAATACGATGCCGTCGGTGATTGCCTTGTTCATCCAAATCCCTTTCCCAATCGCGCCGCAGACCACCTGTCAAGACGCATCCGTTCCCGGGTCCGGGTCGCACCCGAACGCGGGCCCTTGGGTACGGGAAGGGGATTAAGCCCGCCTCACGGCACCGTCACGGTGGCGTTGCCTCAGGCCGCGACGCCCGGCGCCTCCAGTATCTGCACACCGTTGATTTTCCAGCCGCTTTCCAGATTAATCATCTGGTAATCCAGCACGTGAACCGCGCCTTTCGCATCCGTGATCCTCACCTTCTGCCACAGCGCGCCGGAGATTTCGCGCAGTTCCAGAAACTCCACCTCGGCAGGCCGCCAGACCATCGGATAGCCATTGCGCACCATCGCCCCAAAATTGTCGGGCGTGCGGAAAATATCGCGGATGCTCGGGCTGGCAAAGGTAAAGGCGGTGGCGAAATCATCCGCCTTGAACGCCTCGATCTGGGCCCGGATATTGGCCTCGATTTCATCGCTCTGGGCCTGCGCGGACACCGCCAGACCAAGGCTCAGAAACACGGCAAGAAACAAATGACGCATGGGGCTCCCTCCTCGGCGTCAGGTAGCCCCATGCGGATCGGCGTCAAATCAGGCCAACTCGCCCGCCAGCCCCTTGTCGATCAAAGCAATGGTCTCGGGCACGCCATAAAGCGCGATGAACCCGCCAAAGCGCGGCCCCTGACTGGCCCCCAGCAGCACCTCGTAAAGCGCCGTGAACCACGCCCGCATTGGATCGAACCGCTCACGCCCGACGGAATAGACCACCGATTGCAGCGCCTCGTCCTCGAGCGGCCCGTCATAGGCCTGCAACTCGGCCTTCAGCGCCTCCAGCGCCTCGCGCTCCTGATCGGTCGGCGCGCGGAACTGGCGGGTGGGTTTCACGAAATCGTTGAAGTACCGCACCGCAAATCCCGCAGCCTGATCCAGATCGGGATGCGTCTCGGCACTCGCCTCCGGCGCATAGCGGCGGATAAAGCCCCACAGAGCATCCTTGTCCTCTGCCCCGGAAACCGAGGCCAGGTTCAGCAGCATCGCAAACGGCACCACCAGATTGCTCTCGGGCACCTCGCCGCCATGGATGTGCCAGACCGGATTATTGAGCTGCGCCTTCAGCTCCTGCCCCGGATAGCCGCGCAGCTGCTGGTGATACTCGTCCACCGCCTTCGGGATCACGTCGAAATACAGCCGCTTGGCCGTCTTCGGCTTCTGATACATGAAGTAGGACAGGCTTTCCGGCGCGGCATAGGTCAGCCACTCCTCCATCGACAGGCCATTGCCTTTCGACTTGGAAATCTTCTGTCCCAACTCGTCATTGAACAACTCATAGCTCAAGCTTTCAGGCGGCTGCTTGCCCAGCGCCCGGCAGATCTTGGACGACTGCGTGACCGAGTCGATCAGGTCCTTGCCCGACATCTCGTAATCCACGCCCAGAGCCGCCCAGCGCATCGCCCAGTCCGGCTTCCACTGCATCTTGACGTTGCCACCGGTGACCGGGATCTCGACCTTCTCGCCATCCGGCTCCTGATAGACGATGGTGCCCTTCTCGACATTGCGCTCCAGCGTCGGCACCTGCAGCACATGCCCGGTCTTGGGCGAAACAGGCAGGAAGCATGAATAGGTCTCGCGCCGCTCCGGTCCCAGCGTCGGCAACATGATCTCCTGGATCTTGTCGAACCGCGCGAGCGCGGTCAGCAGCATCTCATCGAACCGGCCCGAGGCGTAATACTCAGTCGCCGAGGCGAACTCATACTCGAACCCGAAACTGTCGAGGAATTCACAAAGCCGCGCATTGTTGTGCTGGGCAAAGCCCTCATGCGTCCCGAACGGATCGCGCACCTTGGTCAGCGGCAGATGCAGGTCCTGTTGCAGCTCCTCCTGCATCGGCACATTGCTGGGCACCTTGCGGAACCCGTCCATGTCGTCCGAAAAACAGATCAGCTTGGTCGGAATGTCGCTCAGCTGCTCGAACGCATGACGCACCATCGAGGTCCGCGCCACCTCGCCGAATGTGCCGATATGTGGCAGGCCCGAGGGGCCATAGCCGGTCTGAAACAGCACATAGCCCTTTTCCGGCGGAGATTTCTGATAGCGTTTGAGCACCCGCCGCGCCTCTTCAAACGGCCAGGCCTTTGACGCAAGGGCGGTTTCACGCAGTTCAGACATGTCAGTCTCCATCGGGAAAATCGGCGCCGGTCACCCCATGCAACCGGCCCGGCCCCTCCTATTGTGCCAGTGCAGCATGAGTCAATAAAGCGCGGCCAGTTTCCCCGCCCGAGCGCCCGCTAACCGAGGCCGGATCAACCAGGTAGCCTTGGCATCAGGCTGTGCATGGTTTCGCTTGACGAGCACACGCGCTCGACATGCAAGGCGAGAATTTCCCTGAACCGGTCTGCCACCTCGTTGGGCTTTTGCGACTTCGGCAACAACAAACCAAAGGTCATCCATCTCTCGGGCTCGATTGGAACCGCAGAAACCCGGTCCCGAAATAGGTGCGCAACCATCTCATCCGCAATCGTGATCCCCGCACCTTCCGCGACCAGAGCGCAAGCCAGTTGCGATGCGGACACTTCGTGCGTTTTGCGCGGCGTCACGCCTGCCGAATTGAATGTGTCATCCAGCTGATCGCGCAGCAGCAGCCCGTGCATCAGACGAATGACGGTATCGTTGGCAAGCTGATCGGCGGTTACTTTATCCGCATCCGCCAATGGATGATCTTTCGGCACAATGGCCAATGCCCGGACCCGGACCAGCGGTGTTGTCCGAATATCCGGATGGCTGACCGGCAGGGCCGCGATGCCAATATCGTATTCCTGCCCAGCCAGCCATTTTCCAGCCTCGCGACGCGCCCGCACATCAAGGGTCACGTTGACATCGGGATAGTCCTGACTGAACTGCGCCACGGCAGGCGCGGACAAAAACTGGGCGACCCTGGGCATCGTCACGATCCTCAGGCTTTCGGTCCGGCCCGCCCGGATTTCCCCCGCAATGCGGGGAATCTCGTCGAGATTGTCGAGGATACGGCCTGCGTCCCGGTAGAACGCGATCCCTTCGGTGGTGGGCGACAGGCTGCGCCCGCTCCGGTCAAACAGCTTGAGCTTCAGCTCTGCCTCAAGACCGCTGATCAATCTGCTGATGGCAGGTTGGCTTAAATGCATGACCTCAGAGGCGGCGGCAACCGACCCTTCGGAAAAGGCGTAGCGGAAGGCCCGGAGCGCTTTGATGTTCATGATCTCGACTCTTTATCAATTTGCAGCATTAGATGCTATATTTGCAGAAATCACAATGAAAGCGCCTGCTAGAAAGGCTGCGTCACTATTTTTGGAGGAGCCCAAATGAAACGCAGAGCATTCCTTGGTGCTGTTACAGCGGCAGCCGCGCTGGTCGCGACCGCCACCGCCGGCCACGCGGCTGGCTGGCCAAAACGCCCCATCAACCTGGTCGTTCCCTACAAGGCCGGGGGCGGTACCGACGCCTATGCGCGTGCCATCTCTGCCGCTGCAGAAGGCGTGTTGGACGTTCCCGTCGTCGTCGTGAACAAGCCCGGCTCGGGTGGGCTCAACGGCGCCAATGCGGTGGTCGGGGCCCGGCCTGACGGTTACACGATGATGATGACCTCGGGCGGATCTTTCCTGCTCTCGACCATGACGCGGGACACGAAGATCGACGCGCTGGACAGCTTTGATTTCGTCGCACAGGTCGGTCAGCTGCGCACCTCGCTGATGGTGCCGACGGGCAGCCCCTATCAGACCGTGCAGGATGTCATCGACGCGGCAAAGGCCGACCCCGGTTCACTGCGTTGGGCCCATTCCGGTCGCGGTGGTTTCCACCATGTGGGCGGTCTCGGCTTCCTGGCCAATAACGGGATCGAGGCGCAGGATGTCCCATTCAAGGGGGGTGGCCCGACCCGTGCGGCCCTGATCGGTGAGCAGGCCGATTTCGGCTTCCTCGGAGTGCAGCAGCTTCGCGGCTTCGAAGAGCAACTGCGTGCCCTGGCCGTCAACAGCGCCGACCGGGACACCATCATGTCCGATGTTCCCTCCTTCGGCGAACTGGGCGTTCCATTCGCCGCCGTGTCGTCCCCCGTGATCGTGTTCGCGCCCAAGGGCACACCGGCCGAGGTCATTTCCACCATGGAAACCGCACTGGCCGAGATTGCCGCCAAGCCCGAATTTGCAGAGCTTCTGGCCGAACGCGGCACCGGCCCGGTCTATGCAAGTGGGGCCGACGCCAAGGCCGCACTGGCAGCGATGAAAGCGGATGCCGCTCCGTTGGTTGAGACCCTGAACAACTGAGCCGGGTGATGGTTGGGCCGGCATCAGCGCCGGCCCAACCCTCTCATCTCAAGTATTTCCGAAGGAGGATTCCATGCGGGATATGGTCGAAGGAATTGTACTCGCGCTATTGTCTCTGATCGCGATCTGGGGCGCCTGGCAAGTACCTGCCGCAAGCCCCGGCGACACCTGGGCCGGGATCGTGCCCTTCGCGGCCTCGGTTGCCCTGCTGGTGCTGTCCGGCCTGGTACTGCTCAGCGGGCTCCGCGCCACGCAGACAGGCCCCGACATCGCCCAAGAGCGTGACACCGGCGCGCTGGATATCCTGATCCTGTTCGCGGTTGCGCTGATCTATCAGCAATCCTTCCGCTGGTTTGGCTATGTCCTGCCCACGGCCATCGTTGCACCCGTGGTCCTCTACATCTTCGGCGTCCGCAACTGGATCGGGCTGGCCGTATCCATGATCGCCTGCCCGCTCATCTTCCACATCATCTTCTTCGAGCTGCTCGGCGTCTTCCCGCCCTATGGCGAGGTGTTCGACCTGCTCGACTGGTTCCGGGGGTAAACCCAATGGAGATCTTTCCCGCCCTTCTGTCGGTCATCACCGATCCGACGCTTTTGTTCGCCATCGTTCTGGCGGCTGCCGTCGGCATGATCGTCGGCGCCACGCCCGGCCTCACCGCCTCTGCGGCCATCGCGATGCTCCTGCCCATCACCTTCTACATGTCGCCGCTGTTTGCGCTGGCGTTCCTCTATGTGATCGGCAAATCCGGGCGCTATGGCGGCTCCGTTGCGGCCATCCTGTTCAACACACCCGGAACGGCGGCAAGTGCCGCGACGCAGATCGATGGCTATCCACTGGCCCGCGCCGGCAAAGCCGGCAAGGCGATGAAGGTCGCCACGATCTCGTCGGTCATCGGTGACTTCATGGGTGATGTCATGCTTGTGATCGGCGTCGGCTTCATCGCCGCCATCGCGCTCAAGCTCGGCCCGCCCGAGACCTTCGCCATCTATTTTGCGGCCTTCGTGGTGATCGGGTCGGTGATCGGCAAATCGGTCACCAAGGGCCTGATCTCGGCCCTGCTCGGCATCCTCGTGGCCATGGTCGGCCTCGACCCGATCTCCAGCGAGGAACGGTACACGTTCGGCTCATTCGAGCTGTCGAACGGCATCGGCCTGGTCCCGCTCATGATCGGTGTCTTCGTGCTGGGCGAGGTCTTTGCCCAACTCGAAGAGCGCAAGAAGGCAAAAGGCGAGGTCCGGGAAAACGAAAGCGATCCCACCGGGCACAGCCTGAGTTACGAAGAATACAAACCCTGCATCCCACACGCCGTCCGGGGCGGATTCATCGGGGCCGGGATCGGCGTTCTGCCGGGCCTCGGCTCGGCCATCGCGGCCTTCATCTCCTACGGCGAAGGCAAGCGACGCGCCAAGAACGCCGAGCAATGGGGCAAGGGCGCGTTAGAGGGCGTTGCCGCGCCCGAGGCTGCCAACAACGCGGTGTCCGGTCCGTCGATGGCGCCGCTTCTGACCCTCGGTATCCCGGGCTCGACCATCGGGGCCATCCTGCTGGGCGTCTTCCTGATCCACGGTATTCAGGTCGGTCCCACCCTGTTCCTCACGGACAAGGAACTGGTCTATCAGCTCTTTGCCTGCGGGATGTTGGGGATCTTCGCTTACGGGATCATCGGCTATTTCGGCGCCACGCAGGTCGCGCGCCTGATCCTGAAGGTTCCGGTCAACGTGCTCTACCCGCTGATCTTCATAACCGCCTTTGTCGCCGCTTATTCCGCCCGAGGGTCGATGTTCGACGTGACCGTCATGACCGTCGCCGGTTTCGTGGGCTGGCTGATGCGCAAGTTCGACTTCAACGTCGCGGCCTTCGTGATCTCGTTCGTGCTGGCCAAAGGGGCCGAGGAAACGTTCCGTCAGGCATTGCTGATGTCCGATGGCGGCGCGCTTATCTTCATCGAACGTCCCATCGCCGCCGGTTTCCTGTTGCTCGGGCTTGTCGCCATGGGCTTGCGTATCCGGTCGATCATGAAAGAACGCCGGATCGCCGAAGGGGGGCTTGGCGATGCTTGACTACCGGATCTATCGCAACTGCTTCTCTTCCGCCGAAATGCGGAGGATCTGGTCCGAGCATGCCACCATCGCCGCCTGGCTCAAGGTCGAACAGGTCCTTGCCCGCTGTCAGGCCGATCTGAATCTGATCCCCGCGGGCGCGGCCATAGACGTCGAAACGGTGGGCATCTCCGATCTGGACACCGAAGCGCTGGCCGCCGAGATGGATCTGGTCGGGCGCCCCATCGTGGGACTGGTGAAACAGCTGCGCGCGTTGGTGGGAGAGCACGGGTGCCACGTGCATCACAGGGCGACCACACAGGATATCATGGATACGGCCATCGTCATGCAGATGAAACTTGGCCTTGCGGAAATTGAGACCGGCGCCGCCCGGCTGATCGATCTGCTGGACGGCCATATCCGCGCCCATCCATCGACCATGGTCCTGGGGCGCACCAACGGTCAGCATGCGGTCCCCATGAGATTGGCAACCAAACTGGCCGTGTGGCACTCTGAACTGGCGCGGCGCCTTGAGGCGTTGGAACAGGCCGCCAGCCGCGGCCTCAACGTACAAATCGGCGGCCCGGTCGGGGATCTGCGCGGTTATGAGAACGGGTCAGGAGAACGGGTCAAAGCCGCGGTTGCTGCGCGGCTCGAGCTTGGCGCGGTCGATCCGCACTGGCAGAACGCCCGCGACGGTATTTCGGATGTGGTGACCGCGCTCGGTGCCCTCTGCGCCTCGCTCTGCAAAATCGCCCACAACGTAAATCTGCTGTCATCGTCCGACATTGCCGAGGTTTCGGAAGCGCATGCCAACGGCAAGGGCGCCTCATCCTCCATGCACCACAAGCGCAATCAGCGGGCCTCCGAGTTCATGGAGGCGGTGTCCCGTCTCGGCCGACAGAAAGCCGAACAGATCGGAGAGTTCACCCTGCACGAACACGAAAGGTCCGGCGGCGCCTGGATCGGAGAATGGGTGATCGTGCCCGAGGTGTTCCTGCTGACCTCCGGGGCTTTGCACTGGGCACAGGCATTGTTTGAGGGGCTGACCTTCCATCCCGAAAAAATGGCAGAGCGGTGCCATGCGTCGGTCACGGCAACAGCCGTTTAGCGTAGAGATCGCTGTCGAAATCTTAAACTGTCATTATTGACAATTAATGCCTGCCAACCTAAATACTGTCACATATGACAACTTAAGGTGGCCTGATGCGATCTTTAAAACTCACCGTAATGGCGGCCCTTGCTGCCACTGGATGCGCCACCTTTGCCGCCATGGGACGCCGCGGCTTGCCATCGAAATTCGAGGATGCGGCAGTCACCATCGGCGAGGTGGCTGTATCGACATTGCGGCTGAAATACCGGAACTGACATGGTTGGGCGTCCTTCAAACCGTGACGAACGCTATGCGCAGGTCATGCAGGCGCTGGTGCGATGTGTGGCACGCTTCGGGTTGGAGGGCGCCTCTCTGACCCAGATCGCAGCCGAGGCCGGGCTGACCCGTCCGCTGATCCGGCATCATCTGGGCAATCGCGAAGAGATGATTGCAGCACTGCAGAACTATGTGCTGCAGAGCTTTGCCGAACAGACCGAGGCGCTGATCGCCGCCCTGCCCGAGGACAAACCCGGCGCGGCGTTGGTCGATTTTCTGTTTTCCGACACCGCCGGGTCGTCCCCGGACATGGTGCTGGCGTTTGCAGCTCTGACGGCGCGCGCTTCCGAAGACGCGGACCTGCGCGCCGCCTGCCGCGAGTCCCTGCTGGGCTTCGAGGCCGCGATCACCGCAGTGCTGCGCAGGGACTACCCGCAAGTCGACCATCCCGCCGTCGACGCCGCGGCCCATGGCATCATCGCGCTGTATCTGAACGTGGCGTCTCTGGCGCCGCTGAACATGCCGCAGGACTGGACGCAAACCGCGTACGCCCTCGCGCGTAACCTGCTGAAAGGGTTGGACGCTCGCTCATGACGCAGATCCGCGCACTCAACTACATCGCCTTCGCCGCGCTGATGATCACCACAGCCCTTGGCTATCAGTCCCTCTGGGGGCTCCTGTTCCTCTACTGGACGGTCCAGAGTTACCACACGGGCTACGCGTTCCTGTTGTCGGACGTAACGCGGGAAGAAGACCCGGTCCTGTACTGGCTGATCCTGATCGCCTGGACCGTCTTCGGCATCCTGCTGGTGATGGCCGATTTTCTGCCCGGTTGGGGCTGACACCAATCTTAGGAGTACCCGAATGACCCGAATGACCCGAATGCTGCACCTGCTGCCTGTCGAGGCCTATACCTCGCAGGAGTGGTTCGATCGCGAAATGCGCGACATCTTTTCGAAAACCTGGCGCTATGCCGGGTTCATGGAGGATGTCAGCGAACCCGGTCAGTACATCACCGTTCAGGCCGGTCTGAACAACATCTTCATCGTGATGGGCCGCGACCGCCGCCTGCGTGCGTTTCACAACATCTGCCGCCACCGGGGCACACAGCTGATCCGCGCGGTCGGCAAGACGCAAAAGGCGCTGACCTGCCCCTATCACGACTGGACCTATGATCTGGAAGGCAACTTGGTGTCGGTGCCTGAAGAACAGGAAGAATTCGGTCAGGTCGACAAATCCTGCCTGGGCCTCAAACCCGCCAAGGTCGACATCTGGAAGTCGATGATCTTTGTGCATCCCGACCCCGACGCGCCCTCCGTCGCCGAATGGTTCGGGCCGGCAGAGCCGCATATCGGCCCTCATATTCCCGAAGAGTTGGTCGAGTATGAAGAGCTGAACAACAGCTACGAGATCAAGGCCAACTGGAAGGTGGTGGTCGAGAATTACGTCGACGTCTACCACCTGAGCCACCTGCATTCGAACACGCTGCAGATGTATGACCACAAGGCAGCGAAATACCACTGGGAAGGCCCTCACTACATGTTCTGGGAGCCGCCGGTCGAGGCATTCCTGAAGGATCAGGAAAGCAAGCTGATTGCGCCACGGGTGATCCCCGAGGACATGAACGGCGCCTGGGTACCGATGCTGTTCCCGGGGATCGGGCTGGCCGGGTCCGAGGACGGCTGGAACATCTTCATCGTCGAGCCGCTCGGCCCCGAACTGACCCGCGTCAGCAACCGGGGGCGGGTATCGAACAGCTCGGGTTGGGAGTTTGCCAAGCAGGAAATGCGGTCCTCGAACTTCTGGACCAAATTCGGCCTCAGCGGAAAGTACGAAGACCATGACGCCATGAGCGAGGACGACCCGATGGTCGCGGGCGACTTCACCGGCGAGGACATCTTTGCCTGCGAACAACAGCAGAAATCACTGAAGTCTCCCTATTTTGAGGTCGGCCCCGCCGCCGTTGGCGAAAGCCCCGTGATCGATCACCAGAAGGTCGTTCTGGAATGGTTGGGAGGCGCCAGATGAACCCGCGCAATTTCCATCCGCTGACCGTTCTGGACACAAGCGAGGAAATCGGCGGCATGGCCAGGACCGTCATGTTCGACGTGCCCGACGCCCTGCGTGAAACCTTCGCCTGGCGGCCCGGCCAGCACCTGTCGTTCCGCTTCATGGTGAACGGAGAGGAACAGCGCCGCAGCTATTCGATCTCTTCCTCGCCCTTCACCGGCGACCCGCTGCGGATCACCGTGAAGCGGGTCCGGGACGGCGTGGTCAGCAACCACATCAACGACAATGTGCGAAAGGGCGACGTAATCGACGTGATGCCGCCCTTTGGCGGGTTCTGCCTCGATCCCGGCGCAACGGCGCGCCGCACACATTACTTCTTTGGCGCGGGCTCGGGCATCACACCGCTTTATGCAATGCTCAGCTCGGTCATGGCGGCGGAACCCAACTCCGTCGCGCATCTGGCCTATGGCAACAGCAACGAAAAATCCATTCTGCTGCAGGATGAGCTGAACGCCGTCTGGGCAACCAACCCCGAACGGATGACGGTCCATCACGTCTTTTCCAAACCCGGCTTCTGGTCCTCAGCCGATTACTGGCGCAAAGGCATCATCGACAAACCCGTGATCGAGGCACTGATCGCCGAGAACCCGCCCTATGCGCAGGACGCGCAGTATTACATCTGCGGGCCGGGCGGGATGAACAAGGCGGTCAAGGCCGCGCTGATGTCACTCGACGTACCGGCCAGCCGCATTCACATGGAAAGCTACGGCGGCGCGGCAGAGCTTGACACCAGCGTTGAAGGCATGGGTGCAACGGCAGAAATCACGCTCGGCGGCGCCCGGCATTCAATCGACGTGGCCAAGGGGCAAACGGTTCTCGACGCAGCCAAATCCGCTGGCCTGAAACCACCTTTCTCCTGCCAGTCCGGGGTCTGCGGCGCCTGCCGCGCCAAGCTGACCAAAGGCGATGTCCACATGCGCGCCCGCATCGCGCTCGAGGACGCGGACATCGCAAAAGGGGCGATCCTGACCTGCCAATCGCTGCCGACAACGGAAGCCCTGTCGCTCAGCTATGACTGACCGCGTCAAGGGCGACGAGGCCGGTACGTTCTTCATCGCATGTATCGGCCTCACCCTGGCAACCTGGCGCATAAGCTTCACACTCGGCGCGTATGGCGAGGTGTTCTACACCGATTTCATCACCATCTGGCTCGTCTCGCTTACAGCACTGGCCGCAGGCATCGTGATCGGCAAGGCGATCGAGGGCGCACGTTGTCTCACCTGGTGGGGCGCCCTCCTGCTGCTGCTACCTTCCGTGGTCATGACGGGGGCGCTTTGGTCCACCGATATCGGCGCATTGACGTCAATTCTGCCATGGCTGCTGGTGCCCTCAATCCCCTATATCGCCTATATCCTGTTCTCCGTTGCAGTGCCCGGGGCCGCCGAACTGCACAACCGCCGCTCCGAAAGCAGCCTCAACCCCTCCGGCCACAATCCTTGAGCCCCGCCCAGACCGGTTTGGCAGCTCTCGGGTAACGTTTCCGTTATTCCCGCATCCGCCGGTCAGTTTCTTCCGATCCAGTAAGTGGAGCGTCCAGAAACGCTTCATTTTTTGAGAAAGGAATTGAAGATGACCATTGAAACCGACGCCGTCGTGCCACCGTCGATCACGGCGCTGTGCAAGCACGCGACCAAATTCTCTCAGGCGCTCAAACTGTTGTCCTTCGACGATGACAGCGATGTCGGGGTTACTGTCGCCGCCGAAAGGCTCTCGGCCGCGGTGGGCGCGTTCAACGACCGGCTGGCGCGGCCCGCCAAACCCGATGACGGGGCGCTGGCGGACATCGAAGACCGCATCGCGCCCGCGGTCGACACGCTTGGAACGCTCGTACAGGTCTTCTCCGACGACGCGGCCAGCGGCGCCGTGTCCCTGCCCGACATGGACGATCTGGCTGTCATGATGGGCTTCCTGGGACAGAACGAAGACCGGCTCTTTCGGGTTCTGGAACTGACGCCATCCGCCACGAAGGTGAAATCATCGCCTGAACGGGCCGAACTGGTGGAATGCCTGACCTCGTTCGGCGTGCCCCTGGCCGAGGTCGGGCTGCACCCGCCGACCATGATCAAGGTGATCATCATTCTGGTGATCGTGGTCATCCTGCTGCGCCGCCGCGATGCCGAGGCGCTGGTCATCACCATCGTGAATATCCTGGTTCTGATCGACCGGCGCGGACAGGGCGGTACCAAGCTTCCCGGCGGTTCCCAACCCGGCGGCTCGCAACCCGGCGGCGCGGTCACACCCGGTGCGCCACCTGCGCCTCCGGCACCTGCCGCGCCGGTTGACCCGTGCGCCGCAAAAGGGGAATTCCGGATCATCGTCGGCGGAAGCGGCGTGACCGAACAGGCGGCCCTCGCCGATGCGATGCGCAATGCCTTCATGGAGGCCGCGCGCCGCTGCGGTCCCGGATGCAGGCCCCGTGCGCTTGGCATGACCAATGAGCGCGCGACCCTGATCGGCGACGCCAACAACCCCTTCCGCACCGCCCGGCGCTTCATCTTCCGGTGCCGGAAATAAGCCGCTTTCGTGGTACTGCTGCACCCCGGTCTCTGGCCGGGGTGTGGCCCGCAATCTGGCCATTTTCAGAGATACGGCCTAGTATTCCGGTCGCCGCCGATGAGAGAATGGCCGTCTGATGCACACGACAATTGAGGAGCTGCTGAGCCGAACGGCCGCACGTGATCCCGAGGCGTTCCGGGCGCTCTATGACCGCACCGTTTCCCGTCAGCTTGTCATCGCGCGGCGGATACTGCCCCGCAACGATCTGGCCGAAGAGGCCGTGCACGACGCCTTCGTCTCGATCTGGCACAGCGCGGATCGCTTTCGGCCCGAGGCGGGCTCGGCGCTCGGCTGGATCTGCACCATCGTCCGGCGGCGCGCCATCGACCGCCTGCGGGCAAGCCCGTGGCTGCACCGGGAACTGACCCTCTTGCCCGAGGGCGATTACCGGTCCGCAGACACAACGCCCGAGGAACGCCTGGCCCTCGAACAATGCCTCGCCGAGCTGTCGGCGCATGTTCGAACCGCGATCCGTCTGGCCTATCTCTACGGCATGACCCATAGCGAGCTCAGCGCCAGGCTCGACATGCCGCTCGGAACATTGAAAAGCCAGCTGCGGCGTGGTCTTGCATCACTAAGGGAGTGTCTGTCACGATGAACGATACCAACGACCCATCTGACGACGACCTGCCGCCCGATGCCGCCTCCTATTTCCTCGGGCTGACAGACGCGCCCGAGCAGCCGGATGACGCGTTCCAGAAGGAAGTGCTGGCTTGGGCGGACCGCCTCCTGCCGCTCGAAACCGGTGAGACGCAGCCGCCACCGGCTTCGCTTTGGCAATCAATTGCACAGCAGATCGAAACCGCGCCCGGAATTCGGACCGTCGATCGCGGGGAAGGTATATGGGAGGAAATCGGCGAAGGTCTGCGGCGCAAGATCGTGCATACCGATGCGGCATCCGGCCGGATCAGCTATTTTCTGGAACTGGCAGAAGGCGCGCGCCTGCCGGAACACGACCACCCCGGCGACGAGCATTGCGTGGTTCTAGAAGGAACGCTCAAGGTCGGATCCCGCGAGTTCGGTGCCGGCGCCTACCAGTTTGCCAAATCCGGCCTGCCGCACCCCGTGATCACAGCGCAGACACCGGCGCTTGTCTTCATCCACGGGCCGATCTGAAGCCATTGTTGCCTGCCAGACCCCCTCCCGCCCAGCGACCGAAACCTGTAGCGATAGCCAGAGGGGGCTGAGAGGCGTAAAAATGCAGATCGACAAGAAAACGCGCGCCGCCTGGACTGCGGACGGCATCACCCCGGCAACGCGCGAAGAGATATCACAGCTTCGGACCAGGGCCGGTGATGCGCTGCCCGACGACTACCTGAACTTCGTCGCGACCTATGGCTTTCCCTCATGGCCGCTCGATGCCGCGTCCCGCTTTACCCATTTGCACGACCTCGGGCATCGCCAGGTCACGCAAGAGGATGATCTGGGCAGCCTGATCCAGCCCGGACAGATGAAATACACCGAACATGAGCTGACCGAGGCCCTGCCCGGTTTGTCTCCCCGTCTCGCCCGCGCCATGCCGCTTGCCGGAACCTATGACGGCCATTCCCTGCTGGTTCTCGAACTCGCGCCCGTTACAGGACGGGTATGGCACTGGTCCGACGAAAGCCTGTGGGTGGATTTCGACACACCCACGCTGGGTTTCGTGGCAAACGGCTTCAGCGCTTTCATCGAAGGGCTGGCGCCGCTCACGGATCACCCGTAGCGCAACCGCCCGGCCCTCGTTCCGGCGCCGGATAACGGCTGCCCGCAGCGCGAAAACCACGTTCTCGAAACAGAATGTCTCAAACGACATGCGGGCCACACGACAGGCGCGGTTTGGATCACTGCAGCGCGTCGATGATCTGTCCCATGATCCGCTCGCCGACCAAGTGACTGAAATCGTTGTAATTACCGGCGAAAACCGTGATCGCCAATTCGGCATCAGGCAGCACGAAAATCCGCTGATCGCCGTTCCCGACCGCGCGGATCACCCTCTGCCCGCCCCTCAGCATACCGGGATACCAGAAATAGCCATACCCATAGACGCCCGGCGGCCCCCACGGATTGTCCTGGACATGGCGGGTGGTCGAGGCCGCAACCCAGTCCGCAGGCACCACCTGGCGCCCCTGCCATTTGCCATCATTCAGAATGAGCGAGCCGATCTTGGCAAGGTCCCGCGCCCGCAAACGCAGGCCAGACGCCGCGCTGGGAGAGCTGTCGGGCGACCAGTTCATCGACCGGTGCCAGGTATAGTCGGTAATGCCAAGCGGGCTGAAAAGAACCTCCTCGGCAAATGTGTCCAGCGGTTCCCCGGTAAGGTTCTCGATGACACCGGCGGTAAGCTGGGTCAGCCCGGCATTGTAATACCACTGGCTGCCGGGCGCATCGCACACCGCGCGGGCCAACACCAGACCGATGGGATCGTCGGTCATGTAGAGCCGGATCTCATCATTTCGGCTGTCCGTATAGGGAACCGCCATCTCGTTCCATTCAAGCCCGGCCGTCATGGTCAGCACATCGTGCAACGTCACAGCGTCCAGCCCGGCGCCGAAACCTTCCCGATCCGGGAAGAAACTGGCAATCGGGCGGGCGAGCGCCGCGTCGGCCGTTTCGCCCAGCGCAATGCCCAGAAGCACCGAGGTCACGCTTTTGGTGACTGAGCGCAGATCGTGCTGGGTCGTGGGGCCGTGCTCGATGCGGCCGAGAGGCTGGCCCCAGTTTTCATCCTCGCCCGGCCAGTAGCGTTCGAAAACCAACCGGCCCTTGTGTTCGATCAGGACAGCATGGACATTCGGCATCCCGCCGCCATCGACTTTCTCGACCAGGGCGGCAAGAGCGTCCGGATCAAGCCCGGCCTCGGCAGGCTCCGCAACCGCCCAGCCATCCCCAAGCGCGGCGGGCGCGGTGGCAACCTCCTGCGCCGCCGCCGACAGGGGCAGGCAGATGGCCATCAGGGCAGAGACAAAGCAGCGCCGGGTGAACATGGCGGTCCTCCTTCAAACCGCACGATAGATGCCCGACCTGCCGCATACAACGACTGCGCACCACCTTTGGCATCACAACGCCTACGACCATCCCGCCCGCTCTGGGGCCCTCGCCCAACAACTTGCGCTTGCCGCAAAGGGCAACTCTGACGGGCCGCATCGCAACGCCGATATGAACGCAAGATCCGGGGAGTGCATTGCCATCGTCAGGCAACTGACTACCTCTGACGAAAGGGGGGTGTGATGAAACCCAGCAACCGGACGCGTCGACATACAATTCTTGGATTTACGGCACTCGTCGGAGGGCTGTTCCTCCCACGCAGGGCAGATGCCGCAGGTCTGACCCCCAGCGCCGCCGAAGGGCCGTTTTACCCAAGGCCATCCATGCGCATGAAGGATGTGGACAATGATCTGGTCAAAATCGCCGGTCTCGTCCGGGAAGCCGGAGGTGAAGTGATCATCCTGAAGGGCAAGGTCACGAACAAGGCCGGCGCCCCCCTTGCCGGGCATCGCATTGAAATCTGGCAATGCGACATGAACGGCAAGTATCTCCACCCGGGCGACAATCGCTCCGTCGCCTATGATCAGGGCTTTCAGGGCTTCGGCCACGACATTACCGATGATGACGGAAACTACAGCTTCCGAACCATCAAACCGGCGCGCTACCCGGGCCGCACGCCGCATATACATGTTAAGATATTCGACGGGAGGCGAGAGCTTCTGACCACCCAGTTCTATCTCAAGGATCACCCGGAGAATAACCGCGACGGCCTCTACCGCCGCATGTCTGCAAAACAGGCCGCATCGGTCTCCATGGAGTTCTCCGCAGGCAAGAACGGGCCCGAGACCACGGTGAATGTCGTGGTGTAACGGCAGGCGTTTTCCCATGCCGCCACATCAACAGATACGGTCGAAGTTGGGCGGTTTGCCCGTCGGCCCGCCGGAACGCATACGCCGTCCGGACGCGCTTGGGTGGCCAAGTGCTGCACGGTACTTGGCCACAGTGCGTCGGGATATCACCATATTTCCACGGCCCATAAGCCGGGCCAGGGATTGATCGGACAGAGGGCTGGCCTTGTCTTCCGTCCGGATCAACAAGTCCAGCCGCTTCAATATCTGCTCTCTGGTTTTGCTGGAGCTTTCCGCGTTGAAGGGCCGGACAAAGAACGTCTCGGCTGGTAAAATGCCGTGGGGGGATTGCACCAGACATCCCGCCATCGCCCGGCTGATCGTACTCTTGTGCAGCCCAAGCGCTTGCGCTGTACCCTCCATCGTCAACGGCGCACGATCTGACGGGCGACCGGTGATCAGAAAGCGTTTCTGAACCCCGGCGATATGCCCGCCAATCCGCAGCAGTGTGTTGGCCCGCTTTTCCAAGGCGGTGATCAGCGCGGTCGCGGAACCATGACAGTCCTTGTAATATCTCAGCGCTGCGCCATCGGGTTCTGTGCCTCGCAGAAGCGAAAAGAACGGGTCGTCCACCTGTATGTCCGGCAGCGCCTCGGGATTGAGACTGACGGTGATCTCTCGCCCTGCATCCAGTCGGATTATCAGATCCGGCCCCCGCACCGGATCAACCTCCGTTTCCAGGATGCAAAGCGGGGCCGGGTTCAGCGCCCGAATGTCGTACAGCATTTCAACCGCATCTTCCCGGTCCACCTCGCAGAGCGCGCAGATCGCATCGACATCGCGTGCGGCCACCAGATCGAGGTGGTCGAGTAACTTCGCAATTACCGGATCGAACCGATTTCGCTCGATCAACTGCAACTCAAAACACTCAGACAAAGAGCGCGCGAAAACCCCTATCGGTTCCACGGATGATTGCAGCCTGGCAATGGTCTTGTGCAGCGTCGCCTCATCCACCGACAGATACCGGCAAAGCTCGTCCGGGCTGTCGGTCAGAAACCCGCGCCGATCCAGACAATGCACCAGATCGCGCGCCACACGCGCTTCATCCTTACCCAAACGGATCAAGCCGATCTGCCGCAACAGCATCTGCGCCGCGCTTTCAGATTGCGCAAGCTGGTCGTAGGTATTTGCCGCACGGCCTGAAGACCCATGACCGGACCCGATGCGCAGAAACGGGTTGCGCCGGGCTTCTGCCGCGATTTTCGCTGATATCTCGCCCGGGTCCATCTGCAGCAGGTTCAGAGACGTGCGCATTGCCTGCGACAGCGCCAGTTTCTGCTGTGTGACCTGCTGCTGAACCTGACGCAACGCACTTTTATCCCATTAAAACAAATAGATACTGCCCGCACCAAATGACACACATCAACGACCGACCACACTTTGGCACAGTTGTTGCTTGTGTACGGTAAGTGGGAGAGCTTGCCGTGTCAAAAGTGGGCATTATCGCCAACCCTGTCTCCGCCCGGGACATCCGCCGGATCGTCTCGCATGCCGGCAATCTGCCGATCAACGACCGCGCCAATATCGTTCTGCGTCTGCTGACGGGGCTCTTCACTGCAGGGGTCCGGGATGTCCTGATCATGCCCGAAAACGGCGGCATCCGCACGCAGCTCATGCGCACGATCAAGCGCGAGGCCAAGGTGGGCGAGGCCCGGTTTCCGCAGGTCTCCTACCTGGACATGCCGGTGACCTGCACCTCCGACGACAGCGCGCGGGCGGCACGCATGATGCGCGAAGCCGAGGTCGGCGCGATTGTGGTGCTGGGCGGCGACGGCACCAACCGGGTGGTGGTCTCGGAATGCGGCAACATCCCGGTGTCCGGGGTTTCAACCGGCACCAACAACGCCTTCCCGGAAATGCGGGAACCCACGATCACCGGACTGGCCGTCGGGCTGGCCGTCACGCGGCAAATCCCCTGCGCCCATGCCTTTACCTACAACAAGCGGCTTGAGGTAAAGGTGAACGACCAGCGCGAGATTGCGCTGGTCGATGTGGCCGTGGTCGCCGAACGCTTTGTCGGCGCCCGCGCGATCTGGAAGACCGAGAACTTCCGCGACCTCTTCACCACGTTCGGCGCACCGGACGGGATCGGCATGTCCTCGATCGTGGGGTTGCTGGCACCGCTCAGACGCGATGACCCCGAGGGGCGGCGCATCCAATTGCGGCCTCTCGACGGCGCGCGCCACACCATCAACGCGCCCATCGCGCCCGGATTGATCGAGGCGGTGGGCATCGGCGGGGTCGAGACCATCCTGCCCGACCAGATATACATGCCCAGCGTGTCCGCCGGATCGATCGCGCTGGATGGCGAGCGCGAGATGACCTTCAGCGAAATCGACGAGGTCAGCATCCGGCTTCAGGTCGACGCGTTCCGCACCATCAACATACCCGAATGCATGGCCTATGCCGCGCGGCACGGGCTGTTGACCAACGGGGCACAAGTCTGTCCCCAAATTGCTCAACCACACGGGAGGACAACATGAGCAACAATCCATTCCCACTGGAAAAAGACGGGCTCCTCGAAGCCTATCGGCGAATGAAGACCATCCGCGAATTCGAAGAGCGCCTGCATGTCGATTTCGGTCGCGGCGACATTCCCGGGTTCGTGCATCTCTATGCCGGGGAAGAGGCCGCGGGCGTCGGCATCATGATGCACCTGCAGGATCACGACCGTATCGCCTCGACCCATCGCGGCCATGGCCACTGCATCGCCAAGGGCGTCAGCGTGAAAGAGATGATGGCCGAGATCTACGGCAAGACCAGCGGCTCGTGCGCGGGCAAGGGCGGGTCGATGCATATTGCCGATCTGTCCAAGGGCATGATGGGCGCCAACGGCATTCTGGGCGCTGGCGCTCCCCTGGTATGCGGGGCGGCACTGGCCGCGCAAAAGCTGGGCCATGATGGCGTCGGGATCACCTTCTTCGGCGACGGCGCGTCGAACCAGGGCACGGTTCTGGAATCCATGAACCTGGCCGCGATCTGGAACCTGCCGGCGATTTTTGTCGTGGAAAACAACGGATACGCGGAATCGACCTCGGTCGATTATGCGGTGGCGTCGGATTCCTATGTCGACCGGGCCACGGGGTTCGGCATGCCGGGCATCACCGTGGACGGGCTCGATTTCTTCGCGGTCTACGAGGCCGCTGGCGAGATTATCCGGCGCGCCCGCGAGGGCGGCGGACCGACGCTGATGGAATGCAAGATGATCCGCTTCTTCGGCCATTTCGAAGGCGACGCACAGACCTATCGCGCGCCCGGCGAAAACGAGGAAAACCGCAAGAACAACGATTGCATCAAGCTGTTCCGCGCCAAGGTGACCGAGTCCGGCGTGATCAGCGACGCCGAGCTGAACGCCATCGATGACGAGGTTCTGGCCCTGATCGATGAGGCGGTCGATGAGGCGATTGCCGCGCCTCTACCCGGCCCCACACAGCTCACCACCGACGTGTACGTGGCCTACTGATACGTTCGGGACGAAAGGAGAAAACAGATGGCACGTACACTCAGCATGAAAGACGCAATCAACGAAGCGCTCGATCAGGAAATGACCCGCGACCCGACCGTCATCATGATGGGCGAGGATATCGTCGGCGGTACCGGCTCCCCCGGCGAGGACGACGCCTGGGGCGGTGTTCTGGGGGTCTCGAAAGGGCTCTATCACAAGCACCCCAATCAGATGATCGACACCCCGCTGTCGGAAAGCGCCTATGTGGGCGCCGCAATCGGCGCCGCCACCTGCGGCCTGCGCCCGGTGGCGGAACTGATGTTCATCGACTTCATGGGGGTCTGTCTGGACCAGATCTACAATCAGGCCGCCAAGTTCCGCTACATGTTCGGCGGCAAGGCGGAAACGCCGGTGGTGATCCGGGCCATGTGCGGCGCAGGCTTTCGCGCCGCCGCGCAACACAGCCAGATGCTGACCCCGATCTTCACCCACGTTCCCGGGCTCAAGGTCGTCTGCCCGTCAAACGCCTATGACACCAAGGGGCTGCTGATCCAGTCGATCCGGGACAACGATCCGGTGATCTTCCTCGAACACAAGAACCTCTACGCCTCGGAATGCGATGTGCCCGAGGAATCCTATGCCATCCCCTTTGGCGAGGCCAACGTGGCCCGCGAAGGCTCGGACGTGACCATCGTCGCCTACGGGCTGATGGTGCCCAACTCGCTGGCGGCGGCGGACACGCTCAAGGGCGAAGGCATCGAGGCCGAGGTGATCGACCTGCGCACCCTGTCCCCCATCGACATGGACACCGTCATCGAAAGCGTCGAGGAAACCGGGCGGCTGGTCTGCGTCGACGAGGCCAACCCGCGCTGCTCGATTGCCTCGGATGTGTCGGCGGGCGTGGCGCAGGATGCGTTCTCGGCGCTCAAGGCACCGATCCGGATGGTCACCGCGCCACACGCCCCGGTGCCGTTCTCACCCTCGCTCGAAGATCTCTACATCCCGTCGCCCGACCGGATCGCGGATGCGGCCCGCAAGACGATGGAGGCGTGACGGGAATGAGTGATCTGATCACACCGATCATCATGCCGAAATGGGGGCTCTCCATGCAGGAGGGCACCCTGTCGGAATGGCATGTCGAGGAAGGCACCGAGATCTCTCCGGGGGATGAGATCATGGATGTCGAAACCGACAAGATCGCCAATGTCGTCGAGGCCGCCGATGGCGGCCTGCTGCGGCGGCGCGTCGGGCAGGCGGGCGAGGTCTATCCCGTCCGCGCCCTGCTCGGCGTCATGGCGCCCGAAAGCGTCAGCGACGCCGAGATCGACGCCTATATCAGCGCCTTCGAAGTTCCCGAAGTCGAAGAGGAAGAGGACACCGGCCCGGCTTATGAGTTCGCCGATCTGCCCATCGGACGCATCCGCTATGCCGAGCGCAAGGGGGACGGCGTGCCGGTGCTGCTGATCCACGGGTTTGGCGGCGATCTGGACAACTGGCTGTTCAACATCGACGCCATTGCCGAGGCCGCCCCCGTCTATGCCATCGACCTGCCCGGTCATGGCCAGTCGATCAAGGCGGTCGACAATCCGGGGCTGCAGGCGATGACCGACACGGTGCTGGCCTTCATGGATCATGCCGAGATCGACAAGGCCCATCTGGTCGGCCATTCCATGGGCGGGCTTGTCTCGGGCCGGATCGCCAGCGATCACGGGGGCCGGGTGGCATCGCTGACGCTGATCTGCTCAGCCGGCCTGGGCGAAGAAATCAATCGCGACTATCTCGACGGTTTCGTCGCGGCCGCCACACGGCGGGAACTAAAGCCGAAACTGCAGCACCTTTTCGCCGACCAAAGCCTGGTGAACCGCGCCATGGTGGACGATCTGCTGAAATACAAGCGTCTGGACGGCGTGCAGAGCTTTCTCGAAGAGCTGAACGCCAGCCTTTTCAGCGACGGCAAGCAGATCGAAAGCATCGCCGGGGCTCTGGAGGCCGCTGATCTTCCCTGTCAGGTCATCTGGGGCGCCGAGGATGCCGTCATCCCGCAAACCCACGCCGGTGCGATTGCCAGCGCCAGGGTCACCGTTGTCAACGCCGCCGGGCACATGGTCCAGATGGAGCAGGCCGCCAAGGTCAACGACCTGATCCGGGACCTGCTCTGACCCGCTTTGCCCTGCGTGGCCGGCCGCCCCGACGATCGGCCACGCGAGACACCGCCAGCACCGCACGCATACCAAGGCATAACTCGCATTTTCGCCGCGAATTTGGTAAACACGCGCGTCCGCGACGGCCCGGGTTGGCACCCAAGACAACCCGAGCCCGAAGATGCCGCCTGGGGAGGGGGCTGCGATGTCCGATGCCAGCGCATTTGAAAACCATGTCCGCGAAATCATTACCGTGGCCGAAGGTGGCGCCAGCTCGCGCGATCCCGAGGTGGTCAATTCGTGGCTCCGCTGCCTCAACGACCACAAGCTGGACCCCGAACACAAGGGTGAGGCCATCATCCTGCCCGAGGCCCGGCTGCGCCAGCACCAGCAAGAGGCGGAGGAACTGCTCTCGATCGCCCGCTACGGCATGGAAGACCTCTATCGCCGCGTGAACTCGATGGGCTACGTGCTGCTGCTTACCGACGCCAAGGGGGTGACGGTGGACTTTATCGGCGACGAAAAAGTCGACCGCGAGCTCAAACGCGCCGGGCTCTATATCGGATCCGAGTGGAGCGAGGAAACCGCGGGTACCTGCGGTGTCGGGGCCTGCATCTCGTCGGGCAACGCGATCACGGTTCACCAGACCGATCACTTCGACATGGCACACACGCCGCTGAGCTGCACCGCCGCCCCGATCTATGACCTGACCGGGGCCCTCAAGGGGGTACTCGATGTCTCGCTGTTGATGTCGCCCACCGAAAAATACAGTCAGGCGCTGACGCTCGAAGTGGTCAAATCCTGCGTGCGCCGGATCGAACTGGCCAATCTCGAAGCACATCGCAAGTCGGACTGGATCGTGCGGATGAGCTCGTCGACCGAGTTTCTGGGTGTCGATCCCAACAGCGCATTTTCGGTCTCGTCCGACGGCACGATCTCGGGCATGACACGCGGCGCGATGGTGATGATGGCACGGGCGCTGGGCGACGAACCGGTGGACCCGGCCACGCTGATCGGGCGGCCATTGGAGGACGTGTTCGACTTTGATTTCAACGACCTGCCCTGTCTTCTCGGGGCCGGAACGCCCGGAGAGCAGGCGATGGAAACCCGCGACGGCCACGTTGTGTTTGCCAATGTGCAGGCACCGGTGCGGGCCCCGAAATCGGCATCGCGAACGGATCTGCCCGCCCCTCTGGCCCAGACCCATGGCGGCGACCCGGCCATGGCGGCCCTGACGGCCAAGGCGGCCCGGATCGTGGACAAGCAGATCAGCATCATCATCGAGGGCGAAACCGGCGTCGGCAAGGAATTCGTCGCCCGCGCCCTGCATGCGTCGCGCAAGAAAAAGGGGCCGTTCGTGGCCATCAACTGCGCGGCGCTGCCCGAAACCCTGATCGAAAGCGAGCTGTTCGGATACGCCCCGCACGCCTTCACCGGCGCCAATGCCAAGGGCAAGAAGGGCCTGATCGAACAGGCAAACGGCGGCACGCTGTTTCTGGACGAAATCGGCGACATGCCGCTCGCCCTGCAGGCCCGGTTGCTGCGGGTGCTGTCCGAGCGCGAAGTGATGGCGGTCGGCGGCACCCGCCCGGTCCCGGTGGACATCCGGGTGGTGTCAGCCTCGCACCGCGATCTGAAACTCCTGGTCGACAGCGGCCAATTCCGTCAGGACCTGTTTTACCGGCTCAACGGCGTTGTCCTCAGCATACCTCCGCTGCGCAAGCGGCAGGACATGGCCTGGCTGATCAAACGCGTGTCTGCCCTCGTGGGCGAGGATCAGCCGCTGAGGTTCTCCAGGGACGCCACCACCGCGCTCAGCGCCTATGACTGGCCCGGCAATATCCGCGAAATGATCAATGTTTTCGAACTGTGTTCGGCACTGAACGACAGCCATGTGATCGAAGCGGCCGATTTGCCCGATCAAATCCGGGCCATGCAATGAACCCCCGCTGAGCTGGTCCGCCCGACCGGCTCGGAAACAGGGTATTTCCCGGCGCAACGACCTCCGAATTCTGGATATTTGCGGACCGCACACGCCAAATATGCCGCGGCCAGGACGCCTCCCCACCTGCTCAGACCCTTGCAACACACCGCCTACACATGGTTTTCAATTGAGAAAAACCGCTTCGCCGTATACACTTTCAGCCACAAGGAATGTCGCAGAACTTTCCCGGGGGACAGGTCGTTTCCCCGCTTTGGGGTAGGGTTCGACCGCGCATGAACGTTTGAGCGTGCGAGGATGTTAGACATGACCGGACTGGAGTTTCTGCCTGTTCTCATCATGGTCGCCGGGGTGGTCCTGGTGGCGCTGGCGACGCTTTTCGTCTCGTCGCTGCTGCGGCCTTCCAACCCCTATCCCGCCAAAAACATGCCCTATGAATGCGGCATGGACCCGGCGGGCGAGGCGGCGGCAGGGCGGTTCAAGGCGCAGTTCTTTCTGGTTGCGATCCTCTTTGTCGTGTTCGATGTCGAGGCGATGTTCCTGTTCCCCTGGGCCGTCGTGCTGAAGGAAATCGGTATCGTCGGGTATATCGAGATGTTCGTGTTCATCGTTCTGCTTCTGGTGGGGTTTGCCTATGCGTGGCTGAAAGGAGCGCTTGAATGGGAAACGTGATCAACGACAGCGTGCTGTTCACCACGGCTGATCAGGTCGTAAGCTGGGGCCGCCGGTCCGCACTCTGGCCGGAAACCTTCGGCATTGCCTGCTGCGCCATCGAGATGATCTCGGCCGGTTGTGCCCGCTATGATCTCGACCGGTTCGGCGTGGTGTTCCGCCCGTCGCCGCGCCAGTCCGACGTCATGATCATCGCCGGCACCGTGACGCGGAAATTCGCGCCGGTCGTGCGCCGGCTCTACGATCAGATGCCCGAACCGCGCTGGGTCATCGCGATGGGAACCTGTGCGATCTCGGGGGGTGTCTACAACACCTACGCCGTGGTGCAGGGGTCCGAAACCTTCGTGCCCGTGGACGTGCACGTGCCCGGCTGCCCGCCCCGGCCCGAGGCGCTGATGCACGGCTTCCTGCTGTTGCAGGAAAAAATCAAGAACTCCGGGGCGCTCACCGACACACCGATTGGCCGGGCCGTCGGCACATGACCGGTGCGGCGGAAACCTTCGTTTCCCGGATCGAAGACAGGTTTGGGACCGCGACCACATATGTCGGTCTCAGTCACGGCATCCACGTGTTCAAAGTGTCCCCGGATATCATCACCGATCTCTGCCGGTTCCTGAAGGATGAGCTGGAGTTCAACTTCCTCTCCGATATCTGCGGCGTCGACTACCTGCCCGAAACCCCGCGGTTCGAGGTGGTGTATCACCTCTACTCGTTGTCCCGGAAATGGCGGATCCGCCTGAAATGCCGTCTGGACGATCCGCCCCGGATCCAAACCGTAACCGGCATCTGGCGCACCGCCGACTGGCACGAGCGTGAGGCCTGGGACATGTACGGCATCGTTTTCGATGGGCATCCGGACCTGCGCCGGATCTACATGTGGGAGGGGTTCGAAGGCTTCCCGCAGCGCAAGGACTTTCCGCTCAGGGGCTACCGGGACGAGCTGAACCCCTTCGGCGCCGAAGGCCCCGCACCGACACGGCCCGATCTGGAAACCAAGGACATCCCGTAAGGAGGGCAGCACCGGAGCAGCACCATGACCGAAGCAACCGAATTGCGCGCCCCGGAAGGGGCCTCGCCGGACACCAAAGAGGTGCTGCTCAACCTCGGGCCGCAGCATCCCAGTACGCACGGTGTCCTGCGGCTGGTTCTGGAAATGGACGGCGAATATGTCGAACGGGTGGACCCCCATATCGGCTATCTGCACCGGGGCACCGAGAAGCTGTCCGAGACCTTCACCTACACCCAGATCTTCCCGCTGACCGACCGGCTCGACTATGTCTGCCCGCCGTCGAACAACCTGGCCTTTGCGCTGGCCGTCGAAAAACTGCTGGATATCGAGGCGCCGGTGCGCGCGCAATACATCCGGGTGATCATGGCCGAACTGGCGCGCCTGTCGGGGCACCTGCTGATCACCGGCGCGCTGCCGATGGATCTGGGTGCGATGACCGCGCTGCTCTATGCGATGCGCGAGCGCGAGATGATCATGGACCTGATGGAAATGGTCACCGGCGCGCGGATGCATACCTCGTACTGCCGCGTCGGCGGCGTGCGCGAGGATCTGCCTGAGGAATTCGCCGTGAAGATCCGCGAATTCTGCGACATCTTCCCCAACCGCATCCGCGATTACGAACGGCTGGTGGAGAAAAACCGCATGTTCCTCAAGCGGACCGAAGGCATCGGCGTGATCAGTCCCGAGGACGCGATCGACATGGGGCTGAGCGGGCCGAACCTGCGCGCCTCGGGCGTCGATTGGGACATCCGCCGCGACGAGCCGTACGAGATCTACGACCAACTCGATTTCGACGTCATCACCCATGACGAAGGCGATTGTTACGCCCGCTGGCGCTGTCGGGTCGAAGAGATGCGCGAAAGCGTCCGGATCATCGAACAATGCCTGGTCCAGATGCCAGACGGCCCGTTTCTGGTGGACATTCCCACCGTTGCCTTCCCGGTCGACAAGGACCGGGTTCATAGCTCGATGGAGGCGCTGATCCAGCATTTCGACCTGTCCGCGTATGGCTTCAAGGTACCCGCGGGCGAGGTCTATTCGGCCATCGAGGCCCCGAAGGGAGAGCTTGGGTTCTACATCGTCAGCGACGGCTCCCCCAACCCGTTCCGGATGAAGGTGCGCGCGCCGTCCTTCGTCAATCTGCAGGCGCTGTTCGTGGCCAAGAACGCCCACTACCTCGCCGACATGATCGCGATGCTGGGCAGCCTGGACCCGGTGATGGCGGAGGTCGACAAATGAACGCGCCCCTGGATATGCGCGCCCGGATCGAGGCGGCGGCCGAGGCCTATCCCGATCAGCGCTCGGCCATCATGCCGGCGCTGATGATCGCGCAACGGGAATACGGGCATCTGACCGGAGAGGTTCTGGAAGAGGTCGCCGATATCCTCGGGGTCGAGCGTATCTGGGTCTACGAACTGGCGACGTTCTACACCCTGTTTCACACGGAACCGGTGGGGCAGGTCCACCTGCAGCTTTGCGACAATGTCTCCTGCATGTTGCGCGGCGCCGAGGCGCTGCTGCGGCATATGGAACAGGTCTTGGGGATCGCCGAGGGCGAGACTACCGGGGACGGGATGTTCACACTCTCGACCGTGGAATGCCTCGGCGCTTGCGAGATGGCGCCGGTGATGCAGGTGGGTGACGACTATCACGGCAATCTGGATGCCGACCGCATCGACGCTCTGCTGGCAACGTTGCGGGCGGGGCGGGAGAAGGCCGATGTTTGAGCCGGTCCTGCTCAAAAGCGTCGGCCAGCCCGACAGCCACAGCCTGAGCCACTATCGCTCGGTCGGTGGCTACGAAGCGCTGCAAAAGGCGCTGAACGACTATACCCCCGACGAGATCATCGAACTGGTCAAGGGTTCGGGCCTGCGCGGGCGCGGCGGGGCGGGGTTTCCGACCGGCCTCAAATGGAGCTTCGTGCCCAAGGGGCAGGAGAAACCGAAATACCTGTGCTGCAACGCGGATGAGGGTGAGCCGGGCACCTTCAAGGACCGGATCATCATGGAAGAAGACCCGCATCAACTGCTTGAAGGGATGGCGATCTGCGCCTACGCGATTGGCGCCGAAACCGGCTATCTCTACATCCGCGGCGAGTATGTAAAGGCGATCCGCATTCTGGAAACTGCGATCCGCGAGGCCCATGCCGAGGGCTGTCTGGGACGCGGCATCCTGGGCTCGGACTTCAATTTCGAGGTTCACATTCACGAGGGCGCCGGGGCCTATATCTGTGGCGAAGAGACCGCGATGCTGGAATCCCTGCAGGGCCGGCGCGCGCAACCGCGCCTGAAACCGCCGTTTCCCGCCGTTGCGGGCCTCTACGACAGCCCCACGGTCATCAACAATGTCGAAACGCTGGCCTGCGTGCCCCATATCGTCGAGCGCGGCTCGTCCTGGTTTAACGGCATCGGGCCGGAACGCAGCCCCGGCCCCAAGCTCTATTGCCTGTCCGGAAGCCTGCGCAAACCAGGGCTGTATGAGCTGCCCATGGGCATCCCGCTGCGCGAACTGATCGAGGAACATGGCGGCGGCGCGCCCGAGGGCCGCCAGATCAAGGCCGTCATCCCCGGCGGCGTATCCGCACCGATGATCCCGGCAGAGGGTCTGGATGTGGGGATGGATTTCGACTCGCTCGCCGGGGTGGGCTCGATGCTCGGCTCGGCGGGGGTGATCGCCATCGACGACAACACCTGCATCGTCAAGGTGGCCACCCGGATCGTCGAGTTTTTCCACCACGAAAGCTGCGGGAAATGTACGCCCTGCCGCGAGGGGCTGGACTGGGCCGTCAAGATCATGCGCCGGATCGAGGCGGGCGAAGGCGCGTCAACCGACCTGGAACAGCTCGAACGGCTCTGCGGCGGCATCTTCGGAAACACGTTCTGCGCGCTGGGCGACGGCGCGGCGATGGGCATCCGGGCGGCGCTAAAGCACTTCAAAGATGAATTCACGGCCCATATCGACGAAGGGAGGTGCCCGTACCATTGAGCGACACCAGCGACATCACCACCCTCGCCGTCACCATCGACGGCCATGACCTGCGGGTAGCACCGGGCACGACGATCCTGACCGCGGCAGAGGGTTTGCAGATCGACATTCCCACCTTCTGCTACCAGAAACGCCTGCCGGTTCTGGCCTCATGCCGCATGTGCCTGGTCGAGATCGAGGGGCAAGGCAAGCTGCAACCGGCCTGCGCCACCGCGGTCATGGACGGCATGGTGGTGCGCACCGACACCGAGCGGGTGGCCGAAACGCGGTCCTCGATGCTGGACATGCTGTTGGCCAACCACCCGCTGGACTGCCCGATCTGCGACAAGGGCGGCGAATGCGAGCTGCAGGACATGGTGATGGCGTACGGCCCGCGCGAGAGCCTGTTCCGCGATCCCAAACGTGTGTTCCACTCCAAGGACATCCAGCTCAGCCCGGTGGTGATCATGAACGTGAACCGCTGTATCCAGTGCCAGCGCTGCGTCCGCATCTGCGAAGAGGTGGTGGGCGCCGTGGCGCTGGGCACCGTCGACAAGGGCATGGACACGGCCGTCACCGGGTTCGAGGGCAGTCTCGCCAGCTGCGATCAATGCGGCAACTGTATCGAGGTATGCCCGGTCGGCGCACTGATGAGCTTTCCCTACCGCTACAAGTCGCGGCCCTGGGATCTGGCCGAAACCGATACGATCTGCCCCCATTGCGGCACTGGCTGCCACCTGACCGTCGGCACGCGTGACGGTGAGTTCATGCGCGTGCGCTCCAAATGGGACACCGGGCTGAATCTCGAGACCCTTTGCGTGCGCGGTCGTTTCGGCATGGATGGTTTTGCCAGCCCCGACCGGATCAAACGCCCGATGATCCGGCTCGAGGACCGTTTGGTGCCGGTCTCCTGGGACGAGGCCGGAGAGTATCTGCGGGACCGGGTCCCGTCGCTGACAGGCAAGGCGGCAGGGATCGTCTCGCCCCGCCTGACCAACGAGGCGCAGTTCCAGTTCCACCGCCTGATGCGCACGGTATTCGACAGCGATCTGGTCGCGACGTCCACGCGCTTCGACATCCCGGCGGCGCTGGGCCCGCTGATCCGCGATTTCTACACGCGCGCACCGCTGCAAGAGGTGATCCGGGCCGACTGCACGCTGATCATCGGTACCAACGTGACCGAGGAAAACCCGGTCAGCGAATACCTGCTGCGCGGCGCCGTCCGCGAGGGCGAGACCCGGCTTTGCCTGCTATCGGCCCGCCCGTCGCGCCTCGACGCCGACGCGCAGGCGGCGCTGCGGATGCCGCCCGGGCGCGAGGATACCGTCCTGTCCACGCTCCTCGCCGGTCTTGCCGCCGGTGAGTTCGGTAAGGATGCATCGGGGCTGCAAAGCATCTGGAACGATCCGGCCCGCCAACGCGCCGAAGCCGCTCTCGGTCAGGTGCATTCAGCGCTGTCATCGGCCCAAAGCATCACCGTTCTGATCGGCACCGACCTGTTCAGATCGCCGAACGCCGAAACATCGCTGTCCCTGATCTACAACATCCTTCACCACCTGCAATCGCAGGGCAAAAAGATCGCGCTTCAGGGGCTGTTCGACCGCCCCAACCAGCTCGGGTCTTGGGACATCGCCACGACGTCCACCCAGACGCTGTCCGACCTGCTCGACCGGTGTGCAAACCGGCAGATCGGCGCGCTTTATGTGGCCGGAGGCGATCCGCTCCTGTCCTGTCCCGACCGAGCCGGCGTGCAGGCTGCGCTCGAAGCGGTGGACCTGCTGATCGTGCAGGACGCGATGCTCAGCGACATTGCGGGCTCTGCCGACATCGTGCTGCCCGCAGCGGCGCATGGCGAGGAAACCGGGAGTTTCACCAACAACGAGGGCCGGGTTCAGTCGGTGCGCGAGTTCCGCGTGCCGATGTTCGATGCCAGACCAAATCTGGATGTCTTCCAATGGCTCGCAGCGCTGTTCGACAAGCCCCTTGCTGCCTCTCCTGCCGAAATATTCGACGAGATCGCCGACACCATCCCGGCCTATTCCGGTCTCAGCGCGGCGGGGATCGACCCCGATGGCACCTTCACCGCATCAACTGAGACGCGTTCGACCGGCTCGCTGGATCTGCCCGCATCATCCGGGCCCAAGGCAACAAACGGGTTGCACCTAATCACCGGCAACGGGCTGTTCCACGGCGGATATCTCTCCGAGCATTCCAAAACGCTGGATACCGTCGCCCCTGCCGCCTTTGTCGAGATGAGTACTGCGGATGCGCAGGCCCGAGATCTTGCGGATGGCCAGACCGTTCAGGTCGCCTCGGCCAGGGGAAAACTGACAGCCCGCCTGAAAGTCACCCCGGATTTCCCCGAAGGTCTGGTTTTCGTGCCCGAAACCTACCGGAATCTGCGGCTCAACAGCCTGATGACCCGAGGAGAATACCCCTGCCCCGTCGATGTGCAGGCGGCAGACGGCTGAACTGCGAAACGCCTTACAGCACTTTGAAAAATACCTGTATCACTCAACGCTGCCTGAAATCGTGGATTTCAACGCGTTAAGTGATGCTCGATACCTTATGTTTTTTCCAAAGTGCATTAATGATACCCGGTCCCGGCGATGTAATGGTGCAGTTCCTTTTCGGTCCGCAGCGCCTCGTCCAGCCGGTGCTTGACCACATCACCGATACTGATCACCCCCGCCAGCGTCTCGCCGTCCATCACCAGCACGTGGCGTTTGCGCTCCTGCGTCATGATCGCCATCACCCGGGGCAGCGTATCGTCCGCCGCGCAGGTGATCAGACGGCGCTCCATGATCGCGGCAACGGGCTGGTTCAGCGCCTCGGGGCCATGCGTCGCCACCGCGTTGCAGAAGTTCCGCTCCGAGGCCGTCCCCTCCACATGCGTCGGCGTCTGCCCGACGACGACCAGACCGATCTGCCTGTCCTGAAACAGCCTGAGCACATCGACCGCGGGCGTGTCCGCCGCAACCGAGACAACGTCGTGCCCCTTTAACTGCAATACATCGGAAACATACATCACACCCTCCCTGGCAGTGACCCTGCCAATGGCTTTCCGCACGTTTCCATGTTCCTTGCCGGCGCGCTCAGGGCTTACTTGCGGCGGATGTTCCGCCACCAGTTATAGCCTTCCTCCTGCGCGGTCTCCACGCGCACGCCGTCGGCTGTGTCGAGACGTGCCCGGACCACGCCGCCGCCGGTTTCCGCCTTGCCCGGTTTCGTCAGCAAATCGTCCCGCCCGACCACCAGATCGGACGAGTTGAAGCTGGAGAATTCATACTGCTGCCCAAGCGCGATCGCATCCGCCGGGCAGGCATCCTCGCACAGCCCGCAGAACAGGCAGCGCGCGGTGTCGATATCGAACACCTTGGGGTGTCGGGCGCCGTTTTCATCCTCATAGGGCACCACGGTGATGCAGTCGCAGGGGCAGATCTTGGCGCATAGCTCGCAGGCGACGCAGTTGATCTCGCCCTCGTCGTTCCGCTTCAGAAAGTGATGGCCGCGATAGCGCGAATAGGGCAGCCATTTCTCGGTGTCGGGATATTGCTCGGTCACCGGGCGCGAGATCATGTAGCTGAAGGTCAGCATCAACGCATCCCCGATATCGGAGAAGAAGGCCCACCCGATCCAGGTATTCCGCTTGTCTGCAACTTTGGTCATGGCTGCCTCATACGAAAACAACCCCTGTTATGATTATGTTCACCAGCGACAGCGGAAGCAAGACTTTCCACCCGATGGACATGAGCTGATCGTAGCGGTAGCGCGGAAAGGTGAAGCGGAACCACATGAACACGTAGATGAAGAACGCCACCTTGATCAGAAACCACAGGATCGGCGGCAGCGGGATCAGCACGCCGTTCCAGCCGCCGAAGAACAGGATCACCGTCAGCACCGAGACCAGCACCATCACCGCGTATTCGCTGACCATGAAAAAGGCGAAGCGGATGCCGCTATATTCGGTGTGAAACCCGGCACCCAGATCGCCCTCGGCCTCGGCCAGATCAAAGGGCACTCGCTGCGCCTCGGCCAGCCCGGCAACGAAAAACACGAAGAAGCCTACCGGCTGGTAGACCACGTTCCAGACGTCGGACTGCGCCCGCACGATGTCGAGCAGGCTCATGGATTGCGCCAGCATCACCACGCCGATGACGGCAAAGCCCATGGGGATCTCATAGCTGATCATCTGGGCACAGGTCCTGAGACCGCCCAGCACGCCATATTTGCTGTTCGACGCCCAACCGCCGAAGATCACGCCATAAACCTCGATCCCGATCACCGCCAGGATGAACAGCAGCGCCACGTTCATGTCCGAGACGTAAAGCGTGATCTCGTGGCCCAGAACCGAGACACTCTCGCCGAAGGGAATGGCGACAAAGACCACGAAGGGCGGCACCATCGCCAGGATCGGCGCCAGCTTGAACAGGAACTGATCGGCGTCGCTGGGAATGTGATCTTCCTTGGTGAGCAGCTTGATACCGTCCGCCACCGGCTGCAGCAGGCCATGCCAGCCGACCCGCATCGGCCCCATCCGCTGCTGGATATGCCCGGCGATCTTGCGTTCAAGCCAGACCAGTGGCATCGGCAGCAGCAGCAGGGCGGCAATCAGGATGCCGACCTTGATGACAATCAGTCCGATAGCAATGGCGAGTTCCATGTCAGACTACCCATCCGATGTGGGGACGCCGGCCCAGTGGAGCGGCGGTTTCGCCAATCATACCATAATCTTGCCGAAACCGCCGCATCCCAGATTTATCGTTGCAGGATCGAGCTTTGCGCCAGGTCCAGAAACCACTGCGGAAACAGCCCGATAAGGACCGTTCCTGCCGCCGCAATCGCCAGAACCAGCGTAAGGTCCGGGGTAAAGGCCGGAGCGGTTCCAGCCACCGGCTCGCGCATGTAGATCACCATGACGATGCGGATATAGAAATAGGCGGCAACCACGCTCAGCAGCACGGCGATCACAGGGATCGCCACCATGCCCTGATCGATCAGCGCGACCAGAATGTAGAACTTGGCGAAAAATCCGGCTGTCGGCGGGATGCCCGCCAGCGCGAACAGGAACAGCAGCATCAGCAGCCCAAGCGCGCGATGGGACCGGGCCAGGCCCGAGAAATCCTCGATGGCCTCGCCCTGCACTTTTTCGCTGCGCATCACCACGATGGCGGCGAAGATGCCGATATTCATGAAGGTATAGATCAGCAGGTACAGCATCACGCTGGCAATCCCGTCCGGCCCGCCCGCGACGATGCCCAGCAGCGCAAACCCCGAATGCGCGATGCTGGAATAGGCCAGCAGCCGCTTGATGTTGTCCTGCACCAGCGCGACGAAGCTGCCCAGCGCAATCGTGACCACAGCGATCACCGCAACTACCAGCCCGACCTCGGACACGGCCACCAGCGGGTTCAGGAAAACCCGCAGGATCACCGCGAACCCGGCGGCCTTCGGCCCCACCGACATAAAGGCGGTGATGGGCGTGGGGGCGCCCTCGTAGATGTCGGGCACCCACATGTGGAACGGCACCGCGCCGATCTTGAACCCCAGCCCCGCCACGATGAACGCAACCGCAAGCAGGATGCCCGGATCGCGCGCCTGCCCGGTTGCGGCGGCGATCGCGCTCAGCTCGGTGGTTCCGGTCAGCCCGTAGATCAGCGAGACGCCATACAGGAACACCCCCGTGGCCACCGCCCCCAGCACCACGTATTTCAGCGCCGCCTCGTTCGAGCGCCGCTCGCGCCGCATGAACCCGGTCAGCACATAGGTGCACAGCGCCATCAGTTCGAGCCCGACATAGATCGACAGCAGATCGGTGGCCGAGGCCATGATCATCATCCCCGACAGCGCAAACAGCAGCAGGGCGTGGTATTCGCCGATATTGAT
Source organism: Ruegeria sp. (assembly GCF_040830605.1). Classification (GTDB taxonomy): domain Bacteria; phylum Pseudomonadota; class Alphaproteobacteria; order Rhodobacterales; family Rhodobacteraceae; genus Ruegeria. The sequence goes on from NZ_JBFOMD010000008.1 coordinate 213,147, forward strand.
CCGCTCGATCTCGATGAACCCGCGCGACATCAACAGGGTCAGCGCGGTGGCGATGTAGAATATACCCTTGAAGAACCTTGAAAACTGATCCGTCACGAACATGCCCGAATAGGCACCGGCATTCTCGCCGCCGATGGCAAAGGTCAGCGCGGCGGCACACAGGATCACCGCGATGGCGGCCCAACCCAGCAGATGGCGACGCCCGGGCGGCACGAACAGGCCCACGATCAGCAGGATGCAGGCCCCGATGATCACCACAATCTCAGGCAGGCTGGCAATGACGGACTGGAGGAGCTGGGCCTGGTTCATTCCGCACCCTCCACCCCGTGGACCTGCTCCAGCAGATGCTCGGCGGACGCGCCGATGATGGTCAGGAACGGCTTGGGATAAAGCCCGATCCAGATCACCAGTACCGCCAGCGGCAGCGCCGCCGCGACCTCGCGCCGGGTCAGGTCCCAGATCCTGAACCGTTCACCAACCTCAGCCGCCCCCAGCGCCACCCGCCGGAACATGCTGAGCAGGTAGGCAGCCGCCAGCAGCGCCCCGAGGATCGAGATGGCGGCAATCACGGGCCGCGCCGCAAAGGCTCCCGACAGGATCAAAAGTTCACCGACAAAGGAATTCAGCCCCGGTAACGCCATGGACGACAGCGTGAAGAGCCCCAGAAACACGGTGTAAATCGGGGCGGCCTTCATCAGCCCGCCATAGTCGGCGATGCTGCGCGTATGCGTGCGCTCATAGATCAGGCCCACGAACAGGAACAGCGCCCCGGTTGTGACGCCATGGTTGAACATCTGCAGGATGCCCCCGCCCAGCCCCTGCCCGTTCAGCGCAAAGATTCCCAGCGTGACAAACCCCATGTGCGAGATGCTGGAATAGGCCACCAGTTTCTTCAGATCGTCCTGCGCCAGCGCCAGAAACCCGCCATAGACGATGGCAACGGCCGAGAGCAGCAGCATGAAAGTCGAATAATAGACCGACGCCTCGGGCAGGATCGGCAGCGAAAAGCGCAGGAAGCCATAGGCGCCCATCTTCAGCAACACGCCCGCCAGGATGATACTGCCCGCCGTCGGTGCCTCGACATGGGCATCGGGCAGCCAGGTATGCACCGGCACCATCGGCACCTTGACCGCAAAGGCCACCAGAAACGCGAAAAACAGCCAAGATTGCAGGGCAAAGGGCAAATCCGCCTGCATCAGCGCGAGGATATCGAACGTCTTTCCACCCTGAAAATACAGAACGATGATCCCCACAAGAAACAGCACGCTGCCCGCCAGCGTATAAAGGAAGAACTTGAACGCGGCATAGACCCGGCGCGCGCCCCCCCAGATCCCGATGATGGCGTACATCGGCACCAGCATCGCCTCCCAGAACACGTAGAACAGAAACAGGTCCAGCGCCGAGAACACGCCCAGCATCAGGGTCTGCATGGCCAGCAGGCTGACCATGAACTCTTTCACCATGGTCTCGATGGCCCGCCACGAGGCCAGAACGCAGATCCAGCCCAAGAGCGCCGCCAGAAAGACAAACAGCACCGAGATACCGTCAACGCCCAGCGCATACCGGATCCCGAGGCCGGGTATCCACGTGTGCGTTTCCGTGAACTGCATCTCATGGGTGGAGGTGTCGAACCCCAGAAGCAGCGGAAAGCACAGCAGAAAATCCGCGAAGGTGACCCCAAGCGCAACCCGTCTGATCGCCAGATCGTCCCGCAGGAACAGCAAAACCAACGCACCCGCCGCCGGCAGGAAGATGATTATGCTGAGCAGAGGGAAATCCATGCGGTTCCCCTATTGCCAGACAACGGCATAGACAGCGATTGCGGCGACCACGCCCGCAACCATTGCCACCGCATATTGCGAGACGATACCGGTCTGGACCCGCCGCAGGCGGCGCCCGCCCTGCAGGATGGTGCTGGCCACCCCGTTCACCACGGCGTCCACCCCGCCAAGATCCGCCCGCAGGCTGGCGTTTGCCGAGCGGTGCAGAAAGCGCAGCCCCACCGTCTCGGAAAACCGGCTGACGGCCTGCTCATAACGCGCCACCGGCACATCGGCGATCCACATGAACGCGCGGGCACCCTTGCGATAGACCCAGTCGGTGTCGAGGCTGATCGTCTTCTCGGGGTCCAGCGATTTCAGGAACAGGACAAAACCAAGTGCGGTGAACATCAGAATGCCAAGGCTCTCGGTCACATGCTGCGCGGTATAGGGGACGAAATCGACCTCATGGGGCAGCAGCGCATAGAGCGGTGCCGGATAGACGCCGATGCCGATGCACAAGGCCGCCGCGATGGACATGGCGATCAGCATGTTGCGCGGCGGCTCGGGCGGGCGCAGCCCGGAATCCTTGGCAAAGAACATGTAATAGGGCAGCTTCAGCCCGGTATGCAGGAACGTGCCGGACGAGGCGAGCGTCAGCAGCAGCATCACCCAGGCGCGGTGATCATACCCGGCGGCGGCAACCACCATGGATTTGCTGACAAACCCCGAAAAGAACGGGAAGGCCGAGATCGCAAACGCCCCGATCATGTAAAGGGCCACGGTCAGCGGCATGGTCCGGTAGAGCCCGCCCAGCTCGGTCAGCTTGCGCCGCCCGGTGACATAGATCACCGCGCCCGCGCCCATGAACAGCAGCGCCTTGTAAAGGATATGCGCAAAGGCATGGCTGGCCGCCCCGTTGACCGCCATCTCGGTCCCGATGCCGACACCGGCCACCATGTATCCCACCTGACTGACGATGTGATAGGCCAGCAGGCGGCGGCAGTCGTTTTCCAGCACTGCATAGATCACCCCGTAGATCGCCATGGCAGTGCCCAGCCAGACCAGCAGCTCGGTTCCCGGAAAAGCCCGGGCCAGAACGTAGACGGCGGTCTTGGTGGTGAACGCGCTCATGAACACGGCACCGGTCACCGTCGCCTCGGGGTAGGCATCGGTCAGCCAGGCGTTGAGCGGCGGCACGGCGGCGTTCAGCATGAAGGCCGCCAGGATCAGATAGGTGGCAACGCCCATCGCCCCCTCGACCGGGCCGAACAGGACCGAGCCATTGGCCGCCCCGTAGATCACGATCCCCGCCAGCAGCGCCACGCCTCCGGTCAGGTGCACCATGAGGTACCGGAACCCGGCCCGCGTCGCCGCCTGATCGCGCTTGGCAAAGATCAGATAGGCTGAGGCAAAGGCCATGCCCTCCCAGAACAGGAAAAGCGTCAGGTAATCGCCCGCGAACACAACGCCCAACGCGCTGCCCACATAAGCAAACGCCGCCACATGCTGATCGGCGCGCTTCAGGTGCAGCGCATAGATCATGCCGATCAGCGACATGATGGTGAACACGGTGGCAAAGACTAGGCTCAGCTTGTCGACGCGGGCAATCAGGATCTCCTGCCCGAGAAACCGCAGGCTGCCATACGCTCCGGGCGTCGCCGTCGCCACGGATATGATCGCCAGCACCGGCACCAGCAGCAGCCAGATCCTGCGCAAAAGCCCGTTCAGCACCGGGATCAGGACGGCTCCGATCAGGAACAGGACGGTGGGGTGGAGGAACTCAGTCATAATAGTCCTCCCGCCGCATCAGCTTGCCCTGATGGCCGAGGAATTTGGAAACGAAGATGATCAGGACGCAGGCGCCAAAGCCATAGAGCGCCGACCAGCCCGGCAGCCGCTCCCACAGGTATTCGGTATGCACGCGCGGGGCCAGGAAATCGGCAACCACGACCAGAACCAGCACGGCATAGAACAGCAGCCGCCGCGGCTTGGCATACTTAGGATCGCCGAAGAAGTTGACAACGCGTGCAATCATCGGACCACCCCTTCTGCCAATGCTATGAAATATCCGGGAAAAATCCCCATCAGCAGCGACAGGACCGCGGTCACCACAAGCGGGATCGTCACCATCGGGATCTCGCGGACACCACCCTGGCCTTCGTTCGGCTCACCGAAAAAGGCGACATAGCTCACGGGCAGGAAATAGGCGGCGTTCAGGACCGAGCTGACCAGCAGCACGACCAGAAACGCGAACTGCTCGGCCTCGACCGACCCCAGCGCCAGATACCATTTCGAAACAAAACCCGACGCTGGCGGCACCCCGATCATGCTCAGCGAGCCGATGAAAAACGCCCCCATCGTCCAGGGCAGCCTGCGCCCGATCCCCCCCATCTCGCTGATCTTGCGCTTGCCCGACGCGCAAAAGATCGAGCCTGCGCAAAAGAACAGCGTGATCTTGGAAATCGCATGCGCCGCGATGTGGTATATCCCGCCGACCATGGCGACCGGCGAAAACAGCACCGCGCCCAGCACGATATACGACAGCTGGCTGACCGTGGAATAAGCCAGCCGCGCCTTCAGATCGTCGCGGGTCAGCGCGTAGACCGAGGCCATGAGAATGGTGAACGACGCCAGATAGGCAGTGACCAGTGCCAGCCCCAGCCCATCCATCAGCTCGGTGCCGAAGACGTGAAAGACCACGCGCAACACGCAGAAAACACCCATCTTCACCACCGCCACCGCATGCAGCAGCGCGCTCACCGGCGTCGGCGCCACCATGGCCGCAGGCAGCCACGCATGCAGCGGCATCAGCGCCGCCTTGGCGAACCCGAAGAGATAGCAGAAATAGACAACCGTCAGCACCAGGGATGAGGCGCCGACCTCGGCCAGCAGCCCGCCCGGCACGAAATCCAGCGACCCGGCCAGATGATAGGTCAGCGCAATCGCGGCCAGCAGCACGCTTTTCGACGCCCCCATCAGATAGACGAGATATTTGCGGCTGCCGTCCCACGCCTCGTCATCCTCGTGGTGATAGACCAGCGGATAGGTCACCAGGCTAAGCACCTCGTAAAAGATCACCAGCGTAAAGATATTGGCGGCAAAGGCGCCGCCCGCCGCCGCCGCCAGACTGGTCGCGAAACAGGCAAAGAACCGGGTTTGCGCATGTTCGTTCAGGCTGCGCATATAGCCCAGCGAATAGACCGAGGCGACGATCCACAACCCCGACGAGATGGTGGCAAAAACCAGCCCCAGCGCATCCACCCGGAACGCAAAATCAACGCCCGGCAGGATCTCGAACAGGACCAGCCCGTAACTGCCCCCGGCCAGCACCCGGGGCGCCATCGACACCACCAGCACAAACATCACCACGGCGGCCACCGGCGATACCAGATCGCGAAGCGGTTTGCGGTCATGGAGAATAAGGACCAGCGCGGCGGCCAGCCCCGCGACAGCAACGGCCAGCAGCGGCCGAATGGACATCACCATCTCCAAGACCGCTACCCTTTCATGATCGCCACCTCATCGACCTTGAGGGTGGCCTTGTTGCGCACCAGCGCGACCAGAATGCCCAGTGCGACAGCAACTTCCGCAGCGGTGATCGCGATCACGAAAATTGCAAAAATACGTCCACGGAAATCGTCGTAGAAATGCCCGAACGCGATGAAATTGATGTTGACGGAATTGAGCAGCAGCTCCAGCGACATCAGCACCACAAGGATGTTGCGCCGGATCAGAACACCGGCGGCACCGATGACGAACAGAACCACGCCCAGAACAATATACCATGAGAGCGGCACCATCATCCGCTCTCCTTCCGCGCCAGAACGATGGCGCCGACCAGTGCCACCAGCAGGATGACCGAGGCCACCTCGAACGGCAAAAGGTAATCCGAGAACAGCGTGACGCCCAGCTCGCGGATCTCACCCCCGGTGCGAGAACCGGCGGCGGCCTGCGGAAACCGGTTGCTCATCAGCACCAGCACCAGCATCTCGATCCCCAGCAGCACCAGCAGCGCAAAGGCGGCCAGGTTGCGCCCGGGCAGGAACCGCTGCAACTCGGCATCGCGGATATCCAGCATCATGGTCACGAACAGGAACAGGACCAGGATCGCCCCGACATAGACGAATATCTGGATCACCGCCAAAAGCGGCGCCTGCAGCAGCACGAAAATGGCCGAGATGTTGACGAAACAGGCCATCAGGGCGACAGCGCTGTGCACCGGATTTCGCGCCAGTACCACCCCCAGGGCCGTCACGACGGCCACGGTTCCGAACAACAGAAAAAAAACCAGTTCCATCGACGTCGACCCTCCGACGGGGGTTGCAATCCGGTGCAACAAAACCGGGCTGGCAAGCGTGACGTAAAACGAAAACTTCCTGAAATTGTGCCTCAACTGGCGATTTTTCACAAGGAATTCGTGGTCTTATGCTGCAGCTGCATAATCCGGAGGCCCGAGCCGGAGCGAGTCATCGCGGGCCCATTCCACCGGAGGCCACGGCTGAACACAGCCGATCATCCCGCGCAAAAGGGCCGAGCTGAGCTTGATCCAATCGCCGAAAGTCAAAGCCAAAGTTCAGCCGTAAACCTTCGTTCATCACCGCAACCAACAAGGTGTTGAACCTCGCCCCCGCCGCCAATATCTTGCGCCGGCAGAGAACCCGCATTCAGGACAGACACATGACCGCGCAAGCCCCCCACCCGATGACCCCGCAGGATTGCCTGGTGGCGATCATGGTGGCGGTGTCCGCCTCGGACGAGAACATCCGCACCGCCGAACTGGTCAAGATCCAGTCCGCCGTCAACATGCTGCCGGTCTTCGCCAGCTACGACATCGACCGGATCAACCGCATCTCCCAGGTGGTGTTCGACCTGTTCGAACAGGAAGACGGGCTGGATGCGCTTTTCGGCCTGATCCGCGACAACCTGCCGGAACGCCTGTTCGAGACCGCCTATGCGCTGGCCTGCGACGTCGCCGCCGCCGACGGCTCCCTGGCCGAGACCGAGCTGCGCCTGCTGGAAGAAATCCGGTATGAGCTGAACGTCGACCGCCTGCACGCCGCCGCCATCGAACGCGGCGCCCGCGCCCGCCATGTGGTCTGAGCCCCGGAAAAGTCAGCTTCCGTAGACCGACCCCCAGCGCTCGATCAGCGCCTGCTGCAACTTGCGCGACCGGCGGTTCCATGACCGCGCGCCCTCGGGCCGTTCCCGCTCGGCGCGGCTCAGCGTCGCCCGGCGCGCGGTATCGGCGGTAAAGATGGCAAAGGCCAGTTCGGCCCCGCCCGCCGCCGTCATGAACCCGCCCAGCCCCGAGACGAAGTTCAGCGTGCCGGTCTTGGCGTCCACCCGGATGGTATGGTCCTTGATCGGCTGGCCCTTTTCGTTGCGCAGCCTGAAGGGCTTGAGCAAGGGCCGCAGAGCCCCGTCCTGCCGCGCCTGAACCAGCGCCTGCACCAGATCGCCCGGCGTCATGCGCGAGGCATCGCCCAGCCCCGAATGATCCACCATCGCGGTGCCCGCCATGCCGTATTTCCCGGCCGCCCAGCGGTTCATCTCGGCGGCCGAGGCCGCCAGCCCGTCGGGACGCACCCCGCGCGCCCGCGTCGTCGCCATCCCCACCATCTCGGCGGTCAGGTTGGTCGAGTATTTCAGCATCCCCCGCAGGATATCCCGCAAGGGCTCGCTGCGATGGGTCACCAGCACGCTGCCTTGCGGCGCGCCCCGCACCACCTGCACCCGGCCCAGAACGATGCCGTTCACCCGCGCCAGCGTCTGGAACACATCGCCGATATAGAGCGACGGCTTGCGCACCGGCAGCCAGCGCGCCCCGCCCTTGCCCAGCGCGCCGCGCGCCACGGTCCACTTGTCCAGCCGCGCGGCGGTCTCATAAGTGTAGACCGGCAGGCCCCGGTCCACGACCTGCATCTTCGCCATCGCCACCTGCGGCTTGTAGTTGGCGGTGCGCGCATCCATCGTCACCGCATAGCCCGAGGCACCCCGTTTCCACTCGAAATGCACCCGGTTGAAATTCAGCGCGATCCCGGTCACCGCCGGGCTGTAGCCCAGATGATCGGGCTGCGTCGGGTCGATGCTGCGCACATAAGGCAGCGCGCCCTCATAGACCTTGAACGCCCCGCGCACCTCGCGGATACCGGCCTTTTTCAGATTGCCCGCCATCTGAGCCAGCGCCTCGGTATCCAGCACCGGATCGCAGCCGCCGGCCAGGATCAGATCGCCCCTGAGTATGCCGTTCTCGACCGGACCATCCGCGATCAGCCGCGTCTCAAACCGGTATTCCGGGCCCAGCACATCCAGCGCATAAAGCGCGGTCAGCGCCTTGGCCACACTGGCAGGCGGCAACCCGTCGCCGGCACCCACCGCCTCAAGCTGGGTTCCGGTCTTGGCATCGGCCACGGCGAACACCACCTCGCCCTTCAGGCCGGCGGCCCGGATGATCCGCTCGGGGCCTGTCAGATCGGCCACCCGCATCCGCGGTCTCAGCGAACTGATTGCCGCATCGGCCCAACTCATGCCCGGCGTCAATGCCGCCCCGGCTCCGGCAAGAAATAACCGTCTTGAAATGCGATCAACCATAGCCTGATAAAATCCCAGACTTGGCGGGCAGACAAGCAGGGGAGGCAAGATTTTTCGCCCCCGCCCTCACCGCAAGGATCACGCCCAGCCGCCCCGCGCCCGGATCTGGGTCGAGCTGACATCCACCATCGGCACATTGACGAAACACCAGGCGGGCGCGGCGCTGCGGCCCAGCAGATGCCGCGCCTGCCCGTCGATCCGGTGGGGCGCATAGGCCCGCGCCGCCGGCGACATCCGGGCCGAGATCCGGTCGCCGGGCCGCGCCAGCACGCCCACCGGCACGCTCTCCATGATCTGCCGCCAGTTCTGCCAGCGATGCAGCTGCGCCAGATTGTCCGCGCCCATCAGCCAGACGAACCGCACGCCGGGATACAGCCGCCGCAACGCCGCCAGCGTGTCCGCCGTGGCCCGCGTGCCCAGCCGCGCCTCGATATCGGTGACCTCGACCCGTGGATGCCGCATCACCGCCCGCGCCGCCGCCATCCGCTGCGCCAGCGGCGCCGGGCCGCGCTCCTTCAGCGGATTGCCCGGCGAGACCAGCCACCATACCCGGTCCAGCCCGAACGCTTTCAGCGCCTCGCGGGTGATATGCACATGGCCCCCATGCGGCGGATCGAACGACCCGCCCAGCAGCCCCACGGCCTGCCCGGGCCGCGCCAAAGGTTTGTTCCGGATCACTGAATAACTCGCAGCATGTCTCGCCTGCTTCGCCCTCATCGCGGCAACTGTCAATCCTGCCCGCGAATTGCGGAAACAGACTGTTTCCGGTACAATCCACAGGGTCCCGCAATTGATCCGCGGGCGGAAGTTTATTTGTTTCAGGATAGTCCGATGGTTAAAAGAATTTCAGCGTCAGTGGGCAAGAAAGGCAAAAATTCAGCGGCGGATGTGACCACCGTCCAACAGCTCCTCAACCCCTTCGCCGGCAAGGCCGGTTTCAGCAAACTCAAGGTCGACGGCACCCCCACACCGCAGCTCAACAAGGCAATCGGCCAGTTTCAGCTCAAGATCTGCGGCTTCCGGCCCGACTATCTGGTGGAACCCGGCCGCACCACGATCAAGAAACTCAGCGCCGGCCCTTCGAAAGTCGCCGCCGAGAAAAAAGCCGAGGAGAAGAAGGGCCAGAAGATCAAGGAGGACACCAAGACCAAGGTGCTCAAGGCGGCCAAGGACGCCGCGATGAAAGAGGCCAAGACCCAGTCGCTCGACAAAAACAGCTGGGCGGCCCTGCTCAAGGAGGTCGAGGATTACGCGACCGATCTCTACGAGAAATACTTCAAGTCCAGCGAGAAAAAGGGCGAGCCGCCCGAAAAGGCCGCACCAAAGATCGCCAGCATCGTGACCAAGCAAACGCAGAAAAAAGCGGTCTGCGAAAAGGTCACCGAACTCAAACAGCAAGAGACCAGCACGCCCGGCAAGCTGACCGGCAAGATTCAGGGCGTGAACAAGCAGGTTCTCAACGTGCTGCGCGAGGTCTCCTCATTCTATGGCGTACCCATCCACGTGGTCTCGGGCCTGCGCGACAAAAAGGGACAGGCCCGCGCCATGTTTGCGGGCTGGAACAGCCACCTGGATCGCGGCAACATCTATCTCTACCTGCGCAAGAACAAGAAACTGCGCGAGGAACTGGATGCCTTCGTGCAGAACAAGCAGCGGGACGAGTTTGTCCAGCACATGCTCAAACATGCCGACTGGAAGCGCGTCTCGCGGCATCTAAGCGGCGACGCGGCAGATGTCACCACCCGTACCGACCGCAAGATCATCGCCGCGATTGCGACCTGCCTCAAATACATACCCGAGCGCAACAGCGAAGGCATCAAATGCCACCATTTCGACAACCGTAAAGTGGTCTGGCCGATCAGCGACACCGTCAAGGCAAAGTGGAAAAAATAGCGCGGCTCAGTCCACCGGCGCGACCAGATCGCCTATCCGGATAAGCCCCGGCTGCACCACTTCGGCGCACCAGCCGCCATGCCCGCGCACCGCCGAATACCCGCCCGCGCCCAGCGCCTCCTCCATCCGGCTGCACGGCGCGCAAATGACGGTGAGCAGCAAAACCGCCTCGCCCACCCGCACCTCGCGCCCCTTCAAAGCGGCCAGATTGATACCCCCAACCACGATGTTCCGCCTCAGCACCTCCGGCACCACCGGCCCCTGCCCCAGATAACTCCCGATCGCCGCCAGATGCTCGGCCTGCACCAGCGTCACCGCCCGTTTGCCCGCCCGCGCCCGGTCGCCGTCCAGCCCGTCCGCCGCAACCCGCACGCTGTCCGCTGCCCGCATCTGCGCCCTGCGCTCGGGCCGCAGCCCGATCCACTCCACCCGGCCCACCTGCGCCCAGCCTGCAATCAGCTCCTTCAGCTCTGCCACTACCGGTCTTCCCCGGGATATTCCAAGGCCAGATCGGGCAGCCGCTCCAGCGGATAGTCCCCGTGCAGGCGCCAGATATTGTCCTGATCCTGGTCCAGCGGCCTCAGCGTTCCGCCCGGAAACGCGCGCGTGCGCAGCGCCAGCGCGATATCGGACATCACGCCGGGATTGTCCCGGAAATAAGAATGCCCAAGACCGCCCACACCTTCGACGCGGATAAAATGCACCAGACCCACCTTGCTCAGCGCGGCCAGTTCGCCCGGCGCGAAATCGGACGTGTTCAGCCGCCCGAACCGCGCCTCTTGCGTCAGCAATGACGAATAGGCCAGCGCCTGATCCTTGGGGTTGATATAGACATTGACCTGCTCGAACGCCTCCGCAAAGCGTTCGCTGATCAGGCGCTGCCGCACGGTGCCCACATCCAGATCCGGCGCCGCCAGGATCAGCGTGCCGGTCTTCATCGTCACCTTGGGCTTGTTGCCCCGCCCCCGCTCGCGGATGACCAGCTCGCGCAGCGCCGATGTCACCACATCCGTGCCCCTTGAATGCGCCACGATGTCGATCTGGTCGACCTCGGGAATCGAGGCCAGAAAATCCAGCAGCTCCTTGAAGTGGAACACCGAGAACTCACCCGATTCCCGGTCCTTGAAATACTTGAACACGCCCGAGTTTCCCGCCGGCCAGGAAAACGCCAGCGGAATCGATTGCCGCCCGGAATAGTGCCAGACATTGGTCAGCGTGGTCAGCGCGTCCTCGAACCCGTTGTTGAACCCATGCACGTAGATCAGGATGTTGCCGGTCCCGCTCTGGCGCACCTGCTCGGTGATGGCGGCCCGGAACTGATCGGCATAAAGGTCATATTCGCGCTGCGCATTGGCCTCGGTCTGCAACCGCCCGTCCCGCCGTTCCGACACCAGCGGCGTCTTGGAGAACCGGATCCGGTCGGAAAACGAAGCCACGTCCAGCCGCCCCGGCCGGGTCCCGATTCCGGCATTGGTCTGGGCCAGCAGAGCATCCCAGCTCTCCACCCCCCGAAACGCAACCGTCGCCGTGCCGTAAGACATCGAGTCCGACCGCTCGGCCAGATAGACGACCTCGCCGTCCTCGCGCAGATCCTGCGAACGGTCGGTGACATAGAGCACCTGCGGCGTGACCGTCTGGTAAACCGGCGGCACCCGCTCGGCCAGGTAATTGCGCCCGCCGGCGTAGATATTGGGCACCTCGGCCAGCCGGTCCGGCCGGGTCGTGCACCCGGGAACAGACATCCCGGCAACGGCCACGGCGGCGGCAACCCCGGCAAACGAGAAACGACTCAGCATCGGCACGTGACCTCCCTTGAACCGCGAGCGCAACGCAAATGGGGAAAAAAATCAAATCAAACCTGCACATATGCCTCGCCAGCCTAGACGATTGCCCCCGACTGCAAGCTTCGCTATCACACCGCCCAACCCGAATTCCCCGACCCAGAGGACGCAACATGGCCGCCTATCAATATGTCTACCACATGCAGGGTGTCTCCAAGACCTATCCCGGTGGCAAGAAGTGCTTTGAAAACATCCACCTGAGCTTTCTGCCCGGCGTGAAAATCGGCGTCGTCGGCGTCAACGGCGCCGGTAAATCGACGCTGATGAAGATCATGGCCGGCCTCGACACCGACTTCACCGGTGAGGCCTGGGCCGCCGAAGGCGCCAAGGTCGGCTATCTCCCGCAGGAGCCGCAGCTCGACTCGGGCCTCACCGTGCGCGAAAACGTCATGCTGGGGGTCAAGGCCAAGAAGGACATCCTCGACCGCTACAACGACCTGGCGATGAACTACTCGGATGAAACCGCCGAGGAAATGGCCCAACTGCAGGACCAGATCGACGCCGAAAACCTCTGGGACCTCGACAGCCAGATCGACGTCAGCATGGAGGCCCTGCGCTGCCCCCCCGACGACGCCAATGTCGAAACCCTCTCGGGCGGTGAGAAACGCCGCGTGGCGCTCTGCAAACTGCTGCTCGAAGCGCCCGACATGCTGCTGCTGGACGAACCCACCAACCATCTCGACGCCGAAACCATCGCCTGGCTGCAACAGCACCTGATCGACTACAAGGGCACCATCCTGATCGTCACCCACGACCGCTATTTCCTGGATGACATCACCGGCTGGATCCTCGAGCTCGACCGCGGCCGCGGCATTCCCTACGAAGGCAACTACTCAGCCTGGCTGGAACAAAAGGCCAAGCGCCTCGAACAGGAAGCGCGCGAGGACAAGTCCAAGCAGAAGACCCTGCAGCGCGAACTGGAGTGGATGCGGCAGGGCCAAAAGGCCCGTCAGGCCAAGCAAAAGGCCCGGATCAACGCCTATAACGAACTGGCCGCCCAGTCCGAGCGCGAGAAAATCTCCCGCGCCCAGATCGTCATCCCCAACGGCCCCCGTCTCGGCGGCAAGGTGATCGAGGTCGAGGGCCTCGCCAAGCACATGGGCGACAAGCAACTGATCGAAAAGCTCGACTTCGCCCTGCCCCCCGGCGGCATCGTCGGCGTCATCGGCCCCAACGGCGCCGGTAAATCGACGCTCTTCAAGATGCTCACCGGCCAGGAACAGCCCGACGCCGGCACCATCGAATACGGCGACACCGTGCAACTCTCCTATGTCGACCAGTCCCGCGACGACCTCAAGGACAACGACACCGTGTGGGAGGCGATCACCGGCGGCGCCGAGATCATCCAGCTGGGCGACGCACAGGTCAATTCCCGCGCCTATTGCTCGTCCTTCAACTTCAAGGGCGGCGACCAGCAAAAGAAGGTCTCGCTGCTCTCCGGCGGCGAACGCAACCGCGTCCACATGGCCCGGCTGCTGAAAGAAGGCGGCAACGTCCTGCTCCTCGACGAACCGACCAACGACCTCGACGTCGAAACCCTCCGCGCACTGGAGGACGCCCTGGTCGACTTCGCAGGCTGCGCCGTCGTCATCTCGCACGACCGCTTCTTCCTCGACCGCATCTGCACGCATATCCTGGCCTTCGAGGGCGACGCCCATGTGGAATGGTTCGAGGGCAACTTCGAGGATTACGAAGAAGACAAGAAGCGGCGGTTGGGCCCCGACGCGCTGGAGCCCAAGCGGTTGAAGCATAAGAAGTTTGTGCGGTGAGGCTAACGGTAATAGCGTCTGCACTTTGTTTCACCGTGTTTGCTGGGACTCATTCAGCAAGCACCGCAAAGGCAGACGCTCTCACAAATGTGGGCGACTTATTTGTTGGCGGCATTGTTAAGTCTCGCGAAGTCGAGAACTTCATCGCATCTCTGCTTGATGCTTTAGCCCAGAAGTCTCCTGCGGTCGAACGCGAGACCGTTGTCCTCTTTGCAATAGGCGAGGATGTTTTTGACCGCCACGTGAATCCTGACTATTTGCCGGGGCTGCACAACGGGCTTGACGATTTAATTGCGAGCCGGGAAATCTCACCGATTGACTGCTACATCGACCGCATCGAGATGACTAGCGGTCAGGTCGTATTTTGGACCGCTGCAAACATCTCCGAAGACGCGCCGGAACGCGGCAAAAAATGCGCGGCGACAGCAATCGCGATGGCCCTGTCGATTGATGTTGTGGCGATGAACAAACTTAGCCCATCAGAAATGCGCCGTTATCTCTTGGAACGAGTATCTCGTTGAGCAAGCGTAGGATGGGTGCTTGCACCCATCACTCCCCCGCACCACTCCCGCAACCCCAACGTTCCAAATGATGGGTGAAATCACCCATCCTACGGCTCCCCAAACATACCCTCCGTGGGAACGCCACTCCATTCCGGATCAACCCGGCCTGCACGTATGTCGCGATGAATCGACGAATATGGCCACTCCGACGGGTGGTCCACAAACCCGTGTTTGACCGGATTGCCCCAACAATACGCCATGTGATTGCGGTAATCGCGTTCATCGCGGATACAATGCTCCCAGAACCTGCGTTGCCACACCCCACGCTCCTGCTTGGCATGTTTCGATGCACTGCGTTCACCGAACCCACCGACCGCCCGCACAAACCGGGTCTTGATCAATCGCCACCGTGTCAAAAAATCCGTGTCATCGGGCGGCAACGTCCAAACCGTGTGAAGGTGATCAGGCAACACGACAAAGACATCGCACCAAAAGGGCCGTTCCTGTTGCGTCACCGCATAGGCTTCACGCAAACGCACAACCTCGCGCGTTAACAGGTCCGATGACCTTTCGGCCAACGATACGGTGAAAAAGTATTTGGCTCCGGGAATGCGGACACGGCGGTAATTGGTCATGCGGTATCATGACCATGATCACGGCTAAGGATCCGTTAAAACTCGATCACCTGCACCACCCGCGCGGGCGGCACATTCTCACCTGCAATCCTGACTGATTTCTGCTGCCCGGCCACTCCGATCCCCAGCCGCGCCTTGATTTGCTTTTCGTGATCCTCACGAATCCGGGGATCGGGACAGGTGTCATCCTCCCATAACCTCTTGGAAATCCCACTGGACACCGCCCAGGTGATCGCGCTTGGCTGCACGTCGCTGCCCGCAACCGGATTTTGCGTCTCCAGCGTCTTCAGCATCTCGGCCATGATCTCGAAACTCTCGCGAAAGGTGACGCCATCCACCTTCGCCTCGTCCGTATTGGCGTCCTTCGCGTTCACACATCGGTTCGCGGCAAACAGCCAGTCATGCACCATGTAAGCCGGCGCATATCCCCACGGGTTCAGCCCCTTCACCGGCTGCACCAGCCGCGGGACGCTGCCGCCGTCGGTATACATCAGCCGTGGCTCGATCGTTTCGATATGTACCTCCCGCCCGTCCGTCTGTGCGCCCCGCCTGAACGTCAGCGCCCGCCCCTGCCGATCCAGATCCGGCACATAGACGAACTTGCCGTCCCCGGGTTCGCCACCGCCGCCCTCGACCCACATGACCAGCAGCGATCCGGTGAATTCGCCCGGTTTCGACTGGTCGTAGATCCGGCTCCCACAGGCGGTCAGAAGGGTCAGGGCAAGCAGGCCAAAGCAGCGGACAATCATCACAGCCTCCAATACTTTCGATCAATGACCCGAGCCTAGTTCCATAACCAAAGCCGCGTCAAAACATCGGCGAAATTATGTACAAACCGGACGATGCCCCCTGAAAACAAAGTACAAACCGGCACAAACAGCTTGTCAGATGCCCGGACGGATGCCATATCCCGGGGGCTTACGTTTTTCTAATTCGACCTACTGTCTCCGATTCCGGCGTTCAGTCTATCGATACAGACAACGACGCCGGGCTGCCGCAATACCGTGGGCAGCACATATCTAGGAGACGACACAATGCCTTCAGGCACTGTAAAATGGTTCAACACCACCAAAGGTTACGGCTTCATCGCGCCCGATGATGGCGGCAAGGACGTGTTCGTGCACATCTCTTCCGTCGAGCGCGCAGGCCTCACCGGTCTGGCCGACAATCAGAAAGTGACCTATGAGCTGCGTTCGGGCCGCGACGGTCGCGAAAGCGCGGACGACATCGCTCTGGCCTAAGCCATTGAGAGGGTGGGAAGATTGCCCGCCCTCCTTTTAATCCAGCCTGCTACCTGCTGTGTATGTGTCGCACCCGGCTGACCTCGTTTCCCCTATCGTTTCAACAACTTAACCCACTGGCAAAGAGCGGATGCAACTCCGCCTAGTGGGTCGTTTGCTGTCTCCGGCAATCCAGCGTGAACAGCTGCAAACACGCGCTGGTTCACGAAGCCGTCAAACCTCTTCCGCACCGCCGGTCATCGCCTAAATCGGGGCCATGACACGGATTCTTCGCCTCGCCCTGCCCGCATTTGCCCTGCTCGCGCTGGCCGGTCTCACCCACGCATTCGGGCTGACGCAATCCCTCGGTGCCCATCCCTGGTGGGCCGGCAAGGTGATCTGGATCGGCCTGCCCATCGGCGTTCTTTTGGCTGCGGCAGCATGGGCTCTGGCCGTTCCCAGGGTGCTGCGGTTGGTCGGGTTCGGCCTCCTCACAGTCGTCGCTTTCGGCATCGCGCATTTCGGCAAAATCCGCTTTGCCGCCTCTTTCGCCGAAAACGCGCTTGCAGGACAGGCGTGGTACTTCGGCTGGATTGCAACCTGCGCCCTTGCAGCCGCACTGATTGCATCACTTTTGAGTTATTCGCCCAAGGCGGATTGACCCGCGCGCCTCACCTGCGGAAACTGTCAATCTATTGGTTTTGGTATGTGAATGAGGTCTGTCTATGTTTACGCGCCGCACATTTCTTGCTGCAACCGCCGCTGCCACGGTCCTGCCCGAAATGGCCGCTGCGAAGAAAGCCGTCGAGTATGATCCGACGCCGCAATTCGTTCGGATCAAGAAGCAATTTCTGCCCGGCCAGTTGCTGATCCTGCCGCGATCCTTCTACCTCTATTACGTCACCGAGCCGCGAAAGGCGGTCCGCTACGGCTGCGGGGTCGGCAAGGCGGGGCTCGAATTCACCGGCACCGCCACCATCGACGTCAAGAAGGAATGGCCCACCTGGCGTCCCACCGACGAGATGATCGAGCGCGATCCGGTGGCCTATTCCAAGTTCGTCGACAATGACTATGTGCAGCCGGGCGGCGGGGACAATCCGCTGGGTGCGCGTGCGCTCTATCTGTTCCAGAATGGGGTGGATACCTATTTCCGCATCCACGGCACCACGCAGCCCCAGACCATCGGCAGGGCGGTCTCAAACGGCTGCATCCGGATGCTGAACGAGCATGTGGTCGACCTGTACGAAAGGGTGCCGATTGGCACCGTCGTCACGGTTCTCTGATCGGACCGCAGAGACGGAGCGGCGATGTGATCCGTGTCCTGACAGTTCTGACCGTGCTGCTGCCGGGCCCCGCGCTGGCCGAGCCCGTGCACACCCCGCCGGATTTCCAAGTCGCATCGGTGAAAGAGCGCTTTGCCCCGATCCAGCATCTCTCATTTGCGGCCGGACTGGAGTATTGCGGCTATCTGGGGACAGACCCGAGCGGCCACCTGGCCTTTACCGAGATGGTGCGGGGCGACCGCAACGGGTGCACACCGCCGGATCTGCCGGACGGCTTCACGCCGATTGCCTCGATGCACACCCATGGCGCCTATGACGCCACGGTTCCGGCGGAGTTTCCCACGGTTCTCGACATGGAGGCGGACCGGAACGAGGGGGTAAACGGATATGTCGCCACCCCAGGCGGGCGGCTGTGGTATATCGACAGCGAGGCGATGGAGACCTATCAGCTATGCGGGTTGGGTTGCCTGCCGCAAGACCCCGGCTTTCACGCCGGGGACGATGGGGTGATCGCGCAAAGCTATACGTATCAGGAGCTTGAGGCGCTGGAATTCACGCACTGACGGTGGTTAGGCCGCCGACCAGTCCACATCCGCAGCCTCTTCGATGGCCAGCCGTCCTTCGGGCCAGGGGGTGGTCAGCGCCTTTGCCTGTTCTTCGTCTCCTGAAAGCCAGACCTGTACGTCCTCCGGTTCCAGAATGACGCCCATCCGGTGATGGATGGGGCGCACCTCGGCATTGGGTTCGCAGGTGACGGCAGCGATCTGGTGCACGCTTGTCCCGCCCGGCGCCTGCCAGCAGTCGGTGATCGCGGCAAAAAGCAGCAGCCCGCCATTGGTCGGCGCAATCCGCCACGCGGTCTTGCGGCGCTTCTCTCCGGTCCATTCGTACCAGCCGTTGACCGGGATCACCGCCCGCCCGACCCCTTCGAAGGCAGATTTGTCGAACACGGTTTCCGAGCGCGCGTTGATGATCGTCTCCATCACCGGGCGGCCGCGCGCATTGACCCGGCCCACGGGGATCATCCCCCAACGCATGCGCGTCAGGCCATCGGCGGTCAGCGACACGATTTCCTGCCCCGGCTGGATGTTTTGGCGTGGCGGTTCCTCGGCCAGATCTCCCACCGGTGTGCCGAACGCCTCCGCCACCTGCGTCATCGGCGTGGTCAGAAAGAAACGGCCTGGCATAATCTCATCCCTCTCACTCGGCGGCGCGGTCCACCAGTTCCAGAACATGCGGTCCCAGCGCAGCCACGATCCGCGCCACGCCCTCGGCATTGGGGTGTATCCCGTCGGACTGCATCAGGCCGCGCGCTGCCTGCGGATCGCCGTCCACGTCGAGCCCGGCAAAGAAACTCTCGGCGTAAAGCGCCCCGTGTGCGTCGGCCAGTTCCGGATACATGGTGTCAAAGGCTGTCTTGTAGTCGGGGCCGTAATTCCCCGGTGCCTCCATACCCACCAACAGAACCTCGACCCCGGCCGTGTCGGCAGCGGTCAGGATCTGGTCCAGATTGGCGCGCGACACTGCCGGGTCGATCCCGCGCAGCAGGTCGTTGCCGCCCAGCGCCACGATCATGCCCTGCACATCCGGCGTCAGGGTCCAGCCCACACGTGCCGCGCCGCCTGCCGTGGTGTCGCCCGAAACGCCGGCATTGATCAGCCGCACCTCGGCGCCGTTTTCCGCCAGCCAGCCGCGCATCTGGGGCACGAACCCCTCCTGCTCGATCAGGCCGTAGCCCTGGGTCAGCGAATCCCCCAGCGCGGCGATCACCACCGGCTCGGCCGTTGCCGCAAAGCCGCACAGGGCGAAAACGCCCGCGATCAACACCTTGCGCATATCGCGATCGGCTCCATATCCATTCGAACAACCCTTCCCAAGGACCCGGCCATGTCAGACCCAGTGCTTACCCTCCAAGATGCCGCTTTGTCGCTGGATGGCAATGCCGGGCGTGTCGACATCCTGCACGGCATCTCGCTGACGGTAAACCGGGGGGAGACGCTGGGCCTGATCGGGCCGTCGGGATCGGGCAAATCCTCGCTGCTGATGCTGATGGGCGGGCTGGAGCAGGCCACCGGCGGCACCATCACCGCACTGGGGCAGGATCTGACCCGGCTGGACGAAGACACGCTGGCGCGGTTCCGCCGCGACAATATGGGGGTGGTGTTTCAGAGTTTTCATCTGATCCCCACCATGACCGCGCTGGAAAATGTCGCCACGCCGTTGGAACTGGCGGGGCACCGCGACGCCTTTGCCCGGGCCGAGGCTGAGTTGGAGGCCGTGGGGCTCTCGCACCGCGCCGGGCATTATCCGGCGCAGTTGTCGGGCGGCGAGCAGCAGCGGGTGGCGCTGGCCCGCGCCTCGGCCCCGCGTCCGCAGATCCTGCTGGCCGATGAACCCACCGGCAATCTGGATGAGGCCAATGGCGCGGCGATCATCGACCTGCTCTTCGGTCTGCGCGACCGGCACGGCGCGACGCTGGTGCTGGTAACCCACAGCCACGAGCTGTCCCGCCGCTGCGACCGGGTGATCCGGCTGCGCGATGGCCGCATCGCCGAAAACACCAGCCGCGAGGCCGCCGAATGAGCCTGCGCCTGGCCGCCCGCTTTGCCCGGCGCGAGTTGCGCGGCGGCTTGGGCGGTTTCCGCATTTTCCTCGCCTGTCTTGCGCTGGGCGTGGCCGCCATCGCCGCCGTGGGCTCGGTACGCTCGGCGATCGAGGCCGGTCTGGCGCAGGAGGGCGCCGCCCTGCTGGGCGGGGATGCGGAGATGGAATTCACCTACCGCTTCGCCTCGGAGGCCGAGCAGTCGTGGATGGAGGACACCGCGCAGGCGGTCTCGGAGATCGTCGATTTCCGCTCTATGGCCGTGGTCGAGCGCGATGGCCAGACCGAGCGCGGTCTGACGCAGGTCAAGGCTGTGGACAGCGCCTATCCGCTGATCGGTGCGGTGGCGCTCGGCCCCGAGATGCCGCTGGACCAAGCGCTGGCCGGGCGTGACGGATTGCCCGGCGCGGTGATGGAGCAGGTGCTGATCGACCGGCTGGGCCTTGCCCCGGGTGAGCAATTCCGGCTGGGCACGCAGGACTTCGTGCTAATGGCCGCCGTGACACACGAACCCGATGGGGCTGCGGATGGCTTCGGCCTTGGCCCCCGCACGCTGGTTCTAACTGACGACCTGTCCGAGTCCGGCCTGCTGGCCCCCGGCACGCTCTTCTCTACCAAATACCGCCTGGACCTGCCCGAGGGCACCGAACTGGCCGCAACCGCGCGCGATGCCAGGCAGAGATTTCGCGATTCCGGCCTGCGCTGGACCGATGCCCGCAACGGTGCGCCGGGGATCGCGGAATTCGTGGAGCGCCTCGGCGCCTTTCTGATCCTTGTGGGCCTTTCGGGCCTCGCGGTGGGTGGTGTCGGCGTCTCGGCTGCTGTGCGGGCCTATCTGGCGGGCAAGACCGGCACCATCGCCACGCTGCGCACATTGGGCGCGGACCGGGCCACGATCTTTCAGACCTATTTCCTGCAAATCGGCATCCTGTCCGGCCTCGGCATCCTGATCGGCCTTGCCTTGGGCGGCCTTGTCCCCGTCCTGCTTGCACCCCTGATCGAAGCGCGCCTGCCGGTGCCTGCGGAGTTTTCGCTCTACCCCGGCCCGCTGGCGGAGGCGGCGGTCTATGGCCTGCTCACCGCGTTTCTCTTCACCCTTTGGCCGCTGGCCCGCACCGAAGAGGTGCGTGCAGCCACCCTGTTCCGCGACGCGCTGACCTCGGCCCGCTTGCTACCGCGCCCGCGCTACCTGCTGGCGGTAGGCATCGGCCTGTTCTTGCTGGTCGGTTTGGCCGCATATTTCAGCGGATCGGCACGGCTGACCCTGTGGACCACCGGAGGGCTGGCGGGCGCGCTGGTTCTGCTCACCATCTCCGCCTTGGCCATCCGCGGGTTGGCCCGTGTGGGCACGCCCCGAGCACGCGGCAGACCTGCATTCCGCTGGGCGCTGGCCGCGATTTCCGGCCCACGCGAGGGCGCAGCATCGGTCGTGCTGTCGTTGGGTCTCGGCCTGTCGGTGCTGGCGGCCGTCGGACAGATCGACGGCAATCTGCGCAATGCGATCTCCGGCAACCTGCCGGATGTGGCACCGTCCTATTTCTTCGTCGATATCCAGAAAGACCAGATGGACGGGTTTTCGGCCCGGCTCGACGCCGACCCCGCCGTCAGCCGTGTGGACAGCGCGCCCATGCTGCGCGGCATCATCACCCAGATCAACGGCAGACCCGCCCGTGACGTGGCCGGGGACCACTGGGTCATCCAGGGCGACCGGGGCGTGACTTATTCCGCCGCCATGCCCGACAACACCCGCCTGACCGAAGGCAAATGGTGGCCCGAGGAATATTCCGGCCCGCCCCTGGTCAGCTTTGCCGCCGAAGAGGCCGAAGAGATGGGTCTGAAACTGGGCGACACGCTGACCATCAACATCCTGGGCCGCGACATCACCGCCGAGATCGCCTCCTTCCGCGAGGTCGACTTCTCGACCGCCGGAATAGGCTTCATCCTGTCGATGAACCCATCCGCGCTGGCGGGCGCGCCGCACAGTTTCATCGCAACCGTCTATGCCGAGGAACAGGCCGAGGCCGCCATCCTGCGCGATCTGGCCAGCCAGTTCCCCAACATCACCGCGATTCGCGTGCGCGACGCCATCGACCGGGTGTCCGGAGTGCTGGCCGGGCTGGCCGCCGCCGTCTCTTACGGCGCGGGGGCGTCGCTGCTGACCGGATTTCTGGTCTTGATCGGCGCGGCTGCTGCGGGAGAGGCCGCGCGCAGTTACGAGGCGGCGATCCTGAAAACGCTGGGCGCCGCGCGCCGCCGCATCCTGCTCAGCTTTGCCCTGCGCGCCGCGCTGCTGGGGGCGGCGGCGGGGATCGTGGCGCTGGCCGCAGGCATCCTCGGCGGCTGGGCCGTGGCGACTTACGTGCTGGAAACCGGCTTTGCGGTGATCTGGCCCTCGGCACTTGGCATCGTCACGGCGGGCATCGTCACGACGCTCGCCGCCGGGTTACTCTTCGCCTGGCGCCCGCTTGCCGCACGCCCGGCCCACATCCTACGCGCTCGGGAATGACCTAGCGGGTACAGGCCACCGGCTGCAATATCCTGAGCAGGCTGGCATTGTCGCAGACCAGTGCATCCAGCGTGATCTCATCCAGCGAGGCATAGAAGGCCTGAGCTGCATCCTGCAACGCCACCCGCAGGCGGCAAGCCTCGGTCAGCGGGCAAGTGTTGTCGGCATCCGCAAAACACTCGGCCAACGGCAATCCACCTTCGACATGGCGAAACACCTCTCCGATGCGGATCTGCTCGGCGGATTTTGCCAGACACATCCCCCCGTTCCGGCCCCGCTGGGTGTTGAGGTAGTTGAGCTGGCTCAACTGATTGATCACCTGCGCCAGATGGTTTTCCGAAATGTTGCACACTTCGGCGATCTCGGATTTCGTGACCAACCGGTCCTGATGCGCGGCGCAATACATCAGAAGGCGGACCGCGATATTCGTCCTTTTGGTGATGCGCATGAGCGTTCTCTCCACTTTCACGATGGGACCTTATTGCATGCCGGTGAAAAAAACGGTTTGACATACATCAATTGCAACAAGGATGGCGGCACGGATGGCAGACCCCTATTTCTTTGGCTACGGCAGCCTGGTGAACCTCGCCACCCACGACTTTCCCGACCCACGCCCAGCCACGTTGAAGGGATGGCGGCGCGCCTGGCGACACACCGACCTGCGCCCGGTGGCGTTTCTGACCGCAATCCGGGATGAGACCTGCGAGATCGAGGGGATGATCGCCCATGTACCAAAAAACGACTGGGCGGCGCTGGATGAACGGGAATGGGCCTATGACCGGGTACCTGCCACTGACGCGGTGAGCCATCCGCTGACCCATGAGGTGGAAATCGCCGTCTACGCCGTGCCGGATCATCGCAACGGCGCGCCGAATGGTCAGCATCCGATCCTGCTCAGCTATATCGACGTGGTGATACAGGGCTATCTGCGCGCCTTCGGGTCAGACGGGGTGGACCGCTTTTTTACTACCACCGAAGGATGGCACGCGCCCATCCTCAACGACCGGGCCGAACCCCGCTACCCAAGACACCAGCAACTCAAGCCGGAAGAAACCGCGCTGGTGGATGATCGCCTCGCCGCCATCGCGGCAAGTATCGTCGAACCCGCCTGACGCAAAAAGGGCAGGCCCTTGCGCAGCCCGCCCTCTTCATCTTTTCAAAAAATACTCTCGCCGAATGCACGTGCCCAACGGGCACGTATCCCTCACCCCCGCGCACGGATCACCTGCAGGAGGGGCATCAGCGCGGCCATCTCCGGCCCGCGTTCCATGCCGGTCAGCGCCTTGCGCAGCGGCATGAAGAGGCCCTTGCCCTTGCGGCCCGTGGCCTCTTTCACCGCCTTGGTCCACGTACCCCAGGTTTCGCCGTCAAACGGACCCTCGGGCAGCAGTTCCATCGCCTGTGCGATGAAGTCACGGTCTTCTTCGTCGATCAGCGGCTCAGCGCCGTCGCGGCAGAGGTCCCACCAGCCCTTTAGATCATTCAGCGTGGTGACGTTCTCTCGCGCCATCAGCCAGAACGGTTCAGCCAGTTCCTCCGGAACGCCTGCCTCGGCCACCGCGCCGCTCACGGCGTCCAAAGGCAGGGATTGCAGATGTTTCGCGGTCAGCGGGAACAGGTCCTGCACGTCAAACTTGGTCGGGGCTGCGCCAAACCGGGAGACATCGAACCCGTCGATCAGTTCGGCCACCTCGGCCCGCAGTTCGACCGGATCGGACGAGCCCAGCCGTGCCATCAGGCTGAGCAGAGCCATCGGCTGGACTCCCTGCTCACGCAGGTCGCGCAAGGCCAGCGTGCCCAACCGCTTGGACAGCGCCTCACCTTGCGGGCCTGTCAGCAACGAATGATGCGCAAAGCGTGGGCAGGTCCCGCCCAGTGCCTCGATGATCTGGATCTGGGTCGCGGTGTTGGTCACGTGGTCGGAACCCCGCACCACATCGGTCACGCCCATCTCGGTGTCGTCCACGACGGACGCAATCGTATAGAGAACCTGACCATCACCCCGGATCAGCACCGGATCGGATACCGAGGCCGCATCGATTGAGATGTCGCCCAGAATACCGTCAGTCCACTCGATCCGCTCATGGTTCAGCTTGAAGCGCCAGACGCCATCTCCGCGCTCGGCGCGCAGGGCGTCCTTTTCGGCTTCGGACAGGTTCAGCGCAGCGCGGTCATAGACCGGCGGCTTGCCCATGTTCAGCTGTTTCTTGCGCTTGAGGTCCAGCTCGGTCGGCGTCTCGAACGCCTCATAAAACCGCCCCATTTCGCGCAACTTGTCGGCGGCCTCGGCATAGCGGTCCAGCCGCTCGGATTGCCGTTCCACACGGTCCCAATGCAGGCCCAGCCACTCCAGATCCTGCTTGATGGCGTCGACATATTCCTCTTTCGAGCGCTCGGGGTCGGTGTCGTCGATGCGCAAGATGAAACTGCCGCCGGCCTTGCGGGCAATAAGGTAATTCATCAGCGCGGTGCGCAGGTTGCCCACGTGAATGTAGCCGGTGGGCGACGGGGCAAAACGGGTGGTGGTCATGGGTATCTCCTGTTGCCGCGTGCTCTGTCACATGGGGGGCGTTTTGTCCAGCGGATGGCGGGAAACGCGCCCGAGGGGCGCAGGCCGGGGCTCCGCCCGTTCGGGACTGAAACTGTCCACCGGACAGTTTCCACGACGTCCCTCACCCTCCGGCGGGAGTATTCAGGTAAAGATGAAAAGGGTCAGGTTGGTTGGACAGGCCAGTAGGTGTTGAGGTCCTTCAGGCCTGCGCGGATGAGATCCGCGAGCACGTCCATGTCGATATCGGCCAGCTTGTTCACGTAGAGGCAGGATTTGCCGATCTTGTGTTTGCCGAGCCGGGCCAGGATGTCGTCGAAATCCGCGTAACCGGGCATGATATAGATCGAATGAGCGGATTTGCGGGGCGAGAAGCCGGTGGCCAGGAAATCCCCCTCGCGCCCCGATTTGTAGCGGTAGTGGTATTGGCCGTAGCCGATGATGGAGGGCCCCCACATCAGCGGCTGAAACCCGGTCACCTTACGGAACAGCGCATCGAGCTGCCGGGCGTCGGCGGCCTTGCTGGCCGATTCGACGCTGTCGATGAAAGCGCCCACATCGGCGCCGGTGGGGACGGTCTTGTTGTTGCTCATGGCCGTCAGTCTAGCCGCTCTGCGCCTAGCTGCACAGGCGGCTGCGTGCTGGTGCGCATGGTCGGGGCCGGTCTGCGCCCTAGTTCATCTCAAAAGCCGTCCAACAAGGAGAGAAGCCATGACCCTCACCCTGACCCGCCGCGCCGCATTGGGCGGGGCCGCCGCCCTGCCTCTGGCCGCCGCCGCAACTCCGATCCTGGCCGCTGGCCATGGCGGCAAGGCCGAGGCACCGATTGCCCATACCTTCAAGCTGGGCGACATGTCCGTGACCACCCTGCTGGACGGCAGCGCCATGCGCGAAGGGCCGAAAGAGATGTTCGGGGCCGCCGCCTCGGACGAGGAATTCGCGCAGGTTTCGGCCGAAAACTTCATTCCTGCCGATACACTCCAGTTCTACTTCACTCCGACAGTGATCGACACCGGCGCCGAGCTGGTGCTGTTCGACACCGGTCTGGGCCAGGGCGGCATCGGCAAGGCGCTGGATGCGGCAGGGGTCAGCCCCGATGCCATCAACGTGGTGGTGATCACTCATATGCATCCCGACCATATCGGCGGAATGATGACCGATGGGGCGCCAACATTCCCGAATGCCCGCTATGTGACCGCCTCGGCCGAATACAATTTCTGGTCCAAGATGGAGGCAGGTAACCGCGTCGGTGACATGGTCGCCAACCTGGTCACACCGCTGGCCGAGAAGATGGAGTTCATCGATGACGGCGCCAGCGTGGCGCCGGGTGTGACTTCGGTGGCCAGCTTCGGTCACACGCCGGGGCATATGTGCTTCATGCTGGAAAGCGGCGGGCGGCAGTTGCTGCTGACGGCGGATTTGGCGAACCACTATGTGTGGAGCTTTGCGCGCCCCGACTGGGCGTTCAGCTTTGACGCCTCACCCGAGGATGCCGCCGCCTCGCGCCGCAAGGTGCTGGGGATGCTGGCCGCCGACAAGATCCCGATGATCGGTTACCACATGCCCTTCCCTGCCGCCGGATATGTCGAACCGCGAGACGACGGGTTCCGCTATGTGCCGGTGAGCTACCAGTTGATGGGGTGAGGCCGGTCAAAAGCCTGCGTCGGCGCGCACCCGCGTCCCGTCAGTAAAACGCGACAAGCGGAAATCGGTGGGATCGGCGCAGGGTGTCGTTCCCGTCACCAGATCGGCCATCAGACGCCCGGCGCCGGGGCCGACACCGAACCCGTGACCCGAAAAGCCGGTGGCGATATGCAGGCCCGGCAGGTCCTCGACCGGCGAGATCACCGGGATGGCATCCGGAGTCACGTCGATCAAGCCCGCCCAGCTTTGCACGATCTCGGCCTTGTCCAGCGCAGGGAATGCCTTGCGCGCATCCGCCCAGGCCTGACGCAGCACCCGGGCCGAGGGCTCGGGGTCGAGTGTACGGCAATGTTCGAACGGGGTCACGTCGGTCGGCACCCAGTGGCGGTCCTGCCGCATCTCCTCGGCCCAGCGGCCAGACAGCCGGAACCGGAGCGAGCGCCATTCCTGCACGAAGGCGGGCAGGAAACGGCGGGCCAGGCGGAAGCTGTCGGGCACGATATCCACGACATTCCCAGTTCCAGAGGCGACGGTGTAGCCGCCATCGGCGCGTTTCCGGATCGCGAACCGCTCCGACCAGAGCGCGGACTCTGGCCCGTCCTCGACCGGCGAGGTGCGCATGACCGTGTTCAGGACCTTGAGCTGCGGCAAAAAGATGCCCGCATTGCCCGCAAAGAGCCGCGACCAGGCGCCGCCGGCCAACACCACCTGACTGCAGGACACCCGACCGCGCTCGGTCACTACGCCAACCACCCTGCCCGCCTCGACATCGACACTGCGCACGGCGCAATTGGTCATGATGAAGGCGCCGCGATCCCGCGCGCCTTCGGCAATGGCAGGCGCGGCCCATTGCGGTTCGGCCCGGCCATCCTTGGGGGTGTAGAGCGCGCCCGGCAGCGACATGGCGTGTCCCGGCAGCAGCGCGTCCATTTCGGCGCCCGAGACCATGCGCGTACCGGTCTGAAGCCCGTCCACATGCTGCGCCCAACGTTCCAGATTGCCATGCGATCGCTTGCCGGAGGCGCCAAACAGGATGCCTGACTGCGTGTAACCAGTCTGACGCCCGATGCGGTTCTCGAGTCCCTCCCACAGGCGGATCGCCTCCACCATCAGCGGGATTTCCCGGGGATCGCGCATGCCCAGCCGGACCCAGCCCCAGTTGCGCGAGCTTTGCTCGGCGCCAATCTCACCCTTTTCACAAAGCAGGACGGATACGCCCCGCTCGGCCAGCTCCAGCGCGGTGGACGTACCAATGATGCCGCCGCCGATGACGACGACATCCACCTGCTTGGGCAGGGTCAGATCGGACTCGACAGGGTTCGGTTTCGGACCCGGCATATTTGTTTCGCCATCAATTGCCTCTCCCTAGCGTTGATGTCGTTCTTTGCCGGAAGTGGAAAGCGAATTTGACGGCGGCTGCCCGCTTGGCGGCAGATTGTGGCACCTGCGCCATCCCCTACCTCGCAAACGACATGCCTCAGCCGGGATCGCGCCAGCGGTTGACGATGGGATAGCGCCGGTCCAGCCAGAAGGCGCGCGGGGTCAGGCGCGTGCCGGGTGCGGACTGGAACCGTTTGTATTCGCTGATGTAAAGCAGATGCTCGACCCGTTTGGCGGTTCTCTCATCGAACCCGGCGGCAACGCAATCGGCGATCGCGCCATCCTGATCCACCAGAATGTCCAGAATCGCATCCAGTTCGGGGTAATCCGGCAGGCTGTCGCTGTCTTTCTGGTCCTCGCGCAGTTCGGCGCTGGGGGGTTTGTCGATGATCGAGGGGCGGATGACCTCGCCCGCCGGGCCCATCATCCAGTCGCGGTGATTGGCGTTGCGCCAGCGGCAGGTTTCGAAAACGCGGGTTTTGTACAGGTCCTTGATCGGATTGTACCCACCGTTCATATCGCCATAGATGGTGGCGTAGCCTACCGCGATCTCGGATTTGTTGCCGGTGGTCAGCAACATCTCACCGAACTTGTTCGACAGCGCCATCAGCAGCAGTCCGCGCAGGCGGGACTGGATGTTTTCCTCGGTGATGTCCTCGGCACGCCCATCGAACAGCGGCGCCAGCGTGTTTGTCACCGCCGCGCGGCTTTCGCTGATCGGCACATAGTCGTAGTGCACGCCAAGCGCCTTGGCGACAGCCTCGGCATCGTCCAGTGAGGACTGGCTGGTATATTCCGACGGCAGCATCACGCAACGCACGTTGTCCGCGCCGAGCGCATCCACCGCAATTGTCGCGACCAATGCCGAGTCGACGCCACCCGACAGGCCCAACAGCACCTTTCTGAACCCGGTCTTGGCCAAGTAGTCGCGCAGCGAATCGACCATGGCGCGATAGTCCTGTTCCCACTCATCGGGCTGCGGCACAATCTCGGCGGGCACGATGCGCCAGCCCGCGTCGCCCCGTTCCAGATCGACATGGGTGACGGTCTCGTCAAAGACCGGCATGCGGAACGCCAGTTCTCCGCCCGGGTTCAGACCGAAGGTGGCGCCGTCGAACACCTGATCGTCCTGCCCGCCCACCATGTTCAGGTAGATCAGCGGCAGGCCGGTTTCGACCACGCGCGAGACCATGTGGTTCAGCCGCACATCGTATTTGTTGCGGAAATAGGGCGAGCCGTTGGGGATGAGCAGGAACTCGGCCCCGGTCTCTTCCAGCGTCTCCGACACATCCTCGTGCCAGCTGTCCTCGCAGATCGGGCTGCCGACGCGGGTGTTGCCCACCGAATAGGGCCCATTCAAAGGCCCCGCGTCGAAGATGCGGACCTCGTCGAACACCGTCTCATTCGGCAGATGATGTTTCAGCACCTTGCTGGCGATCTTGCCACCCTTGAGAATCAGATAAGCGTTGTAAAGCCTATCGTCTTCGACCCATGGCCCGCCGATGGCCAGCGCGGGACCCTCTGCGCAATCTTCCGCCAACGCCTGAACCGCAGCGATGGCCACCGAATGAAAGACGGGTTTCATCACCAGATCCTGCGTGTTGTAGCCGGTGATGAACATCTCGGGCAGCGCCACCATATCGGCACCGGCGTCGCGGCCTTGTTCCCATGCCTTGCGCGCCTTGCCTGCGTTGCCGGCCAGATCGCCGACAATCGGGTTCAGCTGCGCCAGCGTGATGCGGAAACGGTCGACCATTTTGCCCTCTTGCCCTCGTCAGTCCCCAAGCCATTTACCAGATCACGCCCCAAGGAAAAGACAAATGCGGCAAAAGACGTTGCTCCGCCCCCGGCAGTGGCCTAATTTTGTGCTGCCGAGCAGAGTATTGATTGAAACAGGGCAGACAGGGGCAGCCATGAAAACGATCCATAGAACGATCACGGTTGCAGCCTTGGTGACGACTGCAGGACCCGCCTTTGCGCAAGAGGGGCAGATCCTGACCACCGAGGATGAGATTGGCGGTATATACGAGGGCACTTTTCGTGGCGGGTTGCAGCATGGCACCGGCACCTATCGGCTGCCCAACGGCTATGAGTATACCGGCGAATGGGTCGAAGGAGAGATCCGCGGGCGCGGCGTGGCCCGTTTCCCGAACGGCTCGGTCTATGAGGGCGAGTTTGTCAAAGGCAAGCCTGAAGGCGTCGGCAAGATCACCTTTGCCGATGGCGGCACCTATGAGGGCGAATGGTCCGACGGGGTCATCAATGGTACCGGCATCGCCGTCTATGCCAATGGCGTGCGGTACGAGGGCGGCTTCAGCAACGCCCAGCATCACGGTAAAGGTGTGATGCAGAGCCCCGGCGGCTACGTCTACGACGGCGACTGGGTGGATGGTCAGAAAGAGGGCAGCGGCAAGATCACCTATCCCGACGGCGCAATCTACGAGGGCGAGATCCTGGCCGGGCAGCGCCACGGCGAGGGCTCGTTGACCCTGCCGGACGGGCTGGCCTATGTGGGCACCTGGGCCGATGGCCAGATCAACGGGGTCGGGCGGCTGACCCAGGCCAATGGCGACGTCTACGAAGGCGAACTGGTGGCCGGACGGCGCGAGGGCATGGGCAAGGTGACCTATGCCAATGGCGATGTTTACGAAGGCGCGTTCTCGGACGACCGCCGCCACGGCAAGGGCACCTTCATCGGCACCGACGGCTACCTCTATACCGGCGACTGGGTGTCGGGTCAGATCGATGGGCTGGGCGAGGTCACCTATCCCGACGGGTCGATCTATGTGGGCGACCTGCGCAGCGATCTGGCCGACGGCAAGGGCAAGATCACCTATCCCGACGGCTCGACATATGAAGGCGACTGGGTGGCCGGGGTGATCGAGGGCGAAGGTACCTCGACCTATCCCAACGGCATTGTCTACAAGGGCCAGTTCAAGAATGCCCGCAACCACGGCAAGGGCGTGATGACCTACGCCAACGGCTATCGCTACGACGGCGAGTGGCAGGACGGCGTGCGGCAAGGACAAGGCAAGGCGACCTATCCCGATGGGTCAGTCTATACGGGTCAATTCGTGGGCGGCCAACGGCAGGGTCAGGGCGAGATCGTGATGGCCGACGGTTTCAAATACTCCGGCGAGTGGAACGAAGGCAAGATCAGCGGTTACGGCACCGCGACCTATGCCAATGGCGATGTCTATGAAGGCAACTTCCTCGATGGCAAACGGCAGGGTGAAGGCACCATGCGCTATGCCACTGGGCAAGAGGAAAAAGGCGTCTGGGATAAGGGCGCGCTGACCAAGGGGGACACGGCGCCAGCTGCGACGGATGAGCCCCCGGAACCTGTGCCGTCGGACGGTTGAAGCGGAACAGTCAAGCCCGGGTTGTCTATCACAACGCCATCATGCTGAGGTTCGTCGGTCGGTATTAAAAACCGGTTTACCAAGGCACGGGCTTTCCGGCCCAATCGAAAAACCCACCGCTATCCTCGGGGCTTAGCCCATCGACAACCGCAAGCAGGTTTTGAGCGGCGGTTTCCGGCGTAACCGCAGGATGCCGTCCCAGATATTTGCGGGTGAATTCGGTCGCCACGGTCCCGGGGTGCAGGCTGACGCAAACCGCTTGGCTGTGCGTGCGCGCCAGTTCGATCGACGCGGTACGCACGATCTGGTTTACCGCAGCCTTGGACGCCCGATAACTGACCCAGCCGCCGACGCGGTTGTCACCGATGGAGCCAACACGCGCCGAAAGAACCGCAATCACGGACCGCCGGTCGCGCGGCAGCAGTCTTTGGACGTGCCGCAACACCAGCGCGGGTCCCACGGCATTCAGCGCAAACTGATCCATCATTGCCTGCGCATCGACGGCGCGAATGGTCTTTTCCGGTGCAGCCCCGTTGATCTCCAATGCGCCCGTGGCCACAACGATCAGATCAAATGGCCATTCGACTGTTTCCATTGCGCACTCAACCGCCGCCGGATCCGTCAGGTCCATTCCGTCGACCGAGCGCGACAGTTCCCGGACGGCGTCCCCACGCGCTCGCAGAGCGGCCACAATGGCCCGTCCGATCCCGCCGGAAGCGCCTATTACCAAAGCCTTATTCATGCCCATCCAGCTAGTGACCAAGCCCCGCGTTTAGATGATAGGCCGTTCTTCATTCGCAGCAATTCCCACGCGCAATCCCGGTTCTCGATCCCGGGCAATTTCGCTCTTTCCATTCCCGAACGCGGCTGTATAAACTCATCTCCATGATCAACCACGCAGATATCCCCTTTGCCGACGCCCTCCGTGGCGCGTCGCTGCGTGGCCTACTGATCCTAATCCGCCTCTGAGCGTGCCATCTGGCGCGCCCGCTCAGAGGAGGACGCCTGCGCGCCATATGGCTTTAGGACAGACAAGAAAGACACCGACATGACCAATGCGACCGACCAAGACCGCGTCTTGATCTTCGACACAACGCTCCGCGATGGCGAACAGAGCCCCGGCGCCACCATGACCCATGATGAAAAGCTCGAGATCGCCGAGCTGCTCGACGAGATGGGCGTAGACATCATCGAGGCCGGGTTCCCGATCGCCTCCGAGGGCGACTTCAAGGCGGTGACCGAGATCGCCCAGCGCTCGAAAAACAGCCGCATCTGCGGACTGGCCCGCGCCAATCTCGCCGATATCGACCGCTGCTGGGAGGCGGTGAAACACGCGGGGAAGAACCGCATTCACACCTTCATCGGCACTTCGCCGCTGCACCGCGCCATTCCGAACCTGACCATGGACGAGATGGCCGAGAAGATCCACGAAACCGTCAGCCACGCCCGCAACCTCTGCGAAAACGTGCAGTGGTCGCCGATGGACGCGACCCGGACCGAGTGGGACTACCTGTGCCGCGTGATCGAGATCGCCATCAAGGCGGGTGCGACCACGATCAACATCCCCGACACCGTGGGCTACACCGCTCCGGTGGAAAGCGCCGATCTGATCAAACGGCTGATCGAGACGGTACCCGGCGCTGATGAGGTGGTTTTCGCGACCCACTGCCACAACGACCTCGGCATGGCGACCGCCAACGCGCTGGCCGCCGTTGCAGGCGGTGCGCGCCAGATCGAATGCACCATCAACGGTCTGGGCGAACGCGCCGGCAACACTGCGCTGGAAGAGGTGGTGATGGCGCTCAAGACCCGCAACGACATCATGCCGTGGCACACAGGTGTCGACACAACCCGGATCATGCATATCTCGCGCCGGGTCGCGACGGTCTCGGGCTTTCCGGTGCAATTCAACAAGGCCATCGTCGGCAAGAACGCCTTTGCACATGAAAGCGGCATCCATCAGGACGGGATGCTGAAGAACCGCGAGAATTTCGAGATCATGCGGCCCGAGGATATCGGCCTTTCGGGCACCTCGCTGCCCTTGGGTAAGCATTCGGGTCGCGCGGCACTGCGCGACAAGCTGAACAATCTCGGCTACGAGGTGGGCGACAACCAGCTCAAGGACATCTTTGTCCGGTTCAAGGAATTGGCGGACCGCAAGAAAGAAGTGTTCGACGACGACATCATCGCGTTGATGCATTCGGGCGGCGATGATGAGGACCATCTGCAACTGGTGTCGATGAAGGTCGTCTGCGGCACCGGCGGCCCGGCGGAATCGACGGTCGAGATGGAGATCGACGGTCAGGACGTCAGCGCCACCGAGAATGGCGACGGGCCGGTCGATGCGACCTTCCGCGCGATCCGCGCGCTCTATCCGACCGAGGCGCATCTGCAGCTCTATCAGGTGCATGCGGTAACCGAAGGCACCGACGCGCAGGCCACCGTGTCCGTGCGGCTGGAAGAGGACGGCATGATCGCGACCGGCCAGTCGGCCAACACCGACACCGTGGTCGCCTCGGCCAAGGCCTATATCAACGCGCTGAACCGCCTGATCGTGCGCCGCGAAAAGGCCGGCCCGGGCGCCGACGCACGCGAGATCAGCTACAAGGATCTGACCTGAGAGGTTCTTGGCGCTCCGGTCTCACCGGGGCGCCCAAGGCGTTTTGCAAACCGCTTCCGCGCCCGGCTACAACCGTGCGAACAGTGTTTCCAACCGGGCGGCTTCCTCCCCGACGCCAAAAGGCGCGTTGACGAAGAACATGCCCGAGCCCACCATCCGATGCCCTTCCCGCACCGCCGGAAACTGCACCTCGTGGCAGAGCGCCTTGGGCAGCTGCTGCTGTTTCAGCGCCTCGACCATCCCTTTTTGACGCCCATCGGTCAGGATCGGATACCACAGTGCGATCACGCCCACGTTCCACTTCCTGTGCAGCCGCGCGATGATGCCCGGCAGGCGGTCGTAGTCGGTTTTGACCTCATAGCTCGGGTCGATCAACAGCATGCCGCGCCGGGGGTTCGGCGGCAGCAGTGACTGCGCCAGTTCGAACCCGTCCTTGCGATGCGCCTTGGCCTTGTAGGGCTTCAGCGCATCGGTCAGGCCCGCATATTCCTGCGGGTGCAACTCGGCAAAGTGCAGCGTGTCCGTCTTGCGCAGCAGGTTGGCCGCAATCAGAGGCGAGCCGGGATAAGCCGTTTGCCCATGCCGCGCGCGGGTGCGCTCGATGGCGAGGCTCAGCGGGTGATCCGCCCCGAACCATGCCTCACGCTCGGCCCGCCCGATGCCTGCCGCTGCCTCGCCGGTCTTGATGACCTCGGCGGCGTCCAGATGGTACAGGCCCCGTCCCGCATGGGTCTCGACATAGCTCAGCGGCTTGTCCTTGCGGGTCAGATAGGCAAGCACCCACGCCAGCAGCGCGTGCTTTTGCACGTCCGCCAGATTTCCTGCGTGGTAAATATGTTGATATGAGAGCATGTTGCCTTTTACTGTCCTGACGTCATGGGGCGGATTAGCGCTGACATGCGTGGAATCGGGCCTTTAACCGCACGGCTTCGCGCCCTATAAGTCATCCGTCCCAGGCCCGTCGAGTCGTGGGTAATAGAAAAAACACTTGAGAAGCAGGATCACAAGGCATGGGGATCTTTGGCAATTTGGGCGGCCTGTTCACGTCGGACATGGCGATTGACCTTGGGACGGCGAACACGCTGGTCTATGTCAAGGGTCGTGGCGTGATCCTCTCTGAGCCGTCGGTGGTAGCCTACCACGTCAAGGACGGCGTCAAGAAGGTGCTGGCCGTGGGCGAGGATGCCAAGCTGATGCTGGGCCGAACCCCCGGCTCGATCGAGGCGATCCGACCGATGCGCGAAGGCGTGATTGCCGATTTCGACACCGCCGAAGAAATGATCAAGCATTTCATCCGCAAGGTGCACAAACGCTCGACCTTCTCCAAGCCCAAGATCATCGTCTGCGTGCCGCATGGTGCGACCCCGGTCGAAAAACGCGCAATCCGTCAGTCGGTTCTGTCCGCGGGCGCCCGCCGCGCCGGGCTGATCGCGGAACCCATCGCGGCCGCCATCGGTGCCGGCATGCCGATCACCGACCCGACCGGCAACATGGTCGTCGATATCGGCGGCGGCACAACCGAGGTGGCCGTTCTGTCGCTGGGCGACATTGTCTATGCCCGCTCGGTTCGCGTCGGCGGAGACCGGATGGACGAGGCGATCATCTCGTATCTGCGCCGCCAGCAGAACCTGCTGGTGGGCGAATCCACCGCCGAGCGTATCAAGACCACCATCGGCACCGCCCGCATGCCCGATGACGGGCGCGGCCAGTCGATGCATATCCGGGGCCGCGACCTTCTGAACGGGGTACCGAAGGAGATCGAGATCAGCCAGGCACAGGTCGCCGAGGCGCTGGCCGAACCGGTGCAGCAGATCTGCGAGGCAGTGATGACCGCGCTCGAAACAACTCCGCCCGATCTGGCCGCCGACA
Source organism: Ruegeria sp. (assembly GCF_040830605.1). Lineage (GTDB taxonomy): Bacteria > Pseudomonadota > Alphaproteobacteria > Rhodobacterales > Rhodobacteraceae > Ruegeria. The sequence continues at coordinate 249,176 of NZ_JBFOMD010000008.1, forward strand.
TCGTGGATCGCGGCGTCATGCTGACCGGCGGCGGCGCGCTGCTGGGCGATCTGGATCTGGCGCTGCGCGAACAGACCGGGCTGGCCGTGTCGATCGCGGACGAAAGCCTGAACTGCGTGGCACTCGGCACCGGCAAGGCGCTGGAATATGAAAAGCAGCTGCGCCACGCGATTGACTACGACAGCTAAGGCGCGCACCCTCTAGCGCACGGGCCAAAGGAACGGCGCATACCGCACCGGAAGGAGCTCTGTGGCAAACGACCGATCACAGCGCGAGGACTATACCGCCCCCCTGCGCCGTCTGCTTCTGGGGGTCGTCTTGCTGTGCCTGTTGGGGATCTTTCTGGTCTGGCGGATCGACAGCCCCCGGGTCGAACGGTTCCGCGCGCAGGTGGTGGACAAGGTGGTGCCCTCGATGGACTGGGCGATGGTGCCGGTTACCGCGACGGTCAACCTGATCCGCGATTTCCAGAGTTATCAGCGCCTGAGCGACCAGAACCGCGAGCTGCGCAGCGAGCTGCGCCAGATGCGCGCCTGGAAAGAGGCCGCGCTGCAGCTTGAGCAGGAGAACGCCCGCCTGCTGGACCTCAACAACGTGCGTCTCGACCCGCGTCTGACCTACGTGACCGGTGTGGTGATGGCCGATAGCGGCTCACCCTTCCGGCAGTCGGTGCTGCTGAATGTGGGCGCACGAGACGGGATCGTGGACGGCTGGGCGACGATGGACGGCATTGGCGTTGTGGGCCGGATCTCGGGCGTGGGCCAGAACACCTCGCGGGTGATCCTGCTGACCGATGCCAGCAGCGCCATCCCGGCGACGATCCAGCCTTCGGGGCAGACCGCGCTTGTGGCAGGTGACAACACCGCCGCCCCGGCCATCGATTTTCTGGAAAACCGCGAACTGGTCCGGCCCGGTGACCGGGTGATCACCTCGGGCGATGGCGGTGTGTTTCCCGCCGGGCTGCTGATCGGACAGGTGGCACAGGACCCGGGCGGGCGGCTGCGCGTTCGGCTATCGGCGGACTATGAGCGGCTGGAGTTCCTGCGCGTGCTGCGCCACCACGGCACGGCACCGATCACCGATCCGGGCAGTCTGGTCACCCCGGACGGCCCGGTGACGATCAATCAGAGGCAAGAGGAGGCGGCGGATGGATAGCCTGTCGCTTTCGCGCGTGTGGATGATGCGGGCGCTCTATATGTGGCTGGCGCTGCTGATCCTGTTCTTCCACCTGCTGCCGCTGAATACCCTGCCCAGCCGCTGGGCCCCGCCGGATCTGCTCATCGCGCTGACTTTCGCCTGGGTCGTGCGGCGCCCGGACTATGTACCGACGCTCAGCGTGGCAGTGGTGATGCTGGTGGCCGACCTCTTGCTGCAGCGCCCGCCGGGCCTGTTGGCGGCGCTGGTCGTGGGTGCGCGCGCTTACCTGAGACCCACCTCAGCCGGGGGACGCGAGGTTGGGTTTCTGAGCGAATGGGCCACCGTGAGTTTCGTTCTGGTCGCTGTCGCCGTGCTGAACCGGTCGATCCTGGGCATCACCGCGGTCCAGCAGGCGCCGCTCTGGCTGGCCGTTATCCAGCTGGTGCTGACCATCGCGATCTACCCGCTGGTGGCGTGGCTCAGCCAGACGGTCTGCGGCGTGCGTAAACTGGCACCCTCGGACGCGGACGCATTGGGAGGACGGGCATGAAACGCCATCCCAAGGAACTCGGGCGCATTCACCGCCGCTTCAGCCGCCGGGCGCTGGTGCTGGGCGGGTTGCAGGCGGGGTTTGTCGGCACGCTGGCGATGCGGATGCGTTACATGCAGGTGGATCAGGCCGATCAGTTTCGCCTGCTGGCCGAGGAAAACCGGATCAACATCCGCCTGATCCCGCCCACCCGTGGCGAGATCTACGACCGCAATGGCCAGATCATTGGACGCAACATCCCATCGTACCGCATCGTCATCGTGCGCGAGGACGCTGGCGATGTGGACAAGGTCATCGCCAACCTGTCGCAGCTCATCCCGCTCAGCGAGGAAGAGCTGGAGCGCGCCCGCACCGAGATGCGCCGCTCGGCCCCGTTCCTGCCGGTGACGCTGGCCGATCAGGTGACGTGGGAAGACATCTCGAAGGTAGCCGTCAACGCCCCTGCCCTGCCCGGCATCACGCCCGAGGTGGGCTCGACCCGCGTTTACCCGCAATACGAGGATTTTGCCCATGTGGTTGGCTATGTCGGCCCGGTCAGCGATTATGACCTGAGCCAGATGACCGACCCCGAACCTGTACTGCACATCCCACGGTTCCAGATCGGCAAGGTGGGGCTTGAGGCCAAGCAAGAGGGTGAGTTGCGCGGCAAGGCCGGTGCCAAGCGGGTCGAGGTCAACGCCACGGGCCGCATCATGCGCGAGTTGGACCGACAGGAGGGTCAGGCTGGCGCCGATCTGCAACTGTCGATGGACGCGGACCTGCAGCAATACGTGCAGGCCCGGCTTGGCGGAGAAAGCGCAGCCGCCGTTGTCCTCGATTGCGAGACCGGTGATTTGCGGGCGATCTGCTCGTCGCCCAGCTTTGACCCAAACCTCTTCGTGCGCGGCATCTCGGTTGCCGACTACCGCGCGCTCACCGAAGACAACTATCGCCCGCTGGCCAACAAGACGGTGCAGGGCACCTATCCGCCTGGCTCGACCTTCAAGATGATCACCGCCATGGCCGCACTTGAGGCGGGCACGGTTGGACCCGGAGAAACCGTCTATTGCCCCGGCTTCCTCAAGGTGGGCAGCCGCCGCTTCCACTGCTGGAAGCGCGGCGGGCACGGGTATGTGGACCTGCTGAACTCGCTCAAGCGCAGCTGCGACGTCTACTATTACGATCAGGCGCTCAAGGTGGGGATCGACAAGATCTCGGACATGGCGCGGATGTTCGGGCTGGGGGTCAAACACGACCTGCCGATGTCCGCCGTGGCCGAAGGGCTGGCACCGAACCGGGACTGGAAATTGCGGGTACATGACGAGGAGTGGCTGGTGGGCGACACCGCCAATGCCTCGATCGGTCAGGGCTTCATGCTGGCCTCGCCGTTGCAACTGGCGGTGATGGCGGCGCGGATCGCCACCGGGCGCGAGGTCTCGCCGCGGCTGGTGAAATCGGTCAACGGGATCGAGCAACCCTCGGGCGCCGGGGAAGAGCTGCCGATCAACAAGAACAACCTGCGGCAGTTGCGCAAGGCGATGTATGCGGTCTCGAACGACCGGCGCGGCACTGCCTATCGCAGCCGGATCATCGCCGAAGGTTACCGTATGGCGGGCAAGACCGGCACCAGCCAGGTCCGCAACATCACCGCTGCCGAACGCGCGGCGGGCGTGATCCGCAACGAGGACCTGCCGTGGGAGCGCCGCGACCACGCGCTGTTCGTGTGCTTTGCCCCCTACGACAATCCGAAATACGCGGTCTCGGTGGTGGTCGAGCATGGTGGCGGCGGCTCCAAGGCTGCCGCGCCGGTCGCCCGGGACGTCATGTTGCAGGCGCTCTACGGCGGCACCCCACCGCTTGAGGCCTACCCCGCCGGCGACCGCGAGCGCATCAAGGCGCAGCAGCAGCGTCTAGAACGCGATCAGCGGCCCAAGGCACGCCCCGGAGAGAAGGACCGGGCATGAGCTATCTTGAGTACACGGTCAAATCGACGCCATCGGGATACCGCAAGCTGTTCCACATGAACTGGCCGCTGACTCTGTTGCTGATCAGCGTGGCGGGCGTCGGGTTTCTAATGCTCTATTCCGTCGCCGGAGGGTCCTTCACCCCCTGGGCCGAGCCGCAGATCGAGCGCTTTGGCATGGGGTTGGTCGCCATGTTCGTGGTGGCGATGGTGCCGATCTGGTTCTGGCGCAACATGTCGGCGCTGGCCTATCTGCTGGGGATCGCCCTGCTGATCGTCGTCGCCCAATTCGGGGAAGAGGGCAAGGGCGCGCAACGCTGGATCAACCTTGGCTTCATGCGCCTGCAACCATCTGAAGTGATGAAGATTTCCGTGGTGATGATGCTGGCGGCCTATTATGACTGGTTGCCTGAAAACCGCACCTCGCGTCCGCTGTGGGTTCTGCTGCCGGTCATTCTGATCCTGCTGCCCACGGCGCTGGTTCTGAAACAGCCCGATCTTGGAACCTCGCTGCTGATCATGATGGCGGGTGGTGGTGTGATGTTTCTGGCAGGTGTCCACTGGGCCTATTTCGCCGCCGTGATCGCCGCCGGGATGGGTCTGCTTACCGCTGTGTTCAAAAGCCGGGGCACGGATTGGCAGTTGCTGAAGGATTACCAGTACCGGCGTATCGACACGTTTCTGGACCCCTCGACCGACCCGCTGGGCGCGGGGTATCACATCACTCAGTCCAAGATCGCGCTGGGATCCGGCGGCTGGAACGGGCGCGGCTTCATGCAAGGCACCCAGTCGCGGCTGAACTTCCTACCCGAGAAGCACACTGATTTCATCTTCACCACCCTGGCCGAGGAGTTCGGCTTCGTCGGCGGCTTTTCCCTGCTGGTGCTCTATTCGCTGATCTTGATCTTTTGCCTCTTCACCGCGCTGGCCACCAAAGACCGGTTCTCATCGCTGGTGACGCTCGGCATATCGCTCAACTTCTTCCTGTTCTTTGCCGTGAACATGTCCATGGTCATGGGGCTTGCTCCGGTGGTGGGCGTGCCGCTGCCGATGGTGAGTTACGGCGGCTCGGCCATGCTGGTGCTGATGGCCGCCTTCGGCATTGTGCAGAGCGCCCATATCCACCGTCCCCGATAATCTCGCGAAAGGCCCCGCAATGCCCGTGAATGTGCTGTTCTCTGCGCGCGCCGCTCTGTGGCCGGTCTATGAACCGCTGCTCACCCGCTATCTGACCGAGGCCGGGCTGGACTTTTCGCTCGACACCGAGTTTGCGCCCGGCGAGGTCGACTACGTGGTTTACGCCCCCAATGGCGGCTTGCGCGATTTCACCCCCTATACCCGGCTCAAGGCGGTGCTCAGCCTCTGGGCCGGGGTCGAGAGCATTGCGGATAACGAAACCCTGACCGTACCGCTGGCGCGCATGGTGGATCACGGGCTGACACAAGGAATGACCGAATGGGTCGTGGGCCATGTGCTGCGCTACCACCTCGGCATGGACGCCCATATCCACGGGCTGAACGGCGAATGGCGTCAGGACGTGCCGCCACTGGCATCCGAGCGGCGGGTGACCGTGCTGGGCCTCGGCGCATTGGGCGAAGCCTCTGTGCGGGCGCTGGCGGCGCTGAATTTCAATGTTACCGGTTGGAGCCGGTCACCGAAGGGCATTGCCGGCGTGACCTGCCTGCATGGTGCGGATGGGCTGGTGCGAGCTTTGTCGAATGCCGACATAGTCGTGCTGTTGCTGCCCGACACGTCCGCCACCGAGAACACGCTCGATGCCGAAACCCTGGCTTTGCTGCCCAAGGGCGCCCGGATCATCAACCCCGGGCGCGGCCCGCTGATCAACGATGACGCGCTGCTCACCGCCCTGAACGCAGGCCAGATCGGCCATGCCACGCTTGACGTGTTCCGCACCGAGCCCCTGCCCGCCGATCATCCGTACTGGACACACCCGAACGTCACGGTGACCCCGCATATCGCCTCAGAAACCCGCCCCGTGACCGCAGCGCAGGTGATCTGCGAGAACATCCGCCGGGGCGAAGCAGGCGAGCCTTTCCTGCATCTTGTGGATCGCGATCTGGGCTATTGACGCGCCCGGCGGGACCGTCGGATTTGCGTATTTGGGGCAAGAAGAAGCGCAAAGCCCCCTCTTCCTCTTGCTCCAAATATCCCCGCCGGAGGCTTGCGCCGCAGGCGCAAACAAGTGCGTTCAGGCCGTCACCAAACCGCGCCCCTTGAGCAGCGCTTCAACCCCTGGCAGACGCCCTCGGAAGGCTAGATACAGTTCCTCTGCTTCCTTTGAACCACCGGTCGAGAGGATGTTTTCTTCCAACGCCTTGGCCCGCTCGGGATCGAATGCCCCGCCTGCCTCCTCAAAAGCGGCGAATGCGTCGGCGTCCATCACCTCGGACCACATGTAGCTGTAATAGCCCGAGCTGTAGCCGTCGCCCGCGAAGACATGCGCGAAATGCGGCGTAGCGTGGCGCATGCCGATGGCGTGGGGCATGCCGATTTCGGCCAACACCTCGGCCTGTTTCGCCATCGGATCATCCGGCGCAACGCCGTCATGGAAGGCCAGATCGACCAGAGCCGAGGCCACGTATTCCACCGTCTGGAAGCCCATGTCGAAATTGGCCGCCTTCAGCACCTTGTCCAGCATCGCCTTGGGCATCGGCGCGCCGGTCTCCGCGTGGGTCGCAAACTCGGCCAGCACCTCTGGAACCTCCAGCCAGTGCTCATAAAGCTGGCTCGGCAATTCCACGAAATCGCGCGCCACGGAGGTGCCCGAGATGCTCTCATAGGTCACGTTCGACAGCATCTGGTGCAGCGCGTGGCCGAATTCGTGAAACAGCGTGCGGGCATCGTCATAGGAAAGCAGCGCGGGGTCGCCTTTGGCGAAGTTGCACACATTGATGACGATGGGCGCCTGTACCTTGGGGTATTTCGCCTGTTGCCGCATGGCCGAGCACCACGCGCCCGACCGTTTGGAGCCGCGTGCGAAATAGTCACCGATGAAGACCGCCACATGGCTCCCTTCGCGCGTCACCTCCCACGCCCGGCAATCGGGGTGGTAGAGCGGCACGTCGAGCGGCTTGAATTCCAGCCCGAACAGGCGGTTCGCGCAGGCAAAGGAGGCTTCGATCATCCGATCCAATTGCAGGTACGGTTTCAGCGCCGCTTCATCGAGGTCATGCTCCGCCTTGCGCCGTTTCTCGGCATAGTAACGCCAATCCCAAGCCTCGAGCGGGCCGTTGACGCCATCGGCCTGCATCATCTGCGTCAGCACCTGCGCATCGGCATCCGCCTGCGTCTTTGCGGGCTCCCAGACTTGCATCAGCAGGTCGCGGACCCGGTCCGGGGTGCCTGCCATTTCGGGTTCCAGCTTGTAGTCGGCAAAATTGGCGTATCCCAGCAGCTTTGCCCGTTCCTCGCGCAGTGACAGGATTTCTGCAGCAATCGCCCGGTTGTCGGTCTCGCCGCCATTGGTCCCACGCGCGGTCCAGGCACGATAGGCCGTCTCGCGCAGGTCGCGGCGCGGGGAGAATTGCAGGAACGGGACAATCAGCGAACGGGACAGGGTGACGACGAGGCCGCCCGCATCCTTTTCCTCGCCAGCGGCGCGGGCGGTGTCGATGACGAAATCGGGCAGGCCGTCCAGGTCACCTTCGTCGAGTTTCATGAACCAGTCACGCTCATCGGCAAGCAGGTTCTGGGTGAATTCGGTGCCGAGTACCGCCAACCGCGCCTTGATCTCTTTCATCCGCGCCTCGTCCGCCCCTTCCAGCGCCGCGCCTGCGCGGACAAAGTTACGGTGGGTCAGCATCAGCACCCGTTGCTGCTCCTCCGCTAGGTCAAGACCGTCGCGCTGATCCCACACGGCAGCGATGCGCCGGAACAGGGCCTTGTTGGCGGAAATCTCAGAGTAATGCGCCGCGAGTTTCGGCGAAAACTCCCGTTGCAACTCTTCCCGTTTCGGGTTGCTGTCGGCCCCGGCCAAGGTGAAAAAGACCGACAGCACCTTGTCCAGATCCTCGCCCGCCGCCTCAAGCGCTTCGACCGTGTTGGCAAAGCTCGGCGGCTCAGCATCGCCCGCGATGGCGTCGATCTGCGCAGCATGGGCGGCCAGCGCCTGTTCCAGCGCGGGGGCGAAATCGTCGTCGTCGATCTGCGGGAAGGGGGCGATTTGGAACGGGGTCTGCCAGTCGGCGAGGATCGGGTTGGTCATGCGTATCTCCTTTGCCGCACAAGCTAGGAGCGACCGCCGGAATGGTCCAGTGGCAGGCGTCGCAATTGCGCCATCGCTGTCGGGATGCCGCTTGCAAGCCAGACGCGTCCCGCGCAGGCTCGGGCGCAACGAGGAGGCACAATATGACCCACACCAACCGCCCCGCCGGGCCGATGACCACCGCCATTCACGCGGGCGAAGCCCCGGACCCGACAACGCAGGCCTCGGCCCCGCCGCTGCATATGAGCTCCACCTTCGTCACCGATCAGGTGGCCGGATTCTCGGCGCATGATCTGGAGGACGGGGCCGAGGGATATCTCTATACCCGCTGGGACAATCCGACCGTGGCGATGCTGGAAAAAAAGATTGCTGCGATGCAGGGAACCGAGGCCTGTTTGTGCACCGCGTCGGGGATGGCGGCAGCCTCGGCCATCTTCTTCACCTTCCTTTCGGCGGGCGATCACGTGGTGGTTTCGGATGTGTCCTATGCCGGTGTGGCGGAACTGGCGCGCGATACCCTGCCCCGGATGGGGATCGAGGTGAGCGTCGTGAATATGAGCGATCTAGTTGCCGTGGCAGCGGCGATCCGGCCCAACACGCGGCTGATCCACACCGAGACGCCGGTGAACCCGATCGGGCGGCTGACCGATCTGGCGGCAGTGTCGAAACTGGCGCGCGAGGCCGGGGCGCTGCTGAGCTGCGATGCGACATTCGCCTCGCCTCTGGGCATCGATGCTTTGGGGCTGGGGGTCGACCTGACGATGCATTCGATCACCAAATATATCGGCGGGCACGGGGATGCTTTGGGCGGAGCAGTGGCGGGGCGCGCCGATCTGATCGCGCGGATGCGGGCCGAGGCGGCGATCCATCACGGCGGCGTCCTGTCGCCCTTCAACGCCTGGCTGATCGCGCGCGGCGCCTCGACCCTGCCCTTGCGCATGAGGGCACATGAGGCGGGCGCACAGGCGGTGGCCGAGTGGCTGGAAGGTGACCCGAGGGTGACGCGGGTGATCTATCCGGGGCTCGCCTCACATCCGCAGGCGGAACTGGCGGCGCGGCAGATGACGAACAGCTCGGGCATGATCTCGTTTCAGGTGGGCGATGCGGCGGCGGGTGAGCGCGTGGCGCAGCAGATGATCGACCGGCTTGGGGTGATCCACTATGCTGTGTCGCTGGGCCATCACCGCAGCCTGGTCTTCTGGATGGGGACCGAGGCTTTGATGGATACCTCGTTCCGGCTGGAGGGCGCGCAGTTGGAGGATTACCGTACTTATGCGGGCGACGGGATTTTCCGTTTGTCAGTGGGGCTTGAGGATGCCGAAGACCTAATCGCCGATCTGGACCGGGCGTTGGGGTGAGCGTCGAGCGGTTTCAGCGCCACCGGGCTGGGTTGCGCCCGACCGCGGATGGGCGCCGGATCAGGTGTGGTCAGCACTTTACGGCACCGCCACATCAAGCGCCCGAGCACAAGCCAAACGGTTCAGTAGCGCCCGCCCATAGGTGCGGTCGGGCGCTGCCCAGCGGCGCGCAAGGCGTGCCTTGATTCCGGGCATGTAAAACTGCTCAATCCCCACCACACACCGGACAGTCCGCACGCCTCGACAGGGTGATCTTCCGGCTTTCCCCATAAAGCGCGTCGTAGATCAACATCTCGCCCTTCAAAACCGCGCCCGCACCGGTGATCAGCTTCACCGCTTCCACCGCCATCATCGAGCCAACTACCCCCGGTAACGGCCCGATCACACCAGCTTCGGCGCAAGACGGTGCCAACCCCGGTGCCGGTGCTTCGGGAAAGACGCACTGATAGCAGGGGCCGGTGTCGGCTGGGTGAAAGACGCTCAGCTGCCCCTCCCACTGTGCCAGCGCGCCAGAGATCAGCGGCTTGCCCTGCGCCACGGCCACGCGGTTGGCCAGATAGCGGCTGTCAAAATTGTCGGTGCCATCGAGGATCAGATCGTAATCGGCGAACAGGTCTGCCGCAATCTCCTCGGTCAGACGCCGATGATAGGGGCGGACCACCACATTGGGGTTCTGCGCCTCCATCGCGGCCTGCGCCGAAAACACCTTGGGCATTCCGATATCCGCATCGTGGTGGATCACCTGCCGCTGCAGGTTGGCGTTCTCGACCACGTCATCGTCGATCACACCGATGGTGCCCACCCCGACTGCGGCCAGATATTGCAGCGCCGGCGCGCCAAGGCCGCCTGCGCCAATGACCAGCACTTTCGCCTGTTTCAGTTTTTTCTGCCCCGGCCCGCCCAGCTCACGCAGCACGATATGTCGGGCATAACGCTCTAGTTCGGTGTCCGAGAACGTGCCGGGTTTCTTCGCTGAAGTCGCGGCCAGCTCAGGCCGCGCACGCGATTTCAGCCACGCCAGACCGCGCCCATACATCGCCCCCAGCGCAAGGAACCCGGCCAAAATCAGCCACAGCGCCGGAGACTGACCGGTTGCCTCGCGTATCGGATGGCCATTCGGCAGCACCAGTTGCAGCGCCAGCACCACCAGAAAAATAGAGCCAACAAGCAACAACCGCGCCTGACGCGAGACACCCATCATCAGGCCAAGCCCCCAAAGGGCGCCCGCTATGACCAGAACCAGCAGCATCAGCCCTGCCCGGTCGAGCCAAAACCGCCTGCGCCGCGCGCTGTCTCACTCAACCCCTCGGCCAGTTCGAACCGTGCCTGCAAGACCGGAGCAACCACTAGCTGCGCGATCCTTTCGCCATGGGAAATCTCGAACGGCTCCTGCCCCGCATTCAGCACGATCACCCCCAACGGGCCGCGATAATCGCTGTCGATGGTGCCGGGCGTGTTGGGCAGGGTGATCCCGTATTTCAGCGCAAGGCCGGAACGGGGCCGCACCTGCACCTCGAACCCCTCGGGGATCTCGATCCGCAACCCGGTGGGGATCAGCGCGCGCGCGCCGGGTTCCAGCACCACCGAGCCGCGATCCGGGAAGTTCGCCCGTACATCGGCGCCTGCCGCGCCCGCCGATTCATACGACGGCAACGCCACACCGGGATCGGCCCCCTCATCACGGATCACACGGATTGCCACCATCTGCACGCCCCCGCTTCTTCTTGCTCAAAATACGCAAATCACGCCGTCAACGCCGCCGCGATCCTCTGGGCCAGACGCGCGGCAACCGCATCCTTGCCCATGCGCGGCCATTCCTCGGCACCATCATCCGAGATCAGGATCACCGCATTCTCGGACCCGCCCATGATGCCCGTCGCCGGGCTGACATCGTTGGCCACGATCCAGTCGCAGCCCTTGCGCGCCCTCTTGGCGGTGGCATGCGCGATCACATCATTGGTCTCGGCAGCAAAGCCCACCACCAGGCCAGGCCGCCCCTCATCCATCTGCGCGACACGCTTGAGGATGTCCGGGTTCTCAGCAAATTCCAGCACCGGCAGCCCATCCCCGCTTTTCTTCAGCTTGCGGTCCGAGGCGCTGGCCACGCGCCAATCCGCCACCGCCGCTGCAAAGATGCCAGCATCCACGGGCAACGCGGCATCGACCGCTTCGGACATCTCACGCGCGCTTTCCACCCGCACCACCTGCACACCATCGGGTGGCGGTACCTCGGCAGGGCCGGTGACGAATACCACCTCGGCCCCAAGTGCTGCCAGCGCCCGCGCCACCGCGCTGCCCTGCGCGCCCGATGAGCGGTTGGCGATGTAGCGCACAGGGTCGATGGGCTCATGCGTCGGGCCCGAGGTCACCAGAATACGCTTGCCTCTCAACGGGCCGTCGCCCAGCGCGGTTTCGATGGCCGCGACGATCTCGAGCGGTTCGGACATGCGCCCCGGGCCGTATTCGCCACAGGCCATGTCGCCCTCGTTGGGGCCGACGAACCGCACCCCGTCGGCAGCCAGTTGCGCCCGGTTGCGCTGCGTCGCCGGATGCTCCCACATGCGCACATTCATGGCAGGCGCGATTAGAACCGGTGTGTCGGTCGCCATCAGCAGGGTCGAGGCCAGATCACCCGCCAGCCCCGCTACCATCTTGCCCATCAGGTCCGCCGTGGCGGGCGCCACCACCACCAGATCAGCAGACCGCGAGAGCTGGATATGGCCCATCTCGGCCTCGTCCGTCAGATCGAAAAGATCGCGATAGGCCTTTTCGCCGGCCAGCGCCGCCACCGACAGCGGCGTCACGAATTCCTCGGCGGCCCGGGTCAGCACAGGTGTCACCGAAGCGCCCCGCTCGCGCAGGCGTCGGATCAGGTCCAGCGACTTGTAAGCCGCGATCCCGCCACCGATGATCAGCAAGATACGTTTCGACGCCAGCATGCCCGCCCTTTCCCGTTCCGGATCGCCCCGACATTAGGCAAGCGGCGCCGGTTGCGCCAGCGCATAATCCCCAGCAATCAGTCCTGCGGTGCAAAGGCCGCGCAGGGGTCTTCACGCTCGGCAGCAGGGCTGTCGATCACCGCGTCATAGCCACCATCGACACGACCATCCTCGGACTGACCCAGAACGAAAACCCTCAGGCCGGGCTCCAGCCGCGCCAGATAGACCGGGACACCACGGTCCTTGCGGGCATGACCGTTGCCGGTGATCACGGCGACAGGGCCGCCGGTTTCCCGCATTGCCCGCAGCACCGCCCGCGCAAGCACCGCATCGCGCAGACGCTGGATTGCCACCATCTGAGGCAGCATCTCTTCGGGCAGTGCATTGCAATGGGCGATCTGCTGATCCGCCTCGCGCGCGGCCTGCTCCTCGGGCGCCAGAGGGACCGTAAGCCCGTAGCGCGCCGCATCCGCGCCAAGCGCCGTGGCGGCGCCGGTCTCCATCGCTGCGCGTGCCGCAGCGCGGGGCACCAATGCGCCATAAAGCGGCGCATCGGGAGTTGCCCGGAAGATCGGCAGATACATAGCAAGCGGCGGCCAGCCCAACTCGGCCCAGCGCACAGCAGCCGCCAGCTTGTCGGGCTCGGAGATCAGGGTGGCATTCACCCGTCCCGCACCTTCCTCTGTTAGCATCTCCCAGACGATGGCCTTGGGTTGCATCTCGGCCACCATCGCGGCCTGAACCTGGTGATGGTGCGGGTTGTCATGCACTTCGCCCAGGATCACCACATCCGCCGCCAGCACCTGCTCGGCCACTTCTGCCGGTACATCCTCAGCCGCAAAGGCCGCCCGAAGCGGGGCGGCCCAAAACGCCATCACGGCGCATACCAGAATCGTCAGGTTTCTCATACGAGGAACTGTTGCACCTCGCGCGATTGCGCTTCAAGGTTCTTGCGCATCTTGGCAAACGCGGCGGCCTCGAGCTGACGCACCCGTTCCTTGGAGAGGCCAAGCTCCTGACCCAGACTTTCCAGTGTACGCGGCTTGTCACGCAGTTTCCTTTCGCGCACGATGAACCGCTCGCGGTCGTTGAGGGCCCGCATCGCGATCAACAGCCATTCCCGCAACTGTGCCCTGTCGTGCCGTTTCTCAACCTTTTCGGCGGCCTGCACGCTCTCATCCTCGAGCGCGTCAATCCATTCACGCCCATCCTCATCCGCCGCCTGCACGGCGTTCAGCGAGAAATCCGAGCCCGAAAGCCGCCCTTCCATCATCTCGACATCGCGCAGGGGCACACCGATCTCAGAGGCAATCATCTGGTGCAACTGATGTCGGTCCAACTCCAACCCATCGGCAGCGGCCTCACGCTCCAGCCGAGCCTGCACCCGGCGCATGTTGAAAAACAGCGACTTCTGCGATGACGTGGAGCCAGTGCGCACCATCGACCAGTTGCGCATCACATAGTCCTGGATACTGGCTTTGATCCACCAGACCGCATAGGTCGAGAAGCGCACCCCGCGATCCGGGTCGAACTTGTCCGCAGCCTTCATCAGGCCCAAACCGGCCTCTTGAATCAGATCGTTCATCGGCGCGCCGTAGCGCTTGAACTTTGCCGCCATGGAAATCGCCAGTCGCATATAGGCGGTAATGAGACGATGCAACGCCTGTTCATCCCGCTCATCGCGCCAGGCATAAGCCAGACGCAACTCGGTCTCGGCATCCAACAGTTCCGCCTTCATCGCCTGTCGCGACATGGACAGGTCTCGTGGATGGTCCAGTGCCATAAAGTGCTCCCCAAAAGCCAGGCATTTGCCGGCCTTGTCATGCGCAATTACTGCCGATACGCAGAACAATAACCGGGTGGATCACCAGAAAGGTAATAAAAGTGCATCCCAATTTAACCTTAATTCTTGGCGGCGCAGCATCCGGAAAATCCGCATTTGCCGAACAACTGGTTGTATCCACTGGAAAATCCCGAGTTTATGTCGCCACATCACAAGTGTTTGATGACGAGATGCGCCAAAAGATTGAGCAACATATTGCACAAAGAGGCGCCGATTGGACGACGATCGAGGCGCCTCTGGATCTGGGCCCGGCCCTTTCGGGACTGGAGTCGGATCACATCTGCCTGATCGACTGCGTCACCATGTGGCTCAGCAATCATCTGCTCGCCGACAGCGATCTGGACACGGCGCGCGCCGGGTTGCAGCGCGCCCTGCGCACCTGCGCGGCGCAGTTGGTGGTGGTCTCGAACGAGGTTGGCCACGGTATCGTCCCCGAAAACGCACTGGCGCGGCGGTTTCGCGAGGCGCAGGGGCGGCTGAACATTGCCCTGGCGGCTGAGGCCGATCTGGTGGTGCAGGTCACCGCCGGCCTGCCACTGGTGCTGAAAGGGGAACTACCGTGACCCGCCTGCATCTGGTCCGCCATGGCCCGACCCACGCAAAATCCATGGTGGGCTGGTCCGACCTGCCCGCCGACCTGAGCGATCATGCCGCGATTGCGCGCCTGTCCGCGCATCTGCCCGACACGGCGCTGGTGATCTCGTCCGATCTGTGCCGCGCCGCTGACACTGCGACAGCCGTTCAGGGCACCCGCACCCGCCTGCCGCACCGACCCGACCTGCGCGAGATCAATTTCGGCACATGGGAACTGCGACGCTATGCCGAGATCGAGGCCGAAGACCCCGTACTGGCCCGCGCCTACTGGGACTATCCGGGTGAGGTCCGCCCCCCAAACGGTGAAAGCTGGAACGAGGTCTGTGCCCGCGTCGATGCCGCCATCGACGCGTTGATCCGCGACCACGCCGGACATGACGTGATCGTCGTCGCCCATTTCGGCGTCATCCTGTCTCAGGTCCAGCGCGCCCTGCGCCTGACGGCAGAAGAGGCATTCTCGCACCGCATCGACAACCTCTCGGTGACCGAGATCACCCGGCTCGGGGACAGTTGGACCGTGGGCCGGATCAATCACTGCCCGTGATCGGCACCCGCACAAAAGACCGTTTTACCAAGGCGCGCATTCCCGCCTAGCCTCTGTGCATGACCTATGACCTCTATATCGGTGACCGCCTGTTTTCGAGTTGGTCGCTGCGCGGCTGGCTGATGCTCGAGAAATTCGGCATCCCCTACCGCACCCACATGATCGGCCTCTATTCCGGCACCATGGCGCAGGATATGGCGGCACTCGCGCCCGCCCGGCTGGTACCCACGCTGCGGCTGCCCGACGGTACAGTCGTGGGCGAAAGCCTCGCCATGGCCGAAACGCTGGCCGAGCGCCATCCGAAGGCCGGGCTCTGGCCCGCTGCCCCCGCGGCTCGCGCCACCGCCCGCTGGCTGTGTGCCGAGATGGTCGCCGGATTCACCGCCCTGCGCAGCGAATGCCCGATGCAACTTGCGCGCCGCTACCGGGGTTTCAGCCCGGCACCCGATACCCGCATCGATCTCGCCCGCATCGAAACCCTCTGGGCCCATGCACGACGCCTGTCAGGCGCATCTTCTGGCCCGCTCTTCGGCGCGCATTCTCTGGCGGACGTTTTCTACACGCCTGTTGCCGCACGGATTGTCGGATACGGACTGCCGGTCTCGGATGAAAACCGCGCCTATTGCGAGATGCTTCTGGGCGACCCCGCTGTCGAGGCATGGCGTCAGGAGGCCCAGAAGGTCACCTATGACCCGTTCCCCTACGAGTTGAACCTACCCTTCGCCCCTTGGCCCAGCCCGGTTGCTTCTTCTTGCTGAAAATACGCGAATCCCAACGCCGCCGCCCGCGCGGCGTTAACCCTTCCTAAACCACGGCCACGCTAGCAATCCCCTGTTAACCAAAAAACAGGACAGCCATGGTCGCCCGCGCCTATACCGTCGCATTCCAAGGGGTCGAGGCCCGCCCGGTCGAGGTGCAATGCGCCGTCACCCCCGGCCTGCCTGCCTTTTCCATCGTGGGCCTGCCTGACAAGGCTGTGTCCGAAGCCCGAGACCGGGTGCGGAGCGCGCTCAGCGCCATGGCGATCGCCCTGCCCTCCAAGCGGATCACCATCAATCTCTCACCCGCCGACTTGCCGAAGGAGGGTAGTCATTTTGACCTGCCCATCGCGCTGGCCCTGCTTGCCGCGCTCGAAATTGTGCCCGCCGAGGCCGCCGAAAAAACGCTGGCTCTGGGCGAGCTTTCCCTCGACGGCTCGCTGATCCCGGTGATCGGCGCCCTGCCGTCGGCCATGACTGCCGCTGCCGAAGACCGGGTTCTGCTCTGTCCCAAAGCCTCCAGCGCCGAGGCCGCGTGGGTCGAGGCCACGACCGTGATCGGCGCCGACACGCTCGGCGCAGTCGTCCGCCACTATTCCGGCCAAGCTCCGCTGGCGGCAGCACAAGCGGGCGAAATTCAAACCGACCCTTTCGAAAAGGACCTGCGGGACGTGAAGGGACAGGAACGCGCCAAGCGCGCACTCGAGATTGCTGCCGCCGGCCGCCACCACCTGATCATGATCGGCACGCCGGGCTCGGGCAAGTCCATGCTCGCCGCCCGCATCCCCGGCATCTTGCCCCCGCTCACCGCCGCCGAGGCGCTCGATACTTCGATGATCCACTCTCTGTGCGGGCTGCTGGACGAAGGCGGCATCAGCCGGACCCGCCCGTTTCGGGACCCGCATCACACAGCGTCCATGGCCTCAATTGTCGGGGGTGGAAAGGGGGCCAAACCGGGCGAAATTTCACTGGCCCACAATGGCGTCCTTTTCATGGACGAATTCCCGGAATTCCCCCGCACGGTTCTGGAAACCTTGCGCCAGCCCATCGAAACCGGCGAAATCATGGTGTCGCGCGCGAATGCCCACGTTAATTACCCCTGCCGCTTCATGCTCGTTGCCGCCGCCAACCCTTGCAAATGCGGCTACTTGACCAATCCGGCCCGAGCCTGCTCCCGCGCGCCCAATTGCGGCGAGGACTATCTGAGCCGCATCTCTGGCCCTCTGATGGACCGGTTCGACCTCCGGCTGGAAGTGCCGCCGGTCGAATTCACGGATCTGGATTTACCGTCATCCGGGGACAGCTCAGAAACCGTGGCGGCCCGGGTTGGGGCTGCTCGAAATGTTCAGATGGAACGGTTTCACCGGCATCCGGGCATCTCCCAGAATGCCGATGCCGAAGGCAAACTACTCGAGGAAATCGCGTCGCCCGACGCGGAAGGCAAAGAGTTGCTGCTCAAAGCCGCCGACCGGTTCGGCCTGTCGGCCCGCGCTTATCACCGTATCCTGCGGGTGGCCCGCACTATCGCCGACCTTGAAGGCTCAGCCGATGTCCGTCGACCGCATGTGGCAGAAGCGCTAAGTTTTCGCATTAGCGCCCGGGTCATGGCTTAGAGCTTGGCCTCGATGGCCTGCCAGATCTTCTCGGCGACATTGACTCCGTTGAAGCGTTCCAACTCCTGAATTCCGGTGGGCGAGGTCACGTTGATCTCGGTCAGGTAGTCACCGATCACGTCGATGCCGACAAAAACCTGGCCCTTTTCCTTGAGCAACGGCCCGATTGCGGCACAGATCTCCAGATCGCGTGCGCTCAGCCCAATCTTTTCCGGCCGCCCACCCACATGCATGTTCGAGCGGGTCTCACCCTCTGCCGGTATCCGGTTGATCGCCCCCACCGGCTCACCATCCACCAGAATGATCCGCTTGTCGCCATTGCGCACGTCGGGCAGGAATTTCTGCACAATCAGCGGCTCACGCGAAAACCCGGTGAACAGCTCATGCAGCGAGGTCAGGTTGCGGTCGTTGGCATCCAGCCGGAACACCCCCGCACCGCCATTGCCGTAGAGCGGTTTCAGAATGACGTCGCCATGCTTGGCCTTGAACGCCTTGATGGTCACGAGATCGCGGGCAACCGTGGTGGGCGGGGTCAGGTCCGGGAAATCCAGAACCAGCAGTTTTTCGGGGTAGTTCCGCACCCAGAAGGGGTCGTTCACCACCAGCGCCTGCCCCTGCAACCGGTCCAGCAGATGGGTCGAGGTGATGTAATGCATGTCAAAGGGCGGGTCCTGCCGCAGCCAGACCACATCGAAATCCGCCAGATCCACCTCACGCTCCGGTCCCAGCACTGCCGGATCGCCTACCACACGCTGCACGCTCATGTCCCGCCCGCGTGCCGTGATCCGCCCCTCCTGATATGCCAAGTGATCGGGTCCGTAAAAGAACAGCTCATGCCCGCGCGCCTGCGCCTCCTCCGCAAGACGAAACGAGCTGTCGGCATTGATGTCCACGGCCCCGATCGGGTCCATCTGAAAGGCGATCTTCATGGTGCATCCCTCTGTCGATTGCCCGATACATGGCGCAGTCAGACCGAGGGTTCAATGGCGATCAGCCGTGGCCAAAGGCATTCTCGACAATTTGAAACGCGCCCGAGGCGTCTACCAAAGCCACATCGAACCGCGCATTGGTTAGCGATCCGTCAGGTTCTTCGGAAAGAAATTGTTCGGCTGATGCGTAGATGCGGTTCATCTGCTGGGTACTCAGGCGCTCCGCCGCCCTTGCGAAATTCCGGCTTTTCTTGACCTCGACAAACACCACACCCTGCGCATCGCGGGTGATCAGGTCGATTTCGCCACTCGCGCCACGCCAGCGGCGGCGTGCAATTGTAAAACCGCGCCGCTCATAGTCCTGCGCGATACGGTGTTCCGCCGCCGCACCGGAATGGTAAGCCACCGAACCTTTGGTGGATCGCGTGTTCATGTCAGCCCTTTCCCAGTTTCAAGGCCCGCTGATAGATCGGACGGCGGGGCATCCCGTACATTTTCGACACCAGATCCGCTGCATCCCGGACCGAATGGGTTTTCAGCGCCGCCTCCAGAGCTTCTTCTATGTCAGAATCACTAACGCCTTGTGAACGGGCGCGATCCACCAGAACAACGATCTCTCCTTTCACGGTTGCGCCCCGCATCTCTTCGGCCAGTTCCTGCAGCGATCCGCGTCGGATTTCCTCGAATTTCTTGGTCAGTTCCCGGCAGAGCGCGGCCTGCCGCTCACCGCCCAACGTGGCGGCCAAGTCGGTCAAGCAGGCAGAAATCCGCTTGGGGGATTCGTAGAACACCAACGTGCCCGGCACATCGGTGAGCGCCTCGAGCCGGGAGCGGCGGGCGTTGGTGGCGTTAGGCAGGAAACCCGCGAAAAAGAACGCGTCCGTGGGCAGCCCGGCCAGCGTCAGGGCTGTCAAGACGGCGGACGGTCCCGGGGCGCAGGTCACCACAAATCCCGCTTCCGAGGCCTGTCGGCCAAGATCGTATCCGGGGTCCGCGATCAGTGGCATCCCGGCTTCGGAGGCATAAGCGACCGACCGGCCTTGCGAAAGTGCGTCCAGAATCCGCGTGCGCGCGCCAGCGCCGCTGTGGTCGTGATAGGCGAGCATTCGCCGCCCATCGAGGGGAACGCCGTGGATATCCATCAGACGCCGCAGGCTGCGGGTGTCCTCGGCTGCGATCACATCCGCCGAGGCAAGGATATCCAGCGCCCGCAACGTGATGTCGCGCGCCGTGCCGATCGGTGTCGCCACAAAGTAGAGCCCCCCGGGCAGTGAGACCTTATGGAAATTCAATACTGGACCCCCCATGCATGACGTTTATTATCGCAGCCCGACATAACGCGGCACTTCAGACCGCCGGATCAGGGAGTTGTGATTTAGATGTTTAGCGTTTTCAAGCCTGCCCGAAAACTGGCCTTGTCGGCCTGTGCCTTGGCGACGGCCGCGTTTCTGGCGGCTTGCGACACCATTGCGGTGGGCGGCGGAGGCCCTTCGATCAACACGTCAAAGCCGGTTCCGGTGGCCCTGCTGGTGCCGCGCGGATCGAGGCAGCCGGGTGACGCGGTTCTTGCCCAGAGCCTTGAGAACTCGGCCCGGCTGGCCATTGCCGATCTGGGCAATGTGCAGATCGACCTGCGCGTCTATGACACGGCGGGCAATCCGAACACCGCTGCCGCTGTCGCTCAGCAGGCCGTCAATGACGGCGCCAAGATCATTCTCGGACCGGTCTATGCCCAGGCCGCCAACGCGGCAGGTCTTGCGGTGCTGAACAAGCAGGTCAATGTCCTGTCCTTCTCGAACAACACCAACATCGCCGGCGGCAATGTTTTTGTCCTGGGTCCAACCTTCAGTAACACCGCGAACCGGCTGGCCAGTTTTGCCGCGTCGCAGGGCAAGAGCAGCGTCGTAGTGGTGCACAGCAATGATGACGGCGGACAGCTGGGCCGCGCAGCCATCACGCAGGCTGTCGGACGCAGCAGCGCACGGGTGGTCGGCACCGTCGGCTACGAACGCTCGCAGCAGGGCGTGATCAACAGCGTGCAGACCATCAGGTCGACGGTCAGCAGCAGCGGCGCGGATTCGTTGTTTCTGACCTCGACCACAGCCGGCGCGCTACCGCTTTACAGCCAGTTGCTGCCCGAAGCGGGCGTCTCACCCGCCGCCACGCAGTTCATTGGCCTGACCCGCTGGGATATCCCGTCGCAGACGCTGGAACTGCCCGGGGTGCAGGGTGGCTGGTTCGCGCTGCCCGATCCGGGCAAGGCGCAGGCTTTCCGTTCGCGGTACCAGGCCAGCTATGGCGGCGCACCGCATCCGATCGGCGGGCTGGCCTATGATGGCATCGCAGCCATCGGCGCATTGGTGGGTGCTGGTAAGTCCGATGCCCTGACCGGAGCGGCACTGACCCAGAATGCCGGGTTCCAGGGTGTCGGTGGCATCTTCCGTTTGCGGCCCGACGGGACTAATGAAAGGGGGCTGGCCGTGGCCACGATCCAGAACAAACAGGTGGTTGTGATTGACCCTGCCCCACAAAGCTTCTCCGGTGCCGGTTTCTGACCCGGCACCTGCTGTCCTGACCGAACCAATGCTGACTGGCGAGCTGATCTGCCCGCCGGAACGGATTTTTGACGCCGCTGCCGTTCACGCCCGGATCGCGTCCGCAGCGGAGACTTGCGCTGATAACGCCGCCCTGCGCGGGCAGGTTGTTTCGATTCTGCGCGATGTGCAGAAATCGGGCCGCACCGCGATTGCCGAGGCCTTTGCCGCACAGCCTTTTGCGGCCCGTCCCCTGACCCGGGCCTACACCTATCTAACCGACGGGTTGGTGCGCACCGTGCTGTATGTGGCCGGTGAGATTCTGCACCCTCTGGCCAACCCGACTCAGGGGGAGCGCATCGCGGTGATAGCGGTGGGCGGATATGGCCGTGGCGAGATGGCACCAGCCTCAGATGTCGATCTGCTATTCCTGACCCCTTACAAGATCACCGCCTGGGCCGAGAGCGTCATCGAATCGATGCTCTACATGCTCTGGGATTTGCGGCTCAAGGTCGGCCATTCCTCGCGCACCATCAAGGATTGCCTGCGGCTGGGCGGCGACGATTTCACCATCCGCACCGCCATGCTGGAACACCGGTTCCTCGCCGGGCATGAACCGCTGGCCGAAGAACTGGACGAGCGCCTCAAATCCGAGCTTTTTAAAGGCTCCGGGCAGGAGTTCATCGAGGCCAAGCTGCAAGAGCGTGAGACACGCCACCGAAAGCAGGGCGAGCGCTATATGGTCGAGCCCAACGTGAAGGAGGGCAAGGGCGGCCTGCGCGACCTGCAATCGCTATACTGGATCGCCAAATACCTTTATGGCGTACAGGACGTGGCGGAATTGGTGCCGCTGGGCCTGTTCACCCGCGAGGAGTTCGACACTTTCGTTCAGGCCGAGGATTTCCTGTGGGCGGTCCGCTCGCATCTGCATCTGGTGACCGGGCGGGCGAGCGAGCAGTTGTCTTTTGACCTGCAGGTCGAGGTGGCCGACCGCATGGGGTACGAGGATCGCGCCGGGCGCCGGGCCGTCGAGGTCTTCATGCAGAAGTATTTCCGAGAGGCCACCCGGGTGGGTGAACTGACCCGGATCTTTCTGACCAAACTGGAAGCGGCACACATGAAGGGCGCTCCTCTGCTGGAGCGCATTTTCCGCCGCCGTCCCCGGGTCAAGCCCGGCTACCGCGTGGTGCATGGCCGACTGGATGTGGCCGACCCGGCAAAGTTCCTCGCCGACAAGGTCAACCTGCTGCGCCTCTTCGAAGAAGGGTTGCGGACAGGCATGCTGATCCATCCCGACGCAATGCGGCTGGTGACGGCGAATCTGGACCTTATCGACGACGACATGCGCGCCGACAAGGAGGCGCAGCGCATCTTCCTCGACCTGATGCTCAAACACGGCAACCCGGAACGCGCCCTGCGACGGATGAACGAGCTGGGGGTTTTGTCGGCCTTTCTGCCCGAATTCGAGCACATCGTGGCGATGATGCAGTTCAACATGTATCACAGCTACACGGTGGACGAGCACACCATCCAATGCATCGTGAACCTGGCCCAGATCGAGCGCGGCGAGCTGATTGAAGAACTGCCGCTGGCCTCGTCGATCCTGGACCGCGGGGTAAACCGCAAGGTGCTCTATGTGGCGCTGCTCCTGCATGACATCGCCAAGGGACGACCCGAGGATCACTCGATCCTCGGCGCCAAGATCGCGCGCAAGGTGGCGCCAAGGCTGGGGCTGAACAAATCCGACGCCGAGACGGTGGAATGGTTGGTCCGCTATCACCTGCTGATGTCGGACATGGCACAGAAACGCGATATTTCCGACCCGCGCACGGTGCGAGATTTCGCCAAGGCGGTGACGACGGTCAAGCAACTGGACCTGCTGACGGTGCTGACGGTGTGTGACATCCGGGGCGTCGGTCCCAACACCTGGAACAACTGGAAGGCCACCCTGCTGCGCGCGCTGCATGCCGAGACCAAGCGGGCGCTGGAAACCGGGATGGAGGACCTCAACCGCGCAAATCGCGGCGCCGAGGCCAAGAAGGCGCTGCGCGAGGCGATGGAGAACTGGTCGAAGGCGGACCTCAAGACCGAGACGGGGCGGCATTACGATCCGTATTGGCAGGGCCTGAACCTGTCGACCCATATCGAGTTTGCCGAGATGCTGCAGGCGCTGGAACATAGCGGCGATCCCGGCGCGATGGAGATCCGCCTGCACCCGGACGTGGATCGCGACGCCACCCGTGCCTGTTTCGCGATGGCCGATCACCCGGGCATCTTCGCGCGGATCGCGGGCGCGCTGGCGCTGGTCGGGGCCAATGTGGTCGATGCCCGCAGCTACACGACCAAGGACGGCTACGTGACCGATGCCTTCTGGATCCAAGATGCCGAAGGCCACCCGTTCGAGGCCTCTCGCCTGCCGCGTCTGACCAAGATGATCCACAAGACGCTCAAGGGCGAGGTCGTGGCCCGCGAGGCGCTGAAATCCCGCGACAAGATCAAGAAGCGGGAAAAGGCCTTCAACGTGCCGACGCATATCACCTTCGACAACGATGGCTCGGAGATCTACACCATCATCGAAGTGGACACGCGCGACCGGCCCGGCCTGCTTTATGATCTGACACGGACGCTGGCGGCGGCGAATGTCTATATCGCCAACGCGGTGATCGCGACCTATGGCGAGCAGGTGGTCGATACCTTCTACGTAAAGGACATGTTCGGCCTGAAGTACCACTCGGAAAGCAAGCAGCGCGGGCTTGAGGCCAAGCTGCGCAAGGCCATTACCGAAGGCGCGGAACGGGCGGCCTCATGAAGCCCATCCGATTGCTCTCGGGCCTGTTCACGGTGGGCTTCTGGACCCTGGCCAGCCGGATACTCGGGTTCTTGCGGGAGATTCTGCTGACCGCGTTCATCGGGCCCGGCCCGGTGATGGATGCGTTTGTCGCCGCCTTCCGCCTGCCCAACATGTTCCGCCGCTTCTTCGCCGAGGGCGCGTTCAACGCCGCCTTCGTTCCGATGTTTTCGAAACGGCTGGAGGGCGGCGAGGATGCGGTGGGGTTCGCCCGGGATGCGTTCAACCTGCTCAGCACGGCGGTGCTGGCGCTGGTTGGGCTGGCCATGGTCTTCATGCCCGCTTTGGTCTGGGCCACGGCCGAGGGGTTCCACGGAGACGAGCGGTTCGATCTGGCGGTCGGCTATGGCTATATCGTGTTTCCCTACATCCTGTTCATGTCACTGGCGGCGCTGTTTTCCGGCGTTCTGAACGCCACCGGACGCTTTGCCGCGGCTGCCGCCGCACCGGTGCTGCTCAACATCTTTGCCTGCAGCGCGCTGATCGCCGGCGCCCTTCTGGGCGGTGAGGTCATCGACTGGCTGATCCGGGTGATCCCGGCGGCCGGGGTGGCGCAGCTGGCGCTGGTCTGGTTCGCCGCTGAGCGCGCGGGCATCCGTATCCGCCCCGGCCTGCCCCGCCTGACACCCGAGATGCGCCACATGGTTCGCATCGCCGTGCCCGCGGCTTTGGCGATGGGTGTGACGCAGATCAATCTGGTGGTGGGGCAACTCGTGGCCTCGAAAACCGAAAAGGCAGTAAGCTGGCTGTTCGCAGCCGACCGGCTCTATCAGCTGCCGCTCGGCGTTGTGGGCATCGCGGTAGGCATCGTGCTGCTGCCCGATCTGTCCCGGCGCCTGCGGGCGGGCGACGATTCAGGCGCGCGGGATGCGTTTTCCAGGGCCGGAGAATTCTCGCTGCTGCTCACCATCCCCTCGACAGTGGCCTTTCTGGTGATGCCGCTGGCGCTGGTCTCGGTCCTGTTTCAGCGCGGACAATTCGGGCCCGAGGACAGCGCGGCAACCGCGCTGGCAGTGGCGATCTACGGAATCGGCTTGCCCTCTTTCATGCTGCAAAAGCTGCTGCAACCGCTCTATTTCGCGCGCGAGGATACCAAGTCGCCCTTCCGCTACGCGGTCGTTGCCATGGTGGTAAACGCGACGCTGGCCTTTGGCCTGTATCCTCTGGTCGGCTGGATTGCCCCTGCCATTGCGGCCTCAGCGGCGGGCTGGGTGATGGTTGGGCTGCTGGCGCTCGGTGCACGGCGGATGGGAGACGTGGCCCGGTTTGACGCGCGCTTCCGCGAGCGGGCATGGCGGATCGTGGCGGCCTCGGGCGTGATGGGCGCGGCATTGCTGGTGGCAATGCGGCTCGGCGGCTGGATGCTGTCGGTGCCAAGCTGGCGGTATCTGGCCCTGTTCGGCCTGATCGTGTTGGGAGCCACGGTCTATTTCGCCGCCGGGCAAGCCATCGGTGCCTTCCGCATGGCCGAGTTCAAACGCGCGCTACGCCGAGGTTAATCCCGCCGCATCCGGTCGCGGATGCGAGCCCAGCCGCCCGGTGCGAGAAAGAACGAGAGACCGAACCCGGTGGCAAAACCGCCCAGATCGGCCACCCAGTCATTTGTACCGCCGAACAGCAGCCCGAACAGCAACTGTATCCCCATCAGGACAGCAATCAGGTTGAAGGCCCGCGCTTGGTTTGCGCCCACAAGGGATAATCCACGCCAGAGCAGCCAGGTGAAAGCGCCGATCAGGCCATAGACCGGCGGAAAGCCCCCGACCAGCGGATAGCGCGGGTCGAGCAGCAGGGCATAGGCCAGCGCCCCACCGACACCGGACACCACGAAGATGATCAGCATCGCAACGCCGCCGAACACCTCGCCCACCATCTTGCCCATGGCGAGCACAAAGACGCAGACAAAGATCGCCTGCGTCATGCTGCCATGCACGAAAGGATAGGTGACGAAGCGGATCAGCTGCTCGAACGGCCAGCGGCCGGTTTCCCACATCCAGCCCAGAACATCGGCGGAAAACGCATAGGAATTCAGTGCCGACAGGCGCCAGCCCACCGCGCCGGGGCCACCGATCATCCCCCGTGCGCCAAGCGAAAATGCGACCTCGATCCCCATTATGAACAGAACCAGCGCGACCACCACCGGCGGCAACGGGTTCACGGCGGGTGTGTAATGCGGGCTGCTCATGGGTTCCGGCCTTTCCTGCGCCTGTTGACGTCCCCTGGCACCATGGGTAAGCGACGGGGGCTGTTTTTTCCAGACGGGAGTTCCTTTTGATGACCCAGACCCAATTCACGCCTCGCGTGTTTTCCGGCATCCAGCCCTCGGGCAATTTGCATCTGGGCAACTATCTTGGCGCGCTCAAGCGGTTCGTCGACATGCAGGAAGAGGATTTCGAGACCGTCTACTGCATCGTCGATCTGCACGCGATCACCGTCTGGCAAGACCCCGAACAGCTGCGCCAGAAGACCCGCGAGGTCTGCGCGGGTTTCATCGCGTCCGGTCTGGACCCGGCCAAGTCGATCCTGTTCAATCAGAGCCAGGTGCCCGAACACGCACAGCTGGCCTGGATCTTCAACTGCGTGGCCCGCATCGGGTGGATGCAGCGGATGACACAGTTCAAGGACAAGGCAGGCAAAAACGCCGAGAATGCCTCGCTGGGTCTGTTTGCCTATCCGTCGCTGATGGCCTCGGACATTCTGGTCTATCACGCGACCCATGTGCCGGTGGGCGAGGATCAGAAACAGCATCTGGAGCTAACGCGCGACATCGCGGCCAAGTTCAACCATGACTACGGGGTTGACTTCTTCCCTATCACCGAGCCGGTCATCGGCGGCGCGGCCCCGCGCGTGATGAGCCTGCGCGACGGATCCAAGAAGATGTCTTCTTCCGACGCCTCGGACATGAGCCGGATCAACCTGACCGATGACACGGACGCCATCGCCAAGAAGATCCGCAAGGCCAAGACCGACCCCGAGGCGCTGCCGTCGGAAGCGGCAGGGCTGGAGGATCGGCCCGAGGCCCGTAATCTGGTCCGCATCTATTCCGCCCTGTCCGGGCTGGATGTCGATCAGGTACTGGCCGAAGTGGGCGGCAAGCAGTTCGGCGCGTTCAAGCCGATACTGGCCGATCTGGCGGTCGAGAAACTCTCACCGATCACCACCGAGATGGATAGGCTGCTGGCCGATCCGGCAGAGATCGACCGCATCATGAGCGATGGTGCCAAACGCGCCCGCAAGATCACGGCGCCGATCCTGCGCCGGACCTATGAGATCGTGGGGATGGTCGGGGCGTAGCCCGGTACCGCGTGCGAAAGTGAAAAGAGCCGCCGCTCTCTCCGGCGGCTCTTCTCTTCGCCCAGACGCCGCTCAGGCGGCCTTCTGGTGCAGAATGTCGTGCACGATCCGCTCGGCGACGTCATTGGGGCAGACGGACAGGCGGGCCGCAGTGCTCAGAATGCGGTCCATGGTCCGGTCCAGCGCTTCGAGCCGGGCAGCCACCCAATCCTCACGGTCGGCTATCTGAAGGATCTCAGTTGCCACATTGACGATCCCACCGCCATTGGCGACGAAATCGGGCGCGTAGAGAATACCGCGCTCATGCAGGCGCTGGCCGTCGGCTTCGGTGGCAAGCTGGTTGTTGGCACCGCCCGCAACCGCACCGACCTTGAGCAGCGGGATACTGGCCTCATTCAGGATGGCGCCTATGGCGCAAGGCGCGAAAATGTCCGCTTGCGCTTCGTAAATCGCGTCGGGCGCGACCAGGGTCGCCGAGAATTCTTGGGCAACGCGGGTCACCTGCGCCGCGTCGATATCAGTAATGATCAGCTCTGCCCCGGCTTGATGCAGGAAACGGCAGAGGTGGTGGCCCACGCTCCCCAGCCCCTGGACCGAAACGGTCTTACCCGTCAGTTCCCCGGACCCGAACCGATGCCGGGCCGCGGTGCGGATGGCACTGAAGATGCCGCGTGCGGTCACCGGGGAAGGATCCCCACTGGCAAAGGCGCCATCGGCCAGACCGGCCACGAACCGGGTCTCGGTTCCGATCTGCGCCATGTCGGCTGGTGTCATGCCCATATCCTCAGCGGTCCAGTAGCGGCCTTCAAGGCTTTGCACGACACGGCCAAAGGCCTGCATCAACTCGGGTGTCTTGTCTACAGAAGGATCGCCGATGATCACCGCCTTGCCGCCACCCAGAGGCAGGTCCGCCGCCGCATTCTTGTAGGTCATGCCGCGCGACAGGCGCAGCGCGTCGTTCAGCGCCTCGACCTCATGCCCATAAGGGCGCATCCGCACCCCGCCCGCCGACGGGCCGAGCCGGGTGGAATGGATGGCGATAAAACCTGTCAGGCCGGTGGCCGGGTCCTCGAACCGGACCACTTCCTCATGCTCGGGCGTGTCGACTTCTGTGACCTTCATTTTCCCCTCCAATTTGCCTGTTTTGGTTTTCGCACGGACCGGGGGGAGAATGTCACCAAGATTGCCTGCCTGCCATCATTGGATTAGAGTTATTCTCCATCATTCGCATCAATTTCGGAGGAATCCTCCAATGGACCTGATCGACCGCAAGATCGTGCGCGCCTTGCAACGCGACGGGCGCATGACGGTCACCGAGCTGGCCGAGACCGTGGGCCTGTCCCCTACCCCCTGCGCAAGGCGGCTGGACCGGTTGCAGCGGGACGGGGTGATCACCGGATACGCCGCGCAGGTCGATCCCGCCAAGCTGGGGCTGGGTGTGTCGATCTTTGTCTCGGTGGAACTCGACAAGCAGGACCGGGCCGCAATCGATTCGTTCGAACGCGCGATCCGCGCCTGCGAGGAGGTGATGGAATGCTACCTGATGACCGGGTCGCGCGACATCTTGCTGCGGGTGGTGGCCTCGGACCTGTCAGCCTTTGACGCCTTCCTCGAACACCGGCTGATGCAGATCCCCGGCATCCGCAATCTGCGGTCCAACTTCGCCCTGCGCGCCATGGTCAAACGCGAGGTGCTGCCGATGCCCGAATGAGCAGGCCCATGATGAAAGGTCTGGACCTCTGACCCAACGGCACCTACTTTCTGCGCCAAGCGAGGGAGAGAGTGATGGCAGTCGGCAAGAATATCCGCACCTATTTCGAGGGCCAGTGGCATGAGGGCGACGCGCAGATCATGCGGGCGGGCGATCATGGCGCCTGGCTGGGGTCGAGCGTGTTCGACGGGGCGCGCTATTTCGACGGGATGGCGCCGGATCTTGAGGCCCATTGCGCGCGTACCAACCGTTCGGCCGAGGCGCTGATGCTGACCCCCACCGTCTCGACCGAAAAGATGGTGGATATCGTGCGCGAAGGGCTGGAGGCCTATGGGCAGGACAAGGCGGTTTACATCCGTCCGATGTATTGGGGCATCGACGGCGATGCCTCGGCCATCGTGCCCAAAGCCGACAGCACCGGTTTTGCCATCTGCCTTGAAGAAATCCCGCTGGCCGCGCCCACCGCCTCGGTCACGCTGACCACCACGCGGTTCCGCCGCCCGGTGCTGGAGGATGCGGTGGTGAACGCCAAGGCGGGATGCCTTTATCCCAACAACGCAAGGATGCTGCGCGAGGCACGGTCCAAGGGGTTCTCCAACGCGCTGGTGGCCGATGCCATGGGCAATGTCGCCGAAACTGCCACCGCCAACATCTTCATGGTCAAGGACGGCGAGGTCTTTACCCCCATCGCCAACGGCACGTTTCTGGCCGGGATCACCCGCGCGCGCCACATTGCGAACCTGCGGGCGGACGGGGTCACGGTCAACGAATCCGTCCTCGGCTTTGCCGATTTCCACGACGCGGATGAGGTGTTCATGTCGGGCAACATGAACAAGGTCACTCCGGTGACCGCTCTGGACGACACGCAATTCCAGATTGGCCCTATCGCGCGCCGCGCGCGTGAGTTGTATTGGGATTGGGCGGCGTCAGACAGATAAACCTGCGGACGAACGTCATCATTGTCAGTCGCCGCATGGTCAGGCATGATCCGGCGAAACAGAAAGGATGCTTATGCGTAAGTTTCTTGTCGTCCTCGATGACAGCCGTGAATGCCTGAACGCCATGCGTTTTGCGGCCATGCGCGCATCGCATACGGGCGGTGGCGTGGCCGTGCTGTCGATCATCCCGCCGGACGAGTTCAACCACTGGATCGGCGTCGGCGAGGTCATGCGCGAAGAGGCGCGCGAGCGTATTCACGCGCATTTCGAGGTTTTCGCCAAATGGATGCGCGACAAGCAGCAGATTGAGCCTGAACTGATCATCCGCGAGGGTGAGCCGGTGCCGGAGATCATCAGCTATGTTCAGGACGACCCGGAAATCGGGGTTCTGGTTCTGGGGGCCGGAACCGACAAGAAGGGCCCGGGGCCGCTCGTCACCCAGCTCTCTCGCAATTCCGGCAGCCTGCCGATTCCGGTCACGATCGTGCCGGGCGATCTGAGCAAGGAGAAGCTGGAAGAGATCACCTGAGCTGGGCTTCTGCTACTTTTAGAATCATTCCAAACTCTTGACTTGGGGCGCTGAACGGCGCATATCCAAATCAATCACCACGGAGTCCCGCCATGTTCATCCAGACCGAATCGACGCCGAACCCGGCAACGCTGAAATTCCTGCCCGGCCAGACGGTTCTGGAGGTGGGTACCGCCGATTTCCCGTCTTCCGAAACGGCAACAAAATCGCCGCTGGCTGCGCGCATTTTTGTGGTGAACGGTGTCACCGGCGTGTTCTTCGGCAACGACTTCGTGACCGTCACCAAGGCCGACGCCGTGGAGTGGGACCACATCAAGCCCGCGATTCTTGGAGCGGTGATGGAGCATTACCAGTCCGGCCAGCCGGTGATGGGCGACGGCGCGCAGACCGCGTCCGGTCATGCCGAGCACTCGGGCGAAGATGCAGAAATTGTCAACCAGATCAAAGATTTGCTGGACAGCCGCGTGCGCCCGGCGGTGGCGCAGGATGGTGGCGACATCACCTTTCACGGTTTCGACCGCGGCGTGGTCTACCTGCACATGCAGGGCGCCTGCGCGGGCTGCCCGTCCTCGACACTCACGCTGAAAATGGGAATCGAGAACCTGCTGCGTCACTACATCCCCGAAGTGACCGAGGTACGCCCCGTTGCCGTCTGAGCCCCTGATTCTCGGATTCGACACATCGGCCGCGCATTGCGCGGCCGCTTTGTTGCGGGGGGGCGAGATCATCGCCTCCCGCACCGAGGAAATGTCGCGCGGCCAGGCCGAGCGGCTGATGCCCCTGCTCGAAGAGCTTCTGGCGGATCATGGCGCGACCTGGCGCGACCTGTCGGCCATCGGCGTGGGCGTGGGCCCGGGCAATTTCACCGGGATTCGCATCTCGGTCTCGGCGGCGCGCGGGTTGGCGCTGGGTCTCGGCATTCCCGCCGTTGGCATCACTGGATTCGAAGCGCGCGCTTTTACCGCCCCAGCCGGTCACCTGCCCATCATCCCGGCCCCGCGTGAGCAGGTTTATGTCCAGCCTGCCAAGGGCGGCCCGGCCCTTCTGCCACTGGCCGACGCAGAATCGCTCGGGAATCTCTACACGCAAAACGACCCGGGCGTGTTGGTCGAGGCGATTGCCCGTCTGGCCGCGACCCGCTGGCAGGACACGACTCAGCCCCCCGCCCCGCTCTATGTCCGCCCGGCAGACGCCGCGCCGTCGCGCGACGTGCCGCCGGTGCTGCTGGACGGATGACGCCCGAAGAGATGGCCGCAACCCATGTGGCGGCCTTTACCCAGTCGCGCCCGTGGACAGCCAGTGAATTCGCCGATCTTCTGGCAAACAGATTCACCTATCCCATTGGTAATGCGGATTGTTTTGCGCTTGTCCAGATCATCGCGGATGAGGCAGAACTGCTGACCATCGCCACCCATCCTGACCACCAGCGGCGGGGCCTTGCGCGGCGCTGCATGTCCGAGTGGCAGACCGAGGCCGCCCAGCGCGGTGCCATCCGCGCCTATCTGGACGTGGCCGCGGACAACGCGCCCGCCATTGCCCTCTACCAGCGCTGCGGCTATGCGCCCTGCGGTCGGCGCCCGGGCTATTACCGGCGCGCAAGCGGGAAGAACGTGGACGCGATACTGATGGAACGCCGCCTGCCCTGACGGCAAGCCGCTGAATCTCGGACCATCCGGTCAAAAAGCGGTTGACCCTGCGCGCCGCAAGCGGCCTTAATTGCCAGCATCACAGCAGTAATGCTCGCGTGAGCGGGGTTTGGCCCTGTCTCTTGCACCAAACGATAAAACCAACGGGAGTGAAAAATGACTCTAATGAAATCCCTGATGGGGGCCGCCGCTGCAGTTGCTCTGACCGCAGGCGCCGCCCTGGCCGAGCCTGCGCTGATCTTCGATCTGGGCGGCAAATTCGACAAATCGTTCAACGAGGCCGCATATAACGGTGCCAAGCGTTGGGCCGATGAGACCGGCAACAGCTTCCGCGAGATCGAGCTGCAGTCCGAAGCCCAGCGCGAGCAGGCCCTGCGCCGCTTTGCTGAGGCCGGCGCCAACCCCGTGATCACCATGGGCTTTGCCATGGCCGATCCGCTGAGCGCTGTTGCCGCCGATTATCCCGACACCAAGTTCGTCGCGGTTGACGTGACCTGGCTGGACGCGCCGAATATCCGGCAGATCGGCTTTGCCGAGCATGAAGGCTCGTATCTGGTCGGCATGCTGGCCGCGCTGGCCTCGAAATCGGGCACCGTGGGCTTTGTCGGCGGGATGGACATTCCGCTGATCCGGCACTTTGGCTGCGGCTACGCGCAGGGCGCCAAGGCCGTGAACCCCGACGTCAAGATCATCGCCAACATGACCGGCACCACCCCGGCGGCATGGAACGACCCGGTGAAGGGATCGGAACTGACCAAGGCACAGATCAGCCAGGGCGCTGACGTGGTCTATGCCGCGGCTGGCGGTACCGGTGTGGGCGTGCTGCAGACCGCCGCGGATGAGGGCGTTCTGTCCATCGGCGTCGACAGCAACCAGAACCACCTGCACCCGGGCAAGGTCCTGACCTCGATGCTCAAGCGCGTGGACGTAGCCGTCTATGACGCCATGACGGCAGGCGAGAATCTGGAAACCGGTGTGTTCACGCTCGGCCTGGCCGAAGAGGGTGTGGGCTATGCGCTGGACGATAACAACGCGCCGCTGATCTCGGATGAGATGAAGGCCGCGGTGGACGACGCCCGCCAGAAGATCATCGACGGTGAAGTCAACGTGGTCAGCTACTACGAAAACGACAGCTGCCCCGCGCTGAGCTTCTAAGCAGAAAGCCTCAGGCCATGACGGATTGTATTCATACTCTGTTCGCGGCCTGGGGTGATCCGTCGCCCGAGGGCCGTGCCGAAAAGACGGACGCGGCCATCGGGCCCAACTTCTACTATTCCGATCCAAACGCACCCGAGCCCGTGCAGGGCCGTGACGCCTACCTGGCCTATATCGCCATGTTCGGCGAGATGATGCCTGGCGCCAGCGCCAAAGTGGTCCACATCTCGGAACATCGCGGCCATGCCCGCGCCACGGTGGATTTCCTCAAGGATGGCGCGCTTATGATGCGCGGCCAGTATTTTGCCGATCTCGAAAACGGCAAGGTGGTGCGGCTGATCGGTTTTCCAGGCATGGGAGAGCCCGAGTGACAGCCCCCGCCATCGAGCTGAAAGACATTTCCAAATCCTTCGGGCCGGTTCAGGCCAACAAGGACATCTCCATCAGCGTCGCCCCCGGCACGATCCACGGGATCATCGGCGAGAACGGCGCGGGCAAGTCCACGCTGATGAGCATCCTGTATGGCTTCTACAAAGCCGACAAGGGTGAGATCTGGATCAACGGCAACAAGACCGAGATCCCCGACAGTCAGGCCGCAATTGCGGCGGGCATCGGCATGGTGTTCCAGCATTTCAAGCTGGTCGAGAACTTCACCGTGCTGGAGAACATCATTCTGGGCGCCGAGGATGGCGGGCTGCTGAAACCTTCGCTCTCGAAAGCGCGCAAGACGCTGCTGGAGTTGGAAAAGGAATATGGGCTGAACGTCGATCCCGACGCGGTGATCGAAGAGCTTGGCGTGGGCATGCAGCAGCGGGTGGAAATCCTCAAGGCGCTCTACCGCCAGGCCGAGATCCTGATTCTGGATGAGCCCACCGGCGTGCTGACCCCGGCCGAGGCGGATCAGTTGTTCCGCATCCTCGACCGGCTGCGGGAAGAGGGTAAGACGATCATCCTGATCACCCACAAACTGCGCGAGATCATGGAGGCAACCGACACGGTCTCGGTGATGCGGCGCGGTCAGATGACGGCAACGGTCAAAACCTCTGAGACCAACCCCGAGCATCTGGCCGAACTGATGGTGGGCCGCAAGGTGTTGCTGCAGGTTGACAAGGTTCCCGCACAGCCCGGCAAACCCATCCTCGAAATCGAGAACCTGCGGGTCACGGATGAGAATGGCGTCGAACGGGTGAAGGGCATCGACCTGACCGTCCGCGCAGGCGAAATCGTCGGCATCGCCGGTGTCGCCGGCAATGGCCAGTCGGAACTGCTTGAGGTTCTGGGCGGCATGCGAACCGGCGTGGGCACGATCAGGCTCAACGGTGCGCCACTAGCGCTCAGCGGAGCGGGGTCCGACGGACAGGCCCGACGTGCACAGCACATTGCCCATGTCCCCGAGGACCGGCAGCGCGAGGGTCTGGTGATGGATTTCCACGCCTGGGAAAATGTTGCCTTCGGCTACCACCGCGATCCGGCGTATCAGCGTGGCATCTTTATGGACAATGCCGCCTTGCGTGCCGATACCGAACGCAAGATCGAAAAGTTCGACGTGCGGCCGCCCGATGCCTGGCTGTCGGCCAAGAACTTTTCGGGCGGAAACCAGCAGAAAATCGTCGTCGCGCGCGAGATCGAGCGCAACCCGGACCTGTTGCTGGTCGGACAACCGACGCGTGGCGTGGATATCGGCGCGATCGAATTCATTCACAAGCAAATCGTTGCCCTGCGCGATCAAGGCAAGGCCGTGCTGCTGGTCTCGGTGGAACTTGAGGAAATCTTCTCGCTGTCGGATCGGATCGCGGTGATGTTTGATGGGCATATCATGGGTGAGCGTCTGCCCCATGAAACGGATGAAAAAGAACTGGGCCTGCTGATGGCCGGTGTAGCCGGGGAGGCCGCATAATGGACAAGATGCCCAAATGGGCCGATGTGGTGCTGATTCCGCTGATCAGCCTGCTGCTGGCCGCGATCTTGTCGGCGCTGGTCATCCTTGCCATCGGTGAAAACCCTGCCGAGGCGGTGAACCTGATGGTCACCGGCGCATTGGGATCGACATATGGCTGGGGCTATACGCTCTATTACGCCACCAATTTCATGTTCACCGGCCTGGCTGTCGCTGTGGCCTTTCATGCGCGCATGTTCAACATCGGCGGCGAAGGTCAGGCCATGCTGGGCGGTTTGGGCGTTGCGATTGTCTGCCTTTATGTCGACTGGCCGCATTGGAGCATCGCCCTGCTGGCCGCCTGTGCCGCATCCATGATGTTTGGCGCGGCCTGGGCGGCGATCCCCGCCTATCTGCAGGCCAAGCGCGGCAGCCATATCGTGATCACCACGATCATGTTCAACTTTATTGCCGCGGCTTTCCTGAACTATATGCTGGTCAACGTGATGCGGCCCGAAGGGTCGATGGACCCGGCAACGGCGCGGTTCTCGGAAACCGTGCATCTGCCGACATTGCACGAACTGCTGGCCCCGATCGGCATCAATTTCTCAAAAGCGGCCCCGGCCAATATTTCGCTGCTGGTGGCGATACTCGCCTGTTTCGTGGTCTGGGCGCTGATCTGGCGCACCCGTCTGGGATATGAGATCCGGTCCTACGGCAAAACCGAGACCGGCGCGGTCTATGCGGGCATTTCGCCCGTACGCATTACCATCGTCGCCATGCTGATCTCGGGCGCGCTGGCCGGGCTGATGGCCATCAACAACGTGATGGGCGAGGCCGAACGGCTGGTGCTGAACTCGACCGAGGGCGCCGGTTTCATCGGTATCGCCGTGGCGCTGATGGGGCGCAGCCATCCGTTTGGCGTGTTCCTGGCCGCAATCCTGTTTGGTTTTCTCTATCAGGGCGGCGCCGAGCTTGCGCTCTGGACGTCGATCCCGCGTGAACTGATCGTGGTGATCCAGGCACTGGTGATCCTGTTCACCGGCGCGCTGGACAACATGGTGCGGACACCGCTTGAGAAACTGTTCCTCAGCTTGCGGAAAGGGTCGACCTGATGGATTTCCTGACGCTTATCCAGATATTCGATTCGACGATCCGTCTGGCCACGCCACTATTGTTGGCCTGTCTGGCGGGCCTCTATTCCGAGCGGGCGGGCATTTTCGACATCGGCCTTGAGGGCAAGATGCTGATGGCCGCGTTCTTCTCGGCTGCAATCGCTGCCGTCAGCGGCTCGGTCTGGCTGGGCCTGCTGGCCGGCATCGCATCCTCTCTGCTGCTGAGCGGGCTGCACGGGCTGGCCTCGATCACCTTCCGGGGCAATCAACTGATCTCGGGCGTGGCAATCAACTTTCTGGCGGCGGGCATGACCGTTCTGGTGGCGCAGGACTGGTTCCAGCAGGGCGGGCGCACCCCCTCGCTGTTCGGCGGAGGCCGCTTCCCACCCATCAAGTGGCCATTTGCCGATGCGCTGAGTGATGTGCCCGTTATCGGGCCCATCTATTCCGAGCTGTTGTCGGGTCATTCGATCCTGGTCTATGTGGCCCTGCTTGCGGTGCCCGCGACCTGGTGGGTTCTCTACCGCACTCGGTTCGGCCTGCGCCTACGCGCCGTTGGTGAGAACCCGGCCGCTGTGGACACGGCAGGCGTTTCGGTTGTGGGTCTGCGCTATGCCGCCGTGGCGATCTGCGGCGTGCTGTGCGGAATCGCGGGCGCCTATCTTGCAACGGCCCTGCAGGCAGGTTTCGTTAAGGACATGACGGCAGGCCGCGGCTTTATCGCGCTGGCGGCGCTGATCTTTGCCAAATGGCGGCCCTGGCAGGCCATGGGCGCATGCCTGTTGTTCGGTCTGCTGCAGGCGGTGGCGTTGCGATTCCAGAATATCGACCTGGGCGGTGTAACGATCCCGGTGCAGGTTATGGACGCGCTGCCATATGTGCTGACCGTGGTGATTCTGGCAGGCTTTGTCGGCAAGGCGATTCCACCGCGCGCGGGCGGCGAGCCTTATGTGAAGGAACGCTGATAAGGCCAGTTGGAAACGGTAGATCGGTCCTGTTCGCTGCAGAGCGGCATTGCAGTTGATTTTGTTCCTCTCAGCGGGTCTAAGAGGAACATGCAGATCTACCTTCCAATCGCTGAAGTTTCCGTCAACGCCTTCCTCCTGCTCGGGCTGGGGGGAATGGTTGGGATTCTGTCCGGCATGTTTGGCGTCGGCGGCGGGTTTCTGATGACCCCACTGCTGTTTTTCATCGGAATTCCGCCTGCGGTGGCTGTGGCGACCGAAGCGAACCAGATCGTCGCCTCGTCCTTTTCCGGGGTCCTGGCACATTTCCGACGAAGAACCGTGGACCTGCGAATGGGGAGCGTTCTGCTCATAGGCGGCTTGACCGGCGCCGCCTTGGGGGTCGTGGTCTTCAACTACCTAAAAAGCCTCGGCCAGGTCGATCTGCTGGTCAAGCTCTGCTACGTGGTGTTTCTTGGCATCATTGGCGGGCTGATGTTCATCGAGAGCCTGAACGCGATCCGCAAGGCGCGCAAGGCCAATGGCGCAACACCCCCCAAGCGCCGCCAGCGCAACTGGGTGCATGCGCTGCCGTTCAAGATGCGCTTCCGAACCTCCGGCCTGTACATCTCGGTGCTGCCTCCGCTGGTCGTGGGACTGTTCGTGGGCGTGCTGTCGGCCATCATGGGCGTCGGTGGCGGTTTCATCATGGTGCCCGCGATGATCTATATCCTGGGCATGCCGACCAAGGTTGTGGTGGGCACATCGCTGTTTCAGATCATATTCGTCACCGCATTCACCACCATGCTGCACGCGACCACGAACTTTACCGTGGATGTGGTGCTGGCCGTGCTGCTGCTGGTTGGCGGCGTGGTCGGCGCGCAGATCGGCACCCAAATCGGCGCGCGCATGAAGGCCGAACAGTTGCGCATTCTGCTGGCGCTGATGGTTCTGGTGGTCTGCGGCAAGCTGGCGCTGGATCTGCTGCTGCAACCGGCCGAGCTCTACTCGCTCGGCACCGAAGGAGGGCACTGAGATGTTGCGCCTGATTGCAGCTCTCTGCCTGCTGGCCCTGCCCGCCTTCGCGGTGGAAGAACAGGTCGTGCTGGGTCTCAGCCAGGACCGCGTGGCCATCACCGCCGATTTCAACGGCTCCGAGATCCTGATCTTTGGCGCCGTCAAGCGCGAGGCTCCGATCCCCGAAGGCGACCCGCTGGAAGTGATCGTCGCCGTATCCGGCCCGTCCGAGCCTGTATTGGTGCGCCGCAAGGAAAAGAAGTTTGGCATCTGGGTGAATACCGACAGCGTGCTGGTGGATTCGGCGCCCAGTTTCTACGCCGTGGCCACCAGCGCCCCGTTCAAAGAGGCGATCACCGACACCGAGGATTTGCGCCACCGGGTTTCCATAGAACGGGCAATCCGGTCGGTGGGCGCGGCAATGCATATTCGCGGCGCCCAATCCTTTGCCAACGCGGTGGTGCGCATTCGCGAGAACGCGCGTCTTTATTCCATTCGTGAGAACACCGTTGCCGTGGACGAGCAGACCTTGTTCCGGACCTCGATTGAAATGCCCGCGGACCTGACCGAAGGCGAATACAGCGCGCGCATCTTCCTGACCCGTGGCGGTATGGTCGTTTCCGACTTCACGACCTCGATCGATGTGCGCAAGGTGGGGCTTGAGCGTATTCTCTACACCATGTCCCGGCAGCAGCCCATTCTCTATGGCCTGATGTCGCTCGCCATTGCTATCGCCGCCGGTTGGGGCGCCTCTGCGGCCTTTCGTCTGATCCGCAACAACTAAGGCGTTTCAGCCCGTCAGCCGCGCCCGATATAGGGCATCCTAGTCGCCATCACGGTCATGAACTGGACATTCGCCTCAGGCGGCAGGGTCGCCATGTGCAGGACCGAGCGGGCAGCATCCTCGACCGCCATAGTCGGATCAGG
Organism: Ruegeria sp.; assembly: GCF_040830605.1. GTDB lineage: Bacteria > Pseudomonadota > Alphaproteobacteria > Rhodobacterales > Rhodobacteraceae > Ruegeria. The sequence continues at coordinate 288,139 of NZ_JBFOMD010000008.1, forward strand.
CTCCCGCCCCTCGGCGATTGCGGCATCGACCAGACCCTGAACCATGGATGTGTGGGCGTTGCCAATGTCGATCTGCCCGCAGGCAATACCCAAGCCACGCCCGTCCAGTGACAGGCTGCGGGTCAGGCCGGTGATGGCGTGTTTCGTGGAGGTGTAATGCACTGAATTCGGGCGGGGGACATGGGCTGCAATCGAGCCGTTGTTGATGATCCGTCCACCTTGCGGATTCTGACTGCGCATCGAAGCAAAGGCGGCGCGGGCGCACAGGAACATGCCGTTCAGGTTCACGTTGACCGTCTGATACCAGTCCTGCAGCGCTATCTCGTCGATAGTGCCGCCGGGCGCAAAGATACCGGCATTGTTGAATAGTACATCCAGCCGCCCTGCCCGGCCGTCAAAATCGCGAAACGCCGCCTGGACCGCATCCGGATCGGTGACATCGGCCACCAGCGGCACGGCGTTGGCATGCTCCCTCGCCAGCTCCTCCAATATCTCTGCGCGTCGGGCCAGCAGGCCAACCTGCCAACCCTCTGCCAGAAACAACTCGGCAGTGGCGCGCCCGATGCCGGAGCTGGCGCCTGTCACGATGATCGTTTTCATGTCTCCTCCGCCTCCAGTGTCAGGGCCGCCGGCGCCTGCCGCAGGTCATCGACCCGCAGCGCATGGGTGGGTTTCGACAGACGGTTGCGGACCACCCAGATCAGACGCTCCTGCGCGCGGGTGATGGCGACGTATGCCAGCCGTTTCCAAAGGGGTTGCCCGGCCTCGGTCCGACCCATCCGCGCGGCTGTGTAGATGTCGGGGGCAAAGACCTGCACCGTGTCCCACTGGGAACCTTGAGCCTTGTGAATGGTCACCGCCGCGCCATGCAGAAAGGTGGCGCCCATGCGGGCGGCATAGGGAATAAAGGGCTCTTCCTCATCCGGTTTTTCGATCTTGACGATCGAGGCGGCGCTGACCTGCGGATCTTCGGCCCCCATCACGTGAAGCCGCGAAAACCCCGGCTTGCGGCCGGGGCCGAGATAGATCACCTGCGCCCCCTTGATCAGCCCGCGTGCCTCAAGATCCAGCCGTTTCTTGCGGTGCTTCAGCGGCAGTTCGATGCCGTCGCAGATCAGCGGCTCGCCCTCCAGCAACTCGGTTTCGGGCGCGCCGTGAACATGGCGAAACGCGTTGATCAGGCGTATCCGCGTGGCGTTGCGCCAGACCAAAACCGGGCTGCGGGCCATCAGATCGACCTCTACCCGCTGGCCCCAGATCACCCGGTCGTCGCGGCGGGCGGTCTGTTCCACCATGCGCTCGAAATCCTCGAATCCAAGCTGGGGATCGGCAAGCGCATGGGCCAGATCGAGGATCGGGTTGTCGGCATCCTGCCGGTGAACGCGGCTGAGGCTCAGCTTGCGCGGCTCTGGCAGCCCGTCGAAGACCATCGAGCCCGACTGGTTCACCGGAGCCAGTTGTGCGGGATCACCGAACAGCAGCAGTGTCGGAAAGATCTCCTTGAGGTCTTCGAACTGCCGGTCGTCCAGCATCGAGGCCTCATCGACAAAGCCGATGTCCAGCGGCTCGTCCCGGCGTTTCCAGCCGGTGATAAAATCCGATCCGCGCAGGCCCGCGGCAGCCAGCGCACCGGGGATCGACTTGTTCCGTTCGTAGAAACCCGCAGCGCGGTCCAGCGCCTCGTCCGTCAGCCCTTCGATCTCGGGGCGCTCGCCGTTTCCAGCCAGCCACTCGGCGATACGTTCGTATTCCGGGTCGTAGACGGGGGTGTAGAGAATGCGGTGGATCGTCGTCGCGGGAACACCCCGCAACCGCAAAACGCTGGCGGCCTTGTTGGTCGGTGCCAGAATCGCCAGCGACCGCTTTTCACGCGCCTTGCGGCTTTCGTAATCGCCGGACACCACATGCACGCCTGCGTCGGCCAGCGCCTTGTAAAGCTCGGCCAGCAACAGCGTCTTACCCGAGCCCGCCTTTCCGATCACCGCCATTACACCGGATTTGCCACCGCCCGGGGGCGTCAGCAAAGCCTCGTCATCCAGGTTCACCCCGGCAGCACTCAGCATCTCGGCTACACTGTCGAAGGCGGTCGCCTGGTCGTCGGAAAAGGTCACGCTTGGCAAGGACATGGCGCGACCCTACAGGGGCGCGCCAGCCGCCGCCAGATGCTGCAGTCACCTTTTCAGATGGTTCACGCGGTCAACGCAAATCGCGGCCGGGCCGACTTGCCAAACGCGGTGTTGAACCACAGGCGCGACAGCTCACGCGGAATGCCCGCCCGCGCTGCCACCCGGTCACAATCCGCTTCGGAATATGGCCACAGCCCGACTGAGATCTGATCCCGGCCGGTGCCTTCCGAGCCCAGAACCTCGGGCGACGACCCGATCAGGCGATAGATCCGGATCATGCGGGCATCGAACACGCCAGCGATATGGGTCAGGCCAAACCCCCCCATCACTTCACCGCCACTGAGCATGATCGCCCCGGCGATGCGCGGGCTGGCATCCCGTGACAGGCAGAACCGAGTAACCTCCCAGATCAGCGGGCTGCAGATCGGAGCCCCACCGGTCAGATGGCCAAAGACGTCGTTTACCATAACCGGGCCGGTGGTCGGCAGGATGCGCATCGAGCCGCCGTGACTGCCATCCTGTTCCTCCCAGATCACATAGAGCGGGTTGAGATCGTCGTATTGATCCCGCTCTTCCCCCTGTTCGTTGATATGCACATCCCACCCAAGTCGGGTTTTGAACTGTTCGGCGCGGTCGCAAAACATTCCCTCCCGCAGTTTCGGGTATTTGTGCAGTTCGTCTGCATAAATGTACCGGAGCATGACTTGATCCCCTCATTGTCCGTTTCGGAACAAAGGGGGTACAAATTCAAAGTTAATATCCGGTCAGCGCACCGTACGACGGTTAAACGACGATTAATCCTCGGCTCATCGCGGTTGCTATCGCATGGGTTGTGTTGAGCGCGCCGAGCTTGAACCGAGCGCTTTCGATATAGACCCTCAGAGTGTGCTCCGAGATCGACAGCGAATGGGCCACCTGGGCGCGGCTGTAGCCCAGCGCCAGCAGGGTCATCGCATCAACCTCGCGCGGGGACAATGCCCGCGACGCTTCCGGCTGGCGGTCGCTTTCGAACTCTAGTGCCTTTCTGTTGAAAAAATGGGCGATCAGGATCAGGTCGCGCCCGTAAGTTTCGGTGAACTCGGCCCAAAACGCGTCGTCACAGGTATGATTGACGGTAAACAGCGCAAACTGTCCGGCGGGTCCCCGGATCGGGATGGAATACCCCTGATTGCCGACGCCATGCTCCATGGCATCCTGCAAAAACGCCTTAGAGATTTTGCCCGACCAGTCGAGCTTTTTCCAATCAACGGGATGAAATCTCTGAAAACACCCAAGAATGACAGGGTCTATGCGGTGGTAGTTCCGGTCCTGATAACGTTCGGCCCAAGTATCGGGATAAGTGGTGCACCCGTATTGATCGCCCGCGCTGTCGACCCAATGATAGATGATGTGGTCAATACCCAGCGTGTCCCGCAACTTGACCGCAGTATTTTCAAGCCCCTCAAGCCCGCTGGTGCCGTCCAACTCCTCGAGGATCTGGTTCAAATCGACCTTCGTTCCCATTCGCGGGCGCCCGTGCCTCATCGTTCTTGGACGCTATCTCGGCCGCGGCGATCAACTTGGTGTCGTCAAGCTGCTCGGCGAGGGCCCTCATACCATTCGCAGAGGCGAAGGATTTGAGGTCTGACAGAACGTCCAGTATCCACTCATTTTGTGGCATCAGCGTCTCCCCGAAACGGTTAACGAACGGTTAACACAACCATAGCATGTGGTAAGCTTGTTAGGAAATTCACCGGTTTCTACTCCCCAAAAACAGCGAGGCCGGATTTGTTAACCACCTGAAACCTCTGAGGCGTGTTTTCGGCAGCAAAACGCCCGCGAACCAAATCCGTGATTCGCGGGCGATTCAGGCAGGATTGGCGTTCCCGGATCAGCCCTTGGCTTCGAGAACTTCCTCAAGCGTGCGCAGGCCGGTTTTGGGCGATTGGACCAGCACCGACATGTTGCCCGGCTTGTGTTCGTTGCGCATCATTTTCATGTGCGCCTCGGGCAGGTCGGCCCAGGTAAAGACCTCGGACATACAGGGATCAAGGCGGCGTTCCAACATCAGCTTGTTGGCCGAAGCCGCCTGTTTCAGGTGAGCAAAGTGCGAACCCTGCAGGCGCTTCTGGTGCATCCACATGTAGCGCACGTCGAAGGTCAGGTTATAGCCGGTGGTTCCTGCGCAGATCACCACCATGCCGCCCTTTTTCACCACGAAGGTCGACACCGGGAAAGTGCTCTCGCCCGGGTGCTCGAACACCATGTCGACATTCACGCCCTTGCCGGTGACGTCCCAGATGGCCTTGCCGAACTTACGGGCCTCTTTGAACCATTCGGCATATTCCGGGGTGTTGACCGTCGGCAACTGGCCCCAGCAATTGAAATCCTTGCGGTTGATGACACCCTTCGCACCCAGACCCATGACGAAGTCGCGCTTGCTTTCATCCGAGATCACACCGATCGCGTTGGCGCCCGCGGTGTTGATCAGTTGGATCGCATACGAGCCCAGACCGCCCGACGCGCCCCAGACCAAAACGTTCTGGCCGGGTTTCAGATCATGCGGCTCATGCCCAAACAGCATGCGGTAAGCGGTGGCCAGCGTCAGGGTGTAGCACGCGCTTTCTTCCCAAGTCAGGTGCTTGGGACGCGGCATCAGCTGCTGCGACTGCACGTTGGTGAATTGGGCAAACGAGCCGTCCGGGGTCTCATACCCCCAGATCCGTTGGCTGGGCGAGTACATCGGGTCGCCGCCGTTACATTCCTCGTCGTCGCCATCGTCCTGGTTGCAGTGAATCACAACCTCATCGCCGACTTTCCAGCGCGTGACCTTGTCGCCCACGGCCCAGACAATGCCCGACGCATCCGAACCAGCGATGTGGTAGGGCGCTTTGTGCCCGTCGAACGGGCTGATCGGCTTGCCCAGCGATGCCCAGACGCCGTTGTAGTTCACGCCTGCGGCCATCACCAGGACCAGCACCTCATGGCTGTCGAGCTTCGGGACATCGACGACCTCAAGCTGCATGGCCGTATTGGGCTCACCATGACGTTCCTTGCGGATGGCCCAAGCATACATCTGTTTGGGCACGTACCCCATCGGAGGAATTTCACCCAGTTCATAGAGGTCTTTTTCAGGCGCCTCATACGACGCGATGCCGCCGTCAGTGTCCAAAGCCATGTCGGCCTCCTTTTGTCCATGCTTCTCGCCGCAACGCAGAATCGCGGCTCTCAAAGGATGGGATATTAACGACTAAGCAATAATGCAATAGATATTCGGTAGTGTTTTGAAATTTTATGACCCAGCAGACGCAGAAGGATCTTTTGCATCTGCAGCATACTCCGGTTCAGCATCTCCCATCAGGTGACCAACCGAGCGCGCGTAGAACTCCATCAGGTCGCGCCGCTCGCCGGACGCCGAAAGGTCCTCGCCAGTGCGCAGCAGGATGCGGCGCTCGACAAGCTGGTTGATGGCAAAGGGCACGGCGTCGGAACCCGGCTCGGCCCCGGTTCCAGCCTTCTCCATTATCGCAGTGACCTGCTCGGTCAGGTCACGCTCGGTCATCGAGCCATTCTCACGGATCAGCCAGCAGGCTAGCGGCGTGGGCAGAACCGGCACGACCTCCCCGATGCGGGACATCAACTCCCGCGCCAGAGGCATCATCAGATCGCCGTCTCGCCCCGCGCTGAAATCATGCAGCGAGATCGGGCGGCCATAGCGGACCGCGGCCATCCCGAACCGGCGATACCGGCGCAACAGTCGCCGCCAGACCTGTTTGGCCAGCCATGCCGTCACCACCCCGATTCTCGCCCGGAACCGCCGCTCATTGCGCGAGGCGGCGGCGGTCAGGATCGTATCCTCAAGCACGCGGTCATAATTGATCGCCACGGGAATGAAGACGACGTCGCGGCCATCCGGGCTCACACCGTCGATGATGTATTTAAGCAGACCCAGCTTGGGACGCGACAGAGCTCCGTTCAGACTCAATCCGCCCTCGGGGAACATGGCCTGCGTCACCCCGGCCTCGGTCGCGTGGCGCACGTAGCAGGACAGCACCTGCCGATAGAGATCGCTGCCCGATTTCCGCCGGATGAAGTAAGCGCCCATCGCCCGGATCAACCGGCTGAGCGGCCAGACCCGCGCCCATTCGCCCACCGCATAGGACAGCGCGGATTGCTCGGCGGCCAGATAGGTCACCAGCACATAGTCCATATTGCTGCGGTGATTCATCACGAAGATGACCGTCGAGTCCGGGTCGATTTCCAACAACGCCTGCCGGTCCTCATAGCTCAGCCGGACATTGTAGAAGGCATTGCTCAGCAGACGTGCGGCGCGAATGGCAAAGCTGAAATACGCGAAGGCGGAGAACGAAGGCACGATCTCGCGCGCATAACGGCGGGCCTGCTCAAAGGCCACAGCCTCAGGCATACCAGTTTCACGGGCATGTTCCTGCACTGCCCGTCCAACCTGCGGGTCGTAGATCAGGCGCTGGATCATATCGTGGCGGCGGGCCAACTTGAACGGTTGGATCGGGCGTTGCAGCCGCTGGTTCAACTGCGCCACCGCCTTCTCCAGCCTGCGTCGGAAGAACCAGCGCACGGACGGAAACAGAAAATGCGACGCAAAGGTGACCGCGGCAAAAAGCACGATCAAAACGAAAAACCAAAGGGGGAGTTCCACCGTCTGCGTCATGACCGCAACCTGCCACCAAAAGGACGGCGTCACAATCGATTGATACTTACCCACTTCGCCGCAACGCAGCGAATTGACATGTCCCGAAAATTGCGATTTAGAACGCTTGAGCGTAATTTTATTGCCCACCCGACTCGAGAGGCCCCTATGACGCAAACGCAGAAAGATCGCCCCTGGCTTATCCGCACTTATGCCGGTCACTCGACTGCCAAGGCCTCCAACGAGCTTTATCGCAGCAACCTGGCCAAAGGTCAGACCGGGTTGTCGGTGGCCTTCGATCTGCCAACCCAGACCGGCTATGACAGCGACCATACGCTGGCGCGCGGCGAAGTGGGCAAGGTGGGCGTGCCGGTCTGCCATCTGGGCGACATGCGGGTGCTGTTCGACCAGATCCCGCTGGAGCAAATGAACACCTCGATGACCATCAACGCAACCGCGCCCTGGCTTCTGGCGCTCTATATCGCGGTGGCCGAGGAACAGGGGGCGGATGTCAGCAAGCTGCAGGGCACGGTGCAGAACGACCTGATCAAGGAATATCTAAGCCGTGGCACCTATATCTGCCCGCCGAAACCGTCGCTCAAGATGATCGCGGATGTGGCCGAGTACTGCTACACCAACGTGCCGAAATGGAACCCGATGAACGTGTGTTCCTATCACCTGCAAGAGGCCGGCGCGACACCCGAGCAGGAGCTGGCCTTTGCACTCGCAACCGCGCAGGCGGTGCTGGACGAGTTGCGCCCCCGCGTCCCGGCCGAAGATTTCCCGGCACTGGTGGGCCGTATCTCGTTCTTCGTCAACGCCGGCATCCGGTTCGTGACCGAGATGTGCAAGATGCGCGCATTCGTCGATCTGTGGGACGAGATCTGTGAGCAGCGTTACGGCGTGACCGACCCCAAGTTCCGCCGCTTCCGCTACGGGGTGCAGGTGAACTCGCTGGGCCTGACCGAACAGCAGCCGGAAAACAACGTCTATCGCATTCTCATCGAGATGCTGGCGGTGACGCTGTCGAAAAAGGCCCGCGCCCGGGCCGTGCAACTGCCCGCATGGAACGAGGCGCTGGGCCTGCCGCGTCCGTGGGATCAGCAATGGTCGATGCGGATGCAGCAGATCCTGGCTTACGAGACCGACCTGCTGGAATATGGCGATCTGTTCGACGGCAACCCGGCGGTGGACGCCAAGGTCGAAGAGTTGAAAGAGGGCGCGCGGGCCGAACTGGCCAATCTCGATTCCATGGGCGGGGCCGTCGCCTCGATCGAATACATGAAGTCGCGACTGGTCGATTCCAATGCCGAACGCCTGAACCGGATCGAGCGCAATGAAACCGTCGTGGTCGGCGTGAATAAATGGACCGAGGGCGAGGCGTCACCGCTGCAGACCGAGGATGGCGGCATCATGGTTGTCGATCCTGCGGTCGAGCAGGAACAGATTGCGCGGCTGAACGACTGGCGCGACCAGCGCGACGACGAAGCGGTCAAAGCCGCCCTCCACGCGCTGCGCCAGGCCGCAAAGACCGGCAGCAACGTGATGGAACCCTCGATCGCTGCCGCCAAGGCCGGTGTGACCACGGGCGAATGGGCCGAAGAGATGCGCAAGGCTTACGGCACCTATCGCGGACCAACCGGCGTGTCGGGCTCGGTTTCGAACAAGACCGAAGGATTGGAAGAGCTGCGCGCCGCAGTGGATGCGGTCAGCGATCAACTGGGCCGCCGCCTGAAATTCCTGGTCGGCAAGCCCGGCCTGGACGGCCATTCCAACGGCGCCGAACAGATCGCGTTCCGCGCGCGTGATTGCGGAATGGATATCTCCTACGAGGGCATCCGCATGACGCCCGAGGAAATCGTCACGGCCGCCATCGAGGAAGAGGCACATGTCGTCGGTCTCTCGATCCTGTCGGGAAGCCATGTGCCACTTGTCGAAGAGATCATGGATCGCCTGCAATCGGCAGGAATGAGCCACATTCCGGTGGTCGTCGGCGGAATCATTCCAGACGATGACGCGGCCAAGCTGACCTCGATGGGTGTTTCGAAAATCTACACCCCAAAGAACTTTGAATTGAATTCCATTATGGGTGATATCGTGACGCTTGTCCGCGCCAAAGATATTGCCGCCGAATAGTCTTCACATTCCGTCTTTTCAGGCATTGAGGGATGGAAAAAGGTATCAAAGAAACTTAACTTGGTGAAACACTCACCTCGACTGGTTGGCGTTTGCCAAAATGGAGAAGTTATGGGAATTGAACTTACAAAAATGTCGCGCAAAGAACTTTTGGAATTGCGTGACAGCATCGATGTTGCCGTGAAGGATGCAGAGATCCGGGAACGGCAGGAAGCGCTTGCAGCCGCAGAAAAGGCGGCGGCCGAGTTCGGTTTCTCGCTGGCCGAACTGTCCGTAGACAGCCGGCGCGGAACCAAAGGCACGAAAGCAAAACCAAAATACCGAAATCCGTCCAACCCCGAACAGACCTGGACCGGCCGCGGGCGTAAACCGCAATGGGTGCATGACTCGCTGAAAGCCGGTGCTGATATTTCCGATCTGGAAATCTGAACGGGGCGCGGTCTCAAAATGACAATTCACATTGGTGCCGAAAAGGGTGACATCGCGGAGACCGTTCTGCTCCCCGGAGATCCGTATCGGGCGAAATGGGCCGCGGAAACTTTTTTATTCGATGTGCAACAGGTCAATAATGTCCGCGGGATGCTGGGGTTTACCGGCATGTGGAAGGGCAATCGGGTCACCATTCAGGGGAGCGGCATGGGCATGCCCTCGCTCTCCATCTACGTGAATGAACTGATCCGGGATTACGGCGCAAAGACGCTGATCCGCATTGGATCCTGTGGCGGGATGCAAGACAGTGTCAGTGTCCGCGATGTCATCCTTGCGATGACGTCCACGACGCTCAGCACGCCGTCGCGCGGCATCTTTCGGGAGTTGAACTTTGCGCCCTGCGCCGATTGGAGCCTGCTGCAGGCAGCGGTCCGCGCGGCCGAGGCCAAAGGAACCCCGACCCATGTTGGCGGGATCTATTCCTCGGACGTGTTCTATGACGAACGCCCCGATCTGAACGAGCAGATGGTGCGCCACGGCATTCTGGGCGTTGAGATGGAGGCCGCTGAGCTATACATCCTGGCCGCCCGCCACAAATGTCGCGCGCTGGCGGTGCTGACGGTCTCGGACCATCTGTTGACCGGTGAGGCGCTGCCCTCGGACCAGCGTGAGCGAAGCTTTGGCGACATGGTCGAAGTCGCGCTGCAGGCGGCGTTTCCCGACGCGGCGTGACGGCGAAAGCCTTGAGACAAAGAAAGTGCGGAGGGCAACCCTCCGCCTTTTTTCATGGCCTCACCTGCCGTGGCTGCGGTCATACCCGTTTAGCGCCGGGCCTTGCCAACAATCCAACGCGCCTTTTGCAGGCGCAAAGACCTCGACCAACAGCGGGAAACAGGCGGCGGCGTCCGAGGAATGCTCGGCGGAACAATCGCCACCCGGACAGGCGCTGAGATTGCCCAGCAGGTCGATCTCGGCAAAAAACTCCAGATAATCGCCGGGTCGCACCGGCGACGCCTTCATAAAATACTGACCGGTGTCTCGGGTAAAGCCGGTACACATGAAGACGTTAAGCACGTCATGCACATGGGGTTCCGCCTCGCTCAGAGACACACCCAAATGATCCGCCAGCGCGCGGGTCAGGTTCGAATGGCAGCAATGGTGATAATGCCGCCCCGCCAGAAGATTGCCGGTGTAGGGGTCGCAGCGGGTGCCGATCACGTCATGGACCGAGCCGCCGTACTGGTCGATGCCATACCAGCCCAGCGTGTCCTCGGTGATTGTCGCCATAGGCCGCAGATGCGGGAAGGCCGACCACATACGTTCGCCGGTTGTTATATGGGTACCGTGCAGCGCCCGGGTCTTGCCGGAATAGAACCGCTCGGACAGGTCGTTGCGGTTCCACAGGTTCAGATCCCCGACCTGCGGTCCGTCAACCGAGGTGATGCGAAAGAAATGTCCGGCGAGGACATCGAAACACCGGGCGTCCCGAGGCGGCACCAGCACCTCTGCGATCTTGCCCGCCGTGGCACGCGCAGTCCGGTACAGATCCAGATCGGGCGCCGGAAGAGTGTCGTTGGGATAGCAGATTACCGGGGCAACCGCGCGGCGGGTTTCGGCGTCCGGTGGGGCGGCGGGTTGGGTCATCGGTGGCCTCGTCTAAGAATTTCCCGCAGGCTTACACCGTTGTCGCGATATGAAAAGCCCCCACCGGTCCGGGTGGGGGCTCAACGTCGGGTTGGCGTAGGTTCAACGGGTCGCGAAATAGACCTCTCCCACCACCGGCGCCGCATCGGCTGCGGGTGTGCCGGTCGGTGCGATGGTCACAATCGGCGCTTGAGTCGTGTCGAACCCGGCCACCGTGTCCGTGACGTCGATGCTGTAAAAGGCCGGTGTCGCTCCTTCCAACTCCAGATCCTTGGGCGGTGCGTTGAAGAAATTCAGAACACCGACGGCCTTCCGCCCCTCGGTCGTATCTGCGCTAGGCTGCAGGAAAACGCTGTAGAGCACCCCGGGCTGCGCATCGATCCGCAGATCGGCCAGCACCAGATAGGTGCGTTGCGAACCGGCAGCAATCGTTTCTTCGGTTCCCGCAGGAAGCTCGACCGCAACGCTCGCCTCTCCCTGTCCCAATTCCAGCCTCTGCGATGCCGGTGACGGCGCGGCGGATACCGACTCGGTGGTGTCCGCCTGCGCAACGACAACCGGGGCCACGCCGGGTGGGGTCAGAAGCTCCTGATACTCGTATCCCAACGGTTCGGTCGCCACGAAGTCCGAGGTTTTGGCCAGCACCTGCTGACCGCGGTCATCAGAGAAGGTAAACATCATATCGTTCCATGTGTCATCCGACGGGTTCTCACGCCCGCCACCGGCCGCATTCCAGCTTGCCCAGATGCGATCCACATTGGCGTGATGCAGCCAAAAAACCGGATCGCTTGCGGCCCAGGGGACCGAGCCCATGTTCTGCCCGTTGCCCACCAGCACATGCACCATACCATGCGGCGCCATATCCAGATTGGCGTTGAACCCGGACGCGGGCGCTTGATCGCGGAAATGAATGATATCGAGACAATCGAGCCCCAGCGGATCCTGCCCGATACTCTGTTCAAGCTGTGGATAAAGGGGAGTTTGGTCAAGCTGCACCCCATCATTCACTCCGGGATTGCGTTTGCCGACGAACAGCGAGCCAAAGACCGGATCGTCCTCCATCCGCAGCTCTTCCGGGATCGCCCGTTTTCCGGGGGTCGTGTAGTCCCAATAGGGTAGCGTGAACTCCGGCTCCTGCGCTGCGGCGCGGATGATCTGCTCGAAGAACAGAACGTACATCCGGTGCCAGGGGGTGAACCAGTCGCGCTGACCCGCCCATGTGATATGGCCCCGGCACGTATCCCACATGGCAAGGGCCAGCATCTTGTCGGCGGAGGAGGCCGCACCATAGATGCGGTCGATCTCCTGCTCCTTGTTGGTGTTCGGATTGACCCAATGCGTGTACCACTGGAACATCCAGGACATCGGGTTTCCCTCGGCCGTCGCTTTCATGTTGGCAACGCCGCGGGCGTAGATTTTAAGCTGCTCCTTGCCTTCGGGAGAGGCAGTGTCGTAACGGATTCTGGTGCCGGGATAGTCGTCGGCGCGGGCCATCCACTCGGGGAAAGATTTCAGAGTGCCGGTGGCGAGCCCTGCCACACCCAAACCAATTGCGGTGCGGCGCGTAAAACGTGACATATCAAATCTCCTGGTCTTGAAAATAACGGGAGTGTAGCAAAAAAGTGATTTCCTCTCAAATTTGGGCGCGATAGCAGAGCGGCTTTTTGCCGTCTGCCGGGTCTATTTCCGGCTGCGGAGACAGTGGCGGGGCGTCGCCTCTCCCACCTGCTTGGCCCCGCAAAAGGCGCAGGTCCAGGTTCCCTCGGTCCGGTTCTGCCGCCACCGGCAGTCGCGGGTCAGCGACGACGTGCGGGCCCGCCAAATGAAATAGGCGAGAACACCAAGGGCGAGGATGAGAAGAAAAAGGGGCATGGTCGTCCAACCGGAATTGCGCCGGCCTCAGAAGGGGTGAAGCCGCTTGCAAGCGGCTTCTACGCGGTTTGCAAACCGCGTGGCAAGGCGTTTCCAAACGCCTTTTCTCCGGGCTTGAACGGACCCACTCAGCCCCGGCCTTATAGGTCAGGCGGCGTTGGCGTATTCAAAGAGATCGGGCTCACGCGCCACGACCTGTGGTTTGGGCTGCGGCGTGTAATAGGCCCACGCCTCTTCAAGCAGCCTCAGCGCTTCGGCGGCTTTAGCGTCTTTGGTGAGTTCGGCGGTTTTCATGGGTGTGATCCTGTGCTGAGTTCACGACCCCTCCCTGTCACCTAGAATAATCCTGCGACCGGGCGGTTGCACCGCATGTTTCTGCAACCTGGTCATGCACTTGCCGCAACCCCGGCAAGCGCCTTTCCTTTAGGCGGATTCAAACCGTCCGCTCGACCATCATCTTCTTGATCTCGGCGATGGCCTTGGCCGGGTTCAAACCCTTGGGGCAGGTCTTGGCGCAGTTCATGATCGTGTGGCAGCGGTAGAGCTTGAACGGGTCTTCCAGATAATCCAGACGCTCCCCGGTCGCCTCATCCCGGCTGTCGATGATCCAGCGATAAGCATGCAGCAGCGCGGCAGGGCCGAGGTAGCGGTCGCCGTTCCACCAATAGCTCGGGCATGAGGTCGAGCAACTGGCGCACATCACGCATTCATAGAGGCCATCCAACTTCTTGCGATCCTCGATGGACTGCTTCCACTCCTTCGCCGGACGGTTGGTCTTGGTTTCCAGCCAGGGCATGATGCTGGCGTGCTGGGCATAGAAATGCGTGAGATCCGGAATCAGGTCCTTGACCACCGGCATATGCGGCAGCGGATAAATCTTCACGTCGCCCTTGATCTCGTCCATGCCGTAGATACAGGCCAGCGTGTTGATGCCGTCGATATTCATCGCGCAGGAGCCGCAAATCCCCTCGCGGCAGGACCGGCGGAAGGTCAGCGTCGCGTCGACCTTGTTCTTGATGTAGATGAGCGCGTCAAGAACCATCGGGCCGCAATCGTCCATATCGACGAAATAGGTGTCGAGCCGCGGGTTCTGCCCATCTTCCTCGTTCCAGCGATAGATCTGGAACTTGCGCACATTGGTGGCGCCTTCGGGCTTGGGCCAAGTCTTGCCCGTGGTGATGCGGGAGTTCTTCGGCAATGTGAGTTGAACCATCTCGTCTACTCCTTCTCAGCCGCCCAGCAGGGCAATGCTGTTTTCAGCAATACATTGTACGGCCTCGGGGCGGCTGGATATCTCCACCACTTGTTCCACCGTGGATTGGGTCACACCGGTCACGGATGCCCCGGCGATCTGAACGATTTCTCCGGCCGAGGCCGCGTCGATGATGCAGTCCGTGATCGGCGCGGCATTCAGACCCGGAAACTTGTCAGCGACCACACCGTTGACCACCGACTTGGCCCTTTCGCGCGCGATGACATCCGCCGCATCATTGGCGGCTGTGCAGCTTGCCAACAGTGCCGAGACGATCAGGGCCGAAGCGAGCCGCATCAGAACGTCCGCGCCTTGGGGGCGATTTTCTTGAGGCTGATGCCACCCTGTTTCTCGGTGGTCAGCGGATCAACGATCACCGGGCGATAGCTGAGATCGACCTTGTTGCCCTCGACGCGGGACACGGTATGCACGCGCCATTTTTCGTCGTCACGCTCGGTGAAGTCCTCATGCGCATGGGCACCGCGAGATTCCTTGCGGGCCTCGGCGCCGACGATGGTAGCCAGCGCGTTGGGCATCAGGTTGGTCAGTTCCAGCGTCTCCATCAGGTCGGAGTTCCAAACCAACGTGCGGTCGGTGACCTTCAGGTCGTCCATCTTGGCCGCAATCGCAGTCACCTTCTCGACACCGTCGGCCATGGTCTTGCCGGTGCGGAAGACAGCGGCGTCGGCCTGCATGGTCTTCTGCATTTCCAGCCGCAGATCGGCAGTCGGAATCGAACCGCTGGCATTGCGGATATTGTCGAACCGGTCGAAGGCCTTGTCGACCGAGGCCTGATTCAGCACCGGGTTCGCCGCCTCGGGGTCTACAACCTTGCCCGCGCGAATGGCGGCGGCGCGGCCAAATACCACAAGGTCGATGAGCGAGTTCGACCCCAATCGGTTCGCCCCATGCACCGAGGCACACCCCGCCTCACCCACGGCCATCAGGCCGGGCACGACGGCGGTCGGGTCGTCTGCGGCGGGGTTCAGCACCTCGCCCCAATAGTTCGTCGGCACGCCGCCCATGTTGTAATGCACGGTGGGCAGAACCGGGATCGGTTCCTTGGTGACATCAACACCGGCAAAGATCTTGGCCGACTCGGAAATGCCCGGCAGGCGCTCCGCCAGCGCCTCGGCCGGCAGGTGGCTGAGGTTCAGGTGGATGTGATCCCCTTCCTTGCCCACACCCCGGCCTTCGCGGATCTCCATGGTCATTGAGCGCGAGACATAGTCGCGCGGCGCCAGATCCTTGTACTGCGGCGCATAGCGCTCCATGAACCGCTCGCCTTCGGAGTTGGTGAGGTAGCCGCCTTCGCCCCGCGCGCCTTCGGTGATCAGACAGCCCGAGCCGTAGATGCCGGTCGGGTGAAACTGCACAAATTCCATGTCCTGCAGCGCCAGTCCGGCGCGAGCCACCATGCCGCCGCCGTCGCCGGTGCAGGTATGGGCCGAAGTGGCGCTGAAATACGCCCGGCCATAGCCGCCAGTGGCCAGCACGACCATCTTGGCGTTGAATACATGCATGGTGCCGTCGTCCAGCTTCCAGCAGACGACGCCCTGACACTGGCCGTCATCGGACATGATCAGGTCGATGGCAAAATACTCGATGTAGAATTCGGCGTTATTTTTCAGCGACTGACCATAAAGCGTGTGCAGGATCGCGTGACCGGTCCGGTCGGCGGCGGCGCAGGTACGCTGCACGGCGGGGCCTTCACCGAACTCGGTGGTGTGGCCTCCGAAGGGGCGCTGATAGATCTTGCCCTCTTCGGTACGCGAGAACGGCACGCCGTAATGCTCCAGCTCATAAACCGCCTTGGGGGCCTCGCGCGCGAGGTACTCCATCGCGTCCGTATCACCCAGCCAGTCGGAACCCTTGACGGTGTCATACATATGCCACTGCCAACTGTCGGGACCCATGTTGCCCAAGGATGCTGCGATTCCGCCCTGTGCCGCCACGGTGTGCGAGCGGGTCGGGAACACCTTGGTCACGCAAGCCGTACGCAGCCCCTGCTCGGCCATGCCGAGTGTGGCGCGCAGACCGGCGCCACCGGCGCCGACAACGACCACGTCATACTCATGCGTTTCGTATTCGTAAGCAGCCATGTCTTTCAGCTCCGGTCTTAAAGTGCGATGCGCGCGATGGCGAAAAGGCCGGTCGCGGCTGCGGCGTAGGAAAGGCAGATCACCAGGATGATCAGGATCTTCTGCATGAGGCCATGCACATAATCCTCGATCAGCACCTGGGCGCCGTCTGCGAAATGTTTGAAGCCGACGGCGAGCGTCAGCGCGGCAACAATCGCCGGGAAGGGCCGCGCGAAATAGGCCACCACGGCCTCATGCGGCTGGCCCAGCATCGGACCGAAGGTGAAGACGAAAAGCGGGATGAGGATCAGCAGAGCCACCGCGCTGACCTTCATGGCCCAGAAATGTGCGGTCCCGGTCTTGGCCGAGCCCATGCCAACGGCGCGCTTGCGGTCGGTGAGATAACGCATCTTGGCCTCCGTTATTGGATGATCAGCAGGGTCAGGATGGTCAGGACGACCGAACCTGCAACAACAGCCCAACCGAGCTTTTCAGCGGTCGGGATGTCGAGGCCCATGGCGTTGTCCCAGATCAGGTGACGCACACCGGCCAGCGTGTGATACCACAGCCCCCAGAGCGACAGCGCCATGATCAGATCGCCGAAAAGCGAGGTGATCACCCCGTTCGCCACCGCGTAATACTCAGCCGAGGTTGCAGCGGCGAGAAACCACCAGACGATCAGCAGCGCGGCCACGATCAGGGCGTTTCCGGTGATCCGGGTCAGGATCGACGTGACGGAAGTCAGCTGCGGACGATAGATCGTCAAATGCGGCGAAAGCGGGCGATTGCCCCGATTGACATCGGCCATGGTGGCTCCTTTCCGGTTGGCTGAGGAAGTTTTTACCGTATTTTCCGGATGTGTCACGTGCTGCACTTGCAAATAAACGCGAAATTTGGCCTAAAGTGGCAGTTTGCATGCGTTTGTGATCACGGCGTGAAACAGTGTGATCACAAACAGGCAATCAGCGCGGGAATGTGAGCGATATCAACGGTCCCAGCTTGTGATCACGAATCCTTTGGGACCTCATTTCAGGCTCGCCGTTTGCTGCGTGACCTCGCGCAGCAATTTTTTTCGGATGCGCTCGGGATAGTCGAGAAAACCCGAAGCGGACACGACAAAGGCTCCCTCTCCGACGATGACGTTTTCAAAGAAATAGGCGGTCAGGTCCGGCTCGCTCTCCTCGATGGCGATGGCATTCACGGTGATGCCGCGTGCCCGCAAATCGCGGTGGAGTTGGACAGGCTCGACCCCCTCGTTCGAGATCCCGTCGCCTGACAGGTCGATCAGATGCCGCTTGCAATCGGCCACGGTGTCGAAAGCGCCCATCGTGGTTTCAAGGGCCTCGCCGATAGCCGTGGAAAAGTTGCGCCAGACGCGCGGGTCCTCCGCGACCGTTGCGGCAAAGGTCTCCAGCGCGTCGAAACTGTCGATCCGGGTCCAGGGAATGGTCACCTGCTGTCGCGAAGCACCGGTCCATTGCACCAGCATCAGCTGCGCCTGCCCACGCACCAGAGCCTCGGACACGATGGGGTCGCGCAGCCCGGCGGCGAGGCCGTCCATCTGGATCCGGTACTCGCGCGAGTCAACCGAGCCGGACACGTCAACCGCCAGCGCGAGCGCGAGGTCGCAGGCCAGAGCAGGACCTGTGGCGAATGTGGTGAGGAGCGAGAGCAAATTGCGCATGAGCGCAGTTTAGCGTGGTTGGGTGATTTGTCCCATCGCGAAGGCGTGAACGGGTGGGCCTAGCGCAGCTCGTCAAGCACGTCGCCGATGCTGGTCGAGAACTGGAACGACAGGAATGACAGCTCTCCGCGGACCGGTGCGGCGAGCAGGTAGAGGCCGAGCGGGACGCCGTTCGGAAGCTCGTAGAGGACCAGTTCCTGCACCATCCCACCGGTCTCGACCCGTTGCAGCACGGTCGTGCAGCCGGAGAATCCGTCCGGCGCGCCGAGGATCAAGGGGTTGAAAAGCTTCTCATAATCCGTGCCGGAGATGAGAGTGGCGATGTGGGCGTGAAAGGACTTGTAGTCGCCTTTCAGGAAATCCAGCTTGGCCGTTTCGAACAGGGCAAAGGTCTGGCCACCTTCGGCGGGGCAAGGCGTCTGGGCGCTGGCGGACCCTGCCGCCAGCATCGTGACAAGAGCAAGAGTGCGGATCATTGCGCCATCAAAACGCAGTCGCGGCGGTCTGGCAAGGCTGCCCGCTCGCGATCAGAGCGGCATCAGCGCCCAGTAGTCGAGATCCAGCAAAACGTCCGGTTTGTACTTGCTTTCATCGGTCCGGAGTCCGAATTGTACATCGCCCTTGGTGGCCACCAGACGCAAACGGACAGCGCCGACGCCGGGTGCCGACGTCTCGGCCTTGTCCAGAACTTCGGTCCAGGCCTTGACCGTGTCACCGGCAAAGCAGGGATTGGCATGGGCGCCGCCATTCAGACCCACGATCATCTGGGCGTTGGCCAGCCCGTTGAAGCTGAGCGCGCGGGCCATCGAGATCACGTGGCCGCCATAGATCAGCCGTCCGTCGGGGCGGAAGGTCAGGTCGAAATGCACCTTGGCGGTGTTCTGCCAGAGGCGGGTGGCGATCATGTGCTCGGCCTCTTCGATGGTCACGCCATCGACATGGTCGATCTTTTCGCCGATCTCGTAATCGCCCCAGCGATGCGGCTCGCCCGCCAGAGCAAAGTCGTAGTTCGAGAAATCCAGCCCCTCGGGGATCACCAGTTGGTCGGCGGGAACCACCTTGGCCAGATCGGGCACCACGGTTTCGGGCGCAGGCGCGTCGAGGTTGGCTTTGCGCACCATCACCCAGCGGACGTACTCCATCACCGTCTCGCCGCGCTGGTTCAGGCCGCGAGTGCGGACCCAGACCACGCCGGTCTTGCCGTTGGAATTCTGCTTGAGCCCGATCACCTCGGATTCCGAGCGCAGCGTGTCGCCGGGATAGACCGGTTTCAGCCAGCGGCCCTCGGCATAGCCCAGATTGGCCACTGCGTTCAGTGAGATATCCGGGACGGTCTTGCCGAAGACCACGTGGAAAGCGGCCAGATCGTCGATCGGGCTTTGCGGCAGCCCGCAGGACTGCGCGAAGGCATCAGAGGAATAGAGCGCGTGCCGGGCCGGGTAGAGCGCGTGGTAGAGCGCGCGTTCGCCGCCCGAGACGGTTCGCGGCACCGCATGCGTCAGGATCTGGCCGACCGTGTAGTCTTCGAAAAAGCGGCCCGGATTGGTTTTTGCCATTATTGCTGTCCCAGCTTCATGTCGGGGGAATAGTCGGCCTGAACCTCTTTGGTCACGGCCTGCGCGCAGCGCATGACGGCACCGTTTGCGTCATAGGCGTAGGACGGCGAGCCATAAAGCTCCCACCCCTTGGCCAGCGCATCCGAGACCTTGTGGCAGAAGGCCGACGTGTCCTCTTCGGTCAGAAGACGGTAGAGTTTCGCCATGAAATCAGGTCCTTATCAGGGGAACGGAGAGGGGCCGACCAGCCCGTGGATGAAACCGATCACCACCAGCAGCACGATGGAGGCGGCAAAGAACATCGCGTCCTTGCCCATCGTGCCGGGTTCGCCCGGGGTCCAGTCGGGTTCCGCGCGGTTGATCACGATGACTTCGGTAACGGCCCAGGCCAGCAGCCCGCCAAAGAGGACAATCGAGGACAGATCCCCGTTGACCAGCAGGTGTGCAAAGGCCCAGAGCTTGAACCCGGCCAGCATCGGATGGCGCATCTTGTTCAAAAGCAGGCCCTTCTGGCCTGCGGGGCTCATCATCCAGATGGCGATCAGCACCAGCGTGTTGTTGATGTGGACGACGAAGGCCGGCAACGCCCAGACATGGATGTAATCGGTCATGCGGTAGCCGATCAACATCAGGAAAATCGCGCCGACCAGCGTCAGCGCCACAACGCCCCGGCCCGCGTTGCCCATGGCCGCGCGCCGCTCGGGCATCACGCGTTTGAACAGGTGGGCGGCCCACCAGAGGCCGAGGCCCAGTATCATAAGAACAAAGCCCATCGCTGGCTTACCCCGCTTGCAAAGCTGTTATCGCCTCTGCTTTTGCCAGAATTTCGCGGGCGGAGGCAACGTGGAGGTTTTCGACGATTTTGCCGTCGACCACGGCGACCCCCTGCCCCTGTGCCTCGATCTCTTCGAAGGCGGCGATCTGACGGCGGGCCAGATCGACCTCATCCTCGGAGGGTGCGTAGGCGGCATTGGTGATCTCGACCTGCGCCGGGTGGATCAGGGTCTTGCCGTCGAAGCCCATGTCGCGGCCCTGGGTGCATTCGGCGGCCAGCCCCTCATCATCCTTGAAGGCGTTGTAGACGCCGTCGATGGCGATCAGCCCCTCGGCCTTGGCGGCCAGCAGGCACAAGCCCAGCGACGTGATCAGCGGCAGGCGGTCGGGGCGGAACCGGGTCTGCAATTCCTTGGCCAGATCGTTGGTGCCCATGACGAACCCGGCCATCAGCGGGTGCGCGGCGATCTGGGCCGCGTTGAGCATTCCACGCGGGGTTTCCATCATCGCCCAGATCGGTAGGTCACCGGTGATCGCGGCCAGCGCATCCACATCCGCCGCCGCGTTGACCTTGGGCAGCAGGACCGCATCGGCATTCATGTCGCGCACGGCTTTGGCGTCGGCCTGCCCCCATGACGTGTCCAGGCCGTTGATCCGCACGATCTTGACCCGTTCGCCATAGCCGCCCTGCGCCAGTGCGTCCTTTAGCGTTTCGCGTGCATTGTCCTTTTCATCCGCCGCCACCGCATCCTCGAGGTCGAAGATAATGGCGTCCACGGGCAGAGCTCTGGCCTTTTCAAGGGCCCGCGGCCGGGAGCCGGGGATATAGAGAACCGAGCGATAGGGGCGCAGGCGCTGATCCATGAATCTCTCCCAAGGGAAATAAAGTTGCGCAGAAGGGGGCATTTTTGGCCGGAAAGTTCAAGCGCAAAATCGCCGCAACGCAGCATTTCCGTTGCGTTGCGGGGTGGCGGGCGGCGGATTAACCGGGCGTCAGCATCTTTTTGGCAGGCTTTTTGCATCGGATCAGAGCGGGTGCGGCCCCGGAAAAGCGGGACGGGGCGGCACGCTTGGAACACATCGCGGGGTGCGCGGCGCGGCCCTGGCGGGAAAGGGTGAAACCCATGACGAAGACCATGTTCAAGATGACGATGGGGCTGGGGCTGATGGTGCTGGCGGCGCAGCAGGTGCAGGCGCAGGGGCGGAACTGCGCCCCGCGCGAGGCGGTGCTGAAGCGGTTGGCCGAGACCTATAGCGAGACCCGCCGGGGGATCGGGCTGGTGCAGCAGGGCTCGGTGATGGAGGTGTTTGCCTCGGACGAGACCGGGACCTGGACGATTACCGTGACGATGCCCAATGGCGTGACCTGTCTGGTCGCGTCGGGTCAGTCTTATGAGACGCTGGCCGAGGCTTTGCCAGCGCAAGGCAACGACGCCTGAGCGTCGTTCCCGGCGCGCGTCTCATGCGCGGCCCTGTCCCTCGGTGGCCGTGTTCGGGCAGATATGCGGCGCGCGCCGGAACTTTGGCCCGGTCAGGTCAGGGCGTCCCAGATCAGCTTGGTTCCGGTCAGCGTCAGCAGGATGTAGGCGATGCGGAAGAACAGGCGTTCGGACAGCATCCAGTGCGCGCGCACGCCCAGCCAGGCGCCGAGGAGCGCAAAGGGGGCCAGCAGCAGGTTGGCCCATGCGGTTTGCAGGGTGAACATGCCCAGCCAGGCATAGGGGATGAACTTGGCGATGTTGAGGACCCAGAAGGTGAGGACGGTGGTGGCCTGAAACTCGGTTTTCGTGAGTTTCTGCGACAGGAGGTAGACGGCGGCGGGTGGTCCGCCCGCATGGCTGACGAAGCTGGTGAAGCCGGCGACGGCCCCGGCGGTCAGACCGGCCCAGGCGGGCAGGCGCGTTGCGAAGCTGCGGATCCAGCCGCTGCTCTGGGCCGTGTGCCAGAGGACGAAGCCCAGCGAGATGGCTCCGATCAGCAGGCGTAGCAGGTCGGCGTCGGTCGCGGTGTAGAGCCAGGCCCCGGCCACCACGCCGGGCAGGCCGCCGAGGATCAGAAGGCGGGCGTCGGGCCGGCTCCAGCGGTTCCAGAACGGGCGCAGCGTGGCGAGGTCGATGATCATCAGAAGCGGCAGCATCAGCGCAAGCGCCTGTCCCGGCTCTAAAATCAGCGCCAGAATCGAGGCCGAGGCAAAGGCCACGCCCGAGCCGAACCCGCCCTTGGAGATGCCCGCAAAGATCACCGCAGGGATCGCCAAGGCGAAAAACATGAAGTTGAGCTCGACCATGGGACCGGCCCCGTAACCCCCTATTTCACAAGCCATTTAGCGCAATCAGACGGGGTACGGCAAACGGTATGCGGTCGCATGCCGCGCCGCAGAACACTTGCGCGATGCCGCATTAGCGACTAGCAAACCGGCGATTTCCATTCGGACCGGAGTATTTCCAATGGCCAGACCCAAGATTGCGCTGATCGGCGCGGGGAACATCGGCGGCACGCTCGCTCATCTTGCAGCCATCAAAGAACTGGGTGACGTTGTTCTGTTCGACATCGCCGACGGCCTGCCGCAGGGCAAGGCGCTGGATATCGCGGAATCGGGCCCGGCCGAAGGGTTCGACGCTGCCATGTCGGGCACCAGCGACTATTCCGATATCGCAGGCGCCGACGTCTGCATCGTGACCGCCGGTGTCGCCCGCAAGCCGGGCATGAGCCGCGACGACCTGCTGGGCATCAACCTGAAGGTGATGAAATCGGTCGGTGAAGGCATCGCCGCCAACGCGCCCGACGCCTTCGTCATCTGCATCACCAACCCGCTCGACGCGATGGTCTGGGCCCTGCGCGAGTTCTCGGGCCTGCCGCATCACAAGGTCTGCGGCATGGCGGGCGTTCTGGATTCGGCCCGCTTCCGCCACTTCCTGGCCGAAGAGTTCAACGTGTCCATGCGCGACGTGACCGCATTCGTACTGGGCGGCCATGGCGACACCATGGTGCCGTCGGTACGCTATTCGACCGTGGCTGGTATCCCCCTGCCCGATCTTGTCGAGATGGGCTGGACCACGCAGGAGAAACTGGACGCCATCGTGCAGCGCACCCGCGACGGCGGTGCCGAGATCGTCGGCCTTCTGAAAACCGGTTCGGCCTACTACGCGCCTGCCACCTCGGCCATCGAAATGGCCGAAGCCTATCTGAAAGACCAGAAGCGCGTCCTGCCTTGTGCGGCCTATTGCGATGGCGAGTTGGGCGTGAGCGGGCTCTATGTGGGGGTTCCGACCGTCATCGGCGCCGGCGGCGTCGAGAAGATCGTCGACATCAAGCTGAACGACCAGGAGCAGGAAGGCTTTGACAACTCGGTCAACGCCGTGAAGGGCCTGATCGAGGCCTGCAAGGGTATCGACAGCTCGCTGGCCTGAGCCGCGATCAGTATCGAATTTGGGCCGGCTCCTTCGGGGGCCGGCTTTTTTGTACGAGACATGGCGTGGGGTTGGGATGGCACAGCGGCGTGACCATCTTCGCGACCCCGGCGATTTCACTCAGGCGTAAGTAGCCCGCTCACCCGACCCAGAATTTCCGTTTGCGCTAAAGCCGCAAATAGTATGCATAGCGCCGTTTTTTCCTACGCCGCACGGATATCGAATCATATTCGGCGCCGCCTCTGATTTATGTGATCACACCCCAAAACCCCGTGATCACAAATGATGAAAATCTTCGTGAAAATCCCGCTCAACGTCAAAAAAGCCTTTAACCATTGGGCCTAGACACGCCTATATCGGTTCAATCGCAGTCAGACGGGACAGTTTCGATGAACATTCACGAATATCAGGCCAAAGCTCTTTTGCGCAGTTATGGCGCACCGGTATCTGATGGCCGCGCCGTGTTGCGCGCCGAAGAGGCCAAAACCGCAGCCGGAGAGCTGGACGGGCCGCTTTGGGTCGTCAAGGCCCAGATCCACGCAGGCGGTCGCGGCAAGGGGTCGTTCAAGGAAGCCGATGCGGGTGAAAAGGGCGGTGTGCGTCTGACCAAATCGGTCGAGGAAGCCGCCGAGGAAGCCAAGAAAATGTTGGGCCGCACCCTTGTGACCCATCAGACCGGCCCGGCGGGCAAACAGGTGAACCGCATCTATATCGAAGCCGGGTCCGGCATCGAGCGCGAGCTGTATCTGGCGCTGCTGGTGGACCGCCAGACCAGCCGCATCTCGTTTGTCTGCTCGACCGAGGGCGGCATGGACATCGAAGAGGTGGCCGCCGCGACGCCCGAGAAGATCCTGTCCTTCTCGGTCGATCCGGCCACCGGATATCAGGCCTATCATGGCCGCCGCATCGCCTTTTCGCTGGGCCTGCAGGGCGCGCAGGTCAAGCAGTGCGTCAAGCTGATGAGCCAGCTGTACCAAGCCTTCGTCGAGAAGGACATGGAGATGCTGGAGATCAACCCGCTGATCATCTCGGACAAAGGCGACCTGAAAGTGCTGGACGCCAAGGTCGGCTTTGACGGCAACGCGGTCTACCGCCACCCGGATATTGCCGAGCTGCGCGACACCACCGAGGAAGACCCGAAAGAGCTGGAAGCCAGCAAGTATGACCTCAACTACATCGCGCTGGATGGCGAGATCGGCTGCATGGTCAACGGCGCCGGTCTGGCGATGGCGACGATG
Source organism: Ruegeria sp. (assembly GCF_040830605.1). Lineage (GTDB taxonomy): Bacteria > Pseudomonadota > Alphaproteobacteria > Rhodobacterales > Rhodobacteraceae > Ruegeria. Next base: position 312,989 of record NZ_JBFOMD010000008.1, read on the forward strand.
GACATCATCAAGCTGTATGGCGCCGAGCCTGCCAACTTCCTCGACGTGGGCGGCGGTGCGACCAAGGAGAAGGTGACCGAGGCGTTCAAGATCATCACCAGCGATCCGCAGGTGAAGGGCATTCTGGTCAACATCTTCGGCGGCATCATGCGCTGTGACGTTATCGCTGAGGGCGTTGTGGCCGCGGTGAAGGAGGTCGGCCTGCAAGTACCGTTGGTCGTGCGTCTGGAAGGCACCAATGTCGAGAAGGGCAAGGAGATAATCAATACCTCGGGCCTGGACGTGATCGCGGCGGATAACCTGAAAGACGGTGCCGAGAAGATCGTGAAGGCGGTTAAAGGCTAAAATGATGGTTTGGGGTACGTGGCTTACGATTACTTTGCCGATAACCGGCATGGCGATTGCAGCTGCGATCCTTCTGCAACGGGCTGGGAAAAGGTTTTACGGATTGGGTACTTGCGCCGCTTCCACGGCAGGTTTCGTGTTCTGGGCTTGGAGCCTGTACACACCCTGCGCAACGGGCGGTGTGCAATATGATCATGGCCGCGGAACATTCGTAGGCTGCGAGAGCTGGCAAATGGCGATCGTAGCGGACGCTTGGATCGCCAGTGCCATCTCAATTCTACTCCTTCTCCTGGCAGGAACTTGGATTTTGCGGTCCAACCGAATTAGGAAACTGGAGGCTTAAATGGCCGTTCTTATCGACGAAAACACCAAAGTCATCTGTCAGGGCCTGACCGGCTCGCAGGGGACGTTTCATACCGAACAGGCCATCGCTTATGGCACCAAGATGGTTGGCGGCGTGACCCCGGGCAAGGGCGGCATGACCCATCTCGACCTGCCGGTCTTCAACTCGGTGCACGAGGCCAAGCATGTGACCGAGGCCAATGCGAGCGTGATCTACGTGCCGCCGCCCTTTGCCGCCGACTCGATCCTCGAGGCGATCGATGCCGAGATGGAGGTGATCGTCTGCATCACCGAGGGTATTCCGGTGCTGGACATGATGAAGGTGAAGCGGGCGCTGGAAGGCTCGAACTCGCGTCTGGTCGGGCCGAACTGCCCCGGGGTGATCACGCCCGATGCCTGCAAGATCGGCATCATGCCGGGCCATATTCACAAACGCGGGAGCGTGGGTGTCGTTTCGCGCTCGGGTACGCTTACCTACGAAGCTGTGAAACAGACGACCGACGTAGGACTTGGCCAGTCGAGCTGTATCGGCATCGGCGGCGACCCGATCAAGGGGACCGAGCATATCGACGTGCTGGAGTGGTTCCTGGCCGATGACGAGACGGAGTCGATCATCATGATCGGTGAGATCGGCGGTTCGGCCGAGGAAGAGGCCGCGCAGTTCCTGGCGGACGAGGCCAAGAAGGGCCGGTCCAAGCCGACCGCCGGGTTCATCGCTGGCCGCACGGCCCCTCCGGGCCGCCGCATGGGTCATGCCGGTGCCATCGTCGCCGGTGGCAAGGGCGGTGCCGAGGACAAGATCGAAGCCATGCGCTCGGCCGGTATCGTGGTCGCCGAAAGCCCCGCCCAGCTGGGTGAGGCGGTGCTGGAAGCGATTGGGAAGTGAGATGAGGCCTGCAAGAGCTAAGGAAACTGCTTTTAGCAGGCCTCATACGATCCCGGAGCGGTCAATCCGTTCCGGGTTGATGTCATTAGCGTTTGGTTTGTTGGCAGCGGGGTCTGCTGTTTCCGCAAAGCCTCAAAAAGAGATCGAGGAAGCCCTGGTGACCGCGCTGGACCTGTGCTCTGGTGGCATGGAAAGCCTACAAACCGCACGCGCAACGCTGGAGAGTGTGGGCTGGGCGCCTTGGGAAGAGGGGCCAGCTTCGATACTGGCATCAAATGCAATCGCATTTTCAGTTGATGCGACAAACCCGGCGCATACCGTCGACAACGCTCTCTTCATGGCGGTTTCGATTCTGGGCAACTCTGAGTTGGGGGCCAATCAGCCGGCCTTTGTTCTTTCGGACATTCGCCTCGCGTTGGTAGGTGTTGAGGAGGGCAAACCCTATTGCGCTTTTGCAGGGCCCGATTGGTTGGTGCATTCAGCCTTGCGCAATGGTGCAAACGACGGGCTCCAGGCTAAAACCGAACTTGTTACCCTCATGCTTGGCGAGCATGGCAACGCCATGTTCGCTATGTCGCTTGTCGATGTTGATGCTTTTGTTGAGGTCCTGTCCAAAGCGGAAGCGGAAGACACCGACCGGAAAGACATGGGCCCTCATTTGAGAGAGCTTCTGGCTCCGGCGAATATCCAAGTCGTTCCCAAATCCCTGAACGCCGCTGAGGAGGTGCAGCAATGACCTTCTTTGGCGCCATCAACATGTGCTTTGAAAAACGCATGCTCTTATCGCGCCGCGCATCTGGTGCGGAACGCTGGTGTTTCGGGCTCTGCGCCAAATCCCAGCCCGGCCCCAATCAATACGGTCCCAACCCATATGAGGTAGCCCAATGACCGAACATACGCCCAACGACGTGTTCCACGCCTCCAGCTTCATGCAGGGGCATAATGCCGAGTATCTGGAGCAGCTTTACGCTCAGTATGCCAACGACCCCGGCGCGGTGGATGCCGCTTGGGGTGAGTTCTTCCGGCAGATGGGCGATGCTGAGCTGGATGTAAAGAAAGAGGCCGAGGGGCCCTCATGGGCGCGGGCCGATTGGCCGCCGATGCCCGCCGACGAAGTGACGGGGGCTCTGACCGGGGAATGGCCTGCCGTCGATGCCAAGGCCGCCGGCAAGAAGATAAAGGCCAAGGCGGATGCCGCCGGTGTCGCGGTCAGCGAGGATCAGATCAAGCGGGCGGTGCTGGATTCGATCCGGGCGCTGATGCTGATCCGGGCCTATCGTATCCGGGGCCATCTGGTCGCCGATCTGGACCCGCTGGGCATGCGCGCGGGCACGCCGCATCCCGAACTGGATCCCCGGACCTATGGCTTTACCGATGCCGACATGGACCGGCCGATTTTCATCGACAACGTGCTGGGCCTGCAGATGGCCAGCATGCGCCAGATCGTCGAGCTGGTGAAACGCACCTATTGCGGCACCTTCGCGCTGCAATACATGCATATCTCGAACCCCGAGGAATCGGCCTGGCTGAAGGAGCGGATCGAGGGGTTCGGCAAGGAGGTCCGGTTCACCCGCGAGGGCCGCAAGGCGATCCTGAACAAGATGGTCGAGGCCGAAGGGTTCGAGAAGTTCCTGCATGTCAAATACATGGGCACCAAGCGGTTCGGTCTGGATGGCGGCGAAAGCCTGATCCCGGCGATGGAGCAGATCATCAAGCGCGGCGGCGCGCTGGGGCTGCAGGACATCGTGATCGGCATGCCGCACCGGGGCCGTCTGAACATTCTGGCCAACGTGATGGGCAAGCCCTATCGCGCCATCTTCAACGAGTTCCAGGGTGGCAGCTTCAAGCCCGAGGACGTGGATGGCTCGGGCGATGTGAAATATCACCTGGGCGCGTCGAGCGACCGGGAGTTCGACGGCAATACCGTGCACCTGTCGCTGACCGCCAACCCCTCGCACCTTGAGGCGGTGAATCCGGTGGTGCTGGGCAAGGTCCGCGCCAAGCAGGACCAGTTGAACGATGCCGACCGCACCAGGGTGATGGGCATCCTGCTGCATGGCGATGCGGCCTTTGCCGGTCAGGGTGTGGTGGCCGAAGGGTTCGGCCTGTCCGGCCTGCGCGGGCACAAGACCGGCGGCACCATGCATATCGTGGTCAACAACCAGATCGGCTTTACCACCGCGCCGCACTTCTCGCGCTCCAGCCCGTATCCCACGGATATCGCGCTGATGGTCGAGGCACCGATCTTCCACGTGAACGGCGACGACCCCGAGGCCGTGGTGCACGCCGCCAAGGTGGCGACCGAGTTCCGCCAGAAGTTCCACAAGGACGTGGTCATCGACATCTTCTGCTATCGCCGGTTTGGTCACAACGAGGGCGATGAGCCCATGTTCACCAACCCGATCATGTACAAGAAGATCAAGACCCATAAGACCACGCTGTCGCTGTACACCGAACGTCTGGTCAAAGACGGCCTGATCCCCGAGGGCGAGATCGAGGACATGAAGGCCGCCTTTCAGGCGCATCTGAACGATGAGTTCGAGGCCGGGAGGGATTACAAGCCCAACAAGGCCGACTGGCTGGACGGGCGCTGGTCGCATATGGACAAGAGCAAGGACGAATATATGCGCGGCGAGACCGCGATCTCGCCCGAGACCCTGGCCGAGATTGGTGTGGCGCTGACCCGCGCACCCGAAGGCTTTGCCATGCACAAGACCGTGGGGCGTCTGCTGGACGCCAAGAAGCAGATGTTCGACGCCGGCAAGGGGTTCGACTGGGCCACCGGTGAGGCGCTGGCCTTTGGCTCGCTTCTGACCGAGGGTTATCCGGTGCGGCTGGCCGGGCAGGACGCCACGCGCGGCACCTTCAGCCAGCGGCATTCGGGCTTTGTGCATCAGGAAACCGAGGAACGGTATTACCCGCTCAACAACATCCGTGCCGGGCAGTCGCAGTACGAGGTGATCGACTCGATGCTGTCGGAATATGCGGTGCTGGGTTTCGAATACGGTTATTCGCTGGCCGAACCCAATGCGCTGGTGTTGTGGGAGGCGCAGTTCGGCGATTTCGCCAACGGCGCGCAGATCATGTTCGATCAGTTCATCAGCTCGGGTGAATCGAAGTGGTTGCGGATGTCGGGTCTGGTGACCCTGCTGCCGCACGGGTTCGAGGGCCAGGGCCCCGAGCACTCGTCCGCGCGGCTTGAGCGCTATCTGCAGATGTGCGGTCAGGACAACTGGATCGTGGCCAACTGTACGACGCCCGCGAACTATTTCCACATCCTGCGCCGCCAGTTGCACCGCACCTTCCGCAAGCCGCTGATCCTGGTGACGCCGAAATCGCTACTGCGCCACAAGCTAGCGATCAGCACGGCCGAGGATTTCACCACCGGGTCGAGCTTTCACCGGGTGCTGTGGGATGACGCGCAGAAGGGCAATTCGGACACCAAGCTGGTGGCGGATGACAAGATCAAGCGCGTGGTGATGTGTTCGGGCAAGGTCTATTTCGATCTGCTGGAGGAACGCGACGCGCGCGGCATCGACGACATCTACCTGATGCGGATCGAGCAGTATTACCCGTTCCCGGCGCATTCGCTGATCAACGAGCTGGAGCGGTTCAAGCAGGCCGAGATGGTCTGGTGCCAGGAAGAGCCCAAGAACCAGGGCGCCTGGTCCTTTATCGAGCCCAATATCGAATGGGTGCTGACCCGGATCGGCGCCGAACACAAGCGGCCGCGCTATGCGGGCCGTGCAACCTCTGCCTCGCCCGCGACGGGTCTGGCCAGCCAACACAAAGCCCAACAGGAAGCGCTCGTGAACGAAGCGCTGAGCATCGAAGGAAAGTAAGCGATGACGATCGAAGTTCGAGTACCTACGCTTGGCGAATCCGTGACCGAAGCAACGGTGGCCACCTGGTTCAAGAAGCCCGGCGATGCCGTGGCCGTGGATGAGATGCTGTGCGAGCTGGAAACCGACAAGGTGACGGTGGAAGTGCCCTCGCCCGCCGCCGGTGTGATGGGCGAGATCGTCGCTGCCGAAGGCGAGACGGTGGGCGTGGATGCGTTGCTGGCCACCATCACCGCCGGCGAAGGCGCGGCCCCTGCCCCGGCTGCCGCGGCGGCGGCCCCGGCTGCGGCGCCTGCCGCGGCGGGCGGCAGTATCGACGTGATGGTGCCCACGCTGGGCGAGTCGGTGACCGAGGCCACCGTGTCGACCTGGTTCAAGCAGGTGGGCGACAGCGTGGCGCAGGACGAGATGCTGTGTGAGTTGGAGACCGACAAGGTCTCGGTCGAGGTTCCGGCCCCCGCCTCGGGCGTGCTGGCAGAGATCGTGGCGCCCGAAGGCACCACGGTGGACGCCACGGCCAAGCTGGCGGTGATCTCGGGTGCGGCGGCAGGTGCCGGGCGGGCTCCGGCGGCGCCTGCGGCGGCGGTCACCCCGGCGGTTGCCACCGGTGGCGCCAGGGATGTGGCCAACGCGCCGTCGGCGGAGAAAGCGATGGCCGAGGCCGGTCTGAGCGCCGATCAGGTGGCAGGGACTGGCCGCGATGGGCGTGTGATGAAAGAGGATGTGGCCCGCGCGGTTGCAGCGGCAGCCACGGCCGCACCTGTTTCCTCTGGGCCTGCGGCGGCTGCGCCCGCCCCGGCTGCCCAGGCGCCGCGCGCGCCGGTGGCTGCCGAGGACGCGGTGCGCGAGGAGCGGGTGCGCATGACGCGTTTGCGCCAGACCATCGCCAAGCGTCTGAAGGATGCCCAGAACACCGCCGCGATCCTGACCACCTATAACGAGGTGGACATGACCGAGGTGATGGCCCTGCGCAACCAGTACAAGGAGCAGTTCGAGAAGAAGCACGGGGTGCGGCTGGGCTTTATGTCTTTCTTCACCAAGGCCAGCTGTCATGCGCTGAAGGAGGTGCCGGAGGTCAATGCCGAGATTGATGGCAATGACATCGTCTACAAGAACTACGTCCATATGGGTGTGGCGGCAGGCACGCCGCAGGGCCTGGTGGTGCCGGTGATCCGGGACGCGGATTCGATGTCGTTCGCGGCGATCGAAAAGGCCATCGGGGAAAAGGGCAAGCGCGCCCGCGAGGGCAAGCTGAGCATGGCCGAGATGCAGGGCGGGACCTTCACCATCTCGAACGGTGGCGTTTACGGCTCGCTGATGTCCTCGCCGATTCTGAACCCGCCGCAGTCGGGTATTCTGGGGATGCACAAGATCCAGGACCGCCCGATGGTGGTGAATGGGGAGATCAAGATCCGCCCGATGATGTATCTGGCGCTGTCCTATGACCACCGGATCGTGGACGGCAAGGGGGCGGTGACCTTCCTTGTGCGTGTGAAAGAGGCGCTGGAAGATCCGCGCCGCCTGCTGATGGATCTGTAAGATGGCAACACATGTTCTCTGGCAAGCAGATGTCGCGGATTTCGACGCCTGGCTGAAGGTGTTCCGCGAGGACAAGCCGATGCGCAAGGCGGCGGGTATCCGCGACCTGCATGTCTGGCGCGACCCCGACCAGCGCGATCATGCGGTCGCGCTGTTCGAGGTGGTCGATCTGGACAAGGCCAAGGCGTTCTTCGGCTCGGAAGAACTGGCCATGCATCATGAGCGGGGCGGTATTGCGCATATCACGGTCAAGCTTTTGACGCCGGTGTGAGTGGGTACATTGGGCTCACCCCACGCTCGACTCACAAATTCATGGAAAGACAAATTTTTATGGATATCAAAGAGTTCATAAAAGAAACCATAGCTGGAATCGTCGATGCGACGGTAGAACTGCAAGAAGAGTATCAAGATGCGGATGTAATCATTAATCCGCCTGTTTCCGTAAAGGAGCGCGATCTTTTTAAAGAAGGCGGAACTTCCCACACGTACCGACGTGTAGAGACGATAGAATTTGATGTTGCTGTAACAGCTAGTTCAGAGACTGGCGGAGGAGGTAAAGCTGGTTTGCGGATTTTGTCGGTTGAGGCGGGAATCGACGGAAAACACGTGAGCTCAGCGCAGGAGGCCAGCCGAGTTAGGTTTTCTATTCCAATAACGCTTAGACCAAGTGGTGCAGAAGCAATAAACAAAGCAGCCTCTGAAAAACAAAATCAAGCTATCAAAGAAAAAAGAAAACAGATGAACGCAAGACGATCACGTGGTGGCAACTGGTCATTGTAAGGAGCGAAAGATGAAACTTCGAACCAGCGAGAGCCAGATTCTGAGTTTACCGGCCCTCCCCCCTACGCGTAATCGCTCAGAGACAGTCCCAATCCTCAAGGAGAGCCTTCATGGCAAACTATGACGTCATCGTAATCGGCGCCGGACCCGGCGGCTATGTCTGCGCCATCCGCTGCGCTCAGCTGGGGCTGAAGACCGCTGTGGTCGAAGGGCGCGAGACGCTGGGCGGCACCTGTCTGAACGTGGGCTGCATTCCATCCAAGGCGCTCTTGCATGCCAGCCACAGCCTGCATGAGGCGCAGCATAATTTCGCCAAGATGGGCCTGAAGGGCAAATCGCCCAGCGTCGATTGGAAACAGATGCTGGCCTACAAGGATGACGTCATCGACGGCAACACCAAGGGTATCGAGTTCCTGTTCAAGAAGAACAAGATCGACTGGCTCAAGGGTTGGGGCAGCATTCCCGAGGCCGGCAAGGTCAAGGTGGGCGACGAGGTGCATGAGGCCAAGAACATCATCATCGCCAGCGGCTCGGAGCCATCCTCGCTGCCGGGGGTCGAGGTGGACGAGAAGGTTGTGGTGACATCGACCGGCGCGCTGGAACTGGGCAAGATCCCCAAGAAGATGGTGGTCATCGGGGCCGGAGTGATCGGGCTGGAACTGGGCTCGGTCTATCAGCGTCTGGGCACCGAGGTGACGGTGATCGAATTCCTCAACGTGGTGACGCCGGGCATGGATGGCGAGGTGCAGAAGACGTTCCAGCGCATCCTCAAGAAGCAGGGGCTGAAATTCATCATGGGTGCGGCGGTGCAGAAGACCGAGGCGACCAAGACCAAGGCCAAGGTCACCTATAAGCTGCGCAAGGATGACAGCGAGCATGTGCTGGATGCCGACGTGGTGCTGGTCGCCACGGGCCGCCGCCCCTACACCGAGGGGCTGGGGCTGGACGCGCTGGGGATCGAGACCACCAAGGGCGGTCAGATCAAGGTCGGCAAGGATTGGCAGACCAATGTGCCGGGCATCTATGCCATCGGCGATGCCATCGAGGGGCCGATGCTGGCGCACAAGGCCGAGGATGAGGGCATGGCCGCCGCCGAGCAGGTTGCGGGCAAGCATGGCCATGTGAATTACGGCGTCATTCCGGGGGTGATCTATACCGCGCCGGAAGTGGCCAATGTGGGCGAGACTGAGGAGACGCTCAAGGAACAGGGCCGCGCCTATAAGGTGGGCAAGTTCATGTTCATGGGCAATGGTCGGGCCAAGGCCAACTTTGCCTCGGACGGATTCGTCAAGATTCTGGCCGACAAGGAGACCGACCGCATTCTGGGCGCGCATATCATCGGCCCGGCGGCGGGCGAGTTGATCCACGAGGTCTGCGTGGCGATGGAGTTCGGTGCGGCGGCCGAGGATCTGGCCCTGACCTGCCACGCGCATCCGACCTATTCCGAGGCGGTCCGCGAGGCGGCGCTGGCCTGCGGTGACGGTCCGATCCATTCGTGAGATCGACGGTATACGAGAGAAGACCCGCCCCCGGGCCGGTCTTTTCCTTTCGGGGCCAAGCCGCTTGGAAGCGGCTTACATGCGGTTTTCAACCGCATGAAGGCGTTTGCAAACGCCTTCCACCCGACCAGAGCTCACCACATGGTCCTGGCGGCGCGTGCGCCCCATTCGGAATCGTAACGCGCGCCGCCCTCTTCCCCGTTTGTGACCTCGGCGAGGATCTGGCCGATGGTGGGCAGGTTGCCGCTTTCATCCCCGCTGGTCCAGGTTCGTGCGCGCATCAGGGCGCGGGCGCATTGGGTGTAGATCTCGCCGATTTCGATCACGATGACGGTTGCGGGGCGTTTGCCGTGTTTCTCGAACCGCGCCCGCAGTGCGTCGTCTGCGGTCAAGCGGGCGGTGCCGTTGATACGGACCACGTTGTTCGATCCGGGCACCAGGAACATCAGCGACACGCGCGGATCGCGGACGATATTGCGCAGGCTGTCTAGCCGGTTGTTGCCGCGCCAGTCCGGCATGACCAGCGTGCCGGGATCAAGCTCGAGCACCGCCGGGCCGTCATCCCCGCGCGGGCTGCCGTCGGTGCCTTCGGGCCCGACCGTGCTGAGCACGCAGAGGCGCGAGGCCATGATCCATCTGCGGTAGAGCGGCGCCATGCGCCGCGCCACCTTTCTCAGCGCCGGGGCGCCGGGTGTGCCGTAGAGCGCCTCGAGCGCCGCGATGTCTTCAATGAACTGCATCCGGATCAAACCCCACTTCCCGCATCAAGGCGTTGGACCGCGTCTCGACCATATCCTCGAGCCGCGTCATGAAGGTGTTGCGCTCGACCCCCGGTTCGATCGGGTCGAGGAATTCGACGATCGCGTGGCCGGGTTTGCGCAGGATACCGGTGCGGGGCCAGAACACGCCCGCATTGGTGGCAACGGGCACGCAAGGATTCTGCAACCCCTCGTAGAGCACGGCGGTGCCCACCTTGTAGGGTTTCGCCGCACCGGGCGCCACGCGGGTGCCTTGCGGATAGATCACCAGCTGCCCGGGCTCGCTGAATTCCTTGGCCACATCCTTGACCATCTTGGCAATCGCCGCGCCCTTCTTGCCGCGATTGACCGGGATGCAGCCCAGACGCTTGGCGTAGATGCCGATGATCGGGGTCCAGAGCAGTTCGCGCTTCATGATGAACTTGCCGTGCGGGACGGCGTCGAAGATCAGCATGATGTCGAAGAACGACTGATGCTTGGCGGCCACCATGACCTCGCCCGTCGGCACGGTGCCGCGGACCTCGCCGCGGATGCCGACCATCCAGCGGGCCATCCAGATGGTAGTGCGGGCGTAGAGTTTGCAGGCCTGCAGTGCGCCGCGTTTGGAAAACAGCGCGTAGGGTGCAAACAGCAGGCCCAGCACCGCCATCCAGAGGTAGATCACTATCATGAAGATCAGGGAACGCAGCCATTGGAAGGCGTGGGACATCAGGCAAGCTCCTTCAACGTGCGGCGGGCGGCGGACCAGGTGGCGGCAAAGGCGACCGCGGCGCCCAGCGGCGGGATCAGCAGGGGCAGCACCCAGCCGATGCCCTGAAAGCCGAGGCCGGTCAGGAACCCGCCCGCCTCGGACGCATCGGGCAACAACAGTACGCCCGCCATGCCGAGCATAACGCCGATGGCCGCCCCGATCAGGGCGCGGAAGGTGAAGCGGCGGACAAAGGCCCCGGCGATGAACTGATCGCGGGCGCCGATCAGGCGCAGCACCTCGATCACCTGCGCATTGGCCGACAGCGCCGCGTTGGCGGCAAGCGTGATCATCGCCGCCGTGGCGCCGCCGATCAGCAGGATCGAGATCAGCGCCAGCCGCCGCAGCGAGCTGGCCGCATCGACCAGCGGCTCGCGCCAGCGGGTGTGGTCATCGAGCACCGCGCCCGGCGCCTCGGCGCTGAGCCGCAGGCGCAGACCGGCGGCGTCATAGCCGGGCTCACCCTCGATGATTTCGATCAGCTGCGGCACCGGCAGCGCGTCGATGGGCAGATCGGGGCCGAACCAGGGTGTAAGCAGGGCCATCTGTTCCTCGGAGGTGAGCGCCCGGGCGGAGGCCACGCCGGGCGTCTGGCGCAGAACCGTCAGTGCGGCTTCAGTCTGGCCCGCAAGCTGCTCGGCGGGCGCGTTGATCCGCAGCGTCGCGGCGCGCGCCAGTTCCGAGGCCCAGCGATCCGCCAGCCGGCCCGAGGCCAGCGACAGGGCCAGCGCAAACACCGCCAGAAACGCCATCGCACCCGAGACGAACAGGGTCAGCTGGGCGGTAAAACCCGAGGGCGGCACCACGCGGTCGGCGCGTTTGTCGCCGCGCAGCAGGTTTCTGATGGTTCCCGTGCTCACAGATCCGCCCCCGCAAGTTGCAGCCGCCGCTTCGAGATCCGCAGCACGCGCGCCTGTACCTGGCTTTTGGCGGCGCGGATCAGGCTGAGGTCATGGGTGGCGATCAGGACGGTCTTGCCCATCCGGTTCAGCTCGATCAGCAGGCGCAGCAGGCGCTGCGACATGTCCCAGTCGACATTACCGGTGGGCTCGTCGGCGATGACCACATCGGGCGACATGATCACGGCGCGGGCCAGTGCCGCGCGCTGACGTTCGCCGCCCGAGAGTTCGGGCGGGCGGGCATCGGCCCGTTTGGACAGCCCGACCCATTGCAGCAGTTCGCCCAGATTGGCCTCTTCCGCCTTCATGCTGCGGCCCGAGACCAGCAGCGGCAGCGCCACGTTGTCGGCCAGCTGCATGTGGTCGAGAAATCGGCAATCCTGATGCACCACACCGATCCGCCGGCGCATCAGCGCCATCTGGTCGCGGTCCAGCCGGCGCATATCCTCGCCGAACACGCTGAGCTGCCCGGCGGTGGGCAGCAGCGCGCCGTAGCAGAGTTTCAGCAACGTGGTCTTGCCCGAGCCCGACGGCCCGGTCAGAAAGTGGAACGAGCCCGGCGCCAGTTGCACCGAAACATCGCTCAGCAGCTCTCCGCCGCCATAGCTGTAGCCCACATTTTCAAGCTCGATCAAAACCTGTCCCCTGTTGCTTTGCGGTCTTCTTGCCCCAGCGTGGTGCGGGTTTCAATGCCTGCACCGGGTCCGATGGGCGACACTTGCCCGCCGGAGGTGAAAACTCTCTTTGCCTGCGTGTGTTAACCGAATATCATTGCGGGAAAAATCAAAATCAGGTCTGATCCGAGGCCAGGAGGCAGTATGCGTCTGACATGTCCGAAATGCAGAGCCCAGTACGAGGTACCGGAAGAGGTCATTCCGCCGGGTGGGCGGGATGTGCAATGTTCGAATTGCGACAGCACGTGGTTCCAGGAACATCCGAGCAAACCGGCGGCGGAGCCGGTGGCAGAGACGCAACCGGAGGCCGCGGAGCCTCAGGTCGAAGCGCCTGCGGTTGAAGAGGAAGCGCCTGCCGAAGCCGCGCCATCCGTGGCGGACCCCGTGGACGAGGTGCATCCGGAACCGGAGGCGGAACCGGTTGAGGTGGCCGAAGAGGACGCGCCTGCGGAAGCCGTGGCGGAAGAGCAGCCCCCGTTGGCCGAGCCGGTAGGCGAGGGGCACCCAGAACCGGAGGCCGAACCGGTCGAGGCAGCCGAACAGGATGCGCCTGCGGAAGCCGTGGCGGAAGAGCAGCCCCCGGTGGTCGAGCCGCTGGACGAGGTGCAGCCGGAGCCGCAGGCCGAACCGGTAGACGAGGTGCAGCCGGAGCCTCAGGCGGAACCAGTTGAGGTGGCCGAACAAGACGCGCCGGTCGAGGACGCCGTCGAAGAACAGGCCGAACCGGTCGAAGCGGAGCCTGTGGAAGACGCGCAGCCGGAGCCTCAGGCTGAGGAGGTAGAGGCGGAGCAAGACGCTCCGGTCGAGGAGGCCGCTGAGGAGCCGGTCGAGGCCGTCGAGGAGGCGCAGCCGGAACCCCAGACCGAACCCGCCGAAACTGAGGAAGCCGAGCAGGCCGTTGAAGCGGCTGAGGACATGCACATCCCGTTCGTCGAGGCGGAGGACGCGGGCGACGAACCGGAGGCTGGGGAAGAGGTCGAGGACGAGCCTCTGGCCGCTTCTGCCGGGCGCGAACGCGCGCTCGATCCGGCGGTTGCCGCCATTCTGCAGCAGGAAGCGGCCCATGAGGCCGAGTTGCGGGCGCGCGAGGCGGAAACCCTGGAAAGCCAGCCCGATCTGGGGCTGGAGACACATGGCAGTGCCGATGGTGGACCGGCCGCTGCGCCGGGTCAGGTCGATGAGCCCGCCGCTGCGGATTCCCGCAAGGACGTGTTGCCGGATATCGACGAGATCAATTCGACCCTGCGCGGCAATGTCGAGGCCGCCGCGGCGGAGCAGGACATGGCCGCTGTCGCGCCGCGCAAATCGGCGTCGTTCCTGCGAGGTTTTGCGCTGATGGTGCTGATCGGGCTCGCGCTGTTCATGCTCTATGCCAACGCGCCCCAGATCACGCAGGCGGTGCCGCAGGCCGATCCGATGATCAACGCTTATGTGGCGCTGGTCGATCAGGCGCGGGTGTGGCTGGACGCAAAGGCGGCGGCAATCCTGCCGCCCCGCTGATCGCATCTACCGGGCGGAGGGTCGCGCTCAGAAGCGTTCCAACAGACGTTTGAGGTAATCCAGCTCGATCTTGGGCCGGTCGGTTTCGCCGGTGCGGCGGCGGATTTCGTCCAGCAACTCGCGCGCGCGGCGATAGACATCCTCACCCTGCAGCAGGTTCTCGTCGGTCGAGATCGAGCCGACCGCCCCCTGATTGCGCCCGAGCGGATCGAGGTTACGGGCCTGCATGTCGCCCTCTTGCGCGCCCTGACCGGGCTGTTGCTGCTGGTCCTGCGCCAGCGCCTCGCCCAGCGCGCGCATGCCCTCGCGCAGCGCCTCCATTGCTTCGGATTGGCGGTCGATGGCGCCAGCCAGATCGTCTTGGCGCAGCGCGTCCTCGGCCCCTTCCATGGCCCGGCCCGCGCGGTCCAGCGCCTCGCGCGCGGCTTCGCCTTCGGCGGTTCCGGCCCCGGGCAGGCCCTGTTCCTGACGCCGCAACTCATTGCGCAGCGCCTGCTGCCGGTCGGCAAGTGAGCCGCTCTGGCCCTCCTGTCCGTTATCGGCCTGATCCGAGCCCTGTCCACGGCCGCCCTGACCCTCGTGGCTCTGCCCGCGTCCCTGACCGCCGCTGCGGCCTTCGTTCTGCTGGCTCTCGCCGGACTGGGCGCCGGGGTTGAACTGTTCCTGCAGGTCGCGGAAGGCCTGATCGCTGAGCCCCTGCTGGTTGCGCAGGGTTTCGGCGAGGTCTTCCATCGCGCGGCGGCCTTCGGACTGCTGACCCTGGCCCTGCCCTTCGGTGACGCGCATGTTCTCCATCATCTGCTGGAACTCTTCCAGCGCCTGCTGCGCCTCCGCCATGCGGCCCTGTTCCATCAGTTCCTGAATGCGGTCCATCATCCGTTGCAGGTCGTCCTGCGTCATCTGCATGGTTTCGCCGCTCTGGCCGGGCTGGCCCGGATCGCTTTCCTGCCCGTCCTGCTGGGCCTGCCGCTGGAGCTGGCGCAGGTAGTTGTCGGTGGCCTCGCGCAGTTCCTGCATCAGCTCGGCGATCTCCTGATCCGAGGCGCCGTTCTTCATCGCCTCGGTCAGCCGTTCCTGCGCCTGACGCAGGCGTTCCAGCGCGTCGCTCAGCGTGCCTTCCTCAAGCAGGATGGCGAGATCCCAGAGCGACTGGGCGATCTCGGCCTGCTGGTCGGGTTTCAGGCCGAACTCGGTAAAGGTTTCCAGACGGCGCAGGGTTACGCGCAGGCGCAGATAGGCGGTTTGCGAGCGGAACACATCCTCGGGCCGGTGCGAGATGGCGCGCAAGAGCAGCGCCACGCGCGCGGCGTTGTCCCGAGCCCAGAGCAGGTCGCGGCGCTGTTCGATCACCGCCGCCGCGAGCGGGTCGAAGAATCGGCGCGCGGGCAGTTTGGTGGCGTAGGGCTGCGCCGTGGTCACCTGATCGGGCATGTCGCGGGCGGACAGGGTGATCTTGACCGGCAGATGTGCCCATGGGTGCTGCGAAAAGTCCTCGATGAAGGTTTCGGTGAAGTCGCGCCGGTCACCGGTGAGCGGCATGGGCAGTTCGACGCTGATCGCCTCGCGCGGGTCGGGGTCGGCAATCAGGCCATGGCGGCGGC
The DNA here is from genome assembly GCF_040830605.1 of Ruegeria sp. GTDB lineage: Bacteria > Pseudomonadota > Alphaproteobacteria > Rhodobacterales > Rhodobacteraceae > Ruegeria. Next base: position 328,402 of record NZ_JBFOMD010000008.1, read on the forward strand.
TCACCGCTGCGAGGTCCAGTTCGATCAGCGCGGTGCCGGATGCGATGCCGTAGTCGTCGCTGGCGGTGAACGGCAGGGTCATCTGCCCGCCCGCCTCGGCCTCGGCAACCCCGGTCACGGCGATCTGCGGCGGGGCGTCCTGTAGGATGCCCACCGCCCATTCCCGTCCGCCCGGGCCGTCGATCCGCAGGGTGCCGGACTGCGTCGCGATGAATTCCTGCTCGGGTGCGGTGACGTTTTCCGTGGCGGCACCCGAAAGGGTTTCGGTCAGCGAGAGCGCCCCGACCTCACCATAGAAACGCAGGGTGATGCGGCTGCCTTCGGGCACGTCGATCGCGTCGCCGGACTGATCCGCCAGATAGAGCGTCGGGCGGCCGGTATAGCGCGGGGGCTCGATCCAGCCTTCCCATGTCGGGCCCTGGCCCGCGATGGCGCTGCCGGGTGCCATTTCGGTCACCGAGCCGACCCGCCAGACCGAGCCGAAGAGCAGCGCGACGGTCAGGGCCAGCAGGGCCACGTATCTGAGCGCAAAGGGATCGCGGGCGGACAGGCGCAGGTCGGGCCTGACCGCTGCGGCGCCCGCGGCGCGGTCGGCCATACGGGCCTGATGCGCCCGCCACAGCATCACCGAGTCGCCATCCAGCGCCCCGATCGCCTGATCGTCGAGCAGGGCCTGAATGGGCCGTCCGGGCAGGGATTCGTCGAGCCGGGCCAGCGCCTCGGCCCGGGTTGGCCAGTGGAAACGGCGCACGCCCCAGATTAGCGCCACCAGCGCGCCCAGACCGGCCACGGCGGCGGTGGTCCAGACGACCTCGACCACGACCGTGTCCTGCAGGCCCAGCATCAGGGCCGCCATCACCGCCATCAGAATCGAGAAGAGCGGCCAGAACGCCCGCAACACCCGCTCGGCCAGCATTCCGGCACGGGTCAGCCATAGCGGCAGGCGCGGTATGGGCAAGGATGTGTTGGCGGTCAACGCGGGCCTCCTGTCGGGCCCGCGCGGTGATCGCGTCAAAGCCACTCGGGTATGGTATCGCGGTTTATCATTTCGTCAAAGGTCGGGCGTGGGCGAATAACCGCGAATTGATCCCCATTGACGAGAACTTCGGGGATCAGGGGGCGGGTGTTGTATTCGCTGGCCATGACCGCGCCATAGGCACCGGCGCTGCGAAAGGCGATCAGGTCACCGGCGGAGAGGGGCGGCATGTTGCGCTGCTTAGCGAAAGTGTCGCCGGTTTCGCAGACGGGGCCCACGATGTCGTAGGGTTGCGGCTCGGTGCCCGGGGCGGGTTCCGCGACCGGGACGATATCGTGATGCGCCTCGTACATGGCAGGGCGGATCAGGTCGTTCATGGCGCCGTCGAGGATCAGGAAATCGCGATCCTCGCCCGATTTCACATAGATCACCTTGCTAATCATCAACCCGGCATTGCCCGCGATCAGGCGGCCCGGTTCGATCTCGATCTCGCAGCCCAGATGGCCCAGCGTCTTTTTGATGAGCTGGCAATATTCCACCGGCAGGGGCGGCGCGTCGTTCGAGCGGGTGTAGGGGATGCCGAGGCCCCCGCCCAGATCGAGGCGGCGGATATCGTGCCCCTCGGCGCGGAGCTGTTCGGTCAGTTCGGCGACTTTCTGATAGGCGAGCGCAAAGGGCTCCAGCTCGGTCAGTTGCGAGCCGATATGGACGTCGATGCCGATCACTTCCAACCCCGGCAGGCTGGCGGCATGGGCATAGACCTGCGAGGCGCGGGCGATGGGGATGCCGAACTTGTTCTCGGACTTACCGGTGGCGATCTTGGCGTGGGTCTTGGCGTCCACATCCGGGTTCACGCGCACGGTTATGGGGGCGACGGTGCCGAGTTCCTGTGCGACCGCGTTGATCACCTCCATCTCGGGCTCGGATTCCACGTTGAATTGGCGGATACCGCCGCTGAGCGCGGTGCGAATCTCGTCCGCAGTCTTGCCGACGCCGGAGAACACGATCTTGTCGCCCGGCACGCCTGCCGCCTTTGCGCGCAGGTATTCCCCGACCGAAACCACGTCCATCCCTGCGCCCGCTTGTGCCAGCGTCTTCAGGATCGCCTGATTGCTGGCCGCCTTCATCGCGTAGCAGACCAGGTGATCGGTGCCCTCGAGCGCTTCGTCGAACAGGCGGAAATGCCGCTGCAGCGTGGCCGTCGAATAGACATAGAACGGAGTGCCCACCGAGGCGGCGATCTCGGTTATCGGAACATCCTCGGCGTAGAGCGCGCCGTCGCGGTAGATGAAGTGGTCCATGCGCCCGCGCTTAGACCAAAAGAGGCATACGGATCAAATGATTCCGCGCCACCCTCGGGGTCTTGCCCGCTCAGAAGGTGCGGGAAACGCCGACCGAGGCCGAACCCGATATCCGGATCACCGAGTTTGACGGTTGCGGCTGGGGCTGCGTCTGCGGCTCGGGCGGCGGTGCCGAGGCGGTGCTTGGGTCACAGGCGGCCAGAACGACAAATGACAGGATCAGAGCGGCAATTTTCATTCCGGAGCCTTTATCAACTGAAACACCGCAGCAAAAAACGCTGCGGTTCCAAACTGGTGTTTTGTGGGCGTTGGATCAACCGTTAAGCGAATCAAAAGCCGAGAAAGACGCTTACGGGTCCCTTGTGCAACCCCAGAGCGCCGCCGACATAGGCGCCGTTGTTCGAGATACCGACGCCTGCATTGAGCGTCGGCTGCACCGGTTCGCCATCCGCACCGCACCCGGCCAGGAACGCGGTCACGGCGAGGACCAGAAAGGCTCGGATCAGGGTCATGCGAGGTTGGCCTTCCATCGTTCGATCTGGGCCCGCACCTGAGTCGGCGCGGTGCCCCCGTAGGACATCCGCGAGTTTACCGAATTTTCGACCCCGAGAACAGAATAGACGTCCTGGGTAATCCCGGCATGGGCCGACTGCATGTCCTCCAGCGACAGATCGGGCAGGTCGCAGCCCTTGCTTTCGGCCAGCGCGACCAGCGCGCCGGTGACGTGGTGGGCGTCGCGGAAGGGCAGGCCCAGCACCCGCACCAGCCAGTCGGCCAGATCGGTGGCGGTTGAAAAACCCGAGCCTGCGGCGGCGGCAAGGCTTTCGCGGTTGCCGGTCATGTCGCGGACCATGCCCTCCATCGCGGCCAGCGCCAGCATCCAGTTGTCGGCGGCGTCAAAGACCTGTTCCTTGTCCTCCTGCATGTCCTTGGAATAGGTCAGCGGCAGCCCCTTCATCACAATCATCAGCGCGGTGTTGGCGCCGAAGATGCGGCCCACCTTGGCGCGGATCAGCTCGGCAGCATCGGGGTTCTTTTTCTGCGGCATGATCGAGGAGCCGGTCGAGAACCGGTCCGACAGCGTGACAAAGCGGAACTGGGCCGAGGACCAGATCACCAGTTCCTCGGCAAAGCGGCTCAGGTGCATGGCACAGATCGAGGCGGCAGACAGGAACTCCAGCGCGAAATCGCGGTCGCTGACGGCGTCGAGCGAATTGGCGGCGGGGCGGTCAAAGCCCAGCGCCTTGGTGGTCATGTCGCGGTCGATGGGAAACGAGGTGCCTGCGAGCGCCGCCGCGCCCAGAGGCGATTCGTTCATACGCGCGCGGGCGTCGCGCACGCGGGAAAGGTCGCGCCCGAACATCTCGACATAGGCCATCATGTGATGGCCCCAGGTCACCGGTTGCGCGGATTGCAGATGGGTAAAGCCTGGCATCACCCAATCGGCCCCGGCCTCGGCCTGTGCCAGCAGCGCGCGGATCAGGGCCAGAAGGCCGCTTTCCGCAGCATCCAGCTGGTCGCGGACCCAGAGCTTGAAGTCGGTCGCCACCTGATCGTTGCGCGAGCGGCCCGTGTGCAGACGGCCAGCGGGTTCGCCGATGATCTCTTTCAACCGGGCCTCGACATTCATGTGGATGTCTTCCAGCGCGGTGGAAAACTGAAATTCTCCCCGCTCGATCTCTGACAAGACTGTGAGCAGCCCTTCCCGAATGGCCTTTGCATCGCTATCCGTTATGACGCCTGTGGCGGCCAGCATGGCCGCATGGGCCCTTGAGCCTGCGATGTCCTGGGCTGCCATGCGCTGATCGAACCCGATCGAGGCATTGATCGCCTCCATGATCGCGTCAGGACCGGCGGCAAAGCGGCCGCCCCACATCTGGTTCGAGGATTGCTCAGTCATGTTCGAAAACCCGGAGTTGGTATGCGCCTATTTCGTCTGATCCCCCTTTATATGGCCCTCGCGCTGGGTGCAAACGCTGCGCTGGCGGCAGATGTCGCGACGCTGGAGGGGCTGCGGGACGGCAGCCTGAAACGGCTGATCCTGCACAAGGAGCCCAAGCCGGTCGAAGCGGTGGATTTCCAGCTTGAGGATGACAAAGGCACCGGGTCGCTGGCCGATTACCGGGGCAAGTACGTTCTGGTGAATTTCTGGGCCACCTGGTGCGCGCCCTGCCGCAAGGAAATGCCGCAGATCGCCGAGTTGCAGGCAGAGTTCGGGGGCGACAAGTTCGAGGTCCTGACCCTGGCGACCGGGCGCAACTCGCCCGCCGGAATCCGGAAGTTCTTTGACGAGAACGGCATCACCAACCTGCCCCGGCATCAGGACCCGAAACAGGCGGTAGCGCGGGAAATGGGGGTTGTCGGGCTGCCGATGACCATGATCATCGACCCCGAGGGCAACGAGATTGCGCGCCTGATCGGCGATGCCGAGTGGAACTCGGACAGTGCCAAGGCGATCATCGCAGAGCTGGTCGGCAGCAGCAGTTAGGCCGGCGCGCCCAGTATCCGGCGCAACCTGGGTTCGATCAAGTCGATCAGTGCCTGCTCCATATATTCGAAACGGTCGGGGACGCCGAGAACGGCAACGCGTGTGTCCCCGGCAAGATGCCCGAACCTGTCCGACAGCCGCTTTCTCTGACGCCGTTCCATGACCACGATCACATCGGCCCATTCGATGTGCTCGGACGAGACCTGCTCGTCCGCGTCGCGGCCGAGCCCGGCGAAATCGGTGGAGAACCCCGGCCAGCGGGCCACGATGTCAGCGGCGGTGGGGCTGCGCTTGCGCGCCTTGCCGCAGAGAAAAAGCACATTCGTCATAGGGGTGTTTGGTACTTTCAACGACGCATGTTGCCAATAACCCCGGGCCGGGCCGTCTCGTGCTATACTGGTTTTGACCTGAACACTCAGGTCGGGAACGGGACCAACAGACGGAAAGGAAGGGGCCATGAAACCTGTGGTTCTCCTGATTGGCCGGCTGCCCCATGTGATCGGCGACGTCGCGCGGCAGCTTCAGCATCTGCCCATCGAATGGCTGGGCGCCCATGATCAGGACGAGGTGATCCGGCAGCTTGACGCAGAACCGCGCATCGCCTGCGTGATCATGGGGGCCGGGCTGGATGATGCGACGCGCGGCGCCCTGGTCGGGGTGATCGCGGCGCGCAGACCGGATGTCTGCATGCATCTGAAGGACCGCGCCTCGGGACCCGAAGGGCTGGTGCCCTTTGTCGAACGGGTGGTGCGGCACGAGGTGCTGGGCCAGATGCAGCCAGGCTGACGCGACGCTACCTTTGACACTCGGGCGGGGCCTTTGCAGGTTTGGCGCGAGGGAGGAGCCGATGTCTTTAGAAATCCTGCTGATCCTCGTGGTTGGCGGCATTGCCGGGATCGCGTTGCTGCTGCATCTGACCGGGCAGTCGGCGCGGCGTCTTCTGACGCCCGAGGCTGCGCGGGCGGATTGGCTGCGCCATTTCCCCGACGATGCGGTGATCGACGTCACCGTGGCCCGCGACGGCCACGCCGCCCTGCTGCGGACCGAGACCGGGCCGGGTCTGCTGTGGTCTTTCGGGGCCGATACGGTGGGCCGCCACCTGCTGGATTTCGACCTGATCGACCATCCCAAGGGCTTCCGCATCATCTTTCACGATTTCACCGCGCCGCAGGTCACCCTGCATCTGACCGAAGAAGAACGGCCCCACTGGAAGAGACTTATTTCACCACATGACTGACGCGCTGAGCTTTCCCGACCCGACACAACTGGCCATCCCCTTTTTCGTCGCCGCGATCCTGATCGAGTTCACGTGGATCGCGCTCAAGCACCGTGGCGGGCGCTATGAGACGCGCGATGCCGTCACCTCGCTGATCATGGGGGCGGGCAGCGTCGCCTCGGGGCTGGTACTGGGGTTCATCGCCTATGGGTTCTTCATGTTCCTGTGGTCGCTGACGCCGCTGGATCTGGGCACCTCGCTGCCGGTGATTGCCTTGTGTTTCGTGCTGGACGATCTGCGCTATTACTGGGTGCACCGGTTCGGCCACCGCATCCGCTGGGTGTGGGCCAGCCATGTGAACCATCACTCCAGCCAGCATTACAACCTGACCACGGCGCTGCGGCAGACCTGGACCGGGACCTTCACGTTCAAGATGGTGGTCAGTGCGCCGCTGATCCTGCTGGGCTTTCACCCGGCGCTGGTGCTGTTCTGCGGCGGTCTGAACCTGATCTATCAGTTCTGGATCCACACCGAGGCCATCGACAGGCTGCCGCGCTGGTTCGAGGCGGTGATGAACACGCCCAGCCACCACCGCGTGCATCACGGGCGCAACGCGCGGTATCTGGACTGCAACTATGCCGGGGTCTTCATCATCTGGGACAAGATGTTCGGCACCTTCGTGCCCGAGCAGGCAAGTGAGAAGGTCGATTATGGCCTCGTGCACAATATCGGCACCTTCAACCCGCTGCGCGTGGCCTTTCACGAATGGCTCTCGATCTGGCGCGACGTCACCCGGCCGGGGCTGAGCCTGCAGCAGCGTCTGGCCTATGCCTTTGCCCCGCCAGGATACAGCCACGACGGCAGCCGCGACACCTCGGACCGGATCAAGGCCAAGCACCTGGTGCGCCACCCAGAGGATCGCGGAACGCCCGGGTTCAAGGGGGCTGCGGATGCCGGTGCCCGAGGGTCGGTGCAGCAAACTCTCTGACGGCAATGTGAGATGCGGACATAACGTCATTCCGCCGAACCGGTTGAATTTGATCCGGGCCGACACATATGGGAGCGGTATCTTTTTTATCCAGTTCGCGACCGGAGGCCGGCATGAGCCGCATCACACTCGTTTTTCTGACCGTCGGCCTTTTGGGCCTGCTGACTGCCATGACCGTGTCGCTGAGCCCGCTTCCCACTGCATTGATCGCTGCCGGGTACATCATGATGTTCCTCGGCGCCGTCGGCGTCGTGATCAGCGCGGCACTGGCCCGCAGCATCGTCCGGCCGACGGTGCGCTGAGCCTGCCGCGCGGACCGGCGCGGGGGCGGTTTCCCTAAAATTGTCGGATTAACCCCTGCTTCATGGGTTTGACGAACACTGTCCGCGCAGCACCGCCGGACAGCAGGGGAAACGTCATGAGGAACCGCCGCAGGAAGATGGCCAATATGCTGGAAGGCGCGGAGAACCCGCTGAACGTGGCGGTTACCGCGCGCGACCGCTCTGCCCTGCAGATGGCGACCGAGGCGGTGAAACACAAGCAATGCATGCTGGCCTTTCAGCCGGTGATGCAGGTAAACCCGCCCCATGGCGTTGCGTTCCACGAGGGCTTCATTCGCGTGCTGGACGACACCGGGCGGGTGATCCCCGCGCGCGAGTTCATGCCGGTCGTCGAAGAAACCGAGATCGGGCGCGAACTGGACTGTATCGCGCTGGAAACCGGGCTGCGCACGCTGGCGCGCAACCCCGGGGTGCGGCTGTCCATCAACATGTCGGCGCGGTCGATCGGGTATCAGCGGTGGATGCGGGTGCTTGAACGGTTTCTGAAGCGGGACAGGACGCTGGGCGAGCGTCTGATCCTTGAGATCACTGAAAGCTCGGCCATGCTGGTGCCCGAACTGGTGATCGATTTCATGGACCGTCTGCAGTCGCGCGGCATTGCCTTCGCACTGGATGACTATGGTGCCAGCAATTTCAGCTTTCGCCATTTCCGGAACTTCTTTTTCGACGCGGTCAAGATCGACGGGCAGTTCGTGCGCGGTGTCGGCGCGGACCCCGAGAACCAGGCCCTGATCCGGGCGCTGGTCGCTGTGGCGCGCGAGTTCGAGATCCTGGTGATCGCCGAATCGGTGGAATCCGAAGAGGACGCCGCGTTTCTTGTGGCCAATGGTGTCGACTGTCTGCAGGGCTATCTGTTCGGCGCGCCTTCGGTCAATCCGCCGTGGAAACAGAAAAACGATGGCCGCGCGACCGCTTAGCACCCGCCACAACGGGTATGATCCGGCGGGTTTTCCCGCATGAGACAAGCTGTCGGTTGCTGCATGTGCAGCATTACGTTATGGCAGGTAGAGTTGGAGCGGGGGATGTTGTGGCGCTCTTTGACGTTGAGGGGGGTGACCCCCTGACCTGCGCCGTCAGATTTCCCGAAGGACTATGACGGTAAAGGATTGACCATATGACCAACGTAGTAATCGCATCCGCCGCACGCACCGGTGTCGGCAGTTTCGGCGGCTCTTTTGCGAACACCCCCGCACATGATCTGGGTGCCGCCGTTCTGGAGGCTGTCGTGGAACGCGCCGGTGTCGACAAGGGCGAGGTGAGCGAGACCATCATGGGTCAGGTCTTGACCGCCGCCCAGGGCCAGAACCCGGCCCGCCAGGCCCATATCAACGCCGGCCTGCCGCAGGAAAGCGCGGCCTGGGGCATCAACCAGGTCTGCGGTTCGGGCCTGCGTGCCGTGGCGCTGGGCGCACAGCACATCCAGCTGGGCGATGCCGAGATCGTGGCCGCCGGCGGGCAGGAGAACATGACCCTCTCGCCCCACGCCGCCGCGCTGCGCGCCGGTCACAAGATGGGCGATATGAAGTATATCGACACCATGATCCGCGACGGTCTGTGGGACGCCTTCAATGGCTATCACATGGGCCAGACCGCCGAGAACGTCGCCGAGAAATGGCAAATCAGCCGCGATCAGCAGGACGAGTTTGCTGTCGCGTCGCAGAACAAGGCCGAAGCGGCCCAGAAGGCGGGCAAGTTCGCCGACGAAATCACCCCCTTCACCATCAAGACCCGCAAGGGTGACATCGTGATGGACAGCGACGAATACATCCGCCACGGCGCCACCATGGAGGCGATGGCCAAGCTGCGCCCGGCCTTCACCAAGGACGGATCGGTTACCGCGGCCAACGCCTCGGGCCTGAATGACGGTGCGGCTGCGACCCTGTTGATGTCGGCCGAAAACGCCGAAAAGCGCGGGATCGAGCCGCTGGCCCGTATTGCGTCTTACGCGACCGCCGGTCTGGACCCGTCGATCATGGGTGTCGGCCCGATCTACGCCTCGCGCAAGGCGCTGGAAAAGGCGGGCTGGTCGGTTGACGATCTGGATTTGGTCGAGGCCAACGAGGCCTTTGCCGCGCAGGCCTGCGCGGTGAACAAGGACATGGGCTGGGATCCGTCGATCGTGAACGTGAACGGCGGCGCCATCGCCATCGGTCACCCCATCGGCGCTTCGGGCTGCCGGGTGCTGAACACCCTGCTGTTCGAGATGAAGCGCCGCGACGCGAAAAAGGGTCTTGCAACGCTCTGCATCGGCGGCGGCATGGGTGTCGCGCTGTGCGTGGAGCGGGACTGAGTGACCCGGGACCGGCAATAGGGAAAGGCGCTTTCGGGCGCCTTTTTCTTTACCGGTCAAGGAATTGCTGCAGCTGCGACAATATATGCACGGGGTACACGAAATTCCCTGCGAAACATTATTGCGCATCTGCAGCATAGTTTGTAGCAACATTACCAAGACAATTCAGATCGGAGGATTCCTCAATGGCACGAACAGCACTCGTCACCGGTGGCTCGCGCGGCATCGGCGCGGCCATTTCCAAGGCGCTGAAGGCCGAAGGCTACAACGTGGCCGCCACCTATGCGGGCAATGACGAAGCGGCGGCGGCGTTCACCGAAGAGACCGGTATCGCCACCTACAAGTGGAACGTGGGCGACTATGACGAGTCGAAGGCCGGGATCGAAAAGGTCGAGGCCGAGGTCGGTCCGATCGACGTGGTCGTGGCCAATGCGGGCATCACCCGCGACGCGCCGTTCCACAAGATGACCCCGGAACAGTGGCATCAGGTGATCGACACCAACCTGACCGGCGTGTTCAACACCGTGCACCCAGTCTGGCCCGGCATGCGCGAGCGCAAGTTCGGGCGGGTCATCGTGATCAGCTCGATCAACGGTCAGAAGGGCCAGTTCGCGCAGGTGAACTATGCCGCGACCAAGGCGGGCGATCTGGGCATCGTCAAGTCGCTGGCGCAGGAGGGCGCGCGCGCGGGCATCACCGCCAACGCCATCTGCCCCGGCTACATCGCCACCGAGATGGTGATGGCGGTTCCGGAAAAGGTGCGTGAATCGATCATCGGCCAGATCCCGGCGGGCCGTCTGGGTGAGCCCGAGGAAATCGCGCGCTGCGTCGCATTCCTGGCCTCGGACGAGTCGCAGTTCATCAACGGCTCGACCATTTCGGCCAATGGTGCTCAGTTCTTCGTCTGAGCGTTATGCTTCATGAAAACAAACGGGCCGGCCCCTTGGGACCGGCCCTTCATTTATCCCGTAAGAACGCGCGCGCTGCGCTCAGCGGGAACCGAACAGCCAGCCAAAGGCCGACCGGATGGCTTTTGCCCGTTCGATATGCGCCTGCTGCGAGGCACGCCGGGTGGCGGGATTGGCGGTGATCTCAATCATGGCGGGCTCCTTGTTTCACATCAGCTTCACTTGACTTGAGACTAATATGCGCGCTGTGAAAGTTGCGTACAAACGAGACTTTCCATCTATTCAGTTAAGTATTATTTATCTGATCATGAGCGACCGCCTGCCCCCTCTGACCGCCCTGCGTGCTTTTGATGCCGCCGCACGGCACATGTCCTTTGCCAAGGCGGCGGAGGAATTGAACGTCACGCCCGCCGCGCTTTCGTTTCAGATCAAGTCGCTGGAGGAGCATCTGGGTCAGCCCCTGTTCCGCCGCCTCAACCGTGCGGTTGAACTGACCGAGGCGGGGCGGACGCTGGCGCCGGGAACGGCGGATGGCTTTGCCACCCTGCACGCGGCCTGGGCGGCGACGCGGAGGCTGTTGGACAACACCACTCTGACTGTGACGGCAGGCCCCGCTTTGACGGCCAAGTGGCTGGCGCCGCGCCTTTATGAATTCGCCCGCGCGCATCCCGAGATCGACCTGCGGTTCTCGGCCACGCTGCGGGTGATGGATCTGGAGCGGGACGATGTGGATGTGGCGATCCGCTTTGGGTATGGGCAGGATGACGGTCTGTATTCGGTTCCGGTGCGCAAGGAGTGGGCCACTCCGGTGATGTCGCCAGAACTGGCAAAACGATTTCCGACCCCGGAAAGCCTGATGGAGGCGCCGCTGATCCATGACGAATCCATTGATTTCCTGCGCCCGCCCTGTGACTGGCCCGCGTGGTTCCGCGCTGTCGGGCTCGATCCCGCACCCAGACCCGGGGCGCATTTCTCAAACGCCGATCATGCAGTGGACGCTGCTGTGGCGGGGGTGGGTGTGGCACTGGGCCGCCGGGCCATGATCCTGAAGGATCTGGAAGAGGGGCGGCTGGTGGCGCCGTTCAAGACCGCGATTGAAAGCCAGGCGCGGTTCCGGTTTCTGTGCCTGCAGGGGGCCGAGACGCGACCGCAGATCGCCGCCTTTCGCGACTGGTTTCTTGCCGAGATCGAGAAAACCGCGCATATCTCGGACGCGTTCACCATCATCCCCGTCGAGGATCTTTCCCAGACATGACCCGAGCCCGTGCCACCGCCATCGGTTTTGTTGCCGTGCTGCTCTGGTCGCTGCTGGCGCTGTTTACGGTGGGATCGGCCCCGACCCCGCCGCTGCTGCTGAATGCGATCTGTTTTTCCATCGGTGGCACGCTGGGCCTGATCTGGACAGCCTTCAACGGCGGTCTGGCGCAGCTCAGGACCGTGCGCTGGACGATCTACGCCTTTGGTACGCTGGGGCTGTTCGGCTATCACGCGCTTTATTTCTCGGCACTGCGCACGGCGCCCGCCGCCGAGGCCGGGCTGATCGCCTATCTCTGGCCGCTGCTGATCGTGCTGTTCTCGGGCCTGCTGCCGGGTGAGGCGCTGCGGGCCGGGCATCTGTTCGGCGCGCTTCTGGGCTTTGCCGGGGCGGCGCTGATCATCACCGGGGGCGGAGGTGCCGGGTTCGAGGCGCAGCACCTGCCCGGCTATGCGCTGGCGCTGCTCTGTGCGCTTACCTGGTCGGGCTATTCGGTGCTGTCGCGCCGTCTGGGCAAAACGCCCACCAGTTCGGTTGCGGTGTTCTGCGTGGCAACCGCCGTGGCCTCATGGGCGCTACATTTCGCGGTTGAAGAGACGGTCTGGCCCGCAGGCGCGATCGGCTGGGCCTCGACCCTGGCGCTGGGACTGGGGCCGGTAGGTCTGGCGTTTTACGTGTGGGATATCGGGGTCAAGCAGGGCGACATTCAGATGCTCGGCACCAGCTCTTACGCTGCGCCGCTGCTGTCCACGCTTGTGTTGGTTGTGGCCGGGATCGCCGCGCCCTCCTGGACATTGGCGATCGCGGCCCTGCTGATTACCGGCGGCGCCCTCATCGCGGCGCGCGCCAGTCTCAAAGACTAGTTAGACAGTCGTTCGATCTCTTCTTTCAGTTTCAGCTTCTGCTTCTTGAGTTGAGCGATGTGGAGATCGTCGATACCTGGCGAGCGCTGGGCTTCTTCTACTTCGAGACTGAGGTTTGCGTGCTTCTTCTTCAGTTCCGTCAGATGTGCGCTCACGCTCATGGCGATCCTCCTTCTCTTGAGTGTCACATGCTGAGTTGAGCATATCGCATACGGACTGTCACGCCGCAGGGGCACAGAATCTGTCATAAATCCGACAAATTCGGCTGAAGGCTGCTTAGCGCGTTTCGGGCCAGGGCATTGGCGCGCCCTGCCGCAGCACGGCAGAGACCGCGGTGTGATAGTCATCCTCGTCCCGCTGGTGCCGGTCGCCAGCGTGGAGAATCACCGGGGCATGCAGGCGAAACGCGGCACGGCCGCCCTTGCGGGCCCGCAGGATCAGCAAGTCGCAGGCCCGTCCCGCGCGCGGCGCCAGTGGCAGAACCTCGACCGAGCCCAGCCGTCCGGTGCAGGCGGCCAGCATGTCGGGCAGCCGGTCGGCGCGCTGGATCATGTGCAGATAGCCGCGCGGTGCCAGCCGTCGGGCGGCCATGTCGATCCATGTGTCCAGCGGTGTCTGTTCACCCAGCGCGGTGCGCCGTCCTTCGTCATTGGCGGGGCTGTGCGCGCCCGGGCGATAGTAGGGCGGGTTGGCGATCACGTGGTCGAACTGGCGTTGCCTCATCTCTGCCGGCAGGGCCGAGAGATCGGCGCCGATCACCTCAAGCGCCGCATCGTTTTCAGCGGCATTGCGGCGGGCCAGATCGACGTAGGCGGGTTGCAGTTCCACCCCGGTCAACACAAGGTCCGGCACCCGCGTGGCAAGGCACAGGATCGCCGCCCCTGCCCCGCATCCCAGTTCCAGCACCGTCTGCCCCGCCCGCGCCGGAACGGAAGCCGCCAGAAGCACCGGATCGACCCCGGCGCGATAGCCATCGCGCGGCTGCCACAGTTTCAGACGCCCGCCCAGAAACGCGTTGCGGGTCAGCTCGGTGTCTGAAAATCCGGTCATCTGCCGAGGGGGATTTCGTTGTCCTGCATCACCCGCAGCGCACGCGTATAGTCGTCCGCGCGCACCATCAGGCGCCGGGGAAAGATTCCGATGCCGCCTTCGAGGATGCTCATATTTACGTCCATCTGAAAGCAGTCTATATCCTCGCCCTCAAGAAGGGCGGATGCGAAGGCCATGATGGTGGGATCGGTGCTGCGCAGAAGTTCTTTCATGGGGATGGATGTAAAGGCAAGGCGGCACTCAAGTCGAGCCTTGTAGCAGGAGTGTGATGAACATCGGCACGATCTCGAAACCGCATGAGCGCCTGGCTGACATTCTTGCAGGGGAAATGGAGGCCGTGAACGAGCTGATCCGGGTGCGCATGGCCTCGGAACACGCGCCGCGCATTCCCGAGGTGACCGCACATCTGGTCGAGGCCGGCGGCAAGCGGTTGCGCCCGATGCTGACGCTGGCGGCGGCGCGAATGTTCGGCTATGCGGGCGCGCATCACGTGCGGCTGGCGGCAACGGTCGAGTTCATTCATACCGCGACCCTGCTGCATGACGATGTGGTGGACGAAAGCGCCCAGCGGCGCGGGCGGCCCACCGCCAACCTGCTGTGGGACAACAAATCCAGCGTTCTGGTGGGCGATTACCTGTTCTCACGCAGTTTCCAGTTGATGGTCGAGACCGGGTCCTTGCGGGTGCTGGACATCCTGGCGAATGCCTCGGCCACGATTGCCGAGGGGGAAGTGCTGCAGATGACGGCGGCCACCGATCTGCGGACGGATGAGAGCGTTTATCTGCAGGTGGTGCGCGGCAAGACCGCGGCCCTGTTTTCGGCGGCGACCGAGGTGGGCGGCGTGATTGCCGGGGCTTCGGACGCGCAGGTTCAGGCGCTGTTCGACTACGGCGATGCGCTGGGGGTCGCGTTCCAGATCGCGGACGATCTGCTGGATTATCAGGGCGACAGCAAGGCGACCGGCAAGAATGTTGGAGACGATTTTCGCGAGCGCAAGCTGACCCTGCCGGTGATCAAGGCAGTGGCACAGGCCACGCCGGAAGAGCGCGCATTCTGGGAACGCACGATCGAGAAAGGCCGTCAGCAGGAAGGCGATCTGGATCACGCGCTGGCGCTGATGCACAAATACGGCACGCTAGAGGCGACCCGGGTCGATGCCAATGGCTGGGCCGCCAAGGCCAAATCCGCGCTGGACGCGCTGCCGGATCACGAGATTCGCACGCTGCTGCGCGATCTGGCCGATTACGTGGTGTCGCGGCTCAATTGAGCTGAGTTGCGCGGCACCACCAGTCGGGATGTGCCGCCGAAAGAGCTTCGGCGACAGAATGTGCCGTCGCCATCGAGGGGTAGAGCAAGAAAAAAGTCGATCCCGATCCAGACATGCGCGCCAAAAGAGGGGCCTCGATGAATCTCAACTCGTCTAGTACGAATTCGATCTCTCGCGCCACACCCATCGCTGGGGTTTCCAGATCGTTGCGTTGATCACGCAGCCAGTAGGCGCAATCTGCGGCGGTTTCAAACTCGGGGATGTCGTCAGGCATCGGCGGATTATTCCTCCATGCCAGAGCGCTGAATACCGATCCGGTCGGTACCGAAATGCCCGGATTTACAAGAACTGCTGGTAGGTGTGGCAAGCTAGTGGGCGTGATTTCGTCGCCAATTCCTCTCATGCGAGTCGCTCTGGCAGTCACACAAACGGGCACATCAGCCCCCAAGGACACAGGGAGTTGTTTCGGGATGTCTTCCCCCTGCCCCGCAAGCGCCCAAAGCGTCGCAGCAGCATCCGATGAACCGCCGCCAATCCCGGCGCCATGCGGGAGGACCTTGTTCAGGTGAATATGCCCGGTCCAGCCAACCGCCTGCGCGGCTTTCCAGACCAGATTGCGGCTGTCCGCTGGCACGCCGTCGGCGTGTTCCCCAGAGACCGTCAGCAACAACTCCGGTCCGGGTGTCAATTCCAGACGGTCACCGATATCGGCGAAGACCACCAGCGAATCCAGAAGGTGATAGCCGTCGTCGCGCTGGCCGGTCACATGCAGGGTCAGGTTGATCTTGGCGGGCGCAAAAGCCTCAACCGTCATTGGCCACCTTCAGCGGCGCGACCCCTTCCTCGGCCAGCACCGCGTCCAGCCCGATTTCGATCTTGCGGCGGATACGCTCGGGGTCGGCCTCACCATCGGTATCCTCGGGATCGACGAATGACAGCGCCCGTTTCCACTGGAACTCGGCCTCGCGCGCGCGGCCCACGGCCCAATAGACATCGCCCAGGTGGTCGTTGACCACCGGATCGACCGGCATCAGCTCGACCGCGCGTTCCATATGGCCCACCGCCTCTTCATAGCGGCCCAGACGGAACAGGACCCAGCCGAGGCTGTCCACGATATAGCCGCTGTCCGGGCGCGCGGCGACGGCGCGCTGGATCATGTCCAGCGCCTCGTCCAGCTTGATCTGTTTCTCGACCAGCGAATAGCCCAGATAGTTCAGCACCTGCGGCTGATCGGGGTTCAGTTCGAGCGCGGCGCGGAAGTCGGACTCGGCCTGCTCCCACTGTTTCTGCCGCTCGTGGCTGATGCCGCGGGCATAGTACAGGAACCACTGCCCGGTCGAGCCGTCCTCGGTGTAGTCCAGCGCCTTGTCATAGGCCTGCACGGCCTTTGCATAGTTCTCCTGCTGGCGCTGCAGGTCGCCAAGCGCGCTGTGGATCGCCGGCAGGGTCGGGTGGTTGCGCGCGAGTTGCTCCAGCACCTCGATCGCGGCGTCCGGCTTGGCCGCGCGGCGCAGCGCCTCGGCCCGGCCCAGTTCGGCCGCGTGGTGGTCGGGGCTGCCGGGCGGAACCAGCTTGTAGGTCGCCACCGCCAGATCGTACTGGCCGAGTTCGTCCAGTAGTTCGGCACTCAGTAGCAGCGCGTCGATGTGATCGGGCCGCAGGAAGCTGGCGGTGCGGGCATAGACCAGCACATAATCGTCCGCCGCCTCGCTGTTGAGCGCCGCGCCGATGGTAAAGAACACCTCGGCCATGCCGTCCTGAACCGAGCGCACATGGGTGAAGGGCAGTTTCTCGCCCGCCGCCAGCCGGTCGGCCACCGCCGTCAGCGACGGATCGGGGCCCGCACCGAACACATCCGCGAGCATTGCCAGCGCCTGATCGTTGCGGTCGAGCTGGGACAGCACCTCGGCCCGGGCCAGCGCGGCACGGCGCGAGAGCGTGGTCACGGCGCCATCATCGGCGGCAAAGATCGCCTCGGCCCCTTCGTAATCGCCGACCGAGGCCAGCGCCATCGCCTTGTGATAGCGGGCAAAATCGCGCAGCCCGTTTTCGGTGGCCACCTTGTCGAACTGTTCCAGCGCCTTGCCGACCGAGCCCTTGCCCATATAGGCCCAGGCCATCAGCAGACCGTCGACCAGCGGGCCGACGCCCTTGGTTTCGGGGTCGCGGGCCAGCAGTTCGTCATATTTACCATCGGCGCTCAGATTGGCCGCAACGACCATCTGCGCGACCTGGCTGCGCAGGCCCAGATCCTCCATCTGCAGCGCCACCGGGTAGGCGCGCTTGAGTTCGCCCAGCGACAGCTGCGCCAGCACGACATTTTCCATCAGGCCCGGATTGGCGGGATCGAGCGCGAGCGCCCGAATGTAGTAGCGGGCAGCGGCGTCATAGTCGCTGCGATACACCGCCTGCCGACCGGCCAGATAGGCGCCGGCGCTGCTTTGGGCGGCAACCGGAACAGGAAAAGCCGCCGCAGCGGCAATCGCGGCGACCGCCGCATGTCGTAACAGGGAAAACACCACGCACTGCCTTTTGTTATTGACTTGGCACAAGCTAGGGCGTCGGAGGGAAAGAGGCAATGGCAGAGGCTTCACGACCCTGCCATTGCCCGTATTCTCGCTTACATATTCGGATAGTTCGGACCATCGCCGCCCTGAGGCGTCTTCCAGGTGATGTTCTGGCTGGGGTCCTTGATATCGCAGGTCTTGCAGTGGACGCAGTTCTGGAAGTTGATGACGAAACGGGGGCCGTCGTCATCCTCGACCATTTCATACACACCCGCCGGGCAGTAGCGCTGCGCCGGTTCCGCGAATTTCAGCAGGTTGACCTTGACCGGGATGTCCGGGTCGGTCAGCTGCAGGTGGCAGGGCTGGCTTTCCTCGTGATTGGTCATCGCGAAAGAGACGTTGGTCAGGCGGTCGAAGGACAGCGTGCCGTCGGGTTTGGGATAGTCGATGGGCTTGTGCTTGCTGGCATCCTCGGTCGCTTCTGCGTCGTTCTTGCCGTGGCCCAGGGTGCCGAAGAACGAAAAGCCCAGCGTGTTGGTCCACATGTCCAGGCCGCCCAGCGCCAGCGACGGCAGCATGCCCCATTTCGACCACATCGGTTTGACGTTGCGCACCTTTTTGAGGTCCTTGCCGATGGGCCCGCTGCGCACATCCGCCTCGTAAGCGGTCAGCTCGTCGCCCGACCGCGCGGCCTTGATGGCGTCATAGGCGGCCTCGGCCGCAGCCTTGCCCGAGAGCATCGCGTTGTGGTTGCCCTTGATGCGCGGCACGTTGACCATGCCCGCGGAACAGCCCAGCAGCGCCACGCCCGGAGCCACCAGTTTCGGCATCGACTGCCAGCCGCCTTCGGTGATCGCGCGCGCGCCGTAGGCCACGCGCTTGCCGCCCTTCAGCAGGTCGGCCACCATCGGGTGATGCTTGAAGCGCTGGAACTCCATATAGGGGAACAGGTGCGGGTTCTTGTAGTTCAGGTGCACCACGAAGCCCACATAGACCTGATTGTTTTCAAGGTGATAGATGAAGGAACCACCCCCGGCATTGCCGCCCAGCGGCCAGCCCATGGTGTGGGTGACGGTGCCCTGCTTGTGCTTGGCCGGGTCGATCTCCCAGATCTCTTTCATGCCGACGCCGTATTTCTGCGGCTCTTTGCCGGCACTCAGGTCGTATTTGGCGATGACCTCTTTCGACAGCGATCCGCGCACGCCTTCGGACAGGAACACGTATTTGCCGTGCAGTTCCATGCCCGGCTCGTAGCCCGGCCCCGGGTTGCCCTCGGCATCCTTGCCGAACTCGCCGGCGACGACGCCCTTGACCTCGCCATTCTCGCCATAGACCAGTTCCGAGCACGCCATGCCCGGAAAGATCTCGACCCCCATCTCTTCGGCCTGCTCGGCCATCCAGCGGCAGACATTGCCCATCGAGACGATGTAGTTGCCGTGGTTGTTCATCAGCGGCGGCATCGGGAAGTTGGGGATGCGCAGCTTGCCCGCCTCGCCCAGCATATAGAAGTTGTCCTCGGTCACCGGGGTGTTGATCGGCGCGCCCTTTTCCTTCCAGTCCGGGATCAATGCGTCGAGGCCGCAGGGATCCAGCACCGCGCCCGACAGGATGTGGGCGCCAACCTCGGAGCCCTTTTCCAGCACCACGACGTTCACGTCTGCATCGAGTTGTTTCAGACGGATGGCCGCCGACAGGCCCGCGGGGCCTGCGCCCACGATCACCACGTCGTATTCCATCGCTTCGCGTTCAATTTCGGCCATCGCGGGCTCCTTAGCTAACTTTCCGAATTGGCGCTCTCAACGCATGGTCGGCGCAATTTTGTTTCACGGCTGATTACCCGGTGTGAAAGACCTTGGTCAATCAAAACACGGCGTAACATCGCTGCAATGCGGCAGTTCAGTCCTCTGGCGCGTCACCCATCAGGTATCTGGGCCCGCTTCCCTTGGATTTTGCCCGGTCATCAGGGTTGTAAAGCGCGCATTTTGGCAGGCTGAGGCAGCCGCAGCCGATGCAGCCGTCCAGATTGTCGCGCAGCCGGATCAGGGTGTCGATTCGCTGGTCCAGATGCACGCGCAACCCCTTGCCGATCCGCGCCCAGTCACGCGGGGTCGGGGTGCGCTTGTCGGGCAGCCCTGCCAGCACCTCGCGGATTTCCGGCAACGACAGGCCGAACTGCTGCGCGATCATGACAAAGCTCAGCCGGCGGATGTCGGCGCGCTGATAGCGCCGCTGCCCGCCCGGGTTGCGCCAGGGCGCGATCAGACCCTGCGCCTCGTAATACCGGATCGCCGACACCGCCAGCCCGGTGCGGCTGGCCAGCGCGCCGACCGAAAGCCCCTCGGATACTGGCATGTGCACCTCTCAGAAATACCTTGACCTAAAGTTAGGTTTAGAAATTACGGTGAGTCGCAGCAACCCTGTTATTTGAAAGGACGCACCATGATGGCGACATTGGAACACACCAACTTCACCGTGCGCGATCCCAAGGCGACGGCGGCTTGGATGCACGATGTCTTTGGCTGGAAAACCCGCTGGGAGGGCGCTGCGATGGCTGGCGGCTACACCGTGCATGTGGGCAGCGCGCATACCTATCTGGCGCTTTACGCACCGGACGCGCCCAAACCCTCGGCGGAAAGCACATACAACACCGTTGGTGGCCTCAACCATGTGGGCGTCTTGGTCGAGGACATCGATGCGACCGAGGCCCGGGTACGTTCCGCAGGGTTCGAGCCGCATAATCACGCCGACTATGAGCCCGGCCGCAGGTTCTATTTCGACGATGACAACGGCATCGAGTTTGAGGTCGTGGCCTATGACTAGGCCGTAATCCGCGCGTCTTGGGGGCCTCGCCTCTTGCAATCCCCACCCCATTTGGGTCAGGTATTCCCCGACCCTATCTGTCGCCCCGGCGCATTGCGCGACGGGGCGACGCAATTTGTGCGTGGATTACGAAGACATGGAAAAGATCCCGATGACGCCTGCGGGCTTTGCCGCGCTCGAGGCCGAACTCAAGCAGCTCAAGACCGAGGAGCGGCCCGCCATCATCCGGGCCATCGCCGAGGCGCGCGAGCATGGCGATCTGTCCGAGAATGCCGAATACCATTCGGCGCGCGAAAAGCAGTCCTTCATCGAGGGCCGGATCAAGGAGCTAGAGGGCATCCTGTCGCTGGCCGATGTGATCGACCCCAAAAGACTGTCCGGCGCCATCAAGTTCGGCGCCCGCGTCACGCTGGTGGACGAGGACACGGATGAGGAAAAGACCTGGCAGATCGTGGGTGAGCACGAGGCCAATATCGAAAACGGTCTGCTCAACATCAAATCCCCCATCGCCCGCGCCCTGATCGGCAAGGACGAAGGCGACAGTGTCGAGGTGCGTACCCCCGGCGGCCTGCGGTCCTACGAAGTTCTAAGTATCCAGTACTCCTGACGGAGCTTTCACATGTCCGGCCAGACGCCAGATCCTGATTCGGCCCATCCGACCTCGCTGGGGATCTACGACCGCCCCGGGCGGCCCGCCGTCACCGGGATCGAGATTGCCGCGATCCTGCTGAGCCTGCTGTGGCTGGCCTTCGCCGTCGTGGTCTTTGTGCTGAACCCCGAGCCCCGCGATGGCAGCTTTCTGGTCACCATGCTGGCCGTCTTCATGCCGGTCGCGATGATCTGGGTGGCCGCGACGGCGGTGCGGACGGCGCGGGTGATGCGTGAGGAAAGCCAGCGTCTGCAAACCGCCATCGACGCGATCCGCAACGCCTATGTGGTGCAACAGCAGCGCGCCGCGATCACACATGAGCCCTCGGTCACCCGTAAGCTGGACGAGATCGCCGAGGCGACAAAAAAGACCGAAACCGCGCTGGCCACGTTCTCGACCAAGCGCCGGGAGACGTCGCGTGTTGTTCTGCCCTCGCTGCGCGGGGGGCGAGGCGGTGCCGGGGATCAGGGGTCGCTGGAGCTTGGCACCCCCGCCGAGGCGCTGTCGCCGCCGCTTTCGACCGAAGAATTCATCCGCGCCCTGCACTTCCCGGAAACGACCGAGGACACCGAAGGCTTCGCTGCGCTGCGCCGGGCGCTGAAAGACCGCAAGGCGGCGCAGCTGATCCAGGCCGCGCAGGACGTTCTGACCCTGCTGAGCCAGGAGGGCATCTATATGGACGATCTGCGCCCGGACATGGCCCGGCCCGAGATCTGGCGCCAGTTTGCCCATGGGGTGCGTGGCCGTGCGGTTGCGGCACTGGGCGGAATCCGGGATAGATCGTCGCTGGCCCTGACCGCTGGCCGGTTGAAACAGGACCCGATCTTTCGCGATGCAGCGCATCATTTCCTGCGCCGGTTCGACCAGATGTTCGTCGAATTCGAGGCCGAGGCAACGGACGCCGAAATCTCGGGGCTTAGCGAAACCCGCACCGCCCGCGCCTTCATGCTGCTGGGCCGCGTGGCCGGAACTTTCGATTGACGCGCGCTGCTCCGGGTTCAGCGCAGGAAGGCGTTTGCAAACGCCTTGAAGCGGTTTACAAACCGCTTAAGCCGCTTTCAAGCGGCTTGCCCGCGCCCAGTGTCAGCGGGACACCGGCCTGCTCATCCGGGTGGCCTTGCGGAACCCGAAGATCAGACGCAGCGGCCCGGTTTCCTCTTCGCCTATGACCTTGAACCCCACCCGCTCGTAAAGCGCGCGGGCACGGGGATTGGTGTCGATCACGTCAAGCTGAACCTCGCGCATTCCGCGCGCCTCGGCCTCGGCACACACCGCGTCAAGCAAAGCGGTACCGACGCCCTGCCCCCGCGCTGCGGTGTCCACGAAAATTCCGTCCATCTGGAACACACCGGGCTGCAGTTTGCGCTCGAGTACGCTCAGAACCAGCCCGCGCCAGAGGCTGCCGAACCAGCCATAGACCTGCGCCAGATCGCGCAGGCCCGCATCCGTCAGCCCGCCCTCTTCAGTCTTGAACCCGGCCAGCCCCAGCAGGCGCCCGTCGTCATCCCGCGCCACCAGTGCGAACCGCGGGTCCAGCGCCGCCTCGAAGAACCGCAGCGCCTTGTCCTCGGGGCCCATGACCTTGCCCAGCTTGGCCGAGAAGGCCTGCCAGAACAGCCGCGCCGCATGGGCGCGCTCGGCCTCGGCAAAACCGGGCGTCACCGTGGTGGTCACAGGCCGAAACTTCCGTAGGGGATGAACCGCACCGGATCGCCGGGGCGGATATGGCGTTCTTCGTCGCCGATCTCGACCAGCCCCTCGGCCCAGCTGAGCCCGCTGATCCGGCCCGATCCTTCGGAGGCAAACACCTCGGCCCGGCCGTCCCGCACCCGCGCGCGCAGGTACTCGCGGCGGCCCGGTTTCTTGCGTTTCTCGAAGGCGGCGGGCACATCGAAACCCTGCGGCTCCTGCCAACCTTCACCCGCCATCAGCCCCATCGCAGGGCGGGCAAAGATCAGCGTGCAGACCATCGCCGCCACCGGGTTGCCGGGCAGGCCAAAGACCGGGGTGCCGTTCCACATCCCCAGCGCCAGAGGCCGTCCGGGTTTCAGCGCGATGCGCCATTCCTGCAGCGCTCCGGCCTCTTGCAGCAGGGCCGAGACATGATCTTCGTCCCCCGCCGAAGCGCCGCCGCTGGTCAGGATCACATCCGCCTTGTCTGCCGCCGCGTCCAGCGCCGCGCGCAGGGCGGCGCGATCATCCGGGATGCGGCCCATATCCGCGGTGTCAAAGCCGAAACAGTCGGCCATCGCCAGCAACATCGGACGGTTGGCGTCGAAGATCTGCCCCGGCCCCGCCGCCTGCCCCGGTTCGACCAGTTCGTCTCCGGTCGACACGACCGCGACCCGCAGGGGGTGGTGCGCCCGGACCTCGGACAGCCCGACCGCCGACAGCAACGCGAGATCCGCCGGGGTCAACCGGCGTCCGGCGGTCAAGGCGATCTCTCCCACCATCACATCCTCGCCCGCCTTGCGGGTATTGGCACCGCGCTTGAGGGGGCCGCGAAATGCGATTTGATTTTCTTGTACCGTTACATCCTCTTCCAGGATCACGGTTTCGACCCCCTCGGGCAGGGCCGCGCCTGTCAACACACGCAGGGCGTAGCCGTCCGGCACCGTGCCGTCAAACGGGATACCTGCCGCCGTGCGCCCGTCAACCAGCGGCATCACGTGTTCCCCTTCCGGGATCGTCCCGGCGAACCCGTAGCCGTCGACGGCGGTGTTGGGCTGCGGCGGGTTCGAGCGTTTGGCCACTGCATCCTGCGCCAGAACCCGGCCCAGAGCCTGCCCAAGCGGCACCGTCTCGACGCCGGTCACCGGGCCCAGCCGGTCCCGCAGCAGCGCCAGCGCGTCATCGACCGGGGTCCAGTTCACCCCTGCCGGAAGCGCAAAGCAATCGTTGCGCAGGGGCGGCGGCGCGATGTCCGGTCTGTTCTGTTTCACACCCAAGATCCAGCCTTCCTCTGCTGCGCCCACATCCAGTTGCCGCGCCAGCTCCTCGGGCGGCAAATGCGCCAGATCGAGCGCCACCTGTTCCACCTGCCAGGCATCCTTGATCCGCCCTTCGGGCGCCGCGCCCAGCGTCAGCGAGGGCCAGATTTCGACGAAGGCCACCGGTTTGTCCAGTGCCTCATAAGGCCACACCGCCACCTGCCCGGCAAACCGGCGGCGCAGGCGGGTCAGGACCGGCAGGCCCATCATCACCTGACTTCCTACCGCACCCGCCCCGGCCATCTGCCAGCAGGTGAAGCTGCCCTTGGCCAGATGCTCGACGACGCGACGGTCGGGGAACGGGTTGTGATAGGTGTCCTTGCGGCGCGGTAGCCCGTCGATATCACGCTTGAGCCCGTTGGCCCAGAACGGGCCGCGCCCGCCGAAACGGCGGTTGATCTCTCCGGCCAGATCGAAGCGGTTGTTGGCCTTGGGCGCATCCTCGATCCGGGCCTCGAACCAGTCCCAGAGGGTCCGTGGGTTGTCCGATCCGGTCAGCGCACGAGCGAAACCGCACGGGTAGCCGAAGGAGAAATCGAATCCCAGAAACAGGCGGCGACCCGCGCTTGTCTCGGCCTCGATCAGGTCTGCGAGCCAATCCTCTGCCAGTGCCCGGTTGCGTAGGTAGACCGGCTCGGCGGGAGTTTCATCGCGCACGACGCAGGCCCAGATCGCATCCTTGCGCGGGGTCGGGCCGGTGTCATTGCCTCCGGACCAGTCCACCATGGCGAAGGTCCGGAACTGGGTCACAGGCCGACCTCGGCCAGGATGAAATCGGCGATGGCGTCTGTGTCATTGAGGTCGAACACGGGCCGGTCCAGATCCAGCGGCGTGTCGCTGGCCACCGCGCGGATGGTCGGATCCTCCGGCGCGATCAGGTCATTGCCGGGCGCGGCGCGGTAGGCCTCGATCTTGGGGTGGCGTTCGCGTTTGTACCCCTCGATCAGGACCAGATCGACCGGCGAGAGGCGTTGGAGCAGGTCCGAGAGCGGCGGCTCAGGCGCGCCACGCAGCTCCTGCATATGGGCGACGCGGTATTGTGAGGCCAGCAGCACCTCGGCGGCGCCGGCCTGCCGGTGGCGATAGCTGTCGCGGCCCGGGTGGTCCACGTCGAAGGAGTGGTGCGCGTGCTTGACGGTCGAAACGCTGAAGCCCCGCCCGGTGATCTCGGCCACCAGCCGCTCCATCAGCCCGGTCTTGCCGGCGTTCTTCCAGCCGGTGACACCGTAGACCCTCATGCCTGCTCCAGCAGGGTTTCGGCCCGGGCCAGATCCTCGGGCGTGTTGACGTTGAAGAACGGATCGAACGGATCGGCCGGAAACAGCGCCTCGCGCCCGCCATGCTTGTCGGTCCAGAGAACCACCTTGCGCAGGCCGTCGTTCAGCGCCGCGCGCAGATCGTCGCGCAGGGCAACGGGCCAGAGGCCGAAGGTCGGGTGGCGGTTGACCTTGCCGCCTGATTTCAACTCCGTCCCCGTGCGTGGAGTGGTGGCCAGCACCAGCGGGTGCGTCTGCCCCTCGGCGGCGGCCATCAGTTGCGCCACCAGATCGCGCGGAAAGAAGGGGGTATCGGCGGCGGCGGTGACGATGGCATCGGCGCCCTGCTCTGCTGCCCAGTCGAGACCCGCTAGAACGCCTGCCAGTGGCCCGGCGAAGCCTTCGATGGAGTCGGCGATCACCGGCAGGCCGAGACCCGCAAACCGTTCCGGATCGCCATTGGCATTGAGCGCCAACCCCGCCACCTGCGGCCCCAGCCGGTCAATGACATGGGCCAGCAGGGTCTGCCCGCCGAGGGTCAGCAGCCCCTTGTCGCCGCCGCCCATGCGCGTTGCGAGCCCTCCGGCCAGGATGATGCCGAGTGGTTGGGTCATGACAGTACCCGACCTTTGTCCTGTTCATACCAATCGCGGATTTGACTACGAACGGTCGCCGGTTCACCGAACTCGGACAGCATTCTGTCCGACAAGATGAAACCCAAATGCGCGAAACTGAGAACCATCAGGTTTCTTTTCTCGCGAACCCCGTCAATTTTTGACCAACTCACGAAATAACGCCATTCCGGCGAATGAAGATCGACACCATCAGCAGAAATCCGAGCCTTTAGACTGGAATTCTGCAACTTACCAAAGAAGATTTTGGTAGGCCGACGGGACAGAGCGATCATGACGAACAGTATTGCGAACGCAAACAGTGTTGACAGGAGGTAGTAGGTGTAAGGTGCGTCGGAAACGGTGATATCCAACTGGCGGTAGGTGATCATTGTGATCAACAGACCGAATGCATAAATCGAAACACACAAAAAAACGAACCTCAGCCCGAGGGCCAATCGCCAAAGTCCGGTATACATTCTCCGATGGATTATCCCACCGCCTGAGACCAGTTCCTTCATTGTCGGTTTGTAGTCAAATTCGTAGATCGTCTTGCTCATCCCGCACTCTTCCTGCGATGTTTCTTGTCTTCGACCGGCACAGTCGCCGGGTCCACATCCCGCACCAGCCGGTCCTCGCCCGACAGGCACACGAAGCGTTGCCCGCGCATACGGCCGATCAGGGTCAGGCCAACCTCGCGCGCGATCTCGACGCCCCAGGCGGTGAAACCTGACCGCGAAGCCAGCACCGGGATGCCCATCATCGCCGTCTTGATCACCATTTCCGAGGTCAGCCGTCCGGTGGTGTAGAGGATCTTGTCCTCGGCCCCCACGCCCTCGGACAGCATCCAGCCCGCGATCTTGTCCACCGCGTTGTGGCGGCCCACGTCCTCCATGTAGACCAGCGGGCGGTTCTGGTGGCAGAGCACCGTGCCATGGATCGCCCCAGCCTCGAGATAGAGCGATGGCGTGCGGTTGATCTTCGCCGCGAGGTCGTAAAGCCACGAGGTGCGCACCGAGACCTGCGGCAGGCGCGCACCCTCAAGCCCCTCCATCATGTCGCCGAACACGGTGCCCACGGCGCAGCCGCTGGTGCGGGTCTTTTTCTTCAGCTTGTCCTCATAGGACGTCTGGGTGGCGGTGCGCACCACGACGGTTTCCAGATCGTCGTCGTAATCGACCCCGGTGATCTCATCATCGTCGCGCAACATGCCCTGATTGCGCAGAAAGCCCAGCGCCAGGTATTCGGGATAGTCGCCGATGGTCATCGCCGTTACGATCTCCTGCGCGTTGAGAAAGATCGTCAGCGGGCGTTCCTCGACCACCGAGATGTGGCTCGCCTCGCCGTTCTGGTCTACGCCATCGACCGCGCGGGTCAGGCGGGCGGCGCCGGGATCGGGGGCGATGATGTAGTCCGACAGATCTTCCGCTCTGGCCAATTGCAACCCTTTCCCAAGCCCGTTACTGCTGTCGCGCCTACATTAGGATTTAGCCATGGCATTCACCACATCCAATTCCTACTACTGGAACGGTTTTCGCGACGGCGCGCCGTTTGTTCTGGTGGCTATCCCCTTCGGCACCCTGTTCGGCGTTTTCGCCACCGAGGCCGGGCTGAGCATCGTTCAGACGATGACGTTCACCGCCACAGTGTTTGCCGGAGCGGCCCAGTTCGCCGCGCTGCAACTGCTGCAGGAAGAGACGCCGACCCTGATCGTGCTGGCCTCGGCGCTGGCGGTGAACCTGCGGGTGGCGATGTATTCGGCCTCGCTGACCCCCTATCTGGGTGCGGCACCTTTGTGGCAGCGGGCCTGTGCGGCCTATTTCGTGGTGGATCAGTCCTACGCTTGCTCGATCGTGCGGTTCGAGAAAGAGCCGCAGATGAGCATCGGGCAGCGCGTGGCCTATTTCTTCGGCTCGATCTCACCCATCGCGCCGCTCTGGTATCTGTGCACCTTTCTGGGGGCGGTGCTGGGCACGCAGATCCCGGACAGCTGGGCGCTGGATTTCGCGCTGCCGATCACCTTTCTGTCGATGATCGGGCCGATGCTGCGCACGCTGCCGCATGTGGTGGCCGCACTTGTGGCCATCGTGGTGTCGCTGCTGACCGCGGCGGTGCCGTTCAATCTTGGCCTGCTGATCGCGGGCTGCGCGGGCATGATGGCGGGCGCGCAGGCCGAGGTGATGCTGGAGCGCAGAAAGGTGCAGGCATGAGCCAGATCGACCCCGCCGCCATGTGGACCATCATCGTCGGGCTGGCCGTGGGCAGCTTTGCCCTGCGCTTTGCGTTTCTCGGTTTTGTCGGTGACCGACCGATGCCGCCCTGGCTGCTGCGGCACCTGCGCTATACGGCGGTGGCGATCCTGCCCGCTCTGATCGCGCCGCTGGTAGTCTGGCCCGCCGCCACCGGGGGCGCGCCGGATGCGCCGCGAATGAGCGCGGCGGCCGTGGCGATTGTCGTGGGGCTCTTTACCAAGAACGTGCTTGCGGCGATCTTTTCCGGTGCCGTCACGCTCTATGGTCTGCTTTATCTGCTGGGATAGACCTCAGGTCTGATTGAGACGGGCGTTGTTCTCGGCCAGTCCCTTTTGCAGATCGGCATCGTCGTTTTCATAGTATTTCTCGGTCACGACACCCGGAAGGCTGCCGAACTGATCGGCCAGTTTCACCGGCTGGAACACCACGTCGATCTGTTCGAATCCCGGCACCTGCTGGAGGAGCCTGGCCGTGTAGTTGGCGCAGTATGCGCCTGGCACCGGGCCCATCTGCTTGGCCAGCTGATAGGCGATCTCGGCCTGTTGCGGCGTCACTTCGACGTTTTGCACGATCACATGATGGGTCGAGCGCGCGTGCGAGCCGCGATAGGCCTTTTCCACCGCGGGCGTGATGCCGTAGAGCACATCGTCCTTCTCGGGCACCACATCGGCATAGAACGATCCCGCCGGGTCAAAAACGATCCGTTCGCGCGCGTTGATCATCAGCGAGGTATGCGCCCCCGACCCGGTGCGGTTGTTGACCATGGTGTAGAGGGTCAGCGTCGCCGGTCCCGGCGCGCGATAGGCTGCGGCGGCGATGGTGGCGGGATCGGCCTCGGGGCCGCGATCCGTGCACCCAGCAACACCCAGCGCCA
Organism: Ruegeria sp.; assembly: GCF_040830605.1. GTDB lineage: Bacteria > Pseudomonadota > Alphaproteobacteria > Rhodobacterales > Rhodobacteraceae > Ruegeria. The sequence continues at coordinate 357,304 of NZ_JBFOMD010000008.1, forward strand.
GCGCGCAGACAATCAGAACTCGGAACACTGGACGCACTCGACCGGATCAGGAGGCGAAAACGGCCAGGAACAGCAGAATGAAGAAAATCACCACAACCGTCCAGGTGGTGAATTTGACGAAGCCGTTGAACGTCTCGTTCTGAACCTTGATGTCCATTTCGCCGTGCTTGTGATCAGCCATGTCGTGTCTTCCTATTCGCGTATGTTGACCGCTGGATAATGGATTCTTGCCGCCCTGTCACCACGTCATTCGCGCGCAGGGACCATCGTGTCGAACGGAGTACAGCCCGGGTAGCCGAAACCCCAGCGCCACGGCAGGCCGGTGCAGGGCCCCCCGCCAAAGCGCACCGCCAGATACATCGCCCCGGCGATGGTCTCGTAGGCCGCGCGAACCTGATCCGGCGTGACCTCGTAGCGTTCAGCCAGATCCTCGGCCCGCACTTCGCCTTTTTCCATGACGCAGGCCCGCAACGCCCAGTCCGCGACGATCCGGGCGTCATAGCTTTCATCGGCGGTCGCGGCGCCTGCGGCCTCATGATAGGCGCGGTCATGGATGACACAGCATTCCTCCCACGGGGGGCTGGCCTCATGCGCCGCCGCAAATTCGGGGAAAGTGTCCGACACCAGGCGCCAGGTGGTGGACAAGCCGCCAGAGCAGCCGTCGCTTTCGAACTTCGACAGCCCGGCCTTGTCGCGGAGTGCCATGAGCGCGTTGTGCGCCGGAAGTTCCATGGTCTTGGCCAGGTCCTGTGCCATGATCGGTCCGGCCACAAGGATCAGGGTGACGCTAAGGGCTCTCATCGCGTTGCGCCTCTCGGTCGAAATCCATTCCAAATTCCTCGGCCAGCCACAGCAGCAGCCGCTCGGCAGGGCCGAGATCGGCGCGGTAGGCCAGCACCTGCCTGGCCAGCGCCGGTTCGTCCGTGATCAGCCCGTCGACCCCCATCGAGGCCATCTTGGACATCTGCAGCGGGTCGTTGACGGTCCAGACATAAAGATCCTTGCCCGCCTCATGCACCGAGCGGATCAGCGCCGGTCTCGCCGTTGCGGTACTGACCGCGATGAAATCCCCGTCGAGCCGCGCCAGATCACCGACTGCCGTGGCCGCGAGCACGCCGCTGCGCCAGTCGGGACGCAGTTTGCGCATTTTCTGCACGGCGGGGTATTTCAGTGACATGGTGGCGATTTGGTCCTGCATCTGCAGCGCCTCGACAACCTCGATCACGCGGTTTTCCAGATCGACATCGTGGCCGTAATACTTGAGTTCGATGATCACCCGTGCCTTGCCGCGCGCCGCCGCCAGCACGTCGCGCAAGGTCGGGGTGCGTTCATCGGCAAAGGCCGGGTCGTACCAGCTTCCGATGTCGATATCGTCCAGATCGGCCATGGTGGCGTCCCAGATCTTCAGGTCCACACCGGCCAGTTTCATGTAGTCGCTGTCATGCATCACCACGACGACGCCATCCGCCGTTTCCTGCACGTCGATCTCAACCCAGTCGGCGCCGTCCTCGATGGCCTTGAGGACCGAGGCCATGGTGTTCTCGGGCCGCGCCGCCGCGGCGCCCCGGTGACCGATCACCGCCACGTCGTCCGGCGCCTGCACCCGTTCCAGCAGACGGTTGCCGAACCAGACGCCCGTCAGAACCGCCGCAGCCGAGACCACCAGCAGCCCGATCAGGCGCGGGCGCAAGCTGCTGCGTGAAACGGGCGGGGGTGTGGCCTTGGTTTCGAAAAACCCATCCAGCAGCACCGCCAGTGCGCCCAGCGCTATCGCCGACAGGACCAGATCGGCCAGCGACCAGAGCAGCAGAACCGCAAGGCTGAGGGCAAGGATCAGGCGCAGGCTGGCGCCTTCACCGGACGGCACCAGACCCAGAGCTACCCCGGCCACCGCCCCGATCACGGCGGCAATCGCCAGACGCAGCACCAGCCACAGGGCCAGCTCGATCTTGAGCCGCCCGCGCTTGCCGTCCATCCGCCGGGCGCTTTCCTCGAAGGCCGCGCGCGGCGGCGTGCGTTCAAAGATCACCAGATGCAGTGCCAGCGCCCAGGCCGACAGGCGCCGGATCAGCATCCAGGCCATGATCAGCGCCAGCAGGCCGATCAGCGCCACGGCGACCAGAAAGGCGGGCGGGCGGAAGGTCAGGTAGTAGTTGATATCGTATTCGGTGAGCGTCCACCACGCGATCAGGGCGGCAAGGGCGGCAAACGGCGCGATCAGCAGCAGGACCCGCAGCACGAAGCGGGCGGCAAAGCGCAACAGGTCCGGCAGGCGGCCCAGAACCAGCGCCACGGCGGCGCGGCCGGTGCGCCACGGATCGCCCCCGCCCAGCCGCAGGTAGGCGGCCATGACGGCAAAGCCCAGAACTTCGGCCACCAGGAGCAGGCTGAGCACCGCCAGCGTGGCCAGAAACCCGACCGGCGACAGGATGAACATGGCGATGTCCTGATCCGTCAACGCCGCCTGATCCGACAGCGACACCGCCAGATTGACCGCCGCCGCCATCCCCGGCGCGATCACCGCCAGCGCCAGCAGACGCAGCGCCATATAAAGCGGCACAAACACGCGCCGACGGGCCCAGGCCCCGGCATAGGCGCTTGTCACGGTTGAGAAATGCGGCACGGGCGGGCTCCTGAACGACGCGTGTATTCAACGTGCCGGGAACCTAAAATGCAAGCAAAGGTTGTTATTACTGCTCCAGATCCGCCGCCAGCCGGAACCCGATGCGGTTGGCCGGTTTGTCCTCGGTCGGTTTCGGCAGCGCGCGCAGCATCACGTTGAGCTGGCTGACATGCTGCACAAGCTGGGTCTTGGCCCCACCGCCGTCCGAGCCGTAGAAAGTGACAATGTCGGGGTCGAAAAACCCCATCCCCTCGATCCGCAGCACCCCGGCGTCGCCGCCGGTGAAACCCATGGCAACCTCCTGGCTGCCGTCGAGCTGTTCCTCGAAATTCTTGATGTAGAGTATCAGACGCTCATAGGCCCATTGTGCCGGGCTCTTGGCCGCGACCGGTTTTTGCAGCGGTTCCGGCACTTGCGCCGGTTTGGCCTCACCCTCGGGGCCGCAATGGACCTCATGACACCGCGGCAGCGCCGCCGCCTCTGCCGCTTCGGCGGATGTTTCGATCTTGTCGTCCATCTGTCACCCTTTGCGCTGGTACACCCAAGCCCCGTCCGCGCGGCGCGTCCGGGTCACGGACCCAATGTGGTAGAGATGGTTCAGATGCGCAACCGCCTCGACCAGCGCGAGGCCGTATTCCCCCTCGCCTATACTGCGCTTGAAAAGCGGCACAAAGCAGTCCGAGGCGGGTTTCGGCATGTCCAGATGGTCCAGCAGCCGCTCCAGCGCGCCGTGGTGATTGTCGATCAGTTGCCGCATCCGGATCGGCAAGCCGGTAAACGGCAGCTTGTGCCCGCCCAGTGTCAGATGTTCGGGCCGGGCCAGCGGCGCCAGACGCTCGCAGGCCTCCAGCCATTCGGCCACCGGATCGGCCATCGGCTCGGTCGCGTAGACGCCGATATTGGGGCTGATCGAGCTGAGGATCTGGTCGCCGGTGATCACCAGATCGTCGTCGCGGCTCCAGAAGGTGGCATGTTCCGGCGCATGGCCATTGCCCATGTGCACGTCCCAGTCGCGCCCGCCCATGCGGAACACGTCGCCCTGTTTGATCCGGGTAAAGCCCAGCGGCATCGGATAGACAATGTCGGCAAAGTTGAAGGGGCGGTCGGCCATCCGCTTGGCCAGAACCTCCGCCGCCATGCCCGCGCTGCGATAATAGTCCAGCGTTTCTTCGGGCCAGGTTTCCTGTACATCCAGCGTCAGCATCCGCGCAAACAGCCAGGCGGTGCGGGTGGTGACCAGTTCGGCGCCATGCTCGGATTGGAACCAACCGGCATTGCCGATGTGATCGGGGTGGTGATGGGTCGCCACCACGCGACGCACGGGCTTGCCTGCCAGCGGACCGGTCATGAGCTGGTCCCAGATCCGCCGGGTCTTGTTCGAGGAAAACCCGGTGTCAATCACCGTCCAGCCATCACCGTCATCCAGCGCGTAGACGTTGACGTGATCCAGCTTCATCGGCAGCGGCAGGCGCATCCACAGCACGCCCTCGGCGACCTCGATGGCCTCTCCCGCTGCCGGAGGTTCTTCCCACGGGTACCGCATGGCGAGGGATTGCACCCCGTCCATCAGGCCGCCAGCTCATCGGCGCTGAGCGCGAAAAGATCGCCTGCACCGTTCTGCGCCTGCGCCAGTTGGCCGGCATGTTCGGGCAGCAGCGCGTTGATGTAGAACCGGGCCAGCCTGGCGCGCGGGCCCTCCGGATCGGCCAGCGCGGCGGCCAGATGATAGTGGCCGCCCAGCACCCGGGCAAAGGCGCGCAGATACGGCAGCGCGCCGGCGAAGCGGTCGGTCATGTCGCCCTGCGCCACCAGCCATTCGGTGGTTTCGCGCAGCGTCTCGGTGGCCTGCCAGACCGGCTCGGCCAGTTCGGGCAGCCTGGCGCGGGCGCTTTCGGCGTGGGTCTCGATCTCATCCAGCAGGCGCGCGGCGGCCTCGCCTCCGTCCGTCATCTTGCGACCCACAAGGTCCATGGCCTGAATGCCGTTGGTGCCCTCGTAGATCGCGGTCACCCTTGCATCGCGGTAATACTGTGCCGCACCGGTTTCCTCGATGAAGCCCATGCCGCCATGCACCTGCACCCCGGTGTCCGCCACGCGGATGCCAGTTTCGGTGCCGAACGCCTTGGCGATCGGGGTCAGCAGCGCCGCCCGCGCGGCCCATTCCGGGTCGCCGGTAGCGGTGCCCATGTCGATGGCCACCGCGTTGGCCAGCAGGATCGCGCGCGCGGCAAAGACATCCGCCTTCATCTCCATCAGCATCCGGCGCACATCGGCGTGGTCGATGATGGTGCCCGAGGGCGTCTTGCCCTGCTTGCGCTCCAGCGCATAGGCCAGCGCGTGCTGATAGGCACCCTCGGCCGAACCAACGCCCTGCCCGCCGACACCGAGGCGCGCATTGTTCATCATGGTGAACATGGCTGCCATGCCGCCATGCTCGGCGCCGACCAGCCAGCCCTTGGCGCCGTCATACTGCATCACGCAGGTGGGCGAGCCATGCAGGCCCATCTTGTGCTCCAGCGATACCACCTTGAGGTCGTTGGCCACGCCCGGATTGCCATCCTCATCCGGGATGAACTTGGGTACCAGGAACAGCGAGATCCCCTTGGTGCCCGGCACCCCGTCGGGCAGACGCGCCAGTACCAGATGGCAGACATTGCCGCAAAAATCGTTGTCGCCCCAGGAGATAAAGATCTTCTGCCCGGTAACGGCATAGGTGCCGTCGCCGTTGGGTTCAGCCTTGGAACTGAGCGCGCCCACATCCGACCCGGCCTGCGGCTCGGTCAGATTCATGGTCCCGGCCCATTCGCCCGAGATCAGCTTTGGCAGGTACAGCTCCTTCAGCGCATCGCTGGCGTGATGCTCCAGCGCCTCGATCTGGCCCTGGCTCATCAGCGGGGCGAGCTGCAGCGACAGGCAGGATGCGCTCATCATCTCGTTGACGGCGGTGGTGACGGTCATCGGCAGGCCCATGCCGCCATGTTCGGGGTCGGCGCTGATGCCGATCCAGCCGCCCTCGGCAATCGCCTTCCAGCCGTCGGCATAGCCGGGCGAGGTGCGCAGCATGCCGTTTTCCAGCCGCGCCGGTTCCAGATCGCCCGGGCGCTGCAGGGGCGCCATCACCTCTTCGCACATCTTGCCCGCTTCGGTCAGGATGGCGCTGACCACATCGGCGTCGGCGTCGGCAAAACGCTCGGACGCGGCGACCTGGTCGAAGCCGACCACATGGCGGAACAGGAATTCATAGTCGGAGACGGGCGCGCGATATGGCATGGTTTCCCTCGGGGCTGTCTGACCGGCTGCGCGGACGGGCTTGGAATCCGCCGCCCGCACCGGTATTTGTCGGGGCTTGGACGATTACCTATCCATCCCAGTCATACAAGCAACCAAAACGCCGCGTCACCGGAAATGCAGCCCAACGCCACTCTTTATCTGACCGCTGATGATGCGGGTTTGGCCCGCGCCGCCGATCTGCTGCGCGCGGGCGCGCTGGTCGCGTTTCCGACTGAAACGGTCTACGGGCTGGGCGGCGATGCCCGTAATGGCGAGGCGGTGGCGGCGATCTATGCGGCCAAGGGGCGGCCCAGCTTCAACCCGCTGATCGCGCATGTCGCCTCGGTTCAGGCGGCGCAGCGGCATGTTGAATGGAGCGCGCAGGCCGAGCGGCTGGCGGCGGCCTTCTGGCCCGGTCCGCTGACGCTGGTTCTGCCGCTGAAACCCGATCACGGGATTTCCTCGCTGGTAACGGCGGGGCTGGAGACGCTGGCGGTGCGGGTTCCGGCGCACCCGGCCGCGCAGGCGCTGCTGAGCGCCTTCGACAGCCCGGTCGCGGCGCCCTCGGCCAACCCATCGGGCCGGATCAGCCCGACCACGGCGGATCACGTGCGCGCAGGGCTCGATGGCCGCATCGGCGCGCTTGTCGATGACGGCCCCTGCGGCGTGGGGCTGGAATCCACCATCATCGGGCTGGCCGGAGAGCCCGCGCTGCTGCGCCCCGGTGGCCTTGCCGCCGAGGAGATCGAGGCGGTGCTGGGGCACAAACTGCTGCACTATCAGGAAGGCGATGCGCTGACCGCGCCCGGGCAGCTTTTGTCGCATTACGCGCCGGACGCTTCGGTGCGCCTGAACGCGGGCGCGCCACAGGGGGATGAGGTGCTGCTGGGCTTTGGCGAAATGGCCTGCGATCTGAACCTGTCGCCCAAGGGGCATCTGCCCGAGGCGGCTGCCAACCTTTTTGCCGCGCTGCATGAACTGGATGCAACCGGGCGCCCGATTGCCGTCGCCCCGATTCCCGATCACGGGCTGGGTGCCGCGATCAACGACCGTCTGCGCCGCGCCGCAGCCCCGCGGGGCAGCTGATCAGGCGTGCCCGGCGCTGGCCGACAAGGTCAGCGGATCGACGCCAAGGGTGGCCAGAGCGGCCTCCCACTTTTCATCGTCGGGCTGGTCGAACACCAGATCCAGCGAGGCATCGGTGGTCAGCCATCCGTTCATGCCGATCTCATCCTCGAGCTGGCCCGGCCCCCAGCCGGAATATCCCAGCATCAGCATGGACTTCTCCGGCCCGCGCCCGGCGGCGATGTCTTCCAGAATATCCAGCGTCGCGGTCATCCGGAAACCGGGCTTGACCGGCATCGAATGCAGATTGGCCTCGTAATCCTCGCTGTGCAGGACAAAGCCGCGCGCGGTTTCGACCGGTCCGCCGAAACGGACCAAACGCTCTCCAACCACGGGAACCTCGCACGGGATGTTGAGCTGTGTCAGCAGGGCCTTGATACGCAGATCGGCGGGCTTGTTCACGATCAGCCCCATTGCCCCGTCCTCGCCGTGGCTGCACAGGTAGATCAACGTATGGTCAAACCGCGGATCCCCCATGCCTGGCATTGCGATCAGCAGTTTTCCGGTCAGATCCATCATCGGCCAACTCTTATTACTTCTCATCTGACAATGACCCCGCAAGCCCGGCCTTTGCAATAGAGCAACCGGAATTTTCCCGCAGGTTTTACAATGCTGACCCGAACGTGACTTGGCATTTGGCGAAATGACGCGCATGTATTTCATATGCGAACGCTTTTTGAGAAAATTCCGGCCACTCTGGCCCTGTGCGCAACCCTTGCCGCCCCGGTATATGCCGGCGGCCTCGACGATGTTGTCCGGCTTGACGTTCTTGACGGCGGTGTGACGAAAAAGGGCACGTATCTGGGCGCTATCCGGCTGACTCTGGCGGACGGGTGGAAGACCTACTGGCGCGCGCCGGGCGAGGCCGGGATACCGCCGAGCTTCGACTGGCGCGGATCGCGCAACGTGGGCGAGGTCTCGATCACCTGGCCGGCGCCGGAAGTGTTCGACCAGAACGGGTTGCGCTCGATCGGCTACGAGGATCAGCTGGTGCTGCCGGTCGAGATCACTCCGGCCAAGCCCGGCCAGCCGGTGCGGCTGAAGGGTGAGATGGATTTTGGGGTGTGCAAGGAAGTTTGCATACCCGGCAATCTGAGCTTTGACCACAGGCTCGATTCGGGTGCGGGACGGCATCCGGCGATCGCCGCGGCACTGGCGCAGCGGCCCTATTCGGCGCGCGAGGCGGGGGTGAAATCCGCCAGTTGCCGGCTGAAACCGACGCAGCATGGATTGCAGATCGAGGCGCGTATCGCGATGCCACCGGCGGGCGGCGCCGAAGTGGCCGTGATCGAGCCCGGGAACCCCGCGCTCTGGGCCGCAGAAACCCGGACACGGCGGCAGGGCAACACGCTGATTGCCAGCTCGGAGGTGATCAGCAATTCGGGTGCTGCATTTGCGCTGGACCGGTCCGAGGTCCGCATCACCGTTCTGGGCGCCAGACACGCGGTCGATATTCAGGGCTGCACGCCGGGCTGAGCGATGAGCCGAACCCCATTTATCGGCGCGCTCGCGGTGGTGATCCATGACGGTCACGTGCTGCTGGCGCAACGCGGTAAGCAACCGGATGCGGGGCTCTGGGGGTTTCCCGGCGGGCATGTGGAATGGGGCGAGACCGTGATGCAGGCCGCGCGTCGGGAGTTGCTGGAGGAAACCGGCATCGTGGCCGAGCCGCGCGCCTATCTCGACAATCTCGATCTGCTTCGCAGCGATGACGCCGGAGTTGTGACCCACCATTACCTTCTGGTTGGTGTTGCCTGCGCTTATGTCAGCGGCACGCCAACGCCGGGCGACGATGCCAAGGACGCCCGCTGGTTTCCCGTCGACCATGTCCGCACCGGCAGCCTGCAAATGAGCGCGCGAGTCGTCGATCTGCTGGAAACGGCGCTAAGTCGTATCTGATCCAACCTCTCCACTAGCGGTGAAAGGCGTTTGCAAACGCCTTGAAGCGGTTTGAAAACCGCTTAAGCCGCTTCCAAGCGGCTTGCCCGCGCCCGGTGGCAGCGGTCATGCCCCGGTTCTGGCAGACAGTCGGGTGAAGATCAGCGCCGAGGCGAGCGAGACCACCACCAGAATGGCCAGAGCGCCGATCAGGAACAATCCAAGGCCGGCTTGCGCAACCGGCAACCCGTCAAGCATCGGAAGAGCCGCCGTTAAGACTGCGGGCAACGTTCCATTGATCATCGGCCAGATCATCGTCACTCCGAGCCAGGTCAGCATCAGCGCCCCGGTCCCCGCCGCGGCGCCGCGCACCACGGTGTTGGACCCGCGCAGCGCGCGGCGCATCGCAGTCAGGGGCCGCGAGACGTCACGCTGCACCGCCAGCAGCGCCGGAACCACCAGCAGCACCAGCGCCATGCCAAAGCCCAGACCGTAGACCAGCGTGATGACCGTCGGCTTGAGGAACTGCGCCTGTTGCGAGCTTTCATAGAGCAGTGGCGCCAGCCCCAGAACGGTGGTCAGCGTGGTCAGCATCACCGGCCGCAGCCGGTCGGCGGCCCCTTCGATGATCGATGGGATCAACCCGCGATCCTGTTGGTACTGATCAATGGTCGTCACCAGCACGATCGAGTCGTTGATGATGATCCCGGTCATCCCCAGCAGCCCCACGACCGTGAACATGCTGAGCGGCACATCCCAGAGGTAATGCCCCCAGATCGTGCCCACGAGGCCAAACGGGATAATCGCCATCACCACCAGCGGGCGGGTCCAACTGGCAAAGACCCAGGCCAGCACCAGATAAATGCCGGTCAGGCACAGGATCAGGCCGGTGCGCGCCTCGCTGAGGAACTCGTCCTCCTGCTCGCTGAGGCCGGCCATGCGCCATTCCACCTGCCGCTCGCTGGCAATCTTGGGCAGGATCTCGGTTTCCAGCGCCGTTGCGATCTCGGTGGCGCGGGCCGGGTCGTCCTCGGAGATATCGCCGATCACTGAAATCAGCCGCAGCCCGTTCTCGCGCCGTACGGTCGAAAAGCCCGACCGCTGGGTGACCGAGACGATATCGGCAAGCGGGACATAGACGCCATCCGGCGTGCGCATCAGCGTGCGCTCAAGGAAATCGGCGGTCAGTTCGTTCTCGGGCAGCTCGACCCGGATTTCGGCACTGCGCGGCCCATCGGGGAAGGTCGCCGCCTCGATCCCGTTCAAGCGGTTGCGCAGCGCGCGGCCCAGCGTCTCAATGGTAAAGCCCAGCGCCTGTCCCTGCGCGGTCAGGTCCAGAATGATCTCTTCCTTGTCATAGGCCAGATTGTCCTCGACCGCCGAAACCTCCGGGTAACGCGCCAGTGCCGTTTGCAGGTCCTCGGACGCGCCCTTGAGTGTGCTGACATCGGCGCCAAAGAACTGCACGTCCAGCGCATCGCCCCCGGGCCCCGAACGCCAGCCCCGGAAGCTGACGGTCTCGGCCAGCGGATGCCGGTTCACGAAATCCTGCAACTCGCCCACGAAGGCAAAGCTGGAATAGGGGCGCAGGTCGGCGTCGATCAGCTCGATCGAGATACCGCCCAGCAAGTCGGGATCCTTGGTGTCCGCCCCGGCCAGACCATAGCCCGCATTGCCGCCGATTTCAGCCAGCACATAGTCGATGGGGTTGCGGCCATGGCGTTCCTCATAGATGCGGCCCAGTTCCTCGGTCGCGCGCTGCATCTCGCGCATCATCTCCAGCGAATCGGCCCGGGTTGCGCCCTCGACCATGATGAAATTGCCGGTGACCGAGCCGCGTTCGGGCGCGTTGAAAAAACGCCAGTTGACGTCGCCCTTGATGAACAGGGCAAGCTGACTGGCCAGAATCGCCACGACCGCCGCCAGAACCACGTAACGCGCCCAGACCACCCAGGCGATCAGCGGCCGGAACAGATGCTCGCGCACCCAGCGGAAACCACGGTTCACCACCCGGTTGGGCAGGTCATACCAATGTTCCTTGGCGGAATGGGCGATGGCGTGGGACATGTGGTTGGGCAGGATCAGGAAACACTCGACAAGCGAGGCCAGCAGCACCGCGATCACAGTGAAGGGGATGTCGCGGATCAGCTCTCCGAACCGGCCGCCGATGGCGGTCAGCCCAAAAAACGCGATCACGGTGGTCAGCGTGGCGGCAAAGACCGGCATCGCCATGCGCATGGCGGCCCGTTCCGAGGCGACCACCGGATGCTCGCCCATTCGCCGGGCGCGGAAATCGGCGTGTTCGCCCACGACGATGGCGTCATCGACAACGATACCAAGCGTGATGATCAGGCCGAACAGCGACACCATGTTGATCGACAGCCCGGCGATATACATCAGCGCGATCGCGGCGAACATCGCGGCCGGGATGCCCGCAGCGACCCAGAAGGCAATGCGCGCGTTCAGGAACAGAAACAGCAGGCAGATCACCAGCCCCAGCCCGACCAGACCATTGTCGACCAGAATATCCAGACGGTCAGTGATCGCCTGCGCGCGGGTGCGGATCAGCTCCGCCGTCACGCCATCGGGCAGGCTGATCTGCATCTCGGCCACGACCTGTTCCACCGTGCGCTGGATATCGATGGCGTCGCCCTGGTTCGAGCGATCGATCCGGACCGACATGGCCGGATTGTCGCCCACGTAATAGCTGCGGTTGCGGGTCACGCCCTCGACCCGGATCTGCGCCACATCCGCAATGGTCAGCTTGGAGCCATCGGCGTTCGAGCGCAGGACGATCCCCTCGATCTCTTCCGGTGTGCGTTTCTCGACACCGGTGCGGATACGGGCATTGGCGCCGGTCACATCGCCCGCAGGGTTGGCATCGACCTCGGCGGCGATGGCGGTGGCGATATCGGACATGGAGATATCGTTGGCGATCAACTGCGCGGTCGGCACCTCGACCACGATGCGCGGCGCGGCGATGCCGCGAATGGTGGTGCGGGTCACCCCGACCTTGAACAGCCGCGTGATCAGTTCATCGGTCAACAGCGCAAGCTGGCCGGGCTCCATCGGGCCGGTTAGCACCACATCGGTCACCCGGTCGCGCCAGGCACCGCGCCGTATGCTGGGTTCCTCGGCCTCTTCTGGCAGGTTGGTCACGCTGTCGACGGCGGTGCGCACCTCGTCAGCAGCGCGGGCCATGTCCCAGCCGGGTTCGAATTCCAGCCGGATTTGCGCCTGACCCTCGCGCGAGGTGGATTCCGAGCTTTCCACCCCGTCCACCGCCAGCAGCGACGGCTCAAGCACCTGAACGATGGCGCTGTCCACATCCTCGGGGCCCGCACCCTCCCAATCGACGGTGACGTTGACCCGTTCAAGGATCACGTCTGGAAAGAACTGCGCGCGCATGTTCGGGATGGCAGCGGCGCCCAGAACCAGCAGGATCACCAGCAGCAGGTTGGCGGCGGTGCGGTGGCGGGTGAAATAGCTCAGCAGACCACCGGCGGCGCTGGGGATCTCGCGAATCATCGCCTAGCCCCCGGAGCGCGCTTCGATGCGCCGGACCAGACGGGCGGGCACCTTGGCCTCGGCGAGTTGTCCGAGCACCTCGGCCTTGGTTTCGTCCGACAGCCGCTCATTGGCCTCGACGGCGGCCACCAGTCGGGCGCGCTGTTCATCGGTCAGTTCGACCATGCCGGGGTCGAGCGCGGTCTGCTCTTCGGTCCGCAGCGGGCGCACCCGGATGCCGGTGCCCAAAAGCGGTGTGCGTCCGGTCACCACCTCGCGCCCGGCCAGACCGTCACCACGCAGCAAAACTTCGTCCCCCTGCCGCCGGATCAGCTCGACCGGCAGCGATTCCAGCCGTTCCTCCGGCCCCAGCACCAGCACCGTGCCCGAGGAATCCAGCGCCGAGGCCGGCAGGCGCGCCACATTGGCCAGCGGCTGTTCCTCGACCGAAACGGTGACGAAATCCCCCGGCTTGAACCCGGGCGCAGCGTCGAGCCGGGCAAAGATCAGACGCCCCGACTGGCCCTCGCCCGCCGAGCCGCTGTCGCGGCTGATCCGGCCCCGGGCGGTCAGGTCGGCGCCGGTCACCTCAAGCGAGATGGTGACGGGTGCGGGGATCAGGCGGCCCTCCTCGTCCAGCAGCCGCACATATTGCGCGGTCGAGACGCGGAACGCGACTTCGAGCGTTTGCGGATCGACCAGTTCGGCCAGTTTCTCGTTGGCTGCAACCAGCCGCCCTTCGACCAGCGTCACGCCGCTGAGCGTGCCGTCGAAACGGGCGCGAACGGTCATGTCCTCAAGATCGCGCTCGGCGGCCTCAAGCGCGATCACGGCGCGCGCGATGCGGGTCTGGGTCTGATCGACACGGGCCTCGGCCTGCGCCAGAGCAATGCGCCGGGCCAGTTCCGCCTGCCGGGCCGAAGCGGCGGCCAGTTCGGCCTCTTCGACCGCAGCTGCGGTGCCGACCCCGCGCTCGGCCAGGTCCTGCTGCCGTTTGAGCGCGCGTTCGCGAAGCTCGGACTGGTCCCGCGCCGCCTTCAGCTCATCCTGCGCCAGCAGCAGCGAGCGTTCGGCATCCCGTTCCTCGACCTGCGCGTCGAGCAGATCGGATTTGGCCCGATCAAGCGCCGATTGCGCGTCCGCCGGATCAAGCTCGACCAGCACCTCGCCTGCCGTGACCGCGCCGCCCTCTTCGAAGTCTTCCGACAGCGTCACCACGCGCCCGCCAATGGCCGCGCGCAGTTCCAGCCGGCGGCGGCTCTGCACTTCGCCGAAGGCCTCGAGATATGGCGTGACCGTCCGCAGCTCGGCGGTTTGCACATTGACCGTGAATATCCGTTCGCGCGACTCGGGTTGGCGATTGTCCTGCGCCATGAACTCCTGCACGGCGCCCATCACCAGTTGCGCGGCATAGATCAGCAGCGCCAGCGTCAGCGAGGCCAGAAAGACGCCCACAAGGCTCTGCCGCAAAAATCGCATCTATCACATCGCTCCGGTCGCTTCAGGCTGCCGTCACCAACACGTAGCCGGGCAGGAAAAAATGCCAAGCCAAAAGACGGTTACACGTGTTCAAACGCGCGACAAGTCTACTTCCGTCGCCGGTGTTCGTCCAATCTGGGCATAATTTCCACGAAATTGCAGGGGCGGTGGCGGTAATCGAGCTGTTTTTCCAGAATTCCGTCCCAGGCATCCTTGCAGGCACCGGGGCTGCCGGGCAGCGCGAACAGGTAGGTGCCGCCCGCCACGCCGCCGGTGGCGCGGGACTGCACCGCCGAGGTGCCGATCTTGTCCATCGAGATCAGGGTGAAGACGGTGCCGAAGGCCTCGATTTCCTTTTCGTAGACGTCGCGATGCGCCTCGACCGTCACATCCCGGCCCGTCAGCCCTGTGCCGCCGGTCGAGATCACCACGTCAATCTCAGGGTCCGCGATCCACGCGCGCAGCTGATCAGCAATCTCGGCCCGTTCGTCGCGCAGGATCTTGCGGTCGGCCAACTCGTGCCCCGCCCGCTCGATCCGATCGGCCAGCGTCTGGCCCGAGCGATCCTCGTCCAGCGAGCGGCTGTCCGAGACCGTCAGAACGGCGATACGGACGGGGATGAAATCGAGGCTTTCGTCGATGCGCGACATTGGATGTCAGGCCCTTTCCATGATGGCCAGCCGCAGGGCCAGCGCCGTGAATATGCCGCCGCTGAGCCAGCCCAGCACGCGCGCCGCGCGCGGGTTGCCGGTCAGCCGCCGCCCGGCCCCGCCTGCAAAGACACCGACGGCACCGTTGATGAAGAACCCGCCCATCGCGATGATCAGGCCGAAGATCATGAACTGCGCCAAGATCGGCCCAGCGGCGGGGTCGATGAATTGCGGGATGAAAGCGAGGACAAACAGGATCACCTTGGGATTGGTCAGGTTCACCAGCAGCCCATCGCGAAAGGCGCGTTTGGCGGGTTTCTGCGGCGCTTCCGGAGGAATGGCTCCGGTGCGGATGGCGGTCCAGGCGAGGAAAAGCAGGTAGCCCACACCGACCCAGCGGATCACGTCGAAGAGCCACGGCATCGCGGACACAGCAGCGCCAAGGCCCAGCCCGGCCAGCGCCACATGCACCATGGAGCCGGTTGAAATCCCCGCACTCGCCGCCATCGCCGCGCGGGGACCTGAGCGCAGGCCCTGCCCGAAGCAGAACATCATGTCCGCGCCCGGCGACAGGTTCAGCGCCAGCGCCGCGGGCAGGAAAGTCAGCAGGGTAAGGGTGTCGATCAAGCAGACACCTCAAACCAATTCACGGTGGGGCCCAGATTGACCACCTCGGTCCGTCCAATCATGCCGCGCGCGCCCCAGCTGTCGTGGATGTGACCACAAAAGGCCAGCGCGGGCTGCAACCGCTCGATGGCGTCACGCACGGCGACCGACCCGACTGAGGCCCCGTGCGAGGTCTTGTCGACCAGCCCCTTGGGCGGAGAATGGGTGATCAGGATGTCGGCGCCGTCGCAGCGGTCCAGCATTTCGGCGGCCTCGGCCTCGGACAGGTCGCAGGACCACGCGCCAAACGGCGTCACCGGCACGCCATAGCCGAGTCCGAACAGGCGCAGCCCGTCCACGGTGGCGGTCTGGCCATGCAGCACATGCGCACCATCGGGGGCGGCCTCGGACAGTTCCCCGGCGCTTTCGGCATTCCCGGGAACCAGAACCAGCGGCACCGAGATGCCCGACAGCATCGCCATTGCATCGTCCAGCCCCTTGCGCCCGTTGCAGTAATCCCCGGCCCCGATCACCAGATCGGCCCCCTCGCTGGCCGCCACCAGATCGGCGGCGCGGGCGCGGGCCATGTGCAGGTCGGAAAAGGCCAGGATACGCATCAGATGCCTTTCAGTTTCGCCTTGAGCTCCAGCAGGTCCGCCCAGGCCTGCCGCTTCATCTGCGGCTGGCGCAGCAGGTAGGCGGGGTGAAACATCGGGATGACCGGCAGATTCATCGCCTGATCCCAGTTGCCACGCAGCCGTGTGATGCCGCGTTTGCCCAGCACCGCCTGACAGCTGATATTGCCCATCAGCACCAGCACATCCGGCTTGGCCAGGGCGACGTGGCGTTCAAGGAAGGGCTTCATCATCCCGATCTCTTCGGGCTTGGGATCGCGGTTCTGCGGTGGGCGCCAGGGCAGGACATTGGTGATATAGACGGTGTCGGCGCGGCTCAAATCGATCGCCGCCAGCATCTTGTCCAGCAATTGCCCGGCCCGGCCCACGAAGGGCCGCCCCTCCCGATCCTCGTCACGCCCCGGCGCCTCGCCGATGATCATCACGCGGGCCTCCGGGTTGCCATCGGCAAAGACCAGTTGCCGCGCGCCGCGCTTGAGGTCGCACAGATCGAACGCCTCCATGACCGCGCGCAGCTCCGCCAGCGACCCGGCGCCTTTTGCAGCCTGCTGCGCCACCTCGACCGGATCGGCCTCTGTCGATTTCTCCCGCGCGGGTGCGGCGGCCTGCGGCTTTTTCGGCTTGGGCGCGGTGTCGGGCAATGCATACCGGTCCACCGGAGCATCCCCGATGGCTTCGGTTACGCCCAGTTCGATCTGCCATTCCAGCAGCGCCCGGGCGGTGTGATAGTCCAAGGCCGATTCCATGTGTCTCAATCTATCCTGCCTGACGATAAGGGAAAGCGAATTGGGCTTGTCAGCGACCAAAGACCGCCCGAGCATGGGCCCATGACGCTGCGCCTTACCCTGTTGCTTGCACTTGTCCTCGGCCTTCTCGCGCCCACAGCGCAGGCGGATTTTCACACCGAATGCCGCGCCGGCACCTTTCAATGCGGGGCCAGCAGTTGCTGCAACCTCGGCCAGCGCTGCAGTTGGGACGGGTTCTGCATCCCGCCCGGCGGCACCTATTGCGGCGGCGGACGCTCGTGCGGGCCGTTCGAGAAATGTGTGGCGGGCGGTTCGCGATGCGACCCTATCGCCCCCAATGCGCGGCCCGGATCGGACCCCGACAAATGTTTCAGCAACAGCGACTGTCCTTTAGGCAACCGCTGCGACCCCACGGGAACGTGCGTGCCGAGCCGGGAAATCCGATGCGAGGGCCGGGTTTGCCCGGCGGGCAGCACTTGCATCCCCGGCGGCGGCTGCACCCGGCCCGGCTGGTTTCTCTGCCCCGAGACCGGCTCGCAATGCCGGCCCGGCTTCAAATGCTCGCGCATTCGCGGCTGCGTCCCCGTCAAGGCGGTCGATTGCGGCAAGGGTCGTTGGTGCAGGCCGGGCGAGCAATGCACCGACGATGGCGGCTGCGAACCTGAGCAAACCGAGTGATCACGCCATATTGCCCCTCTGCCGTGTCCTTCCTATAAGCGGCGGGACTGTCAGACCGGAGCCGCCCATGCGTTTTGCCCATCGTCATCTTCTTGGCATCGAGCAGCTTTCCCCCCATGACATCACCGCCATTCTGGATCTGGCCGAGACATACGTGGAGCTGAACCGGCAATCGGCCAAACATGCCGACGTGCTGGCCGGGCTGACCCAGATCAACATGTTCTTCGAAAACTCGACCCGCACGCAGGCCAGTTTCGAGCTGGCAGGCAAGCGGCTGGGCGCAGATGTGATGAACATGGCGATGCAGGCCAGCTCGATCAAAAAGGGCGAGACGCTGATCGACACCGCGATGACGCTGAACGCCATGCATCCGGACTTGCTGGTGGTGCGGCATCCGCATTCCGGCGCGGTCGATCTGCTGGCGCAGAAGGTGAATTGCGCGGTGCTGAACGCGGGCGACGGGCGGCACGAGCACCCGACGCAGGCGCTGCTGGACGCGCTGACCATCCGCCGCGCCAAGGGCCGCCTGCACCGGCTGAACATCGCGATCTGCGGCGACATCGCCCATTCCCGCGTGGCGCGGTCGAACCTGATCCTACTGGGCAAGATGGAAAACCGCATCCGCCTGATCGGCCCGCCGACGCTGGTTCCCGGCCAGTTCGCCGAATTCGGGGCCGAAGTCTATGACGACATGCGCGAGGGGCTGCTGGACGTGGACGTAGTGATGATGCTGCGGCTTCAGAAAGAGCGGATGGATGGCGGGTTCATCCCCTCGGAACGCGAATATTACCACCGCTACGGGCTGGACGGCGAAAAGCTGAAGCTGGCGAAACCGGATGCCATCGTGATGCATCCGGGGCCGATGAACCGGGGGGTTGAGATCGACGGCACGCTGGCCGACGACATCAACCGCTCGGTCATTCAGGAACAGGTCGAGATGGGCGTGGCCGTGCGCATGGCCGCGATGGAACTGCTGGCCCATAACCTGCGCGAGGCCGCATGAGCAAGCTGACCGTCGCCAGGAACGAACGCGGCGTGCTGCGGCTGTTCACGCTCGACATGCGCCCCGAAGAGGCGAAGTTCCTGCGTGAGCCGGGGGCTGCGGCGCAGATTCTGGGCGTGGATGCCTTGGACGAGGACCAGATCGAGGTGTTCCCGGTCTCGGATCTGGAAGAGCTAGGCCTACACGACTACCTGACCGAAGGTTGCGGCATCTCCGAGGATCAGCTCGACCGCGATGCGCTCGACGCCATCGACGGCTGGGTGATGGTCCTGCGCAGCAAGGCGTTTGCGGACCGGGCGCTGGAGCTGACCCCCGATCCCCGCGTGACACTTGCCGGTTTCTTCACCGAAGAGGGCACGAACTGGACCGCCCGGCCCATGATGACCGAAAGCGCCAAACCCTTCTCTGCCCCCCACGCCTCGCCTCGGCAAGCCCGGGCCGAGGCGCGGCGGATCGGCTTTACCCTGTTTGCCGTAGTCATGGCCCTGATCGTCGGAGGCATCCTGTGGCTGGCCTTGTGACCCGTTTCCCCGCCGACCGCCAAACCTATATCCGCAGCTACGCCTGGCTGGCCGCCGGGGGTATGGCCGCAGCCATGGCGGTGCTGTGGCTGGTCGGCAACCCGCATGTCTGGACCGGCGCGCCCGCCGGGCTGGCCGCCGTCGCCCTGCGCGGCTGGTATCTGGCCTCGGAAGATCTGGCGGTGGTCTGGGAGATCACGGATGACGCGCTGACCACCACAAACCGCCGCGTGCCGCTGAACCAGATCGAAACGGTGAACACCATGGGCAGCTTCGTCCAGATCGTCACCCGAAGCGGCGACAAGCATCTGATCAAGTACCAGGCCGACCCCGCCGCCACCAAAGCCGCCATCGAAAGGGCGATGGGATGACGGTTGCCGAGGCGGATTGGTGGCGCGCGCAAATTCCTGATGGGGAAAACGTGCTTTGGGCCTCCCACCCGGATCAGGGCTTTTTTTCACCTCGATACGGGTGGGCCTACAAAGCTGTTATTCTTGGCCTTGTAATCATGTGGACGATCAGCCCGTGGATACTCGATACCGTCAGAGACTTTTGGAAACTCGCCTGCGTAACTCTGCTTATGGCCTTCACAATGTGGGCAGATCGGTGCGTCCGGGCGCAAAGGGTTTATGTCGTTACTTCAAAAAACGCTTGGCAGTTTAACAAGCATCTCAAGTCAAAGCCCCTGAAAATTGACAGGTTTCTGAACTTCCGAACCAGACGCCGAGCGATCGTATTCGACCGGCATCCCTTCTTCTCGTTTGAAAACTTGCCCGATCCCCATGCCGCTTTGAAGGCACTGAACCAAGCCCGAGAGGCCTCGACATGACACCTGTACTCTTCTCCAATGCCCGCCTGATCGACCCCGAAGCCGGGACGGACGCCGTCGGCTGGCTAAACGTGTCGGACGGGCGCATCGTGGCCCGGGGCGACGGCGCGCAGGGGCCGGACGCACCGGATGCCGAGCGTATCGACTGCCACGGCAAGTGCCTGGCTCCCGGCATCGTCGATATCGGCGTCAAGGTTTGCGAGCCGGGTGAGAGGCACAAGGAAAGCTACAAGTCCGCCGGGCTGGCCGCCGCTGCCGGGGGTGTGACCACCATCGTCACCCGGCCCGATACCGCACCCGTCATCGACACGCCCGAGACGCTGGAATTCGTCACCCGCCGCGCGCAGGCGGATACGCCGGTCAACGTGCTGCCCATGGCCGCGCTGACCAAGGGGCGCGAGGGGCGCGAGATGACCGAGATCGGGTTTTTGCTCGACGCCGGTGCCGTGGCCTTCACCGATTGCGACCACGTGGTGACCAATACAAAGGTGTTCTCACGCGCGCTGACCTATGCACGCTCCTGCGGGGCGCTGGTCATCGCCCATCCGCAAGAGCCGGGGCTGAGCAACGGCGCCGCCGCGACCAGCGGCAA
Source organism: Ruegeria sp. (assembly GCF_040830605.1). Classification (GTDB taxonomy): domain Bacteria; phylum Pseudomonadota; class Alphaproteobacteria; order Rhodobacterales; family Rhodobacteraceae; genus Ruegeria. The sequence goes on from NZ_JBFOMD010000008.1 coordinate 377,446, forward strand.
GTTCGCCGCCTTGCGCGGCCTGGCCTCGGTCTCTCCCATGGCCGAGCGGATGGGGCTGGACCGCGACATCGCCCTGCTGGAAATGACCGGCGCCAAATACCATGCCGACCAGATCACCACCGCCCGCGCCCTGCCTGCGCTGGAGCGGGCCAAGCGCAACGGGCTGGATATCACCGCGGGCACCTCGATCCATCACCTGACGCTGAACGAACTGGACGTGGCCGACTATCGCACCTTCTTCAAGGTTAAGCCGCCCCTGCGCTCTGAAGACGACCGGCAGGCGGTGATCGAGGCGGTGCGAACGGGCCTGATCGACACCATCAGCTCGATGCACACGCCGCAGGACGAGGAAAGCAAGCGGCTGCCATTTGAAGAGGCAGCCTCGGGCGCCGTCGCGCTGGAAACGCTGCTGCCCGCCGCCCTGCGCCTCTATCATGCTGAACAGTTGGACCTGCCGACCCTGTTCCGCGCCATGGCGCTGAACCCGGCCAAACGGCTGGGGCTGGAGAGTGGTCGCCTGACTGAAAGCGCGCCAGCCGATCTGGTGCTGTTCGACCCGGATGTGCCCTTTGTGCTCGACCGGTTCACCCTGAAATCGAAATCCCAGAACACCCCGTTTGACGGCCAGCGCATGCAAGGTAGGGTGCTGGCAACTTACGTGGGCGGAACGCCCGTCTATCGGAGAGACTGATGCCGCCCATCGACTCAACAACGCTGCAACTGATCCTCTGGGCCGTCATCGGCTACGGGCTGGGCTCGGTCCCTTTCGGCATGGTGCTGGCCAAAGTCATGCGGCTGGGCAATCTGCGCGAAATCGGATCGGGCAATATCGGCGCCACCAACGTGCTGCGCACCGGCAACAAGACCGCCGCCGCGCTGACGGTGCTGTTCGATGGCGGCAAAGGCGCGGTAGCCGTGTTGCTGGCGCGGCTACTCGCCGGAGAAGACGCGGCGCAACTGGCAGCCCTGACCGCCTTTATCGGCCATTGCTTTCCGGTCTGGCTGAGCTTCAAGGGCGGCAAGGGCGTTGCGACCTTTCTGGGCCTCTGGCTGGCGCTGGCCTGGCCTGTGGGCGTGGCCTGCTGCCTGACCTGGCTTGCCGCCGCGGTGATCTCACGCATGTCCTCGGCGGGGGCATTGGCCGCCGCCGCCTCGTCAACCATCTGGGCGCTGTTTCTGGGGCACAGCTCGGCCTTCCTGCTGGGCGTGATCCTGACGTTGTTGGTCTATTGGCGGCACAGCGCGAACATCGCCCGCATCAAGGCTGGGACCGAGCCCAAGATCGGACAGTCTTGACGGTTCCGACCGCGTTTTCGGAAGCTTTCTTTGCCCTGCCTGCGGGCACGTTCACGGGCCGCTTCGGCGGGCGCTCCTACGTGGTCAGCCGGACCGTATCGGCCAATGGTCGGGCGCATAAACTGGTCGCGAATGAACGCGGCGGGCCGGATTACATCAGCCTCAACCTCTACCGTCTGTCGGACGGTCAACTCTTGTTGCGGCCCTGTGAAATGCCCGCCGACAAGGTGATCCGTTTCACCACCGGGCTGACCCCCGACACCCAATAACGCGGGCGCCAACTGTGTATCACCGCACAGGAATTTTTCGCCCATGCACATACACAATAGGTTGTTTTGAACGTTACCGGGGCCGGTGCCACCTGCTGTGACGTGGCGGTTTATTTCGGCCGCACGCATCAAACACGACAGCCAATCGGACGCAATTACGGCACCCCGGCTGGCATACACAAGAAAGGTGAACCCATGAACAAGGTAAAATCTCTGCTGGGTGGCGTGGCACTCTCGGTTGCGCTGGCAACCTCGGCTCTGGCGGCCGGTGTCGAGATCAACGCAAGCTCGACCGGTCTGGCGCTGCAAGGCTATGACCCGGTGGCCTATTTCACCGAAGGTGAGCCCACCAAGGGCAACTGGAAGATCACGACGCTCCACAACGATGCGATGTACCGCTTTGCATCGGAAGAGAACAAGGCCGCGTTCGAGGCTAATCCTGAGGCCTACTTGCCCGAATATGGCGGCTACTGCGCCTTTGGAGCGGCCATGGGCTTTAAGTTCGACGGTGATCCCAACATCTGGAAGATCGTCGACAACAAGCTTTACCTGAACATTTCGCCCGACATCCAGCAGCGCTGGGAAGGCGACATCCCCGGCTTGATCGAAAAGGCCAGCGCCAACTGGGAAGACATCGCCGACAAAGACCCGGCCTCGCTTCAGCAGTAAGCCAGACCATCCCAAAGCGAACAGCGGCGGCGGACCCTTCTGCCGCCGTTTTCCGTTCCTGGCGCACGGAGTGCCCGTTCACATTTCGGGGATCAGCCAAAACATGCCGACCGAACGGGAAAAAACACGCCGGTTTGCGCTGTCCGTCCCCTGCCCCGGTGATCCACATGTACGCCTGCGCCGTATACTCTCACATTGATAGCACCGGATCCCATTTGGGGCTCCGGTGACCTCGGATACGAAAGGATAGGAAATGCTAAGACAGATTGCCCTAGCTTCGGCCATTGCCGCGATTCCTGCCGGTTCTGCCCTGGCGCAATCCAGCGGCGACTGGTCCGGGTTTTATGCCGGGGGTCAGATTGGATATGCCGACGTCGACACCAATGTCGCCGGTGTCGAGGGCGACGGCCTGATCGGCGGTCTGGTCGTGGGCTATGACCACGACTTTGGCGATTGGGTGCTTGGCGCGGGTGTTGACTACGACTTCGCGGATATCGAAGTGGGCACCGCCGCCACGCTGGAAAACGTGCTGCGGGTCAAGGCGCGCGGCGGCTACAAGATCGGCGACGGGCTGCTTTACGGCACGGTCGGGTTTGCGGATGCGGACACCGACACGCTGGGCAGCGATGACGGCTATTTCATCGGCGCAGGCTATGAAATGCTGGTCGGAGGCGGCCTCAGCGTCGGGGGCGAGATCCTGTATCATGAGTTCGACGACTTCAACAGTTCCGGCGTCGATGTCGAGGCCACGACCTTCCAGATCCGCGCCACCTACCGGTTCTGACGCGCTGATCCGGTCCTGAAACCCCATCCGCCGACCCGGCGGATGGGTCATGGATCAATAACTGTAATCGGCATAGATCCGGGTCAGGTCGCTGCCCCAATCGCCATTGTAGCGGTCCAGCAATTCATCCGCGGGCACCTTGCCGCTATCCAGACTGTCCTTGAGCGCATTTAGGAAGTGCGTCTCGTCCGGCACCAGCCCGCCGGCGCCCGGATAGGCGCGGGCCTTGAGGCCAGCCTCGGCGATGGCGATCACCTCTCGGGCCAGATCGTGCATGCTAATGTCTCCGACCTGCGCCTGCAGGGCGCCCTCGCTGGCGGCAACGCGCAGGGCATCGCGGGTGTCCGCGTCCCAGCCCTTGACCAGATCCCAGGCGGCATCCAGCGCGCCCTGATCGTACATCAGTCCAACCCAGAAGGCGGGCAACGCACACAGGCGCCGCCAGGGGCCGCCATCGGCGCCGCGCATCTCGATGAACTTCTTGATCCGCGCCTCGGGGAAGGCGGTGGTCAGGTGATCGGCCCAGTCGCTGAGCATCGGCGTTTCGCCCGGCAGGGCAGGCAGCTCACCCTTGAGGAAATCGCGGAAGCTCTGGCCCAGCGCATCGATATATTGCCCGTCGCGATAGACGAAATACATCGGCACATCGAGCGCGTAGTCCACCCAGCGCTCGAACCCGAACCCATCCTCGAACACGAAGGGCAACATGCCGGTGCGAGCTGCATCCAGATCGCGCCAGACCCGGCTGCGCCAGGATTTGTGACCGTTGGGCTTGCCTTCCAGAAACGGGGAATTGGCAAAAAGCGCCGTTGCCACCGGTTGCAGCGCCAGCGCCACGCGCAGTTTCTGCACCATGTCCGCCTCGGACGCGAAATCCAGATTGACCTGCACGGTGCAGGTCCGCCGCATCATGGTGCGGCCCATGGTGCCCACCTTCTGCATGTAGGCATCCATGAGCTTGTACCGCCCCTTGGGCATCAGCGGCATCTCGTCATGGGTCCAGATCGGCGCCGCACCCAGACCGATGAAACCCACGCCGATCTTGTCGGCAATGTCCTTCACGTCCTTCAGATGCGCGTTCACCTCGTCGCAGGTCTCGTGAATGGTCTCCAGCGGCGCGCCGCTCAGCTCCAGCTGCCCGCCCGGTTCCAGCGACACATTGGCCCCGTCCTTTTGCAGACCGATCAGCTTGCCGCCCTCTTCCAGCGGCTCCCAGCCATGCAGGTCGCGCAGCCCTTCGAGCACGGCGAGAATCGAGCGCTTGCCCTCGTAGGGCAGCGGTTTCAGGGTGTCTTTGCAATAGCCGAACTTCTCGTGCTCGGTTCCGATCCGCCAGTCCTGCTTGGGCTTGCAGCCTGCGGCCAGATACTCGGCCAGTTGTTCGTGGCGCTCAATCGGTCCGCCGCCGGACTGGGGAATGGACATGAGCCGTGCTCCGATCCTGAAGTGTCTGTTCGTGAGGGTCAGTCGTGGTCGCAAACGCGCGTGGTGTCAATGCAGCCGCAATCCCGGAGGCCGCATGGGATGACGTTCCCAGATCACGACCGGGTGAGCGGAACCGCCATTGAGTTCGGCCAGCATCTGCTCGGTCTTCAGCCCTGGAAGGCTCGAGAACACATCGAACAGCGCCTCGGCGCCTTCGGCGTTCACCGGAATGTGAAGCGTCGCCTGCCCGGGCTGTTCAAGCACCCAATGCGCGGGCCGCGAGGTGGGGTCGAGCGCCAGCCGCTCCAACTCCTGCGCGGCGACCATGCCGCCGGTCAGGGGACCCATATAGGTGATCTGGCCCTCGTCCACGGTGACAAGTCCCGGCCCGCCCGCACCGGTGCGAAAGCGCGCCCGCTGCACCCCGATCACCGCCAGCGCCACCCCAGCGAGAACCAGTACCCAGCCGATCCAACCCAGCAGCCCGCCGGGGCCGCCGATCCAGCTGAACCCCAGCAGCCCCACGCCAATCCCGACCAGCACTTCGCGCCAGCGCCAGATGGCGGTCTTGGCCTCGGGGCGGATGAAGCTCATGCGGTGGCCTCCGTCTGCAAGTCGAAGAGGATCAGGGCGAGCGAACCCGCCCGCTCGAACCCGATAGCCTGATAGGCGCGGACGGCGGGCGCATTGGCGGCGAACAGAATGGCACGGGTGACCCCGGTCTGCCGCGCCTCGTCCAGATGCAACGCAACCGCCCGGCGGGCGTAGCCATGTCCACGCAGGTCTGGCGGCGTATAGACCCCGCCGATCTGCACCACATCCGGCAGGCGGGCGTTGAAGCCGGTCATGCAGACCGGTTGCCCCTCGGCCAGCAGCACCCGATGGGAGCCGCGCTCGATATACGCGGCGATATCCTGCTCGGCCAGTTGGCGCGCCTCGTCCGGGTGGGCGCCCAGCACCTCTGCGTGATACGCGGTGCGCCATGCCACCGGTATCGACCGATCCACATCGGCCAGCGGCACCAGTTCGGTACCGGATCCCTCGGGGATAACAAGACGCGCGAGGTCGAGCGCAAAGGCGGGCTCATCCTTGTTCAGCTTGGCGGCGCGATGCTCCCAACCGGCCAGCGCCATCAGCCGCCGTGCCTGTGCCGCCTCACCGATGATCCCGGTCACCTCACGATCCGCGATCAGGGCAGTGGCGGCGCGCAGATCGGCCTCGCCGCAATCAGGGCATTGCAGCAGCACCACGCCCTGCCGGGAAATGCCGAAGACACCATGAGGGTCCTCACCCAGCACCCAGATCGTCATCGCATGCGGCGCATCGCCGGTCAGGCCGTGGTTTTGCAGATTGGCCAGCAGGAACATCGAGCTTTGCAGATGCGCGCGCAGGAACCGCTCGATCCCCGGCAGGTCAGCGTCTTGCGCCCGGCGCCAGCTCATCCCCAATCCCCCAGCGCCTGCTGCCACAGCGTCAGCGCCGCCACCGCTGCCGTATCCGCCCGCAGGATGCGGGGACCGAGGCTGACCACGTGGGAATAGGGCTGCGCCGTCAGACGCGCACGCTCGCGGTCCGAGAACCCGCCCTCGGGCCCGATCAGAATCGCCCAAGGCCCGCCCTTTTCGTGTTCGGCCAGACGCAGGGCCGAGCCGACCTCGGCCTCGTTGCAGAACATCAGCTGCCGTCCCTCGGGCCAGTCAGCCAGCACGCGGTCGAGTTTCTGCATCGCGCAGACCTCGGGCACGAAGGTACCGCCGCATTGCTCGGCCGCCTCGATGGCATGGGCCTGCAACCGGTCCTGCCGGATGCGTTCGGAATTGGTGAACTCGGTCTGCACCGGAATGATCCGCGCGGCCCCCATCTCGGCGGCCTTTTCGACAATGAAATCGGTGCGCGCCTTCTTGATCGGAGCGAAGAACAGCCACAGATCGGGCGGCATCTGCAAAGACCGCGTCTGTTCGACGCAGACAAGCGTGCCGCCGCGCTTGCCCGCCTCGGCCACCTCGGCCAGCCACTCTCCGTCGCGCCCGTTGAACAGGGCCACCGGCGCGCCAGCAGACAGCCGCATCACGCCGAAAAGGTAATGCGCATGCTCACGCGTCAAAGCTACCGATTGCCCCGGGCCCAGAGGGTGCTCTACATACAGCCTGATCTTTGCACTCATAAGGGCCTACATATGCAAGGCGATGCCCCAACACCAGATGGTCAGGTCGCGGATGCGGTAGCGGACAACTGGGTCGACACCTACGCCCCGGCATTTGCCCGGCCCTATCTTCGGCTCAGCCGCGCCGACCGGCCCATCGGCACGTGGCTCTTGCTGATTCCCTGCTGGTGGGGGCTGCTGCTGGCCATGCTCGACGGCGGCGACCCGCGCTGGGGCGATCTGTGGATCGCGGTGGGCTGCGCCATCGGCGCCTTCGTGATGCGCGGCGCGGGCTGCACCTGGAACGACATCACCGACCGCGAGTTCGACGGCCAGGTCGAGCGGACACGCTCGCGCCCGCTCCCTTCGGGCCAGGTGACGGTGAAACAGGCGGTGGTATGGATGGTGATCCAGTCGCTGCTGGGGCTGGCGATCCTGCTGACCTTCAACCGCGCCGCCATCGCCATGGGCGTGCTGTCGCTGCTGCCGGTCACGATCTATCCCTTTGCCAAGCGGTTCACATGGTGGCCGCAGGCGTTTCTGGGGCTGGCCTTCAACTGGGGCGCACTGCTGGCTTGGACCGCGCATAGCGGCTCGCTGGGCTGGCCCGCGGTGCTGCTTTACGGCGCGGGCATCGCCTGGACGCTGTTCTATGACACGATCTATGCGCATCAGGATACCGAGGATGACGCGCTGATCGGGGTGAAATCCACCGCCCGCCTGTTCGGCACCGACACCGCGCGCTGGATGAAGTACTTTCTGGTCGCCACCGTCACCCTGATGGGGCTGGCGGTGATCGAGGCGGCGCTGCCGGACGCCTCGATTCTGGCACTGGTGCTGGTCATCGCCGCGCCCTGGGCGATGGGCTGGCACATGGCCTGGCAGTTGCGCGGCCTCGACATCGAAGACAACGCCAAGCTGCTGCAGCTGTTCTGGGCCAATCGCGACACCGGCCTTATTCCGCTGATCTTCCTTGGCGCCGCCCTGCTGGTGTGATTGCACCCCGGGGCGGGGGCCTGTAAGACTTCGCCCGAAAGACCGGACAAGACATAAGCTGCCCATGCGCCCATCCTTTTCCATCGTGGTCGTCCTGACCTTTGTTCTGGCCGCGGGTCTGTGCCTGATCGGCGCAAGCTACGCGGTCACCGCGGTCGAGAGGAACTCGGAAATCGTGGTGCGGCGGGCCCTTGATACCAAGGGGCATGACTGGGCCGAGGTTCAGTCGGACGGGCTGCGGGTCGTGATCACCGGCACCGCCCCGGACGAGGCGACCCGGTTCAACGCGCTGACCGTCGCGGGGGATGAGGTCGACCCGTCGCGCGTCATCGACGGGATGGATGTGGCGCCCACGGCGGATCTGGCACCCCCACGCTTTTCCGCCGAGATCCTGCGCAATGACAGCGGCATCTCGATCATCGGGCTGATCCCGGCCAGCGAGGATCGCGAGGCGTTGGCGGAAGCGCTGCAGAAACTCGACCAGCAGGCGCTGGTGACCGATCTGCTTGAAACCGCCGACTATCCCAAACCCGCCGGATGGGACGACGCGTTGGCCTTTGCGGTGCTGGCGCTGTCGAAACTGCCGCGCGCCAAGGTCTCGGCCAGTGCCGGGCTGGTCAAGATCACCGCGATCTCGGACAGCCCCGAGGAAAAGGCCCGGCTGGAACAGGAACTGACCCGCGCCGCGCCGCCCAGCCTGCGGATCGGGCTGTCGATCGCGGCCCCGCGCCCGGTCATCACGCCGTTCACCCTGCGGTTCCTGATCGGCGAAGAGGGCGCCCGGTTCGACGCCTGCTCGGCTCAGGATGACACCGCCCGCAACCGCATCGCGGCCGCCGCCCATCGCGCCGGGCTGGAAGGCCGGGCCAACTGCACCATCGGGCTGGGCGTGCCGTCACCCAATTGGGCGCAGGCGGCCGAACTCAGCATCAGCGCGCTGGCGGAGCTGGGCCAGGGCTCGGTCACCATCGCCGATGCCGACATCACCCTCATCGCCCAGCAGGGCACCGATCAGGCCGATTTCGACCGGGTTGTCGGAGAGCTTGAGACCAGCCTGCCCAAGGTCTTCGCCCTGCACGCCGTCCTGCCCGAGCCCGAGGTCAGGGACGCGGCGGGCCCGCCGGAATTCACCGCCACGCTCAGCCCCGAGGGGCTGGTGCAACTGAGGGGCCGGGTCGGCGACGAAACCCTCCGCGACATGTCCGACAGCTATGCCCGCGCCGCCTTTGGCTCGACCGCCGTGCACACCGCAACGCGCGTGGTGCCGGACCTGCCCGCCGACTGGCCGGTGCGAGTGCTGGCCGGGCTCGAAGCACTGTCGCGGCTGAACAACGGCGCGCTGACCGTCACGCCCGACAATGTCGTGCTCAGCGGCATGAGCCATGACGCGGATGCCAGCGCCGAGATCGCCGGGCTGCTCTCGGAAAAGCTAGGCGAGGCGCAGGATTTCGACCTGTCGATCACCTATCAGGAGCCGCCCGAACCCGAAGACGCCCTGCCCGACCCGGAGTTCTGCGAAGAGCAGATCGCCGAGATGCAGCAGGCCAACAAGATCGCGTTCGAGCCGGGCTCGGCCACGGTGGCCTCGGGTTCGCTGGACACGCTCAACAGCATTGCCGATCTGCTGCGCGAATGCGGCCCGATCAGGATGGAGATCCAGGGCCACACCGACAGCCAGGGCCGCGAAGAGATGAACCAGCAGCTCAGCCAGGCACGGGCTCAGTCCATCCTGAACGAGCTGCGGTCGCGGGGGGTGCTGACTTCGACCTATGCTGCCGTCGGCTATGGCGAAAGCCAGCCCATCGCGGATAACGACACCGAAGCGGGGCGCGAGGAAAACCGCCGCATCGAGTTCCGCCTGATCCGCCCGGAACCGATTGAAGAGGTGGAAACCGGGCTGGAAGCCATCGAAAGCCCCGGCCCCGAGGCGGCGGAAACGGCCCCTGCGGATGAGACAGACGGCGCCCCGGCAGAGGGCGCAGAGGACCAGTGACATGAACAGAACCGAATTCATCATCGCCACCGCCATCATCCTGTTCGTGGCCTTTTGCATGGGCTGGTTCGCCAACTGGCTGATCCACCGCCTGTCCCGCGTCCGACAGAGCGACGTGGCCGATCTGGACCGGATGAGCCAGGAGTTGCACGAAGCCGAGGAAACCCGCGATCAGGCGATCACCTACCTGCAGCAGCGCGAGGCCGAACTGACCAACCAGCTCACCCAGACCGAGGCCGAGCTTTCCGCCGCCATGGAGGGTCTCCGCGACGCACGGCAGGAGGCGGAAGAACTGCGGGGGCAGTTGGCGCGGGGAGAGTGAGGCTTATTCGGCCCTTCCGGCACAATCAGAACGCGCAGACATCGCTTATCAGGCAGTCAAACAGAGGGCCGCGCCCGACCGCGGGTGGGTGCTCCTATGATCCGTGGTCTTCTCTTTATGGTTCAGCCACATGCAACAACTGTACGGGATCCAAACGTTGAAGAAGCGCCCGCCCATAGGGGCGGTCGGGCGCTGCCCGGCGGCACTGCGTGCCTTGATTCCGGGCTGGGTGCCCGGATTGGAACGACAGCTCTGATTACATGAAACGGTTCGGGCCTCGCGATCTGGCGGACCTACCACCGCCCCAGCGCGTCCTCGTCCTCGTCCTTCGCGGCCACCCAATCGGCGCCGTCCGAGGTGATCTCTTTCTTCCAGAACGGCGCGCGGGACTTCAGGTAGTCCATCAGGTATTCCGCCGCCTCAAAGGCGTCCTTGCGGTGCCGGGCAGCAGTGGCGACCATCATGATCTTGTCACCGGGCGCCAGACGGCCATGGCGGTGGATCACCAGCACGTCGCCCAGCGACCAGCGGGCTTTGGCCTCTTCGGCAATCGCCGTAATCGCCTTTTCGGTCATGCCCGGATAATGCTCGATCTCCATCACATCCAGATCGCCGCGCGCCAGATCGCGCACCACGCCGGTGAAGGTCACGATGGCGCCATCGGCGGTGCCACCGGCGGCAAAAGCATTGGCCTCGGCGCCCAGATCGAACTCTTCTTCCTGCACGGCAATGCGCACCGGCTCAGCCTCCGGTCATCGGCGGAAAGAACGCCACCTCGCGCACGCCCGACAGCGGGGCGTCGAAATCGGACAGCTCCTGATCCAGCGCCACCCGCAGCGCCGAGAGGTCGGCAAAGGCGGCCTCATACCGAGGCTCGCGCGCGCGCAGCTCGGTGACCAGATCCGAGACGGTGGCGGCACTGGTCTCGATCCGCTCTTTCGGCAGGCCGATCCGTTCCCGGACCCAGGCGAAATAGAGCACATCCATCCCTTACGTCTCCTTCAGATGGGGCAAGGCTTTACGTAGGTAGTCATAGCCGGTGATCAATGTCAGACCCGCCGCAAGCCAGAGCAGCCACAGGCCCACGCGGCCGGACCACACCATGCCCTCGAACTTCCAGCGCAGGCCGTTCACATCCTCGACCTGGCCCGTCATGATCTGTTCGACAAGGGCCTGATCCATGCCGAACGACGACATCACCAGATAGTGTTCGAAAATCCCCTGACTGAACAGCACGGCAATCGCGATCATCTGCGCGGTAGTTTTCCACTTGGCCAGATTGGTGACCTTGAGCGTCCCGGCCACGTCACCCAGATACTCGCGCAGACCCGAGACAAAGACCTCGCGGAACAGGATCACGGTGGCGGGCAAAACCAGCCACGGGGTCCAGTGCTCGGTCGAGTAGCCCACGAGGATCATCAGCGCAATCACCACCATCGCCTTGTCGGCGATCGGGTCCATCATCGCGCCCATCTTGGTTTCCTGCTTCCACGCCCGCGCCAGATAGCCGTCGAACCAGTCGGTCACGGCGGCGGTCACGAACAGGACCAGCGCGAACCAGTCCGCGTAAGGGCGGGTGAAGTAAAGAAACATCACGGCCAGACCGGGTGCCGCAAGCAGGCGCAGCAGGGTCAGGATATTGGGCAGGTTCCATTTCATGAGCCGGACATTATATCGCGGCTTTCGGACATGAAAGCCGGGCCGTTGAAAAACTGCATGCACACAGGCACCTGCGGCATTTCGGACGAAGGCCCGACGTGTAGCAAGGCGTGAGATGCCCCTTGGCTCCGCGTCCATTCCCGGTCAGATTGAGCCCCGTGAAATGGGTCAGGGAACGCGACCCGTATTGATCCGGGCAATGCGACGGCAGGCATCATGACAGCGCATATTCAAACGGACCACCGGTCAAACCTGATCGGCAGCGGTTGGATGATCGCAGCGATGGCAGGCTTTGCCCTCGAAGACGCCTTGCTGAAGGCCGCCTCCGCCACGCTTCCGGTCGGGCAGATCCTAATCCTGTTCGGGCTTGGCGGCGCGCTGGTCTTTGGCTGCATCGCACGCTGGCGCGGCGCGCGGCTGCTGCACCCGGACGTGCTGTCGCCACCGATGCGCTTGCGGGTGCTGTTCGAGGTGCTGGGCCGCCTGTTCTACGTTCTTGCCATCGCCCTGACCCCGCTCTCCTCGGCCACCGTGATCCTGCAGGCCACCCCGCTGGTCGTGGTCGCGGGCGCGGCGCTGGTCTTTGGCGAACAGGTCGGCTGGCGGCGGTGGAGCGCGATTCTGATCGGCCTGATCGGCGTGCTGATCATCATCCGCCCCACCGGTGAGAGCTTTTCGCCGCTGTCCATCCTCGCCGTGCTCGGGATGCTGGGCTTTGCCGGGCGCGATCTGGCCAGCCGCGCCGCACCAGCGACGCTCGGCACCGATGTTCTGGGATTCTACGGCTTCCTGTCGATTGTGGTGGCAGGGGTTCTGTTCTCGCTGTGGGAGGGCACCGCTCTGGTCCCCCTCACCGCCACCACCAGCCTGCAACTGACGGGCGCGGTGTTCTGGGGCGTCATCGCATATTCCGCCCTGATGAAGGCCATGCGCACCGGTGAAGTCTCAGCCGTGACACCGTTCCGCTACTCCCGCCTGCTCTTCGGCATCGGGCTGGGCATCGTCCTGTTCGGCGAGCGGCTGGATCCGGCAATGCTGACGGGCTGCACGCTGATCGTGGCCTCGGGCCTCTACATCCTGTGGCGCGGCAAACGGGTCAGCGCCTAGCCCTTTTCGTGGAAGAAATCGTAGACCTTCTGCGCCAGCCCTTCCGAGATCCCGTCCACCGCCTTCAGGTCCGCGAGATTGGCCCGGCTGACCGCCTTGGCACTGCCGAAATGGGCCAGCAGCGCGCGTTTGCGGGTGGCCCCGACGCCCGGTATTTCGTCGAGCGGCGTCGCGCCGACCGCCTTGGCCCGCTTGGCGCGGTGGGTGCCGATGGCAAAACGATGCGCCTCATCCCGTAGCCGCTGGATGAAGTAGAGCACCGGGTCGTTGCGTCTGAGCGCAAAGGGGTGCTGGCCGATACGGTGGAACTCCTCTTTGCCATGGTCGCGGTCGATGCCCTTGGCGACGCCCACCATGGGAATATCCTCGACCCCGTGGGTCACCATGATCTCGTGCACCGCGCTCACCTGCCCGGCACCGCCGTCGATCAGCAAGAGATCGGGCCACAGGCCCTTGTCACGATCCGGGTCCTCTTTCAGCAGGCGTGTGAAACGGCGGGTCAGCACCTCTTTCATCATGCCGAAATCGTCACCGGGGGTCAGATCGTCGCCACGGATGTTGAACTTGCGATAAGCGTTCTTCATCCAGCCCTCGGGACCCGCGACAATCATGCCGCCCACCGCGTTGGTGCCCTGAATATGGCTGTTGTCATAGACCTCGATCCGATTCGGAGGCCCGTCCAGATCGAACGCCTCGGCCACCCCGCGCAGCAGCTTGGCCTGGGTCGCGCTTTCCGACATGCGCCGCGCCAGCGACTCGCGCGCATTGCGCAGCGCGCCTGAGACCAGTTCCGCCTTTTCCCCACGCTGGGGCACCAGCAGCTCGACCTTGCGGCCCGCCTTTTCGGACAGCGCCTCGGCCATCAGGTCGGCGTTTTCGATGGCATCCGACAGGATCAGCTGCCGGGGCGGTTCCTTGTTATCGTAAAACTGGCCAAGGAACGCCTCCATCGCTTCGGCTGCCGATACATCCGGGCCGACGCGGGGATAGAAATCCCGGTTCCCCCAGTTCTGATTGGCGCGGATAAAGAACACCTGAACGCAGGCCTGCCCGCTTTCCATGTGCAGCGCCACCACATCCGCCTCGGTCACCCCGCGCGGGTTGATGCCCTGGCTCGACTGCACCTGCGTCAGCGCCCGGATGCGGTCGCGCAGACCGGCGGCGCGCTCAAACTCCATCGCCTCGGAGGCGGCCATCATCTGCTCGGCCAGCTCCTCCTGCACCTTGGTCGACCGCCCCGAAAGGAACCGCTCGGCATCCTTGACGCTTTCGGCATAGCCCTCTTCCGAGATCAGACCCACACACGGCCCCGAGCACCGCTTGATCTGATAGAGCAGACAAGGCCGGGTGCGGCTGTCGAACATGGAATCCGAGCAGTTGCGCAGCAGAAACGCCTTTTGCAGCTGGTTCAGCGTCCGGTTCACCGCGCCCGCGCTAGCGAAGGGGCCAAAATAGGTGCCCTTTTCCTTCTTGGCACCGCGATGCTTCTTGATCTGTGGAAAGGCGTGATCTTTGGCCACCAGAATGTTGGGAAAGCTTTTGTCGTCGCGCAGCAGCACATTGTATTTCGGCTTGAGCTGCTTGATCAGGTTCTGCTCCAGCAGCAGCGCCTCGGTCTCGGTCCGCGTGGTCAGGAACATCATCGAAGCAGTGGCCGCGATCATCCGCTCGATCCGGCCCGAATGGCCGGCCCGCGCATAGTTCGACACCCGCGCCCGCAGATTGCGCGCCTTGCCGACGTATAAAACCCGGCTTTCACCATCGAGCATCCGGTACACGCCGGGCGAGCTGTCCAGCGTTTTCAGATACTGCTGGATGCAGGCATAGCCGGTCACCGGAGGTTGGGAATCGGGGTCGCTGTGTTGGCTCATCGCATTCAGATATGATTCTCTGGGAATGGCTGCAATCTTGGGCCGCTCAGATCAAGAGGAAACAAATCCACGGTTTATGTGGATAACTATGCAGATAACTTTCGGGGCATCGCGATTTCTCCTTGTTTCATGGCCTTTTCCCTGAAATGCCCAAAAAATAGGCACATATTCAACGCATTGATTTTTAACGTTATTTTTTATGAGACCTGACAAGCCCATGAAATAAAAGACATTTTTGTAACGCTTAAGTAACAGAAATGCGAGCGGTGCAAAACTTGCACCAAAAACCCTCATTCCAGGCCCAGAACATCCGGAGTACGCCAGCCCAGATGCTGCCCGCCATCGACGCAAAGCAACTGCCCGGTTACCGCCGGGGCATCCATGAAATATCCCAAGGCTGCAGTGATGTCGGACGGGTTCGAGCCGCGCTCCAGCACCGTGTTGGCGCGCTGCGCCGCGAAATGCTCATCGCTCTGCCGATGGCCGCGCATGGTGGGGCCTGGACCGATCGCATTCACACGGATCGCGGGCGTCAGCGCCTGCGCGGCGGTACGGGTCAGCGCCCAGAGGCCCATCTTGGCGATGGTGTAAGTCATGAACTCGGGCGTCAGCTTGCGCACGCGCATGTCCACCATGTTGACGATCAGGCCGGTCGCCATGAGCTCACCATTCTCATCCTCGACCGCCTGCAGCCCTTGTTCCGCCATCGCCTGCGTCAGCACGAAAGGCGCGCGCAGGTTGCTGTCCATGTGCCGGTCCCAGCTCTGCCGGGTGGCGGATTGGATATTGTCGTATTCGAAGATCGAGGCGTTGTTGACCAGACAGGTGACCGGCCCGCCCAGCGCCTCGGCGGCGCGCGGCAGCAGGTCCTGGGTCTGTGCCTCATCCAGCAGATCCGCCTGCAATGCCACCGCCTTGCGGCCCATGGCGCGGATCTCGTCCACGGTCTCCGCGGCAGGCGCCTCCGAGCTGGCATAGTGCACGGCCACGTCATAGCCGCGCGCCGCAAGATACAGCGCCATGGCGCGGCCCAGCCGGATACCGGCACCGGTCACTAAGGCTCGGGTCATTCAGGGTCCTCCGGCAGAGGCATCAGGTCAGTACGGCAATCACATAGATCCCGTAGAGCGCGGTCAAGGCCAGCCCCCACAGGCGGTTGATGTCCTGCTTGAAGAACACGAACGGGATCAGCAGCAGCGAGGCGCCCAGCATCACCCAAAGATCGAAGCGCAGGAACGAGTCGTCCACCGGGATGCGTCCGAACAGGGTGGCGATCCCGACGATGGCCAGCAGGTTGAACATGTTCGAGCCGATCACGTTGCCCAGCGCCACATCCGCCTGCCGCCTGAGGGCCGCCATCACCGTGGTCGCAAGCTCGGGCAGCGACGTGCCCACCGCCACCAGCGTCAGGCCGATCACCGTCTCGCTCACCCCATAGGTGCGCGCGATGATCGAGGCGTTTTCCACCAGCAGATGCGCCCCCATCGGCAGGCCGATCAGGCCCAGCACTAGATAAAGCGCGATGCGCCAGTAGGGCATGTTGGGATCGGCCTCTTCCAGCCCTTCAAGCTCATCGTCGTCGGCGCACGCCTCTCCGCACGCCTTGCGATGCGCCTTGGCCTGCCGGAACGCGTTGAGCAGAACCAGCGTCAGCCCCGCCAGCAGGATCGCCCCACTGGCCAGGTTGAAGACGCCGCAGGCCGCCAGCGCGATGAACAGAACCGAGGCCATCAGCATGAAGACATAGTTGCGGCGCGTGTCGCATTCGCTGGTGTGCAAAGTGGCCAACAGCGCAGGCACCCCGAGAACCAGCAGGATGTTGGCGGTGTTCGAGCCCACCACGTTGCCCAGCGCGATCCCGGGCGCGTTCTCCTGAATCGCCTTGATGGCGATCAGCAGCTCGGGCGCCGAGGTGCCAAAAGCCACGATGGTCAGGCTGACGATCAGCGCCGGAACACCCAGACGCAAGGAAAGGTTCACCGCCCCGCGCACCAACGCATCGCCTGCCAGCAGCAGGATCACCAGCCCCAGCGCAGAATACAGCCACGCTGTCATGAGCGGTCTCCCTTTTCGCAGGCGCAGGGGCCTCTGCCGATCCGATACCGCCCACAGCGGGGGCATTTGGCCGAACTCAGCCGTTTCTGCCCCGGAAACCGCAGCTTGCCGAACATTGCCAGCACGGCCATGCCCACCAGAAAGAGGGAGACGATCTTGAATATCACGTCAGAGACCGAAACGCGCGTAGGCCGCCCGCTCCTCTATGCCTGCAATCGCATCCTGCGTCAGCTCGGTGCCGATCCGGGTCCAGAACGGGCGCCGCACGCCGTAGCGGCGGAATTTGACCTTGTCACCGAACTGCTCCTGCATCCGGGGTTTGAGATGGCCGATCCCGTCGATCAGCCCCAGCTCGGTCGCGCGCTTCGCCAGCCAGATCTCCCCGTTGAACAGGTCGGCCTTGCGTTCCAGCCGCTCGCCGCGCCGCTCTTTCACATAGGCGATGAAGTTCTGATGGATATCGCCCAGAATAACCTTGAGCCGTTCGACATCCTCTTCCTTTTCCGGCGCAAACGGGTCGAGCATGGATTTCGACTTGCCGGCGGTATGCACCCGCCGCTCGATGCCCTGTCGCGCCAGAAACACATGGGCGCCAAAACCCGACGAGATCACCCCGATGGACCCCAGAACCGAGTTGTCATCGGCCCAGATCTCATCCGCCGCCGCCGCCAGCCAGTAGCCGCCCGAGGCGGCAACGTCCTCGACAAACGCGTAGACCGGGATCTTCAGTTCATCCGCCAGCCGCCGGATACGGCTGCCGATCAGCGCGCTTTGAACCGGAGAGCCGCCGGGCGAGTTGACCTCAAGCGCAACAGCCGCGGGTTTGCCCTTGCGAAACGCCTTTTCCAGAACCGGCGCCAGGGTGGTGTCGTTCAGGGACGCGCGCCCTGCCATACCGATGGCACCCGACAAACGAACAACAGCCACCATTGGTGGCTTTTTGATAAACGGCAGGCGTAGCTTCATGGCAGCCGATGTAGAGTGCCCCCTGCCGACAAACAAGACGCCCGTCCTGACAGAAACGCGACGGCAACAAG
The DNA here is from genome assembly GCF_040830605.1 of Ruegeria sp. Lineage (GTDB taxonomy): Bacteria > Pseudomonadota > Alphaproteobacteria > Rhodobacterales > Rhodobacteraceae > Ruegeria. The sequence goes on from NZ_JBFOMD010000008.1 coordinate 395,072, forward strand.
ATTCCCACACTGCGTCGGCAAAAATGCAACGGCGGGATCAGCTGCGGATGCGCCATCCGGTCTTGAAAATCCACCAGATCACGGCGAGGCAGACACCGGTGAAACCGGCGATTGCCAGCAGGCTCAGCGCGATCGGTACATCGGCCAGACCGTAGAACGACCAGCGGAACCCCGAGATCAGATAGACCACCGGATTGAACAGGGTGATCGTCTGCCAGACCGGCGGCAGCATCGAGATGCTGTAGAAGGTTCCGCCGAGGAAAATCAGTGGCGTCACCACCAGTTGCGGGATCAGCGACATCTGCTCGAAATTGCTGGCCCAGATGCCGATGATGAAGCCCAAGAGCGAGAAGCTGAGACATGACAGGACCAGAAACGCCGCCATGGCCAGCGGGTGCTCGATCCGGATATCGACAAAGAAGGTGGCGGTGGCCAGGATCACCAGCCCCACGAACAGCGCCTTGGTTGCCGCCGCCCCCACATAGCCGATCACGATCTCGAGGAAGTTGATCGGCGCCGAGAGCAACTCATAAATCGTGCCCAGGAATTTCGGAAAATAGATGCCGAAGGACGCGTTCGAGATCGACAGCATCACCACCGACAGCATGATCAGCCCCGGCACGATGAAGGCGCCGTAGGACACGCCCTCGATCTCCTGTATCCGGCTGCCGATGGCAGTGCCGAAGACCACGAAATAAAGCGAGGTGCTGAGCACGGGCGAGAAAAAGCTCTGCGCCAGCGTGCGAAAGAAACGGGCCATCTCGAACCGATAGATGGCGGCAATGGCGGCCCAGTTCATGTCGCGCCCTCCGACACCAGATTGACAAATATCTCCTCCAGGCTCGACTGCCGGGTCTGCACATCGCGCAACACCAGCCCCGCCTGTGCCACATCGTTCAGCAGCGTGGTGATCCCGGTCCGCTCGGCATGGGTGTCATAGGTATAGACCAGCGCATCGCCATTGCCATTGAGCGTCAGGTTATGCGGCGACAGGGCGTCCGGAATGGCGGTGATCGGCTGGGTCAGCATGACCTCGATCTGCTTCTGCCCCATCTGCGCCATCAGCGTGTCCTTGTCCTGCACCAGCAGCAACTCGCCCTTGTTGATGACGCCCACCCGGTCGGCGATGGCCTCGGCCTCTTCGATATAATGTGTGGTCAGGATGATGGTGACGCCGGCCTGCTTCAGCTCGGCCACGATATCCCACATGTCCTTGCGCAGCTCGACATCCACGCCTGCGGTCGGTTCGTCCAGAAACAGCACCCGCGGCTCATGCGCCAACGCCTTGGCGATCAGCACCCGGCGCTTCATGCCGCCCGACAGCTCCTTGATCGCGTTCTTGCGCTTGTCCCACAGCGACAGCTTGCGCAGGATCTCCTCGATCCGCGCATTGTCGGGGCCATGACCGAACAACCCGCGTGAGAACCGCACCGTGTTCCAGACCTTCTCGAACGGCTCCAGCGCAATCTCCTGCGGCACCAGCCCGATCATCCGGCGGGCAGCGCGAAAATCCGTCTGGATGTCATGCCCGCCCACGGTCACCGACCCCGAACTCGGCGTGGTGATGCCGCAGACGGTCGAGATCAGCGTCGTCTTGCCCGCTCCGTTGGGGCCGAGCAGAGCCAGAATTTCGCCCTCTTCGATGTCGAGCGAGACGCCCTTGAGCGCCTCGAACCCGTCCGCATAAGATTTGCGCAGGTCTTTGATGGACAGGATGGCCGTCATGCATGTTCCTCGTTCTGGCGGAGACCCTACAGCGTGCCGCCAGGCCGGAACAGGCCGAATGCGCACATTCCGTCGCGCAAATGCGCAGGCTTCAGCCGCGCCCGGTCAGACGGCCCAGCCAGCCCTTCTTTTCGCCGCCGTCCTCGCCCGCCTCTTCCGCGGCAGGTGCCTCGGTGGGGCCTTCCAGCTGTTCCTGCAGGTTGGCAAAGAACTGGTCGGCCATCTTTTTGGCAAAGCCGTCGATCAGGCGGCTGCCCAGCTGCGCCAGCTTGCCGCCCACCTTGGCCTCGACATCATAGGCCAGCAGCGTACCGCCACTCTCACCGGGGCTGAGCGTCACGCTGGCGCCGCCCTTGGCGAACCCGGCCGCCCCGCCCTTGCCCTCACCGGCGATGGTCAGGCGCTCGTTCTCGACCAGGTCCGACATGGTGACCGTGCCCTTGAAGGTTGCCTTGACCGGCCCGACCTTCTGCACCACCGTGGCCTCATAGCCGTCATCCGGGTTGCCGGTCAGTTCCTGCGTGCCCGGAACACAGGCCTTGAGCACATCGGGGTCCAGCAGCGCCCCATAGACCTCCGCCGGGTCGGCCTTTATCTCGCGCGTGTCGCTCATCTGCATCGGAACGCCTCCTTCCCTGTCGCCTCTCCATCCGCTCCCAGAGGTATAGCCGCTGACCGCCTGCGGGCAACCGAAACGAATGTCTAAGACGGATCGCACCCGATCCGCGCCACCTGCCCGAAATCGGGCATGGACATATCCCCGCCCTGTGATAGCCCTTGGAACAGGCAGCGGGCAATTGCTCTGCCCGCATGCCGCAGGAGCACCACATGAGTGAGATTGCGCAAAACCGGTCGGGCACCGGAATCGCCTTTATCGTCGCCGGCATGGTGGCGATTTCGGTCAACGACATGCTGATCAAGCAGCTATCGGGCGGCTACCCGCTGCACCAGATGGTGTTCATCCGCTCGTCCATCGGCATGATCCTGTCGCTGGTGCTGATGCAGGTCGAGGGCGGCGTATCGCTGCTGAAAACCCGCCACCCGCTGCTGCACACGGTGCGCTGCCTGCTGGTGGTGATCTCGAACATGACGTTCTTCGTTGCACTGGCCGCCGTGCCGCTGGCGGATGTCACCGCGCTCTTCTTCGCCGCGCCGCTGTTCATCACCGTACTGTCGATCCCGATCCTCGGCGAAAAGGTCGGCCCCCTGCGCATGGGTGCGGTGGTCGTGGGCTTTGCCGGCGTAATCATCATGCAGCGCCCGTGGGAGGGCAGCGACAGTCTGCAGGCCGACCGCATCGTCCTGATCCTGCCGGTCATCGCGGCGCTGACCTATGCCCTGAACCAGCTGATGACCCGAAAGCTGGGCGCGACCACCAAGGCCTCGGCACTGGCGGTCTATATCCAGGCGATGTTCATTCTTGTGTCGATCGGGTTCTATCTGGTGGCGGGCGACGGGCGCTATGCGGAAGGCGTGGACAATGTCAGCCTGAACTTCCTGCTGCGCGCCTGGACCTGGCCTGAGGACGGAGACTGGTTCTATTTCATCTGGCTGGGCCTGAACTCGGGCATCGTCGGCTATTGCCTGGCACAGGCCTACCGCGTCGCCGATGCCGCCACCGTGGCGCCGTTCGAATATGTCGGCCTGCCGATGGCCGTGTTCTGGGGCTGGCTGATCTGGGGAGAACTGCCCGGCCCCGTCGTCTGGCTGGGCATGGCGCTGATCATGGGCGCGGGACTGTTCGTGTTCCTGCGCGAGCGCCAAAAAGCCCGCCGCATCGCCCGGACCGAGGTCAAGGGACGCTACTGAGCTCACCTATTGCGCCTGGGGATTTCCTCATTCGCGGTCCAGTCGAACGTGCCCTGATCGCGCTCGGCCACCGCCTGTTTCCAGCCGACCTCCTCCGAGCGGGTCTTGAAATTGATCCCTTCGGGCGAGTGCCGGGTGATGCCGTCAAAGATCGTGGCCAGCCGCTGGGTCTGCATCAGGCCGGTCTGCTCGATGGCCTGATTGATCACCATCTTCTGCATCGCCAACTGGTTGACCGGCACCGTGGCCATACGCGCCGCCAGTTCCTCGACCGCGTCATCCAGTTGCTCCGCCGGCACCGCCTTTAGCACCAGCCCCATCTCCGCCGCCTCACTCCCCGAGATCTTGTCGCCGGTGAACAGCATCCGCTTGGCGCGTTCAGCGCCCAGCCGGTAGACCCACATCGCCGTGGTCGGACAGCCCCAGACGCGGGCGGGCATATACCCGATCTGCGCATCCTCGGCCATGATCGTCAGATCGGCACACAGCGCAATGTCCGACCCGCCCGCCACCGCATGCCCGTGCACCTTGCACACCACCGGCTTCATCGCCCGCCAGAGCGACATGAAATGCTGCGTGTTGGCCCACATGAAGCGGTAATCCTTGACCGGGTCCCACGGCATCGGCTGTGTGGCCTCTCCATTGCCGTTACCTTCGGCATAAAAGGTCAGATCGTAGCCGGCGCAAAAGGCGGGACCGTTGCCGGACAGGACCATCACATGCACGCCCGGATCGGCATCGGCGCGCGCCACCGCCCCGGCCAGTGCCTCGGGCAGCTCGTCGTTGATGGCGTTCATCACCTCGGGCCGGTTCAGGGTGATGCGGGCGATGCGGCCGTCCTTTTTGTAAGTGACAACTGGCATGATGATCCTCCCTTGCTGGCTGGCAGCAAAGCACGCAAGGCTGAGCCTGAGAACCCCGCGCTACGCAGCGTCACCAAGGATCAGTAGGGCAGGCCCACGTAATTCTCGGCCAGCGACCGTAGCCCGGCCTCCGACGAGAACAAATAGTCCAGCTCGGTCTCCTGCAGGCGCCGGTCATAGGCGGGCGAGTCCGGGAACACGTGCAGCATCGAGGTCATCCACCACGAAAACCGCTGCGCCTTCCAGATCCGGGCCAGCGCCTTTTGCGAGTAGCTATCCAGCCCGCTGTCATCGCCGCGCTCATAGTGATCCAGCAGCGCGTGATAGAGATACTGGATATCCGAGCCGGCCGAGTTCAGCCCCTTGGCCCCGGTCGGCGGCACGATATGCGCCGCATCGCCTGCCAGAAACAGCCGCCCGTACCGCATCGGCTCGGCCACAAAGCTGCGCAGCGGGGCGATGGATTTCTCGATCGACGGCCCGGTCTGCAAGCGCCTGCCCACATCGCTCGGCAGGCGCCGCTTCAGCTCCGCCCAGAACGCCTCATCCGACCAGTCCCCGGGCCGGTCGGTCAGCGGCACCTGAATGTAATACCGGCTCAGCACCCGGCTGCGCAGCGAACACAGTGCAAAACCGCGTTCGTGCCGGGCATAGATCAGCTCGGGCGCGACCGGTTCGGTCCGCGACAGCACCCCGAGCCAGCCGAATGGATAGACCTTCTCATATTCGGTCAGCACATCCGCCGGGATCGACTTGCGGCTGACCCCATGAAACCCATCGGCGCCGACGACAAAATCGCACTCCACCCGATGCAGCTCATCGCCCTGACGATAGGTGAGATAAGGCGCATCCGAGGTCAGGTCATGCGGCTGCACATCCTCGGCCTCGTGGATCACCACGCCGCCCATCGCGTCGCGCGCCTCATAAAGATCGCGTGTCAGTTCGGTCTGCCCATAGACCATCACCGTGCGGCCTCCGGTCAGCCCGTGCAGATCGACCCGGTGCAGATCCTCGCCATGGGCGATGTTGACCCCCTCATGCACCTCGCCCTCACGGTCCATCCGGTCGCCGCACCCCGCCAGCCGCAACAGATCGGCAAAGCCCTGCTCCAGCACCCCGGCGCGAATCCGGGCCAGCACATGGGCCCGCGTGTGCTTTTCCAGCACCACGCTGTCGATCCCCCGCCGGTGCAGCAACTGCGACAGCAACAGGCCCGACGGCCCGCCGCCAATGATCCCCACTTGTGTCTTCATGCGCGTCCTCCCGGTGCCAGTATGCGCGCGCGATCACCCCAAGCGAATGGATCGAACCGGCAGCTTATTGTATAAATCGAACATGTCCAGCACCCGCATCCGCACCTACAACCTGTTCGGAGAGACCGCAGAACTGGCCGATGTGATCCATTGCGAGACCATCGCCGCCCGCTCCCGATTGCACAATTGGGAGCTGCGTCCCCACCGCCACGCCCGCCTGCACCAGGTACTTGCCCTGACCGGCGGCGGCGGCTCGGCCCAGATCGACGGGCGTGCCGAGGCGCTGATTACCCCCTGCCTGATCAATATCCCGCAGAGCTGCGTGCACGGGTTTACCTTCGCGCCGGACACCGAAGGATGGGTCATCACCCTGCCCTCGGATCTGGTGGACGAGGCCCTGCGCGCCGGCGAAGGCGTCCGCCCGCCCTTCGACCGCGCCGCCGTGCTCCCCCTGCCCGACGACCTGCGCATCCTTGCCGCCCGCATCCATGCCGAGCACGGCCAGCATCACTTTGCCCGCGCCCATGTGCTGCGCGCGCTCACCGGAGCGCTGATCGGCCTCACCGCCCGCGCCCTGCAAGACCACACGCCGCAGCCCGCGACCGACACGCCCTTGCTGCGCCGGTTCGAGGCGTTGGTCGAGCAGCAGTTCCGCACCCGCCAGCCGCTCTCGGCCTATGCCGCGCAACTGGCTGTGACCCCAACCCACCTGACCCGCGTGGTGCGGCAGGCCACCGGCCGCCCGGCCTCGGCGCTGCTCACCGACCGGACCCTGCGCGAGGCGCGGCGGCTCTTGATCTACACCAACCTCACCGCCGCCCAGATCGCGCATGAACTGGGTTACGAGGACCCGGCCCATTTCTCGCGCGTCTTTACCAAGGGAACCGGCCTGCCGCCGGGCCGCTTTCGCCGGCGGATCGAGCAAAACGCCACGTCGCGCCCCTGAGCGCTTGCAATCCCGCCCGCACCTCGGAAACCTGCACCGCAAAGGGAGGGTCAGACATGCTGAACGGCATTCGCGTCATCGAAATCGAGGGGCTGGGCCCCGGCCCCTTCGCCGGAATGCTGCTGGCCGATCTAGGCGCCGACGTGATCGTGATCCACCGCAAGGGCGGCGCGGTGACCCCCGGGATGCCAGAGCGCTCGCTGCTCGACCGGGGCAAACGCTCCATCGCGCTGGATCTCAAGGACCCGGACGATCTGCAAACGGCCAAAGACCTGATCGCCACCGCAGACGCCCTGATCGAAGGCTTCCGCCCCGGCGTGATGGAAAAGCTGTGCCTGGGTCCTCAGATCTGCAACGCGCTCAACCCGAAACTGGTCTATGGCCGCATGACCGGCTGGGGCCAGACCGGCCCGCTGGCCCATGCCGCCGGGCACGACCTCAACTATATCTCGCTCTCCGGCGCGCTCTGGTACGGCTCGGCCCCGGGCGACGTGCCGCAGACCCCGGCCACGCTGCTGGGCGATATCGGCGGCGGCGCGATGTATCTGGTTACCGGCCTCCTTGCAGGGCTGCTGAACGCCCGCGCCACCGGTCAGGGCACCGTGGTAGATGCCGCCATCTACGACGGCTCGGCCCATATGATGAACCTGCTGATGAGCCTGCGCCAGACCGGCAACCTGTCCGAGACCCGAGGCCAAAGCCTGCTCGACGGCCCGCACTGGTGCCGCACCTACGCCTGCGCGGACGGCGGTTTCATAACCGTGCAATGCCTCGAGCCAAAATTCTACGCCCTGTTCCTCGACCGGATGGGCCTGGCCGACGACCCCGAGTTCCAGCAGCAATACGACGCCAGACGCTGGCCCGCCCTGACCGAACGCCTGACCGAACTCTTCGCCCGACACCCGCGCGACCATTGGGCCGACCTGTTCCTCGGCACCGACGCCTGCGTCGCCCCGGTCCTCAGCCCCGAGGAGGCCAAGGCCCACCCCATGAACAGCACCCGCCAAACTTGGGTCGAAAATGACGGCGCACTTCAGGCTTCGGGCGCACCGCGCTTCGACGGCTGGGACTGGTCTCCTGACCCCAGCCCCGCTCGCGGCGAACACACCGACGAAATCCTCGCAAGTCTCAGATCAGCCAAACAAACCTGATCCGCCCTTCTTCTGTTCAAAAATATCCCGGGGAGCGCGAGGGGCTGGCCCCTCGCTCCGACCGCTACGATCCGCGCACAGTATCGATCATCAGTTGCACATTCTCCGGATCCGCATCCGGCGTGATCCCGTGCCCCAGATTGAAGATATGCGGCCCCTTGGAAAACGCCTCGACAATCGCCCGCGTCTCGTCGACCAGCGCCTGCCCGCCCGTCACCATATGCGACGAGGCCAGATTGCCCTGCACACAGCCATCCACCTGCACGTGCTCCGCCGCCCAACCCGGCGCCACCGAGTTGTCCAGCGCCACGCAATCGACGCCGGTTTCCCTGGCAAAGCCCACATAACCGTCACCCGCCTCACGCGGGAAGCCGATCACCGGAATGCCCGGATGCCGCTCCTTCAGCGCCTTGGTGATCACGCGGCAAGGCTCGACCGCGTATTTACGGAACGCCTCGCCCTTGAGCGAGCCCGCCCAACTGTCGAAGATCTTCACCACCTCCGCCCCGGCCTCGATCTGAGCCGACAGATAATCGATGGTCGCCGCCGTGATCCGGTCCAACAGCGCCTCGAACAGCGCCACATTTCCCTCGCGCAAGGCATGGGCCGGGCCCTGATCCGGCGTGCCACGCCCGGCGATCATGTAGGTCGCCACCGTCCACGGAGCCCCGGCAAACCCGATCAGCGTGGTCTCGGACGGCAACTCGCGCGACAGGATGCGCACCGTCTCATAGACCGGCGCCAGAGTGTCGTGAATCGCCGAGGCCGGTTTCAGCGCGTCGAACTCGGCCTGCTGCGTGATCGTCGACAAGCGCGGCCCTTCGCCGGTCACGAACCACAGATCGGCGCCCAGCGCCTGCGGCACCAGCAGGATGTCGGCAAACAGAATCGCCGCGTCGAACCCGTAACGGCGGATCGGCTGCAACGTTACCTCGGCAGCCAGTTCCGGGTTGTAGCACAGCGACAGGAAATCCCCGGCCTGCGCCCGGGTGGCGCGATACTCGGGCAGATAGCGCCCGGCCTGCCGCATCATCCAGATCGGCGGCACGTCCTGAACCTCGCCCGCCAGCGCCCGCAGCAGTTTCTTCGTCTCGGCCATGCTCATCCCCAAAATCGATTTCCGCCACCGCTCGGCCTTCGGCGGCAATTTGTCAAGCTTTGCCCCCATTGTCAGGGCAATGTGACGCGACTAAAGCTGTCGCCATGACTGCACAGCTTCCCTCCCCCGCGTCACCGCTGAAAATCGGCACCCGAGGCTCTCCGCTGGCGCTGGCGCAGGCGCATGAGACCCGCGACCGGCTGGCCGCCGCCTTCGATCTGCCGCAAAGGGCGTTCGAGATCGTGGTGATCAAGACCACCGGCGACAATCGGGCGATGATCGACGCGGACCGGCCGCTGAAAGAGATCGGCAACAAGGGCCTGTTCACCAAGGAAATCGAAGAGGCGATGCTGAGCGGCGGGATCGACATCGCGGTGCATTCGACCAAGGACATGCCGGTTGAACAGCCTGCCGGGCTGGTGCTGGACACGTTTCTGCCGCGCGAGGATGTGCGCGACGCTTTCATCTCACCGGACAAAACCGCACTGACCGAACTGGCCGAGGGCGCGGTGGTCGGCACCTCGTCGCTGCGCCGCCGGGCGCAGCTCTTGAACCGCCGCCCAGACCTGCGGGTGGTCGAGTTCCGGGGCAATGTGCAGACCCGGCTGAGGAAACTGGCCGATGGCGTGGCCGAGTGTACCTTTCTCGCCATGGCCGGGATCCGACGCCTGAACATGGCCGATGTGCCGGCCACCCCGATCCCCACCGACGCCATGTTGCCCGCCATTGCACAAGGCACCATCGGCATCGAGCGCCGCTCGGACGACACCCGCGCCGCCGACCTTCTGGCCGCGATCCACGACGCCGAGACCGGGCACCGCCTGACCGCCGAACGCGCGCTTCTGGCCGCGCTCGACGGCTCCTGCGAGACCCCCATCGCCGGGCTCGCCGAGTTGAACGGCTCCACCCTGCGCCTGCGCGGTGAGGTGCTGCGGCCCAACGGCTCCGCGGCGATATCGGACGATGTGACCGGTGCCGTGGAAGACGCCGCCGAACTGGGCCGCGCCATGGCCGCCGGATTGCTGTCCCGCGCGGGCGAAGGGTTCTTCGACTGGCGCTGAGAGGTCAGCCGCGCAAAAACTCCGGCGTCCTGTGAACTGGTTTACTGCGAGGCAGTCCCATTTCGTGGATGCTGATCTCAGCCTTTCCGGCCAACTTGAGACCAGCCCACTGAAACCGGACGAGCCGGCGAATGTGACCAGTCCATCCGATTTCCAGAAGGGGGGTGGGCTGGTCTTCTTTGCTCCCTCCACCGTCACCAGACGACGGATCGGTCAGCCTCCCAACCAAAGGCGCCGGTATCAGCGCTCTTTTTCCGAGTGAAGCTCTGCCGCGTCGCGGTCGATCAAGGTCTCGATCTCAGCCATCACATCCTCGGGCAACGCGCCATAGCTCAGCGCCCCGGCAATACCTTTGATCTGCCCGACCGTGCGGGCGCCGGGAATGGGGATGTTCATGCCGCCCTTGGCCCAGAGCCAGCAAATCGCCCCCTGAACCAGACTGCGCCCATCGACGGTCAGCAGGTCCCGCACCGCATCGAGCTGCGCCAGAAAGGCCGGATTGGCCGTGGCGTCCTGGAAATACCTTGTCACCAGATTGGATGTCGCCCGGATATCCTGATCGGACATCCTTGACCCCGCCCCGTATTTCCCGCTCAGCAGCCCCATCGCCAGCGGTGACCGAATGAGCGCCGTCAAGTTGCGATCCCGCACGACATCCTGCATGCGCGGCGCATCGATCAGGACATTCATTGCGTGTTCGATGGTCCGGAAACGCCGCCGATCCGCGAATGCCGCAGCACTCTCCGAGAAATCCGTGCTCCAGCCATAGGACCTTATCTTTCCGGCAGTGCACGCCTTTTCCATCTCATCGAAAACCGGCCCGGCCTGCTCAACTGACAGACCGTTCTGATGAAGCAACACCACATCTATGCAATCGCGACCGAGCCTGGACAGGCAGGCCTCGATGGCCGGCAGTACGGTGTCGGGTTCGGTATCCTCGAATGTCAGCCGCTTGCTGTCCTCGTCGATGGTGATCCCGATCTTGGTGACGATCAGCGCATCTTGCCGGCCCTTCAGCGCGCAGGCCAACAGGCGCTCGGCATGCCCTGCCCCATACGCGGCGGCAGTATCAAACAGGGTGATCCCACCATCGAGCGCCGCATGTATGGCCCGCACGGATTCCGCGTCATCGGAATTGGCATAGCCAAGGGGTTGATCGCCGGTGAACATCGGCCCTCCGATCGGCCAGCACCCCATGCCCAGCGGCGAGATTTCACGGTCCAGAAACTTCATGATGCACATCCTCCAAAGCTGCGTCACGGGTCAGCTAATCGCCAAACGGGCTTCACATCCACGAAACGTATTGCAATGATCGTTTCATGAATGAAACGAAACTCGACTGGGACGACCTGCGCCTCTTTCTTGCCGTTGCCCGCGACGGCGGGCTGGCCGCGGCGACCGGGGCAACAGGCAAGAGCGCCCCCACACTGGGCCGCAGAATCCTGATGCTGGAACGGCAACTGGGATGTGAACTGTTCCTGCGCCATGCCCGTGGATATGAGCTGACCGCGCAGGGGCAGGAGCTGTTGCAAAAGGCCACCGAGATCGAGGGCCGCATCCTGTCGGTCATCCAAGACGCCCCCGGGCGCGGCATTCCGGTCATCAAGATCTCCGCCGGAACCTGGGTCACCCATATGCTCTGCGCCGCACTGCCCGAGCTTGTGGGGCAAACCTCCGTCAAATTGCGGTTCATCGCCTCAGACGACATCGCCGATATCGGGCGGCGGGAGGCGCTGATCGGCGTGCGCAACAAACGCCCCGAGGGTCCGGGGCTGGCCGGGCGCCGCATCGGCCGCGTCCGCTTTGCCACCTATGCCACCAGCAACAAAGTCCGGATCTGGGCGCGCGTCATAGGCCAAACACCGTCGGCCCGCTGGGTTCAGGACAACACAAGCGGCGCCCCGGCCATCGAGGTCACCGACCCCCGCAACGCACTGGACCTGACCCTGGCCGGAGAAACCAAGGCCCTGCTGCCCACGTTCATCGGGCGCCGCTTTGACACCCTGAAACAGCTCTCCGACCCGATTGAAGAGCTTGATCACGACCAGTGGCTTGTCACCCATCACGAAGACCGGTTCGTACCCGAGGTCCGCACCGTCATCGACCGCACGTTCGAGGTGCTGAAACGAACCTGTACCGCACAATAGACCATTGGGGCTTCAGTCATCTGAACCCTGCCACCATGGCAAACGCAACGACGCCCATCACGGGATGCACATTTTTGAAGCGGATCGGATTTGGATGGTGCTGCTGGAGAGAATTGAACTCTCGACCTCTCCCTTACCAAGGGAGTGCTCTACCTCTGAGCTACAGCAGCGCTGTGGGCGGGTGATTAGACTTAAACGAAACAGGGCGCAAGGGCATCTGGACGGTTTTTTTCGCCTCCTGTAGAGAAAGACAATGTCAGACAAAAAGTCACCAAAAAAACACGGCGAATCCGGAGCCGCGCGCGAGGACCGATTGAAGGCGGCCCTCAAGGCCAACCTTGCACGGCGCAAGGCGCAGGCCAAGGCGCGGGCCGCTTCGGATGACAAGGCCGGTCAGGACAAAGGCTAGGAGCAGATGGATTCGATTCTTGTTACGGGCAACGGGCCGCTAAACGGCCAAATACCGATTGCGGGCGCCAAGAACGCCTGCCTCACCCTGATGCCGGCAACGCTGCTCAGCGAAGAACCGCTCACGCTGACCAATGCGCCGCGGCTGAGCGACATCAAGACGATGACGCTGTTGCTGCAATCGCTGGGGGCCGAGGTGTCGTCGCTGCAGGACGGGCAGGTGCTCGCGATGTCCAGCCACGACCTGATCAGCCACACGGCGGATTACGAGATCGTGCGCAAGATGCGCGCCTCGAACCTTGTGCTGGGTCCGATGCTGGCACGGCTGGGGCAGGCGGTGGTGTCGCTGCCGGGCGGCTGCGCCATCGGCGCGCGGCCGATGGACCTGCATATCGAGGCGCTTGAGGCGCTGGGCGCCGAGATCGAATTGAAGGACGGCTATCTGCACGCCCAGGCGCCAAGCGGGCTGAAGGGTGCTGTGCACGAGATGCGGTTTGCGTCCGTGGGTGCGACCGAAAACATGGTCATGGCGGCAACGCTGGCCAAGGGCACCACCGTGCTGAAAAACGCCGCACGCGAGCCCGAGATCGTCGATCTGGTGGAGTGCCTGCGCAAGATGGGCGCGCAGATCGAGGGCGAAGGCACATCGACCATCGAGATCCAGGGCGTCGACCGGCTGCACGGCGCGACCCATCAGGTGGTGACCGACCGGATCGAACTGGGTACCTATATGCTGGCCCCGGCCATCTGCGGCGGCGAGGTCGAGCTGCTGGGCGGGCGTCTGAGCCTTGTCGGTGCCTTCGTCGAAAAGCTGAACGCCGCTGGGATCGACGTCGAAGAGACCGACAAGGGCCTCAAGGTCGCCCGCAAGAATGGCCGGGTCACGGCGGTGGACGTCACTACCGAACCCTTCCCCGGCTTTCCCACCGACCTGCAGGCGCAGATGATGGCGCTGATGTGCACCGCCGAGGGCACCTCGGTTCTCGAGGAACGGATTTTCGAAAACCGCTTCATGCACGCGCCCGAACTGATGCGGATGGGCGCGCAGATCGACGTGCATGGCGGCACCGCGACGGTGACCGGGGTCGAAGGGCTCAAAGGGGCGCCGGTGATGGCGACCGACCTGCGGGCCTCGGTATCGCTGATCCTGGCCGGGCTGGCGGCCGAGGGGGAAACCGTGGTCAGCCGGGTCTATCATCTGGATCGCGGCTATGAACATGTGGTGCGCAAGCTCGAAGGGGTGGGCGCCAAGATTGAACGGATCAAGTCTGATGGCTGACGCAACATTCGAAGACGGCCGCGAGGCGCCGCTTAACCTGGGGGTGGAGGATGCCGAAGACCTCAAGGTGGTCTCGACCCTGACCCAGGACGCGGTATTTCCCGTGACCGAGATGTCGTGGCGGCCCGGCGAGCACCGCTTCGCCCTGCTGATCAACCGCTTCCGGTGGGAGGACCGCGCCGCCGCCGAACGCCGGGGCCGCCCGTTCGAGCGGGTGCAGTCGATGCTGGTGTTCGACAATGTCTTGGGCGTGGCCAGCCAGGGCGTCGACCGCGCCGACAAGGACGTGATCCTGTCGCTGCTGGCGGTCGATTTCGAAGCGTCCGAGGACGGGGCCGGACAGGTTCTGCTGACGCTGGCGGGCGACGGCGCGATCCGGCTGGCGGTCGAGGCGCTGGATGTGACCCTCAAGGACGTGACCCGGCCCTATCTGGCGCCCTCGAAACTGGCGCCGCACCACCCGGAGTAGATGCGCAACAAGCGCGGCATATCGCAGGCTTTCTCGGTGGCTCCGAGGGGGATAGAGCTGCGCCGCGCCACCCTGTTCGACGTGTTCGACATGAGCCGCATCCTGATCCGCTCGATCACCCAGCTCTGTTCGGAGGATCACGACAACGATCCCGACATCATCGCGCGATGGACCGCGAACAAGACACCGCAGGGCATCCGGGACTGGATCGAAGGCTCTCATGATCTGTGGCTGGCGCTTCTGAACGGCCGGCCCACTGGCGTCGGCGCCATCTCGCCCGAGGGCGAGGTCTCGGTGCTCTATGTGGCGCCGGATGGCATCGGCAACGGCGTCGGCGCAGCGCTGCTGGCCCGGCTTGAGGCCGAACTGAAAGAGGCCGGGCATGACACCGGCAGGCTCGACAGCACAGCGACAGCGCGCGGGTTCTACCTGAAACACGGCTGGCAGACCAAAGGCACGCCGAAACCCGGGCGCTATGGCCCCTGTCAGAAGATGGTCAAGCCCCTCCAGCCTTAGTCCGGGCAAATCGCTGCACCCGGCTGGCAAAGGCTTGAGGCCGCCCTGCCCCGGCGATATGTCCTCAACAAACGCCCTGAGGACCCGACCATGCCCGTCTTTCTCGACACCGCCTCGCCCGATTTCGAAACCGCCTTTGCCGCGTTGCTGTCGGCCAAGCGCGAGGACAGCCCCGATGTGGATCAGGTCGTGTCCGGGATCATCGCCGATGTCCGCGACCGGGGCGATGCGGCAGTGATCGAGCTGACTGAGCGGTTCGACCGCATCGCGCTGACTCCGGAGACCCTGCGCTTCTCCACCGACGAAATCGCACAGGCGACCCACGAAGTCTCCGCCGAGGACCGCGCGGCGCTGGAACTGGCTGCCGACCGCATCCGCGCCTATCACGCGCGCCAGATGCCGCAGGACGCACAGTGGACGGACGACAGCGGCGCCACGCTGGGCTGGCGCTGGTCGGCAGTGTCGGCGGCGGGGCTCTACGTGCCGGGCGGGCTCGCCTCCTACCCCTCGTCGGTGCTGATGAATGCGATCCCGGCCAAGGTGGCGGGGGTCGAACGGCTGGCCATCGCGGTGCCGACACCCGACGGGCAGGTAAACCCTCTGGTGCTGCTGGCGGCGCATATCTCGGGGGTTGATGAGATCTACCGCATCGGCGGCGCGCAGGCGATTGCGGCGCTGGCCTATGGCACGCAGACCATCGCGCCGGTCGACAAGATCACCGGCCCCGGCAACGCCTTCGTGGCCGCCGCCAAGCGCCGGGTCTTCGGTAAGGTCGGCATCGACATGATCGCGGGCCCGTCCGAAATTCTGGTGATCGCGGACAAGGACAACGACCCCGACTGGATCGCGCTGGACCTGATGTCTCAGGCCGAACACGACGAAAGCGCCCAGTCGATTCTGATCACCGACGACGCAGGCTTTGGCCGCGCGGTGGCCGAGGCGGTGGAAGCACGCCTTGAAACGCTGGACCGCCGCGCCATCGCCGGGGCAAGCTGGCGCGATTTCGGCGCGGTGATCACCGTGCGCGACCTGGACGAGGCGGCGGCACTGTCGAACCGGATCGCGCCGGAACATCTTGAGCTGTGCGTGGCCGATCCAAATGCGCTGAGCGAAAAGACCACCCACGCCGGGGCCATCTTCCTCGGCCAGTACACACCCGAAGCCATCGGCGACTATGTCGGCGGTCCGAACCACGTGCTGCCCACGGCGCGCTCAGCACGGTTTTCCTCGGGCCTCAGCGTGATGGATTTCCTCAAGCGCACGACGCTCAGCCAGATGACCCCCGACGCGCTGCGCGCAATCGGCCCTGCGGCTGAGAAACTGGCGCAATCGGAAAGCCTCGAGGCGCACGGCCTGTCGGTACGCGCCCGCCTCGACGCGCTCAACCGCTGACCACTCCGAGCCCCGGCCAAAGCTCAGTGGCTGCAATAACCCCTCGGGGATAAACCCAATCAAAAGGGGACGACATGCCGTTGCCCCCTTATTTGCGTTGTTGTAGGTCTGCCGGAACGCAGTTTAGTCCGAGTACCCGAAAACATGAGCCACATCAGTCATATCGAGCTTGATGACCGCAACCTGCCGCCGCCCACGCCGGAGATCGAGCAGGAACGCAAGGTCGCCGTGTATGACCTGCTCGAGGAAAACACCTTCTCGCTGCCTCGCCGCGATGACCGGGTGGTGCCGGACGGCCCGTATCACGTGAACCTGTCGATCCGCGACAAGCGGCTGGTCTTTGACATCCAGACCGAGGCCGAGGAAAAGGCCGCCGAGTTCCACCTGTCGCTCGGCCCCTTCCGGCAGGTGGTCAAGGACTACTTCCAGATCTGCGAAAGCTATTTCAACGCGGTCAAGACCCTGCCGCCCAGCCAGATCGAGACCATCGACATGGCCCGGCGCGGCATCCACAACGAAGGCAGCCGCGTGCTGCAGGAACGGCTGGAGGGTAAAGCCGACATCGACACCGACACCGCCCGCCGCCTGTTCACGCTGATCTGCGTGCTGCATTTCGGAGGGTAACGCGTGCAGCCGCTCCCGCAGTCGGTCCTGTTCTGTTGCGACCACAACTCGGTCCGCTCGCCCATGGCCGAGGGCATCATGAAGAAGTTCTACGGCACCGGCACCTATGTGCAGTCTGCGGGCGTGCATAACGACATGGAAATCGACGGGTTCTGCATCGCCGTCTGCCAGGAGATGAATGTCGAACTGTCCCGCCACCGCTCCCGCTCGTTCGACGAGATGGAGCAGTGGGGCGACGACCTCAGCTCCTTCGATCTGGTGATCGCGCTCTCACCCGCCAGCCAGCGCCGGGCGCTGGAACTCACCCGGTTTTTTCACCTCGATGTCGAATATTGGCCAATAATGGACCCTACCGGGCTCGGCGAGACACGGGACGACAAGTTAACACACTACCGTCAAACCCGCGATCAGATCGTCCAGCACCTCAAAGAGCGCTGGGGCGAGCCAACGGAGATATCATGAGCGAGACCGTCAAACGCTATTTCGACGCCTTCAACGCAGGTGACGTCGATGGAATGCTGGCCTGCCTGTCCGAGGATGTGGCCCATCACGTGAACGAAGGCCAGATCCGCGTGGGCCGCGAGAAATTCGCCGAATTCTGCGCCCACATGAACCGCTGCTACAAAGAGCACCTGACCGATATGGCGATCTTCGAGGCCACCGAAGATCATGGTGGCGGCACCCGCGCGGCCGCCGAATTCATCGTCAACGGCACCTATCTGGAAACCGATGCTGGGTTGCCGCAGGCCCATGGCCAGACCTACCGCCTGCCCGCCGGATCGTTCTTCAGCCTGCGCAACGGCCAGATCACCCGCGTCACCACCTTCTACAACCTCGCCGACTGGGTAAAGCAGGTCTCGAATGGCTAGGGTTTCTGATGTCCGGGCCCTGACCGGCCCGGCGCTCGAGGCTGCGCTCGACGATGTGGCCCGCCTGCGCATCGAGGTGTTCCGCGCCTGGCCCTATCTTTACGACGGCGATCTGGCCTATGAACGGGACTACCTGCAATCCTACCGCGATAGCGACGGCGCCATCGTGGTGGGCGCATTCGACGGCGACCAACTGGTCGGCGCCTCAACCGGAACTCCGCTGGCCGATCACGCCGACGACTTCGCCGCCGCCTTCGCGGGCACCGGTCTGGATCTGTCCGACATCTTCTACTGCGCCGAGTCGGTGCTGCTGCCCACCTATCGCGGACAGGGGGTCGGCCACCGCTTCTTTGACCTGCGCGAGGGGCATGCGCGCGCGTTGGGCTTTGCCAAAACCGCCTTCTGCGGCGTTCAGCGCCCGCCAGACCACCCGATGCGCCCCGAGACCTACAAACCGCTCGACCCCTTCTGGCGCGCCCGCGGCTACGCCCCGCTCCAAGGCGCGATCGCGCAGTTCTCGTGGAAGGATCTTTGGGAAGCGGGCGAGACCCCAAAACCCCTGCAATTCTGGATCCGGGATTTGTAATCCCCGAAGCGACAACCTTTGGGCTGCGATCCATTGAGCGACCCGCTGCGACGTGTCCCCCAATGGCCGTTTTGCAACGCATCCCGTAGTTTCTGACAAACTCGAACATGGCGGGCTGCATATTCTTTCGGCCAACATCTAAAACAACCTTGAGCTTGAAGAACCAACGCTTCATCCGCTTAAAGTACAGGCCGCCCCGTCACGCATCGCGAATGCGGATCCAAGCTGTCTCGGCGCGGCTCAACCAATGCCAGGACGCGATGCCAAAAGGATCGGATCATGGATTACGCTTCCACCTACAAGGACAGAACCGACGAAATCATCGACCTGTTCACATCGACCTTCACGGCCTCCGAAGGCGCCGAGGAGGGCCGATTGATCGGACAGCTCGTGACGGACATGTTTGCGACGGCGAACGACACCGACATGTTCGTTTTCTCGGCTTTGCATGACGGAGCGATTGTAGGAGCCATCCTCTTCACGCGCCTGACCTACCCGCAAGACGATCGCAATGTGTTTTTATTGTCGCCCGTCGCCGTCGCGACACACCAGCAGGGCAAGGGCATTGGACAAAAACTCCTGCGCCACGGCTTGAACAGTCTACGGCAACAGGGTGTCGACGCGGCGCTTACATATGGCGACATCAACTTCTACTCCAAGGTCGGTTTCAACCAGATCACAGAGGTTGATGCTCAGGCGCCTTTACCGCTCCAGTATCCGCAGGGTTGGCTGGGCCAGTCGCTCACTGACCGACCGCTCGATCCGCTCAAGGGCCCTTCAAGATGCGTCGATGCGCTTAACTCTCCTGATTACTGGTAGACACTCAAGCGTGTGATGCACGCGGGCAGAAGTCCCCGGCGATCCCAGCGCGAAGAACGTGAACTAAGGAACCGGTTTAATCGGCGGTCGGATAATCTGCGGTGGGTTAGGCGTCCGCGAGCAGAGGCTTGCCGTTTTTGCGGTGACGCGCCACGAGCTGTTTCATATGTTTGCCTCTTCCAGGAATGAGGCGCGCCGGGACGGGGATGAAATCTGATTTGCAGATTTCCGGGAAAAGCGTCTCCAACTCCACGCGGGCCGCTGGTGAGACGGCCCTCATCGCTTCCGGCCCCGTGAACAGGCTCTCTGTCGGAGCGCCATTGGAAAAGATGACCTGGTGTCTGTCGAACAGAATATGGAAATACTCAACTTCGCTTATGTCATCGGCGATGCCGATGCCGTCCAGCGCAACCAGTTTATTCGCCGGGATCAGAACTTCATCAGTATCGAACAGGCGTATCGCGATCTTGGACCGCACCAGAATGCGGTGTTGAGGCGAAACAATCAGGTCTCGTGTCGGAAGGTTACATCCAAGCGCGCCTGCCTTGATCCGTATTGGCCGCAATTTGGGGTTAGCCATTAAATCAAAGCCACTGACTTTATGCGACCCGATCCAGCGAATACTCGGTGCCGCGCAATCCTGTGTCCGAACGCGGTCTCCAACCCTTAGATCCTCAATCGGCACCTCGCTATTGTCATGTTTGCGGATCCGTGTCCCGGCCGCAAAACACACAATAGAAGCGTATGGAGTAGTCCCATCACTATTGAGAAGTGAAAGCGTGCGGTTGGTATTGTCGAACAGCCAATCCGGTGGTGGAGCCGTGAAAATAAACAATGTAGCAACAGGATTCCCTGCCGTCTCGGAAAAAACCTCGATGATGTTATCAAAGGTTTCCCCGGTATCGTTGTTCGTCATCCTATAAATGCCGCGCGACCGGACGGTATCTCCAACGTCGAGCTCAGCGATAGAGGATGCTACAATTCTTTGGTCTCCGTTTGTCTCAGATGGCGGAGCTTGTTCGATATCGTCGAAGATGTCGTCCCGAAAACCGTTGTCATCCCGAATCGTCACCGCGCCAGCGCGTTCGAAACCGACTGTCCCGCCGATGTTAACGGGTCGATAGATGCTGAAGGTAAAGTCCGGCATTTGGAGATCCTTCAATGGCCAAACGGGCATGCAGACGGCTGGATACTTGTCACCCCCAACAAACGCGGCAAGACCACGCTAAAGGCCACAAGCAAAACGCCCTATTTCATCCGTAACAGACGTACACGAGAACCGACCCAGAGACCGTATCATTTAGGGTGCAGGTTTCCTAGCCAGCCTGCAATTACCGTAATTTTCGGCCCATGCGACATGTCGTGTTGGCAACCATCAATTCGACAATTATGGCCGGGCATTGAACAACATCCGGCGCCTTCCCCACCGCGGTTCACAGATAACGGGCAGTGTCGCCACCAACCAGATACATTCACTCCGCCTCCACCTTGTGATGGCAACCCGGTGAGATTGAGTTCAACCCGGTCACACGCCACCCGCTGACCGGACGCCCGCTTCGGCAAAACGACCGCTCCTTCCGCCGCGCAACACCCGGATGACCGGGCTGTACAGCATCCGACGACACCCGCTAATGTCGCGCGACAATTCAATCCGGGAACGCCGACATGAAAATCGCCACCGCCGCCTACCCGCTCGACTGGCTCGACAGCTGGGCGCAATACGAAGACAAGCTGGCGCGATGGGTGTCAGAGGCGGCGGGAAACGGCGCCGAGTTGCTGGTCTTTCCCGAATACGGCGCGATGGAACTCTCGACGCTCGATGGCGCCGAGGTGGCGGGCGATCTGGAACGGTCGATCCACGCGGTCTCGGACCGGATGGAAGATGTACAAATCGTGCATCAGCGCCTCGCGACCGAGTACAAGACATACATTTTGGGCGCATCTGCCCCGGTTCTTACCGGACCGGACCGCCCCGTGAACCGCGCCGCGCTCCATGCCCCGGGCGGCGGTCACGACCATCAGGACAAGCAGATCATGACCCGGTTCGAGCGCGAGGAATGGGACATCGCCCCGGGCGGACCGCTCAAACTGTTCGACACCGCACTGGGCAAAATCGGTGTCCTGATCTGTTACGACAGCGAGTTTCCGCTGCTGGGCCGGGCGCTGCGCGAGGCCGATCTGATCCTCGTGCCCTCCTGCACCGAGGCGCTGTCAGGCTACTGGCGCGTCCGCATCGGCGCCATGTCAAGAGCGCTGGAAAATCAATGCGTTACGGTGATGGCTTCGCTGATCGGCAACAACGGCTGGTCCGAGGCGGTGGACAGAAACACCGGCACCGGCGGCATCTTCGGCCCGCCCGACAAGGGATTTCCTCCAACCGGGGTTCTGGCCGAGGGCACACTCAACCAACCCGGCTGGACCTATGCCGAGGTCGATCTGTCCGCAATTGCCCATGTCCGCGCCGATGGCGTGGTGCTGAATCGCACTCACTGGACCGAGCAGGAGCCCCGCGTTCAATCGGTCACAAACTGTTGCCTTCACGCAAATCCACCCTTGAAATAAGGGGAAAATGCGCTCATTTAAGCGCACGTCCCGCAGATTCTGCGGGTGCAACGTAATGATGGAGAGAACATGGCCAAGGAAGATACGCTCGAATTTCCCGGTGTCGTGAAGGAACTCCTGCCGAATGCGACGTTTCGGGTCGAGCTGGAAAACGGCCATGAGATCATCGCACATACGGCAGGCAAGATGCGCAAGAACCGCATCCGCGTTCTGGCCGGCGACAAGGTGCAGGTCGAGATGACCCCCTATGATCTGACCAAGGGTCGGATCAACTACCGCTTCAAGTAACGTCAGCCACATGGCGTTCATCCTCGGATCGGGCAGTCCGCGACGGCTGGACCTGCTGGCTCAGCTTGGCGTGCGGCCCGATGCGGTACGTCCCCCCGACATCGATGAAACACCGCTGAAAGGCGAGTTGCCGCGCCCCTATTGCGTCCGCATCGCGCGCGAGAAAGTGCAGGCAGTTCAGGCGGATACAGACGATGTCGTCCTCTGCGCCGATACCACGGTGGCGCTGGGCCGGCGCATTCTGGGCAAGCCCACTGACGCCGGTGAGGCCGCCGAATTCCTGCACTCCCTTTCGGGCCGTCGCCACCGGGTGATCACCGCCGTGGCCGTGCGCCGGGGCGGCAAGGTGTGGGAGCGGGACGTGGTCAGCCAGGTCAGGCTCAAGCGCCTTTCGGGTACCGAGATCAACGCCTATCTCGCCACCGGCGACTGGCAGGGCAAGGCGGGCGCCTATGCCATTCAGGGACCTGCCGGGGCCTTCATCCCGTGGATCAGCGGCTCGTTCACCGGTATCGTCGGACTGCCGTTGTCGGAGACCGCCGCCCTGCTACAAGCAGCTCAATACCCGCTGTATCGTGAGGCATCATGAAGGGTCGCACCATCATCCTCGACCACATCCAGGACCGCGAGGCCGCGGCGCTGATGGTCGACGGCAAGCTCGACGATTTTCTGATCGCCGGGGACGCGCCACCCCCCGGCACCATCTACCGCGCCCGTGCCGACCGACCGGTGAAAGGGCAAGGCGGCATGTTCCTCTCAACCCCCGACGGCCCCGCATTCCTGCGGCAGGTCAAGGGGCTGGCGCCCGGTGAGCAGTTGCTGGTGCAGGTGACCGGCTATGCCGAGCCGGGCAAGGCGATCCCGGTGACCACGAAGCTGCTGTTCAAAAGCCGCTATGCCATCGTTACGCCCACCGCTCCGGGCCTGAACGTCTCACGCAGCATCCGTGATGAGGACGAGCGCGACCGGCTGCTGGAGATCGCGCATGAGGAAATGGATGCCTCGGATCACGGCTTGATCCTGCGTTCCTGTTGCGCCGGAGCGGATGCCGAGGATATCGCCGAGGACATCGCCTCCATGGCCGCTCTGGCCACCCAGGTGCTTGATGATCCCGGAACCGGACCCGAGATGCTGACCGAGGGCGACACCCCGCACGCGCTGGCGTGGCGCGACTGGACCGACCCGGCCGAGATCGTAACCGAGCCCGGCGGTTTCGAAACTCATTCCGTGTTGGACGCGCTGGATCAGGTGCGCGGCATTTCCGAACCGCTGCCGGGCGGCGGACACCTCTACATCCAGCCCACCCGCGCGCTTGTGGCTGTGGACGTGAACACCGGCAGCGACACCTCGCTGGCCGCCGGACAAAAGGCCAACTTCGCCTGCGCCAAAGTGCTGCCGCGCGCCCTTCGCGTGCGCGGTTTAGGCGGCCAGATCACGCTGGAACTGGCCCCAATGCCCAAGAAGGACCGTCGCGGGTTTGAGGCATCTTTGCGGGCGGCCTTCAAGGCCGACAGCGAAGAGACAACACTTGCTGGCTGGACCCCTCTGGGGCATTTCGAGCTGCAACGCAAACGTGGGCGCGTGCCTGTGGCGGAGGTGCTGAAATGAACTGTCCTATCTGCGGCTCCGACACAGTCCACAAGTACCGCCCGTTCTGCTCGAAACGCTGCGCGGACCTGGATCTGGCCAAGTGGCTAAACGGTGCTTACGCAGCACCATCCGAAGAGCTTGAAGATGTGGATGAGGTCACCCCGGCCGTGCAAACTCCGCCCTCCCGTCCGCACTGAAAAAATCTGGAAAAAGCCTCTGGACACTGCGGGTGGCACGGCATAGAACGCCTCCACCCAACGGCAATCGTCGTTCCCGTGCCCGGGTAGCTCAGGGGTAGAGCAGTGGATTGAAAATCCTCGTGTCGGTGGTTCGATTCCGCCCCCGGGCACCATTCCCAACAGGTAAGCTACTGTTTCCCTTCAGCTTTAACTGGAGCTGGCCAAGGGCGTAGTACATGCTGGAGAACAAAACCGTTCCCTTCTCATTTATAGAATCTGGAGTCTTCTACTTTGCACGAAGGGTCCCGAAGGATCTCAACCCGCACTATAGACTGGAAAAACATCGTTCTCGCTGTGTAAAAGAACAGCAGCGGTTGCAAAGTCCCGAGCGCAACGAGCGGCTCAGCAACTGGATGAACACTGGTATCACCTCTGCTGCCAAGACGTAGACTTGCCGGGCAAGCATCTCTTGGGTATGGGAGTTGCGGTCGACTTGGTGTCTTCATTGTCATGTCATCATCAAGCCAGCATTGACGCTGTAAAGCTCTCAGAGGCCGTGTCTATCTATCTACGGCTGAAGGGCAAAGGCCTCTCCACAATTCAATTGACGCCAATGCTCGAACGTTGCCTTCCAGGTTCTTTATAGTCGCTGCATGTCGTTCAATTGCCTCTGCGAAGGTGCAGGTGTCGTTTAAATCCGACGCGAACCAACCGAGCCAACTCATTGTGTCTTCAGCCTCTTTAAGAGCTGCGAGCGCTCTGGACAAAGCGGCGTGATCGATACGAATTTAGCCGATTATTCCGCCGGCAGCAGAACCGGGCCTACTTTGTCCAATCCAACGGTAACCTCTGTTCCTGCTTCCAGTGGCGCATCGACATTTTCGCTAATTGCGAAGATCTGCCCGAATGTGGCTTCCAGAGTGTATTCCATCCGGCTGCCGACATAGGTTGCCTTGGCGATTGCCATCTCCATTCCCGACGGCGCGCCAATCTTGAGCCGGGTTGGGCGCACCGCCAATAGGGCCGCGCCCTCGCCTAACCCGCGTGCGGGCAGAGTGTGGGTGAAATCCCCTACACGGATCGACGCGACGTCTTCGCTGACAGAGGTGATTTCACAGGGGATGATGTTCGCCTCGCCGATGAAATCCGCGACGAAACGATCGGCGGGGGCGTCGTATAACTGGCGCGGGGTGCCGATCTGGGCG
This sequence comes from Ruegeria sp., assembly GCF_040830605.1. Taxonomy (GTDB): domain Bacteria; phylum Pseudomonadota; class Alphaproteobacteria; order Rhodobacterales; family Rhodobacteraceae; genus Ruegeria. The sequence continues at coordinate 419,912 of NZ_JBFOMD010000008.1, forward strand.
ATGCCCGCATTCCGCATCACGACGATCTCGTCGGATACGGCCAGTGCCTCCTCCTGATCGTGGGTCACGTACACGACGGTAAGGCCAAGGTTTTGCTGGATCTCCCGTATCTCTTCACGGACCTGCCGCCGCAGCTTTGCATCAAGGTTGGACAGCGGCTCATCAAACAGCAGCACCTGCGGCTCCAAAACCAGCGCGCGCGCGACGGCGACGCGCTGTTGCTGTCCGCCCGACAACTCGGATGGCAGCCGGTCACCAAATCCGCGCAGCCCGACAAGATCCAGCCCCTGCATCGCACGATCCCTGGTCTCGGCCTTGTCGAAGCCCGAGAAACCGAGCCCGTAGGACACGTTCTCCATCACCGTCATGTGGGGAAACAAGGCGTAAGACTGAAACACCATCGACACGTCGCGGTCGGTCGCGGGCAGCAGCGTGACATCCCGGTCGCCGATATGGATCGTCCCCTTGCTGGCCATTTCCAGCCCGGCGATCATGCGTAGTGTCGTGGTCTTGCCGCACCCCGAGGGGCCCAGCAGGGTCACAAGCTTTCCTGCGTCGATCTCAAGATTGATATCGTCGACCGCCACCACGTCCTTGCCATAGATCTTGGTGACATTTCGAAAACTGACGGGCGCGGCTTTGGAGTTCAGGCTCATTTTCCGGGCGTCCTCATACGTTGGTGCGCGATTGGGTCATGCGGCGGCCAATCTCGGTCCGACCCACGATAACCTGCATCAGTGCCACTACGCTGAGCATCACGAAGATCAGCGTGGTGGAATAAGCAATGGCAAGACCGTAGTCGTTATTCTCAACCCGCCCGATGATGTAGCTGGTGGCCATGTCATACTCGGCCGAGACCAAGAAGATCACGGCGGAAATCGCGGTCATCGCGCGCACGAAACTATAGACCAACGCGGCCAGGATCGCGGGCCTGAGCAAAGGCAGGATGACACGGCGAAAGGTCTGCCAGGAATTCGCCCCGAGAGTCAGAGAGGATTCGTCCAGCGATTTGTCGAGCTGCGACATCGAGGCGATGCCGGCCCTCACGCCAACGGGCATGTTGCGGAAGATAAAGCTGACAACCAGGATGATGCCGGTACCGGTGATTTCAATCGGCGGGACATTGAAAGCCAGAATGTAGCTGACCCCGATCACGGTTCCGGGAATAGCAAAGCTGAGCATCGTGCCGAACTCGAACGCATTCTTGCCCGCAAAGGACTGCCGGGTCAGCAGGTAGGCCGTGATCAGCCCCACGATTGCCGTAAGAGGTGCAGCAATTCCCGCGATCTTGAGCGTTGTCCAAAAACTGTCCCAAGCGGCGCCGGACCAGCGAATGCCACCCTCTTCCAGCCGGAAGGAGAAGGCCGTGACATAGTGCTTGAGCGTCAACGTGTTGTTGACGCCCCAAAGCTCGACCACCGATCCGTAGAAGATCATAGCGTAGACGATGGCTGTGAACCCGGCCCAGATCATCGCCAGTGCCAAAACCGGCATGGAAAGCGCGCGCGGCATATGTGGGTGTACCCCACTGTCCCCCTTACCGGACACGGTGGTATAGCTCTTTTTTCCCAGCCAGAAGCGCTGCGCGTAAAAGGCGCCGAGGGTAAAGCAAAGCAGCACCATGGCCAGCACCGCCGCCTTGCCCTGATCGTATTGAGCGCCAACAATGGCAAAAAAGATCTCCGTCGACAGCACGTCGAAATTGCCGCCCAGAACAAGCGGGTTACCGAAATCGGCCATGCTTTCGATGAACCCCAGCAGGAACGCGTTTGCTAGGCCCGGGCGCATCAGTGGCAGCGACACGGTCTTAAACACTTGCCACTTGCTGGCGCGCAGGGTTTGCGCGGCCTCTTCCATTGACGGAGAGACCCCCTCGACCACGCCGATCAGCACCAGAAACGCAATGGGAGTAAATGCCAGGGTCTGGGCGATGAGAATACCGGGCAGACCATAAAGCCATCTGGTGGGCTGCACGCCAAAGACATCCGCAAAGAACACGGTGACCGTGCCTGAAAGGCCAAAAAGCAGGATCAGCGCAAGCCCGATCACAAAAGGTGGCGTGATGATCGGAAGAACAGTCAGCGCCCGCAGCGCGCGCTTGTACCGAAAGCCGGATCGCGTGACGACCAATGCAAAGATCAGACCCAGTACGGTGGTGACGACGCCGACAAGAACCGCCAGGAAAAGCGAATTCCAGGCAGCCCCGCAGCGGCTGCCCGACAGGCATCCAAGCCCCCATAACCGGTCATCGAAGAATTTCGAAAGAAAGACGCTGCCAGAATAACCGCCATCATCTGTGATGAACGCGGCGGTGAGCATCTTTGCGATGGGAAAGAACACAAAGGCCGTGACAATGACGATCACGCCTCCAATCGCGCTGACGACAAACACGTCTCCGTTGATGGCCCCACGCGCCGCAATGCCTTGTGTGAACAGGAACAGGAACGCCGAGGCGCAGATGAGCGCGCCGTAGCCCATTCCAAACTGGCGGTCGCCGAGGTCTCCGAACAGGGCCTTTGCCCACTCGAAATTCCAGCCGCGGATACCAATCGCGAATCCCTGCAGGATGAGCCACCCAAATCCCCATGCCCCCGCGAGGATCAGCACTTTGGCGTAGATCGGGTCAATCTTGCGTTTGCCCAGCGCCAGCAGCGGCGCGAGCAAGGCCAGAACCATCGGTGCCAGCCAGAGCTTTTCGCCTTGCGCAATCAAAAAGCCCGCCGGCGCGTAGTCTTCATCGAACGGGTAGCCGTCAATCAGCCACTCGAACGAAAAAAACTCCTCCACCCCGTACCAGGGGAGGAGGAAGAACCCGACCCATCCGGCAACAATCCAGAAGATCAGTACCGGATGGGACGTTTTTTCAGATGTCAGTTGACGCATGGGTTATTGAGGCAGGGTGGATACCTCGTCGTCCCATTTCTTCAACAGGCGCTTGCGTTCATCTGATGATCCGTACTTTTTGAAGTCGTAGTCGATCAGCGTGATCTGCGACATATCGGGGGCCGATGGCGAGGTTTCAGCACCCTTGTTCGACGGCACCTGGAACGCATTCACCTGCAGAGCAAGGTTCTGCGCCTCGGCGCTCAGCGCCCAATCATAGAACTTCTGAGCTTCCTCCAGATTGCGCGCACCTTCGATGATCGACATCGAGCCGATCTCGTACCCCGTGCCCTCGCAGGGCGCGACAACCTTCACCGGAAAACCCGATACGGCCTGTTTGACCGCGTCGTGCATGAAGACGATACCAACCGTGTTTTCACCGCGCCCCGCCGCTTTTATGGGTGCCGAACCGGACTTGGTGTATTGGTTGATGTTCTTGTGAAGGCCTTTCATGAATTCAAAGCCCTCATCCTCACCGAACAACTGCATCATCGTTGCCAGCGTTGTGTAGGCAGTGCCCGAAGAGTTGGGGTTCGCCATCTGCACGTGGCCTTTGTATTCCGGCTTGAGCAGGTCTTTCCAGCACGCCGGTTCCGGCAGGTTGTTGGCCGCCAACAGGTCGGAGTTGTAGCCATACCCAAGTGCGCCGGAGTAAATCCCGATGGTCCTGTTGCCGGCACTCTCGGCCTGCGCAATTGCCCAGGGATGAAGCTGGTCCCGCATGGGCGAGATGTATTCCGCCGTCAGCCCTTCTTCGGCCGCCTGCAGATGCGGATCACCCGTTCCACCCCACCAGACGTCCCCCTTTGGGTTCGAGCTTTCGGCCTTGACCTGCGCAAAGGTCTCCCCCGAAGACTTCCTCGTCATCGCGACGTCAATTCCGGTGGCATCCTGAAAACTGTTCGCCATCAGCTGGCACCAGTCTTCCTGCGCCGAGCAGTAAAATGTCAGCTTGTCGGCCTGAGCTGTACCCGCTGCCGCGACGAAGGCTAGTGCTGACGCACCAGCCAGTTTCTTCAACGAAGTCATGTTAATCCTCCCAGAGCAATCTGTTTTGTAACAGTTTTATGACATCAGCCTAGGAAGGGTTCTCGGTTCTGGCAAACAAAATCGGCTTGCGCCGCGAGCGGACTTTTCAAACCAGGCACAAAGAACTGCGGAAAAAAGGGCTTGGACCTGCCCCAAAATGACTCGATTTGAGCGCACGGGTGCAGCGAGATTAACGCGGGAACCCGACAGACGGACTTCGCGGGAACCCGCAACATGGGCGCAGGTGGTGGGCGATTAGGACGGCCCGATCATGAAGCAGGTGACATTGCGCGCCGTCAGGCGGCGGCAGGCCAGATCGGCCTGCTCGCGGGTCATGCCCTGGAAGGTGGCATCGAACCCGCGCGAGCTTTGGTTAACCTTGCGCAGCGTGCCATCCAGCGTGGTCATCTCGGCCAAGGCGGTTCTCAGCAGCACTTTCTCGGCCTGATACCGGGTGGTGAAACGGCCCACATTGATACCCCAGAGATGCCCGCCCGAAGTGGACAGGCGGGTGACGACCTCCTGCTCGGGTACAGGTTGCTCTGCCGGTGTCGCCGAGGCCAGGACAAGGTTTTCCGGACGCAGCGCCGGGCGTGTGTCGCCGGATGCAACCGGCGCCTGCGGAGTGATCACGTCGGCGGCCGCGATGGCCGCGCTGATCCCGGCCTGGATCTTGTCGCCGTTCTTCGCTGCGGTTTCTGCCACGGTGCCAGCGATCTGAACGGTGCCAAGCGCTGCCGGTCGCATGACCGGACGCAGGCTGCGCGTGGAAACGCTGGCCACCTTGACAACCTTGCCAGCGCCGGTGCCTTTGTTGCCGGCATAGGCGGGGCGGCCCGGCTTGCGGATCGGCGCGCGCGACGGCGCCCGGCGGAACCCCATATCCAGCAACTCGGCTACCCTGGCGTTGCGCGATGCGCTCGACTTGCCGCCAAAGACGGTTGCGATGATGCGCTCGTCGCCGCGCTTGGCCGAGGCCACGAGGTTGAAGCCCGCCGCGCGGGTATAACCGGTCTTGATCCCGTCCGCGCCCTTGTAGGCGGCCAGCAGACGGCGGTTGGTGTTGGGCACGGTCTTGATTCCCGCATGGGTCTCGCGCCGCGAGAACAGGTTGTAATACTGCGGATAATCGTAGAGCAGGTGCCGCCCGAGCGTGGTCATGTCGCGCGCAGTGGACAGGTGCCCCGACTCGGTCAGGCCATGGGCGTTCTTGAATGTCGTGCGTGTCATCCCCATCGCCTTGGCCGTGCGGGTCATCCGGCGTGCAAATGCGGCCTCTGACCCGCTGATGGCAATGCCGATAGCGGTTGCGGCGTCATTGGCCGATTTAATAGCCGCCGCCCGGATCAGATAGCGAAAAGCGATTCTCTGCCCGCTGCGCAGGCCCAGCTTGGAGGGCGGCTCGCTTGCCGCGTGCTTGGTGATCTTCACCTTGGTATCCAGGCTGATCTCGCCGTTCCGCACCGCCTCGAACGCGATGTAGAGCGTCATCATCTTGGTCAGAGAGGCCGGATGCAGCCGCGTGTCCGCATTGCGGGAATGCAGCAACTCGCCCGTGCGGGCGTCAATCACCATCGCCGCATACGGAGCTGCCGCCAAACTGAGCGGCAACAGCACAAATAGCCACAGAAAAGTAAGGATTATCAGGCCCAAACGGGCCGGCCCTGTCCGCCGTACCTGCACGATACTCGCCTCTGTCTGCCTCAACGCCGCCGGGTTTTCCCGGTCAGCAACACTGCTTGTTATTGACGCAAGGCTAACACAGCATTTGGCCAAAATAAACCCGAAGCAGACGCCTCGTCGCAATTCCGCGCCCAAAGTCATCCACATGTTGGGAATAACGTGTGTCAGAGCACTAAACCGGCGAAAAGGGCGGAATTATGTCATGAAAACAACGCGGTTTTTCCCGCAGATGACGCCAATCTGCCACATGCCGGACTGGATCAGGCCAGCGTGTGAACCAGATCGGCCAGCGCCCCGAGATCGGGCAATTCACGAAAACGTGGCGCATCCTCGGGCGCTTCGGCATGCTCATGCTCCCATACCAGCCCGTGCGGCACATGAACGCCCCACCCGCCTGCCTCAATTGCAGGCAGCACGTCGGATCGCAGGGAATTGCCCACCATCATCGCGCGGTCCGCGCCGTCTCCGTGACGGGCGAAAATCGACAGATATACGTCCGGCGTCTTTTCCGACACGATCTCCACCTCGTCGAACAACTCACCCAAGCCCGACTGCGCCAGCTTGCGCTCCTGATCGATCAGGTCTCCCTTGGTGATCAGAATCACGCGGTGGCTGCCGCCCAGCGTCTCGACCGACTCGCGCGCATGCGGCAGCAGTTCGATGGGATGGGCCAGCATCTCTTGCCCGGCCTCGATCAGTTTCCGGATCACCGAGGCGGGCACCCGGTCGCCGGTTATCTCGATGGCGGTTTCAATCATCGACAGCGTAAACCCCTTCACCCCATAACCATAGTGCCGGATGTTGCGCCGTTCGGCGGCCAGCAGCCGCTCCATCAGGTGGTCCTTTTCGGCGTGATCGGCCAGCAGATCGGCAAAATGCGCCTGCGTCAATTGAAAGAACCGCTCGTTATGCCACAGCGTGTCATCCGCATCGAAACCGACCGTGGTGAGGTTTTGTTGCATTTGTCGCGTTTGCTTTCTCTTTTCCAATGCCGCTCTAAGGTTATATAAGCATTCCACCAAACCGAACCCGGAATCGGAAACCGCTGCCCGATGCTGCTAGAGCCCCTGATGATGTCGGACAAAGAGGACGAGGATGAAAGCACCTCGGTCCTTGTTCAGACGCGCCCCAAGACCAAACGCCCGCCGCTCTACAAGGTGTTGCTGCTGAATGATGACTACACGCCGATGGAGTTCGTGGTCCACGTGCTCGAGCGGTTCTTTAGCATGACCCACGCGCAGGCGTTCGAAATCATGCTAACGGTGCACAAGAAAGGCGTCGCGGTGGTCGGAGTATTCAGCCACGAGATCGCCGAAACCAAGGTGGGACAGGTGATGGATTTCGCCCGCCGCCATCAGCACCCGTTACAGTGCACCATGGAAAAAGAAGACTGAGGCCGTTGGCCTTCGGACTGTGCCGGCCAGAAGCCGGGCACCGCGCCCATTATTCCGGATGTTCCAATGTCTCCCCGCCTGACCCTTGCCCTCGATACCGGTCTGATCCTGTCCGAGCCGCTCTCGATCCTGCTGCCCACGCCGGATCATGACCTGTCGGCCCTGCCGCGTGGGTCACAGGTGGTGCAGCCGTTCAAACCGTTTCATGACCATTTCGCCGCGCAGGGCTTCGCCGCCATACCGGACTCGGACGATCCCTGCACCGATGCGGTGCTGTTCCAGCCGCGCGCCAAGGCACAGGCCCGCGCGCTGGTGCATCAGGCCTGCACCTGCGCCTCGGGTACCGTGGTGGTGGACGGTGCCAAGACCGATGGCATCGACAGCCTTTTGAAGGATATCCGTAGACGGGTGCCGGTCGAGGGGCCGATCTCGAAAGCGCATGGCAAGATCTTCTGGTTTCAGGCCGATGCCGAGACTTTTGCCGACTGGGCCGCACCCGAGGTGCAGCGGGTTGACGGCTTTCACACAGCCCCAGGCGTGTTTTCCGCCGACGGCATCGATCCGGCCTCCGAACTATTGCTGACCGCCCTGCCCGACAAGCCGGGCCGCCACATCGCAGATCTGGGTGCGGGTTGGGGGTTTCTGTCGGCCCGGCTTCTAAACAGCGACTATATCCGTGGGGTCCATCTGGTCGAGGCCGACCACACCGCCCTCACCTGCGCCCGCGCCAACGTGCCCGACCCGCGCGCCAGCTTTCACTGGGCCGATGCGCGTCAGTGGAAAGCGCACGAGCCCGTCGACACCGTGGTGATGAACCCGCCCTTTCACACCTCGCGCAGTGCCGACCCCGCGCTGGGGCAGGACTTCATCACAGCCGCTGCCCGCAACCTTACGGGCTCTGGCCACCTGTGGATGGTCGCCAACCGCCACCTGCCCTACGAAGCCACGCTGGCGGAGCGTTTCGCGACCGTCGAAGAGGTGACCGGCAACAATCGGTTCAAGGTGCTCCACGCCTCTCGCCCCCGCCGCTGATCCCGGTTAACCTGCGCCGCAACTCAGGAGGAAGCGCATGTCCTTTTCCATCGCAGGCAAGACCGCCATCGTCACCGGCGCCGCCAACGGCATCGGCCTTGCCATCGGCCGCCAATTCGCCGAGGCCGGGGCCAATGTCATGTTCGCCGACATGGACGAAAAACGTCTGATCGACGAGCTGGGCGAACAGGTGGACGAAGGCAATGTGCGCTATTTCGCGGGCGATCTGCGCGAGAAACTAACCATCGCCAACCTGCTCTCGGCCACGCTCGACGCGTTCGATCAGGTGGATATCCTGGTCAACGGCTCGCGTCAGGTGATCCCGTCCGACCCGCTGGATACCGACGACGACTCGGTCAAGACATTGCTGAACCAGAACCTGATGCCCGCGCTTCGCCTCAGCCAGGTGGTCGCCAAGCGGATGATCAAGCAGGCGGGCGATGACGATGAGGGCCCCGCAGGCGCGATCATCAACCTCTCCTCCATCGCCGCGCGCCGCACCCATCCCGATCTGATGGCCTATTCCGTATCGACCGCCGCGCTGGACCAGTTGACCCGCTCAATGGCGGTGGCGCTGGCCCCCAACCGCATCCGTGTCAACGCCATCGCGTTGGGATCGGTGATGAGCGCCTCGCTGCGTTCCACGTTGAAGGAAAACCGCGATTTCCGCGAAGATATCGAAAACCACACGCCGCTGGCACGCATCGCCGCACCGACCGAATTGACCGACACCGCCCAGTTCCTTGCCTCGGACGCCGCCGGGTTCATGACCGGCCAGATCCTGACCATCGACGGCGGCCGCACCCTGCTCGACCCCGTCGCCGCCCCCGCACACTGACTTGCCACCCCGCGCTCCCCTCTCCCCCGGGGAGAGGGCCAGGGTGAGGGGGACCTCGCCACATGCGCGCCATCAAGGACCTGCCATGACCAACCCGCTCGCCACCGAAAAAGCCACCGCCGCCGCCTGGTTCCGCCAACTGCGTGACGAGATCACCACCGCCTTCGAAGCGCTTGAGGACAGCCACGATCAGGGACCCTTCGCCGAAGCCGAACCAGGACGGTTCGAGGTGACCGAGACCACACGCCAGTCGGAAGACGGATCAGACGCGGGCGGCGGACGGATGTCGGTCATGCGCGGGGGCCGCGTGTTCGAGAAGGTCGGCGTCAATGTCTCGACAGTCTATGGCCAGCTCGGTGAACGGGCGCAGCAGGCCATGGCCGCGCGCAAGGGCATTCCCGGCATGAAGGACGATCCGCGTTTTTGGGCCAGCGGCATCTCGCTGGTGGCCCATATGCGCAACCCGCATGTACCCGCCGTTCACATGAACACACGCATGTTCTGGACACCGCATGCCTGGTGGTTCGGCGGCGGCTCAGACCTGAACCCCTGCATCGAATATGACGAGGACACGGCGCATTTCCACGACCAGCAGAAACGCCATCTCGACCCGCACGGGCCCGGCCACTACCCCCGCCTGAAGGATTGGGCAGACGAGTATTTCTACATCCCCCATCGCAAGCGCGCCCGGGGCGTGGGCGGCATCTTCATGGATGACTATTGCACAGGCGACTGGCGGGCGGATTTTGCCCTGACGCAGGATATCGGGCGTGCCTTCCTGCCCGCCTTTCTGCCACTGGTCGAAAAACGCCGCATCCAGCCCTTCACCGAGGCCGACAAGGACGCTCAGCTTGTCCATCGCGGGCTCTATGCCGAATACAACCTCGTCTACGACCGGGGCACCAAGTTCGGGCTGGAAACCGGCCATGACCCCGATGCGGTGCTGATGAGCCTTCCACCGCTAGCTAAGTGGGTCTGAGCTCCGCTCAGGTCTGTGCCGCGCGAGGCTCTACCCCTCACTTCCGACAATCCGCCCGCCTACATCTTCTGGTGCGATTGCCACGGTCTTGACGACGGCATAACATTCCGCCCCCTCAACCAGCCCCAGCGCATCCGCCGAACGGCGGGTGACGCGCGCGAGTACCATGCCCGCGCGGGTACGGACCGAGACGATGGCCCCCGGCCCCTCACCGGCGCGCAGGCCCGCCACCGTGCCCTGCAAGACGTTCAGCGCCGACAACCCCTCGGGCTTGCGGTTGGACAGGATCACCTCTTGCGCCGCGATCCGGACGCGCAGTTCTTCGCCCTCCCGATGCGGTATGTGCGGCAGGAACAGCCTGTCACCCCCGGCATCGAGCTCGGTTAGCCCATCGGCGTGATGCGCCCTGACCCGCGCCTGCAGGATCGCACCAACTGCGCGGACGCCGGCAGGCGCAACGGCCGGGTCCGCCAGCACCTCGGCTGCCGGGCCATGGCGGGCCACTTTGCCGTCCTGCAACGCCACGACCGAGGTCGCCAGCCGCGCCACCTCGGCGGCGGAATGGGTGACGTAGAGGATCGGGACCGAGACCTCATCCCTAAGCCGCTCGAAATAAGGCAGGATCTCCGCCTTGCGCGCCTCGTCCAGCGCCGCCAAGGGCTCGTCCGCCAGGATCAGGCGGGGGCTGGCCAGCAAGGCACGGCCGATGGCGACACGCTGTTTTTCACCGCCCGATAGCATCGCGGGCCGACGGGTCAAAAGGTGTCCGATGCCCAGCATCTCTACCACCTTATCTACACTCTCGCGTTGCGCATTCCGGGGCGCGAACCAGCGGCCATAGGCCAGGTTCTGCCGCACGGTCAGATGCGGAAACAGGCGCCCCTCCTGAAAGATGCAACCTAGCCTGCGCCGATGCGGCGGCAGCCATAGCCCTTGGGCGGTATCGAACAGAACCCGGTCGTCAATCGCCACCCGCCCCGCCTGCGGCCGCAGCAACCCAGCCACCGCGTTGATGATCGTGGTCTTGCCCGAGCCCGAGCGCCCGAACAGCACCGTCACCCCCGGCGGCGCATCGAACGTCGTATCGAGGTCGAGCCCGCCGAGGCGGTGGGTCAGGCGCACGGACAGGCTCATGTCCCGGCCACCCTAGCCGCGGCACGGCGGCCCACATGTTCCGACAGCAAGAGTGCGCCCAGCGCCACGATGATCGAGATCACCACCAGCCGCGTCGCCGATCCTTCACCGCCCGGCACCTGCAGGAACGCGTAGACCGCCGAGGGCAAAGTCTGGGTCTGGCCGGGGATGTTGGAGACAAAGGTGATCGTGGCCCCGAACTCTCCCATTGCCTTGGCAAAGGCCAGGATGGCCCCCGTAATCACGCCCGGCAGGATCATCGGCAGGGTCACGGTCAGAAACACCCAGCCTCGCGACGCGCCCAGCGTGGCGCCCGCCTGTTCCAGTTTGGGGTCGACCGCCTCAATCGACAATCGGATGGCACGGACCATGAGCGGAAAGGCCATGACACCGGCAGCCAACGCGGCTCCGGTCCAGCGAAAGGCGAACACGATGCCCATCTGTTCCAGCAACCCGCCCACCGGTCCTTGCGTGCCGAAAGTCAACAGCAGCAGATACCCGGTCACCACCGGCGGCATGATCAGCGGCAGATGCACCAGCCCGTTCAGAATCTGCCGCCCCGGAAACCGCCAGCGGGCCAGCGCATAGGCGGCCAGAACCCCTAGCGGCAGCGAGACCAGCGTGGCCCAGAACGACACCCGCAGCGACAGGGCAAGCGCGCTCCACTCTTGCGGGCTCAGCCAGTCCACGGGCCTACTCCTCGGGCAGGGTAAATCCCTGCTCCGAAAATATCCGCTGTGCCGTATCGCCTTGCAGATAGGTCAGAAATTCACGCGCCTCCGTGCCGCCGCGCATGGTGACGGCTGCCGGGTAAACGATGGGCGGATGCGCCGTTTCGGGGATATGGGCCACGATCTGAACGCGCTCCTCGGCAAGTGCATCGGTGGCGTAGACTATCCCCAGCGGCGCGGCTCCAGTCGCGACCAGCGCCAATGCGGCCCTTACATTGTCGACCTGCGCGACTTTTCCCGAGACGCCCTTCCACAGGCCGAGGTGCTGCAAAGCCGCCTTGCCGTAGAGCCCTGCGGGCACCGCATCGACCATGGCCATGGCCAGGTAACCGCCTTTGAGCCGCCCGATCAGATCGAATGCCGACCCGATCTCAGCCACCTGACCTGCGTCCTCAGACCCCACGAGCACAAGGCTGTTACCAAGCAAATCCACACGTGTGGCGGTGTCGATCTGGCCGCCGGTTTCCAGCACATCCATCCATTTTGAGTTGGCTGAGACAAACACATCCGCAGGCGCGCCAAGTTGGATCTGCCGCGACAGGATCGGGGAACCGGCGTAGGACAGCGTCACGGATTGACCGGTCTCAGCTTCGTAGTCAGCAGCGACCCGGTCCAGGGCCGTCTTGAGGCTTGCGGCGGCAAACACCGTCAGCGTCTCGGCCCGGACCAAGGCCGGGGCAAGTAGGACAGCGCCCAGGACAACGGCCATGGCACAAAATCGTCGGGCGCTGGACAGGATCATGACCACATCCATGACTTCTTTGGGTTTCTTCGGGAATATCGGAGCGCAGACAGGACAAGCAAGGTCTAATTTTCTCTGCCTGCCTCGCGGCAATTGCCAGTAGGCAGGGACCCGATTCCCGGAACGGCGTATTGATCGACCAACCCGTCAGGAAACCATCACAACAAACGGCTTTCACTCGGAAGTTTCTGGCCGGAGCGCCAAAAGGTCAAAACATCTTGTTCATGGCCTCACCTTCCAGATCCAGCCGATGCTCGACCTTGCCGTTTTCAGATTGACCGCCCTGATCGAGTATTCGGGCTCAAAATCTTCGTCCCGAAACCACTGGTTCAAAGGTGTATCGTCATTGCCCTCAAGGACTGCCGTCTGACCGACCAGTGATCAATCGCCATCCGCACTTGAGCCGCGAACTCTGAGTGCGACCGCGGTGCGATGTGTTTTTTCGGGAATGCTCCCGTCTTCCAGCCAGGTCAGCATGGTCTGCGCAACCCCCTGCCCGAAACCCGCCACGTCACAATGAACCGAAGTCAATGACGGCCAGGAATGTGACGCCTCTTCGATGTCATCAAATCCCACAACTCTGAAATCCGAGCCGATTGAACGTTGCAGTTCATGGCAGCCCGCGAGAAGCCCAAGTGCGACAAGATCGTTAAAACAAAGCGCGGCATCGCAGTCGGAATATTCGCTGGCGAGACGCATGGCGGCTTCACGCCCGAAAGAACGGCTGGCTTTACCGGTCAGAAGAAGCGGTTGCATCGAAACTGCGTCAAGCGCTTCAATGTAGCCCACCATGCGCTCGCGCGTGACATCGCGTCCCTCAAGCCCGCCGACGAATGCAATCCTCTGCGCGCCCTGCTTCAGAAGGTGCTGTGTGGCGATGCGGCTGCCCTCAAGATAGTCCGGCGCGGCAAACGGAAAGCGATCGGTTCGCGCATCCACCTTGCGCAAAACCTGCATGGCCGGAATACCGGCACGTTCGATTGTATCGAAGGCATCGGACACCTCTCCGTAGGCCGGTGAGACGATGAGCCCGGAAACCCCGTGCTCGATCATGGCACCGACAACCTGCGCCTGGATACCGGGATCTTCATCGGTGTTGGCAACAACGGTGGCATATCCCCTGCCCGCGAGCGCCATTTGGAGCGACGTCGCGAATTCGGTAAAAAACGGATTGCGCAGATCGTTGATAACCAGACCGATCAGCCCGACATTGGCGGTCCGCATCTGAGCCGCCGCGCGGTTGTAGACATAGCCGATGCGCGCCATTGCTTCGCGCACCTGCTGTCGGGTCTTTTCCTTAACCAACGGGCTGCGTTGCAACACGAGGCTGACGGTGGACTTGGACACCCCGGCCTCTTTCGCCACATCCTTTATCGTTGGTCTGCGATCCATGGGCGTGCCCGTATCAGATGCCGTGCAGGGCCAGCAACGTCTTCATGCGGGTCACCGCGAGATCGGGGTTGGACAGAAGACGTGCCTGATCCGCCAGGCGGAAGACGTTGGCATAGTGGGTGATGTCCCGGCTGGACTGAAAACCTCCGGGCATGATGAAGTGGGACTGATACCCGTTGAGCCAGGACAGAAAAGCGATACCCGCCTTGTAGAACCGGGTGGGCGCCTTGAAAATTTCCCGGCTCAGGGGCACGGTCGGCGCCAGCAGCGAATGAAACCCCGGCAAGTCGTCCTGTGCCAGAGCCTCCAGCGCCTGTGATGCGGCAGGCGCAATGGCCGCGAAGATGCCCAGAAGCGCATGCGAGAAGTGGGCTTCGTCCCCGGCGATCAGATCGGCATAGTTGAAATCATCGCCCGTGTAGAGCCGAACGCCATCCGGCAGGCGGGCGCGGAAGTCTTCCTCATGAGCCTGATCGAGAAGAGAGATCTTGATCCCGTCTACTTTGGCTGGGTTCTCGGCGATCAGGTTGAGGACGAAGTTGCTGGCATCCGCTACGTCAGAGTGTCCCCAATAGCCGGACAAAGCTGGATCGAACATGTCACCCAGCCAGTGCAGGATGACCGGCTCAGCAGCCTGGTCGATGAGCACACGATAGACGCTGTGATAGACATCCGGCGCCGCGCTTGTGGCCGGAAATGCGCGCGAGGCCATGAGGATCAACTGGCCACCCGCAGCCTCGATCGCCTCGGCCTGATCCTGATAGGCCGCGCGGATGGCGTCTGAGGACGTAAGCGCCTCTAGTGGCCTGTGATCGGTGCCGGCGCCGCAAGCCACGCGCGGCCGCATGGGGTGTGCCTTGGCCGCGGCCATTGTGCGCTGGATAAGTTTCAGCGCCGTGGCCCAGTCAACACCCATACCGCGCTGCGCGGTATCCATGGCCTCGGCCAAACCCAGGCCCTGATCCCAGAGGCCACGGCGAAATGCCAGCGTGGCATCCCAGTCCACGGCAGGTCGGGTGTCCCACGGGTTTCGCTCTCTTATCGGGTCCGACACCACATGCGCCGCCGCGAAGGCGGTGCGGGTCAGCGGCACCTTTGGCGCCCGCGGGATCAGCGGATCGCCAACAAGCTCATAAGGGATGATTTGGCCGTCTTCGGTGGGTAGGTTCAGCATGTCTCAGCTCTCACGTTTCGATATCGAGGACCAGAACACCGTCCAGCCCACCTTGTGCATTGGCAACGATCTGGCCGCCGAGCGCCTTGTGTTCTTCGTTATCGGCATAGGCCTGCAGCGCGTCCCAACTGTCAAAATCAATGGTGAAACCGTGCATATATCCCCGCTCAATCTGTTCTGGGCTTTCCGAGCGTCCGCCAACAAAGTTGCGCGCGCCGGGCAAGGTTTCGGCGACGCGGGCCAGCCCGGAATAGATGTCCGAGATTGTCTGTTCAGAAGTTTCAGGGGCGAACCGTGTCAGGACAATATGGCGGATCATTGGTAAAGCTCCTGATCTTGTTTGATCATGTCAGCGGCCTTCTCACCGATCATGATTGACGGGGCATTCGTGTTCGAAGAGTTGACCGTCGGCATGATCGAGGCATCCGCCACGCGCAGGCCGTCAATCCCGTTGAACCTCAGACGCGGGTCAAGCACCGCACCTTCATCCACCCCCATGCGACAGGTGCCCGCGCAGTGGTGCGAGGTTTTCGAGTGCGTGCAGATGAAGTTGAAATAGTCTTCGTCGGTCCGAATGTCCGGCCCGGGAAGCCGTTCAGCCAGAATGTAGGGTTTCAAGGCATCCTGCGCGAGGATGTTCTGGACGAGCTTGAGGCCACGGATCGACATCTCGCGATCATAGGGATCGGCAAGGTAATTCGGATCGATAAGTGGCATGTCGTCCGGATTGGCTGAGCGCAACCGAACGCTGCCCCGTGACCGGGGCCGCAAAAAGCAGGCGTTCAGCGTCACGCCACCATTGGGCATTGCCGCAACCCCGGCCTCGATACCCGTGCCCAGACCCAGATGCATCTGGGTGTCCGGCGAACGTGCATCCGGGTCGGCATACCAGAACCCCCCGGTTTCAAAGAGGCTGGACGCCACGGGACCCTTCCGAGTGAACAGATATTGCAGCCCGGCAATCGCCGACAGATGCGGTTTGGCAAAGCGATCATAGGTATGGGGGCCGGTCACTTCGCAGATTGCGTAAAGGTCCAGATGATCCTGCAGATTGGCCCCGACATTCGGCTGATCCAAAACCACGTCTATTCCAAGCCTACGAAGTTCATCCGCAGGACCGATACCGGAGAGTTGCAGAAGCCGGGGGGAACCTATCGCGCCAGATGAGAGGATGATCTCACGATCAGCGGAGATCCGGGACCCGTCGAGCAGTTCGACGCCGGTCGCCCGCCCACCCTCGACAAGGATGCGGCGCACCTGCGCGTCGGTGCGGACGGTCAGGTTCGGGCGTCCCCTGTTTGGCGCAAGAAACGCCATTGCCGCTGACGAGCGCCGCGCGTTCCGCTGGGTGAGTTGGTAGTATCCGGCACCATCCTGTTTTTCACCGTTGCAGTCATCCATGCGGGGAATGCCGACTTGGTTGGCGGCTTCGATGTAAGCCTCGCAAATCGGCAAAGGGGCGGCGGGTTGGCTGACACCAAGGGGACCGCCTTTGGCGTGGTATGCGTTGTCAAACGTGTCGTTGTCTTCGGATTTGCGAAAATAGGGCAACACGTCGGAGTAACTCCAACCTTCGCATCCGAGCTGTCGCCATTCGTCATAGTCCTGAGCGTTGCCACGGGTGTAGATCTGGGCATTGATCGCCGAGCCTCCGCCGATCACCTTGGCCTGCGTGTAGTTAAAGACCTTGTCCTGCATGTGACGCTGTGGAACCGTCGACCAGCCCCAACTTGCGATGCCTTTGGTCATCTTGGCAAAGCCCGCGGGCAGGTGAAAGAACGGGTGACGATCACGTCCGCCGGCCTCCAGCAGCAGGACATTGGCGTCGCGCACTTCACTAAGCCTCGCGGCCAGCACCGACCCTGCCGAGCCGCCGCCAATGATGATGAAATCGTATCCGTTGGTCATGTCGGATCTCTACAGGCGCGGAATTGACAGCCCGCCGTCGACGGGAATGGCCGCGCCATTGGCAAAGCGCATCTGACCGGTGGCCATGGACACCGCGATTTCGCCGATATCCTGCGGCTCTCCCCATCGCATGGCCGGTACCAACCCACCTTCGATCCGCGAGGTGTATTTGTCGCGCACCCCGGCGGTCATTTCGGTTGAGATGATGCCGGGCCGCAGTTCGAACACCCCGATGTCATGCGGGGCCAGACGCACGGCAAACAGCTCGGACATCATGGATGCCCCGGCCTTGGACACGCAGTATTCGGCACGCTCGGGCGAGACCATGGTGGCGCTGACCGACGTGACGAAGATGATAGAGCGGTAGTCGTCTGTCGGCTGCGTCAGCATCCGCCGCGCCACGCCCTGGGCCAGAAAGAACGCTCCGCGCAGGTTGATGTTCTGCACGAAATCCCAGTTCCCCGGGAGAAGATCGAGCATGTCGCCCCGGACCGGCGCCCCGACCCCAGCGTTATTGACCAGCGTTGTCACGGGTCCCATCTCTGCCTCGATCGCATCCAGCAGGACCGGGATGTGATCAATGTCGGACACATCGTGCTGGAAATAACGAGCAGTGTGCCCCAGATCGCCAAGCGCAGTGCGGACCGCCTCGGTATCCGCTGCGGAACGCGAGGCGATGGCCACGTGGAACCCGGCCTGCGTTAGTTGCCGCGCGATACCCAGGCCGATGCCCTGTTGCCCTCCAGTGACAAGCGCAACCCGTGTCATGCTGCAAACTCCGTTTCGGATATGTGTCGCGCGGCACGCAGGGCCAGCGCGGCAATGGTCAGAGCGGG
Source organism: Ruegeria sp. (assembly GCF_040830605.1). GTDB lineage: Bacteria > Pseudomonadota > Alphaproteobacteria > Rhodobacterales > Rhodobacteraceae > Ruegeria. The sequence continues at coordinate 437,667 of NZ_JBFOMD010000008.1, forward strand.
ATTGACCGCCGCCGAGGTCGGCAACACCGACGCATCAACGATAAAGAGGTTCGGATGGTCATGTGCCCGGCAATAGGTGTCGACAACGCTGCGGTCTGGGTCATCCCCCATGCGTGCCGTTCCACATTGATGAGACGGGGTGCGCCGGTCGAAGGCCTGCGATAAGACAATCGGGAACCCCGCCTTACGCAGGCAGGACTTCAACTTCGACACCAAGGCTTCATGCGCGGCCCAGTTCGAACGTTGCCAGTCCAATGTGATCTGGCCGTTTTTCACGGTGACCCGGCTCTCGGGATTGGGGAGGTCTTCGGACATGGCATAGAAATCAAACGACCGGGTGGCTATCATTCCTGCCAGCCAACGAGGCAATGGCGAGACCGCTGACAGGATAGGACCTGAGATCTTGCCCAGCAGCTGGATATTACCCAACGGTGCGCCTCCCCCACCATCAGAGAGGTAGAAATCGTTGACCATCAGCGTTTTCTGATAAACCGCCCGGTTCTTGCGCCATGGATGGAGTGCCAGCACGGCAGAACAGTTGTGGTTCATGAAATTCCGCCCCACCTGATCCGAGCGATTGGCCAAGCCCTTTGGATAGTTGTCATTGGCCGATGTCAGCAGCAGTGCCGCGCTTTGCACGGCGCCGGCGGACAGGACGACAATCGGGGCCTGAACCGTTTCCTGCATTCCGTTTCGGGCGTAGCGAACGTTCGTGATGTGCCCGCTGGCATCCGAAGTCAGACTGGTGACATGGCAACCGGTCATAAGCTCGACATTTGCATGTTCGAGGGCCGTTTTGATCCCAACGGTTTCCGCATCCATCTTGCCCCCACATGTATCGGGATGACCGTCCCAGGGGTGCTGCCCTGCGGCCAGCCAGGTGTCGATATCCACCGCAAGGGGCAGTGAGGCCGGGTTTAACCCGGCGCCACGCAAACGCCGGCGCAGATCAATGATATCGGGCTCGTCCGGCACAGGCGGATGGCTGAAATCGCCGGACCGCTTGGGCTCGGTCGGATCCTCTCCGGCCTTTCCCCGCACCTGATAGAGCTGCTCAGCGGCGAGATAGTCCGGTTCCAACTCCTGATAGGAAATCGGCCAACCCGGGGTCTTGCCTCCGGCGTGCCGGATCGGTGCAAAATCCTGTTCCCGGTAGCGGATTAGTACGGCGCCATAAAATTTCGAATTGCCGCCGACGTTGTAGAAGTTCCCCGGATTGAACCGCTGACCGGCACCGTCAAACCACTCCTCATCCGGGCGAAAGACGCCATCGCCGAATATCGCCTGCGCATCGCGGTCGGCTGCGGATGGCCTCAGGGCTTCGCCGCGCTCCAGGATCAGGATCCTGCGGCCAGACGGGGCCAGCGCGGCGGCGAGCGTCGCGCCGCCCATCCCCGATCCGATTATGACAATGTCGGGCTGCATTACAGCTGGATGCGAGCTTCGGTTTCCGGATCGAACGCGATGGCCTTTTCCATATTCACCGCAAACTCAAAGTCCTGTCCGGCCCGGACATCGGCGTCCGAGCGCATCCGGGCAATCACGTCCTTGCCGCCAAGTTGCATCGACACGAACATGTCCGACCCGGCAGGTTCGGTCACCACAATGCGGTTGCTCAGAGACGCAATATTCCCGGATTTGCGATCGGCGCTGTCATGATCCGTGATCGCTTCAGGCCGAATGCCAAGGAGGATATCCCGTCCGTCCCAGGCCGTAAGGTTCGGCTGGCTAAAAGGCAGCCGCGCTTTCGAACCGTCGTACAGAACGATCTCGGCCTGCGGCGCGCCACCATCTACACGAACCACCGCCGGGACGACATTCATTGCCGGAGACCCCATGAACGTCGCCACGAAAATATTCTCCGGTTTGTCATAAATCTCCTGCGGCGTTCCCAGTTGCTGGACATAGCCGCCGTTCATGACCGCGATCCGGGTGGACAGCGTCAGGGCCTCGATCTGGTCATGGGTGACGTAGACGATAGTGGTGCCAAGGCTTTGATGCAGCTTCTTGATCTCTGTGCGCATGTCCACGCGCAGCTTGGCATCCAGGTTCGACAGGGGCTCGTCGAACAGGAACACATCCGGATTGCGAACCAGCGCGCGCCCCATGGCGACACGTTGCCTTTGTCCGCCCGAGAGTTGCCCGGGCTTGCGGTCAAGAAGTTGCTCGATCTGCAACAGCCTCGCGACATCCTGCATCGCCTTTTCCCGCTCGGGCTTGGCAACCCCATGCATCTCGAGGCCAAAGGTGATGTTCTGGCCAACGGTCATATTCGGGTAGAGCGCGTAGCTCTGGAAAACCATGGCGATGTTGCGTTTGGACGGGTGCACCCCGTTCATCACGTTGTCCTTGATGCGGATCTCGCCGCTGGTGATTTCCTCAAGCCCCGCGATCATGTTGAGGAGTGTCGATTTCCCACAGCCGGAGGGTCCGACAAGAACAAGGAATTCGCCCTCTTCGATAGAGATGTCGACCTTGTGCAGAACTTCGACCGACCCGTAGGACTTGGTGGTGTTGTCGATATCAAGAAACCCCATGGGTCTTATCCTTTCACGGAACCGGCCATCAGGCCGCGGACGAAATAGCGCCCGGCAACGATGTAGACGAGCAGAGTGGGCATGGCGGCAAGGATCGCGCCGGCGAAATGGACGTTGTACTCCTTAACGCCATGCGAGGCCTGCACGAGGTTGTTGAGGGCAACGGTCATGGGCTGGCTGTCCGCACCGGCAAAGGACGCCCCGAACAGGAAATCGTTCCAGATGTTGGTGAACTGCCAGATGACCGACACCACCGCGATGGGCCCCGACGACGGCAGCAGGATGCGCCAGAAGATCTGAAAGAATCCGGCCCCGTCGATCTGCGCGGCCCGGATCAGCTCGGTCGGGAACACGGCATAGTAGTTGCGGAAATAGAGCGTGGTGAAGCCGATACCGTAGACGACATGCACCAGAGCCAACCCCCAGGTCGTGCCCGCAAGCCCCATGAGCCCCAGCATCCGCGCCATCGGGATCAGCACGATCTGAAACGGGATGAAGCAGGCAAAAAGCATCAGTCCGAAAAGGATAGTGTCATACCTGAACCGCCACTTGGTTAGCACATAGCCGTTGAGCGCACCGAGAACAGTCGACACCGCGACAGCCGGCACAACCATCTTGATTGAGTTCCAGAAATACGGGGCGAGCCCCGTGGGTTCCACACCGATCTGCGCCGATGACCAGGCCTTGGCCCAGGGTTCAAGCGTGAAGGCCTGCGGCAGGTTCATCATCCCGCCCCCGGTGATTTCCGAGAGCGGCTTAACCGAATTCACCAGCATCACGTAAAGCGGCAGCATGTAAAACAGCGCAAAGAGCACGAGGACCAGATAGATCAGTTTGCGGGTCACACGGCCGGTTCGGATGGCGGTATCCTGAGAAGCGACGGACATCAGCGTTTCTCCCGCAGTTCTGAGTAGAGGTATGGGATCATGATCGCCGCGATGGTCATCAGCATGATCGTGGCTGACGCAGCGCCAATGCCCATCTGGTTCCGGCTGAATGTGTAGGAATACATGAACGTCGCGGGCAGCTCTGTGGCGCGCCCCGGACCGCCCCCGGTCAGTGCAATGACCAGGTCAAAGGTCTTGATCGCCAAGTGCGACAGGATCACGAAGGCCGACAGGAAGGCGGGCCGCAACTGCGGAATGATGATCCGGCGATAGAGGTTCCAGTTGCTGGCCCCATCCATCTGCGCCGCTTTTAGGATTTCGTTGTCGATCCCTCTCAGACCCGCCAGAAACATGGCCATGACAAACCCGCTGGTCTGCCAGACCGCCGCGATGACGACGGTGTAGATGGCAAAGTCGCGATCCTTGATCCAGTTGAACCTGAAACTCTCCCAGCCCCAGGTATGCATCACGTTTTCCAGCCCGATGCCGGGGTCCAAAAACCACTTCCATGCGGTGCCCGTGACGATGAAGCTCAACGCCATGGGATAGAGATAGATGGGGCGCAGCAGACCCTCCCCCCGGATTTTCTGATCAAGAAAAATGGCCAGCCCCAGGCCGATCGCCGTACAGATCGAGATGTAGAGGGCCGCGAAGATGCCCATGTTCTTCAGCGAGATTTCCCAGTGGCTGAGGCGCCAGAGTTTCGAGTAGTTCTCGAACCCCACCCAACCGTAACTGGGCAACAGACGACTGTCGGTGAAGGACAGATAAACCGAAAACAGGATGAACCCGTAGACAAAGACCAGCATCATGGCCACCGATGGCGAGAGCACCAGTTTCGGGATCCATGCCTGCAGGCGTGTCTTGAAATCCGCGTCGGCTGAATGAGCCATAACGCGCCCTCCTCGTCAGATTACTTCTTCGCAGTGGTCGCCAGAGGTGACGGGGCGACGGAAACCGCCACCCCATCGGGGGAGGATCACTTGGCGATCGAAACCGCGTCGACAAGCTCTTCAACAGCCGTCTGGCTGTCGTACTCGCCGTTGAAATGCGCGGTGACGACATCATAGATCGCGTTCTTCACGGATGCCGGTGCGGCATGTCCGTGTGCCATGGAACCAAAGAGGTTGCCCGAGGCCGCAGCGGCCGCAAGATCCTTCATGCCCTGCTTGCCGCACGCATCAAAGTCCGCGTCGCTGACATCGGTCCGTGCCGGCACCGACCCTTTCACGACATTGAATGCCGACTGGAACGACGGGGACAGAATAGCCGAGGCCAGAGCCGCCTGTTCTGTCGACACCGCGCCGCCTTGATCGAACATCATGAACTGGTCCGCGTTGAACGTGACCTGCTCGGTCGTGCCGGGGAAGCGGAAGCAAAGGAAGTCTTCACCCGGAACCTTCCCTGCGTTCAGGAACTCGCCCTTGGCCCAGTCTCCCATCATCTGAAAGCCAGCTTCGCCATTGATCACCATTGCAGTGGCAAGGTTCCAGTCACGGCCCGAGAAGTTGTCGTCGACATTGGCGCGGATCACCGCCATGCGGTCAAACGCCTCTTTCATGGCGTCCGAGCCCAGCGTCTCTTCATCAAGGTCGATGAACGCGGCCTTGTATCCGTCCGGCCCCAGAACCGACATGGCAATGGCATCGAAAACGGTGGCTTCCTGCCAGGCCTGCCCGCCATGTGCGATGGGTGTGATGCCTGCGGCCTTGAGTGTATCCAGCGCCGCGGTGAACTCTTCCCAGTTCGTCGGCACGCCAATGCCATTGGCGTCCAAGACCGCTTTGTTGGCCCAGACCCAGTTGGTGGAATGCACGTTCACCGGGGCCGATACCCATTTTCCGTCAACCTTGGCAAAGGCCTTGAGCGCGTCCGGCACCACATCGTCCCAGCCTTCCTTGGCGGCAACTTCGTTCAGGTCGGCAAGCGCCCCCTGATTACCCCAATCCAGAATGTCGAAACCCAATCCCTGAACGGCGGTCGGCGCGTTGCCAGCAGTGACGCGCGCGCGGAGCACCGTCATCGCCTGCTCGCCTCCGCCCCCTGCAACGGGCATGTCCGTCCAGCCGATGCCCTGCCCTTCAAGGTCCTGTTTCAACACGTTGAGCGCGGCCGCCTCACCGCCCGATGTCCACCAATGAAGCACCTCGACATCACCGGCTGCCGCCACCGTTGTCGAAGCCATCAGGGCGCCGACAATCGCCGCCTTTGTCTTCAGAATTGCACGCATGTTGGTATCCTCCCTTTTGCGTTCTTACTTGTCCCGCACGTCATGCCACGCGCGATCTTACCCATGAGGGGCGTGTGCGCCCGACGCGCATCACCACCGATTTTATCTCCAGGAATTCATCAAACCCATATCGCCCTATTTCTCGTCCCTGGCCGGATTGCTTTACGCCGCCAAAGGCCAGTTCCGGAAACCCGTCCATCCATGTATTGGTCCACACTGTTCCCGCTTCGGCCCGGCGCGCAAACGCAAGGCAAGTATGAACATTCTCGCTCCAGACCCCAGCAGACAGACCATAACTCGTACCATTTGTTAGCGTTACCGCCTCGTCAAGGGTGTTGAACTCAAGAATGCTGAGCACCGGTCCAAAGACCTCGTGGCCCGCAATCTCCATGTCGGGCGTCACACCGCTGACCACAGTCGGTTGATAAAACTGCCGACCCAGCCCGGGCACGTCGAGATATCCCCCTCCCAGTTCGATCTTTGCCCCGGCGGCCACCGCGTCCCGAACATCGCCATCGATCTTTGAGTTATGTTCCGGCGTCACGATCGCACCGACTTGCGTGTCCGGGTTCAAAGGATCTCCAAAGACCACATCACGCGACAATGCCACAACACGGGCAATAAAGTCTTGGGCAATGTCTGCGTGAACGATGAGGCGGCTCGATGAATTACAGCACTGGCCAACGTTGAAATAAGCGCCAAACACCACGGCATCCGCGGCATCGTCGAGATTTGCATCGGGAAAGATCACCTGCGCGTTCTTGCCCCCCAACTCCAGCGCGACCTTTTTCAATGTACCGGCAGAGGCTTTGGTGATCGCTTTTCCCACAGCGGTGGAGCCCGTGAAGGTCACCATATCAACCGCATCATGCGTCGACATCAGGCTGCCCACGGGATCACCAAAACCCAGGACGATGTTGCATACCCCCGCAGGGAGGCCCGCTTGTTCCAGCAACTCGCCCATCATCACGGTCGATGATGGCGTCACTTCGGATGGTTTGACCACAACGGTGCAGCCCGCGGCCAGTGCAAAAGGCAGTTTCTGGCTGAGAATCCAAAATGGGAAATTCCACGGGGTTATGATCGACACCACGCCAATCGGCTCTTTCAGCACCACTCCCAACATGTCGTCGCCAAGCGTGTTGTGACTGTCGCCATGAGTGCTGCGGGCAAGCGACGCCGCGTAGCGCCACAAGTCGGCGGCCCCGGACACCTCACCGCGCGCCTGCGTGATAGGCTTGCCGCTTTCCAGAGTTTCCTGGAGCGCGATACGGTCCACATCGGCCTCAATGAGTTCAGCAACCTTGAGCAGGATGGTTGCACGATCCTTCCCTGACGCGCGGCTCCAGACGCCGGAATCGAAAGCACGGCGGGCCGCCTCGATAGCCGCCTCGGTTTCGGCCACACCGCCTTTTGCCGAGCGGCTGACCACCACACCATGAGACGGCGATACGCGTTCGAACGTCTCTCGCCCATCCCGCCATTTCCCGTCTATGAAATGACGGCCCTCAAACACGTCCGGCAAATCGGCCGTCATCGATGGATTGATCGTCAGTTGCTTCATGTCGTCATTTTCCGGAAAACTCTGCGGACCGTTTGTTCAGAAAAGCTACGACGCCTTCGGCCCGATCCTCACTTGCAGCGATAGCCGCGCCTCCCAGCGCTTCGACCATGGCGGCGCGGTCTTCACCCTGAGACGCATGAATCATCGACTTGGAGACTTCGGTGGCGCGCGGCGACAGACCGGAAAGCTGTGCGGCGATGTCCTTGGCCGAAGACAAGGCATCGTCGGCAATTTCGGCGACATAGCCGAACGCGGCAGCGCGATCTGCCGAAATGCGGCGGCCCAAAAGCGCCATCTCTTTGACCACCGGTTCCGGCAACAGCCGCAACAGGCGTTGCGTGCCCGACCAACCCGGCACTATTCCGACGCGCGCCTCGGGCAAGGCGAGAGTGGCCGTGGGCGCCATGACCCGGATATCGCATGCGCTGGCCAGCTCAAGCCCGCCCCCGAACGCATGGCCGTTCAGTGCTGCAATCGTCGGCAGATGCAGGCGCGCCAAACGATCAAACACCCGGTGGCCCCGGCGCACCCAGTGCCGCGCAAACTCGGAAGGCGAGAGCGAGCCCCATTCCGCAATGTCAGCACCACAGCAAAACGCCTTTGCACCAGCGCCCGTCAGAATCACGCCACGAACATCCGTGCGTGTTTCGAGCGCGTCGAGATGATTGCCGAGCGTGTCGAGCATCCCCATCGTCAACGCATTGAGCTTGGACGGGTTGTCCAGCGTCAGGACGGCAACGCCCGCTTCGACTTGCAGGGTCACATCACTCATAGTGCAAGCCTCATGGGCCCTTCTGAAAGAAGGGTCTTAGGCATGAGCGTCGCGTTTTCGGCTATGGTCACCCGCCCGTCCGAGGCGGCGACGATGTCGGCCTGCGCATCGATGCCGGGCATGATCTCGGTCGCAACCAGCCCATTCTCGGTCAAGCGGATCACGCATCGTTCCGTCACGTACAAAACGTTCTGGCCCTGCGCGCGGGCACGCCGACCCGCGAAGGTCACATGCTCGACCGTCTCAACCATTTTGGTAAAACGGCCGCGCTCAAGCACCTTTACACCGTCATCGCTGAGATCAATCCGGGCCCCGGCCTCGAACAGGCCCGAAAAGACGATGTGGCGGGCCTGCGCAGTGATGTCGACAAACCCGCCACAGCCTGCGGTGAGATACGGTTTCTTGCCAAGTTTTGAGACATTTACGTTGCCCTCCACGTCGACCTCGAGGAACGACAGAAACGACATGTCGAAACCTGCGCCTTGGAAATAGATGAATTGCTGCGGCGAAGGGACAAACGCATCGGCGTTGGACGCGCAGCCAAAGGCGAAACCGGTCAGAGGCACTCCGCCAACGGCACCCTGTTCGATGGCCCATGTCACCGCTTCGGGATGCCCCTCCTCCAGAAGGATGCGCGGCACCATGGCACTTATGCCAAAGCCAAGATTGGCGGTCATACCGACCCGTAATTCTTGTGCGGCCCGGCGGGCAATCACCTTTTCAACGCTGTGCTCAGTGAGGGCAAAGCTGTCCCAGGGCCGCATGACCTGCCCCGAGATCGCCGGATCGTAAGGAGTTTCACAGGTTTGCTTCTGGTCGGGGTCAACCACGACCAGATCAACGAGATGGCCCGGCACACGCACGTCATGGGGGCGTAAGCTACCCGCAGCAGTTACCCGTTCGACCTGAGCGATAACCAGACCACCGTGATTGCGCACGCAAATCGCCTGCTCCAGGCCGCCCAAATAGGCCCCTTCATGCTCATAGGTCAGATTCCCGCGTTCATCTGCGGTGGTTGCCCGCAGGATGCAGACATTTGGCACCACGTTCGGAAAATGAAGCCAGGTATCGCCCGCAAACTCGACACGAGACACAATAGGCGCCGCCGCGCCCTGATCGTTCATCGCGCAGCCTTCGCGGATGGGATCAACGAAGGTCTCGAGCCCGATCTTGGTAAGCACGCCCGGGCGCCGCGCCGCAGCCTCTCGGTGCATATCAAACAGGATGCCCGACGGCACATTGTATGCGGCGACCCGATCCTCAACGATCATCTTCCAAATCTCGGGCATCTCAAAACTGGACGGGCCCGAGGGATAGGACCCGGCCAGAACCCGGGTCAGAAGACCGTCCTTGGCAAGGTGATCCATCCCCTTGACGCCATACATGTCACCGGCCGCGATGGGGTGCAGCGATGTGATGTTGCGCGGATGCGCCTCTGCATCGAAACGTTCACCAATGGCTCTGAGCACAAGATCTGGGCACCCCAGGGATGAGGATGACGAGACGGTCAGAACTGCATCATCGGGAATTCGCGCGGCGGCATCGGCAGCAGAGACGACTTTGCTCATGCTAAAAGCCCCCGTAGTCGATTGTCACACGCGTTCCGGATTGGGCGGCTTCCCGGACGGCATGCGCGACGGCCAGCGACTTGATCCCATCAATTCCATCGGCGGCGGGTCGGCCTTGCCCCGCGATTGCACCGACGAAATCTGCAACCCCCTGCTCGTACAATGAGTGCGAGGAGTACGAGATATGTTCGCGTCCCTCGGCGGTCACAATCTCGATTTCCCCGACGGGTTCCTGCGTCATGACACCGCGCGCGAAGATCGAACCTTCGCTGCCATGCACTTCCAGCCCGCTGCCCGCAAACGGATGGGTGAAGCTCTCATGCGACATGACCATGGCGCCCGACGGCATCATCCAAACCGACATCGCGGAGTCTTCGACGCCATCCCCCATGCCCGACGCCGTCATCTGCGCAACGACGTCCACCGGATCCTCCCCCAACAGAAAGCGGGCGACGTCGGCATCGTGAACCGTGATGTCCGGGATCACGCCGCCGCCAGCAGAGGCATCGTTGATCCGCCATCCCTGTAAATGCTGCGGAAGGTGAACGGCGTGAAAAATCCTCAACGACAGGACCTGACCGATCCGACCTTGAGCAATCAGTTCACGTATCTTGCGATGCGACCCCGAGCACCGCAGATGGTGATTGGTGGCGAAAACAACGCCTGCATTGCGAGCGGCGCCGGTCATTTCGATAGCGTCGCTGAGGCTCATCGCCAGAGGTTTTTCACACAGGACGTGTTTGCCCGCCTCGATCGCGGCCATTGCCTGCGCATGGTGTTTTTCATTGGTGGAAGAGATATAAACGGCTGATGCGTCGTTATCTGTCAGAGCTTTGGCCAAATCTGTCGTTACGTTAGGAATCTCATGGGATTTTGCCCATTCTCCGACACGCCCCTCAGATCCACTGACTATCCAGGAGACATCGTGTCCCGCCTGCGACCTGACTGCGCCAATCATGTATTGTGCTGCGATGGTGCTGGCACCAACAAAAACCCATCTCATGAGTCGCCCTCAAATTTAGATCGTTCCAAACGATTACTGGATCGTTCCAAATTGTGCAAGAGAAAATCCGTGAGCGCAGATTTGGGACTCGAAACTGAAGGGCTTTCAGCGGACTAGGCGATTGCCGGCTACGCTCTTGCCACCTTGGGCCTGATACTGTGATGGCACTGGGCAAAGAGCTTTGCGTCAGGCCGCCTACACTCGCAGCGTGTCGATCGAATTAGTTATTGAGGGAACAACGGTTTCGAAGCTCAGAGCGCAGCCCTGCGCATCATTGACCATTGCCGTCAATGCAACCGGTTTGATGCTTTTATTGCCTCGGCTTTCCCAGCCGACATCCCAACGCCTCACCTATGGAGCTTACGCAAAGCGCCCTCAAGGTCCTTAAGCAGCAAGGGAAACGGCCGCTCGGCTGTCTCGGCCTTTCTGCCTATCAGCACATAATCCCAGCCATCACGTCCCTGTTGGGGCAGAACCGCCCGGGCGGCCTCACGCAAGCGGCGTTTGGCACGGTTGCGGGCCACCGCGTTGCCAACCTTCTTGGAACAGGTGAAGCCGACACGGATACCCTCAGCCTCGGCGGGCGCACGCTTGCGGGCCTGTACCATCATCGAGGCCGTTCCCTGACGTCGGGCCCGCGTGGCTTTCAGAAAATCCGCACGCTTTTGCAGCACCGTCAGAGAGACAGGCGCGCAAACGGACGCCGCCGGGGGCGTTTCCCCGGGCTGGTTGGTACCATCCTCAGGGGCCTCCGGCGGCGTCATGTTCGTCAGACCTGGGTCGGTGAGGCGGTTTACGCGCTCAGCGACTTGCGGCCGCGGGCGCGGCGGGCGTTCAGGATCTTGCGGCCGGCCTTGGTGGCCATGCGCGCGCGGAAACCGTGGCGGCGTTTGCGAACCAGGTTCGAAGGCTGATAGGTGCGTTTCATCGCTCCGTCTCCAATCTTTGGCGGTCGGGGTGCGGCGCGGATTCGCCTGCCCGTGTGTTCGAAGCCCGTCCTCTACTGGCAAGTGCGGGGTAAGTCAAACCCCTCAAACAAGGTTTCAGGGTGGTTTTGCAACAAAATACACCCCAACCCGGGACAAAGGTTACAGAATCCCGCCTTGTCACCGAAATGGCTCACATTTTTCCGGCCAGACTTCAAGGCGCCGTGAGGTCCCTGTTGCTTGGGCGTACCCCGGCGCATGTTGGGGGACAAGATGACCCGAAATACACAGAACAAGCCGATGAGCGACACGACACATATGCCCCGGCGCGGTTTGGCGCGCCATATTCCCTTGATGGTGATCCTCGCCGTTGCGATGATCGGCTATTTCACCCTGCGTGATTACCTGAGCTTTGAGACCCTGCGCGATAACCGCGAGGCCCTGCTGGCCTGGCGCGATGCCAATTACTGGGCGATGGCGGGGGCGTTCGTCGCGCTCTACATCGTGATCGTTGCCTTTTCTCTGCCCGGAGCGGCGGTGGCGTCGATGACCGGCGGGTTCCTGTTCGGGCTGTTCGCGGGCACCGCGTTCAACGTCACCGCGGCCACCATCGGCGCATCGACGATCTTTCTGGCGGCACGCTGGGGGCTGGGACAGGCGCTGACCGCGCGGCTTGAGGCCTCGGAAGGCACGGTCAAAAAGCTCAAGGACGGGTTGCGCGAAAACGAGATTTCCGTGTTGTTCCTGCTGCGGCTGGTGCCCGTGGTGCCGTTCTTCGTCGCCAATCTGGTACCCGCGCTGGTGGGGGTAAAGTTCCGCAACTTTCTGCTGACCACGGCGCTGGGCATCATCCCCGGTGCCATCGTCTACACCTGGATCGGCGTCGGTCTGGGTGGTGTGTTCGACCGGGGCGAGACCCCCGACGTCTCGCTGTTGTGGGAGCCGTTCGTGATCGGACCCATCATCGGCCTCTGCGTACTGGCGGCACTGCCCATCGTCATCAAGGCCGTGCGCGGCCGCAAAGAGGTCTGACCCATGCAAAAGATCAAGACCGACATCCTGGTCATCGGGGCCGGGTCCGGCGGCCTATCTGTTGCTGCGGGCGCCAGCCAGATGGGGGCCGATGTAACCCTGCTGGAAGGCCACAAGATGGGCGGCGACTGCCTGAACTTCGGCTGCGTGCCCTCCAAGGCGCTGATCGCCAGTGGCAAGGCGGCCCATGGACAGGCCCATGCCGCGCCGTTCGGCGTGGCGGATGTCGCACCGCAAATTGACTACGCGGCAGCCAAGGATCACGTGCATCAGGTGATCGCACAGATCGAACCGATGGACAGTCAGGAGCGGTTCGAGGGCTTCGGTGTCCGGGTCATCCGCGAATACGGTACTTTCGTGTCGCCGACCGAGGTGCAGGCGGGTGAGCATGTGATCTCGGCCCGCCGGGTGGTGATCGCCACCGGCTCCTCTCCGCTGGTTCCGCCCATTCCGGGGCTGGATCAGATTCCGTACGAAACGAACGAAACCATATTCGACCTGCGGTACAAACCGGAACATCTGCTGATTATCGGCGGTGGTCCCATCGGGATGGAGATGGCACAGGCACACGTACGTCTGGGCTGCAAGGTCACCGTGATCGAGGGGCTGAAGGCGCTGAGCAAGGACGATCCCGAGGCCGCTGCGGTGGTGCTGGATGGGCTCCGCGCCGAAGGGGTTGAGATCGCCGAGGACGCAATGGTGTCGCGCATCGGCGGACAGGCCGGGGCAATCGAGGTCGAGACACAGGATGGCCGGACCTTCACCGGCACCCACCTGCTGATGGCGGTAGGCCGCAAGGCCAATATCGACCGCTTGAACCTCGAAGCGGCGGGCATCGAGACCACGCGGGCGGGTATCAAGGTGGACGAGTCCCTCCGCACCACCAACCGCCGCATCTACGCCATTGGCGACGTCGCGGGTGGGCTGCAATTCACCCATGTGGCTGGCTATCACGCCGGCATCATCATCCGCTCTGCCCTGTTCGGGCTGCCATCCAAGGCAAAAACCTCGCATATCCCCTGGGCCACCTATACCGATCCCGAACTGGCGCAGGTGGGCCTGACCGAGGCCGATGCGCGCAAGCGGCATGGCGACGTCCTGGAAATCGCGCGGTTCGACTACCACCACAACGACCGCGCCATTGCCGAGCGCAAGACCACGGGCTTCATCAAGGTGATGGTGGTCAAGGGCCGACCCATCGGCGCCACCATCGTCGGCCATCAGGCCGGTGAACTGATCAACTTGTGGTCGCTGGCGCTGGCCAATAACCTGAAGATGAGCCAGATTGCCGCGATGGTATCACCTTATCCGACGATCGGAGAGCTTAACAAACGGGTGGCGGGCGCCTATTTCTCGCCCAGGCTGTTTGAGAATCAAATGGTTAAACGAGTGGTCAGGTTCGTCCAGCGCTGGATTCCCTGACCGGAAGAGGAGCGTATGCTGAACTCGCTGTCAGGCCGCTTTCTGATCCTGACCACGGTCTTCGTGATGTTGGCCGAAGTGCTGATCTTCGTGCCGTCCATTGCCCGGTTCCGCGAGGATTTCCTTCTGAACCGGCTGGAACGCGCACAGATCGCCTCGCTGGCGCTGTTGGCCGACGACATGCTCGCCGATGATCTTGAGGCTGAGCTGCTGTCGAATGCGGGCGTCTACAACGTGGTACTGCGCCGCGACGAGGTGCGCCAGTTGATGCTGTCCTCTCCTATCCCGGATCAGGTCACACATACCTACGATCTGCGCATGGCCTCGGCATGGATGCTGATCCGGCACGCGCTTAAACGGTTCTTCACACCCGAAAACGAGATCATCCGGGTGATCGGAGAGCCGGTGCGCGATGCAGGCTTGCTGATCGAGGTCACCATGGACAGCAACCCGCTGCGCATGGCGATGATCGACTACGGGCTGCGAATTCTGCTGCTGTCACTGGTCATTTCGATCATCACCGCGTTCTTTCTGTTTCTCGCCGTGCGCGCCTTCCTGGTACGCCCGATCAAAGGCGTTGTGGGCTACATGCAGCGCTATGCCCGAGCACCTGAGGACGCGCGTGGCATCATCCAGCCGCAAGCGGGTGTGACAGAGCTTCGAGAGGCCGAAGAAGCCTTGCAGATGCTTCAGACGCAGCTCACGCAGGCGCTGAAGCAACGCGAAAGGCTCGCGCAACTGGGTGGGGCCGTGGCCAAGGTGAGCCATGATCTGCGTAACATCCTGACGTCGGCACAGCTTTTCACCGACCGCATCGAAGCCAGCGAAGATCCTCTGGTCAGCCGTATGGCCCCGAAACTGGTGAATTCCATTACCCGCGCGGTGTCCCTCTGCGAAAGCACACTGGCGTTTGGCCGGGCGGAAGAGCCTGCGCCCACGCTGACCTTGGTGCGGTTGCGCGATGTTGCGGCGGATGTGGTGGCTAGCGAACAACTGGCGATCGCCGATGCCTGTGTCGAAATCGTCAATGATGTCCCCGAGGACATGGTCGTGCGCGCCGACCCCGAGCAGATTTTCCGGGTGATCATGAACCTCGTCCGCAATGCAAGACAGGCCTTGGTTGCGGCGAACAAACCCGGCTCGATCAGCGTAGATGCCTGCGAACACGAGACGGATTGGCGCATCGAAATCCGCGACACGGGTCCTGGATTGCCTCCCAAAGCGCAGGAGAATCTCTTTACGCCATTCCAGGGCGGTGTGCGCAAAGGCGGCTCCGGCCTGGGACTGGCGATTTCCTCGGAATTGGTCAAAGGGCACGGCGGACAACTACTCCTGAAAAGCACGGGACCCGAGGGAACCACCTTTGAAATAAGGCTTCCGCGGGGCGACGGGACTTTTTGATAGAATTTTGAAGATTCGGGTTGCGCCCCACCGGTGCTGGGTCTAAATAGCCCCTCACCAAGTGGACCGATAGCTCAGCTGGATAGAGTACTTGACTACGAATCAAGGGGTCGGGGGTTCGAATCCTCCTCGGTCCGCCACTTGGCCTCCTTAAGATGTTGAAACTTAAGAGAGAATAAAATGTGAGGCAGCGTATGCCCAACATTTTACCCCACATTAGAAATTCGATGCCCACCCTGCCCTCTCAGCAATATTTGGACGCTTGTGGCCTCGCACAGTGTTGAGCAAATTGCCGCGAGAGCTCTAGTCTTTCTGGGCATGATTGATGGTCTATCCGCACCCGGTTCTGGGTAAATCGGGCTTGCCTACAGAATCTACCAGTTCCCCGTGATAGCTGCGAAAATTATCACAATCACGATTGTTACAACGATACTCCAAATTGCCGAACTCCTGTCTTCTTCATGAACGTACACAGGCCCGCCGCATTTTGGGCAAGGCTTTTTGTTCATGTTTTTAAGACTACGCCGTGTTATCCAACCGCAGTTCTCGCATTCACCTTTGAAGCCACTCATACCAATTCCCTAGAATTAGATACCATCCTTGGAATAGCTCACTAACATTACATGTTCCGTCCAATTGATGACTATGCGAAGGTTAACACATTGTTGACGGAGTGTGTTTGTGAACACCCATTTCACATTGAGCGCCATCGCGCTTGTCCTGTCTTGTTCCGTTGCCTCTGCTCAGAAGGCCCCAACCAATCCGAGCGGCGCACAGACACTTGTTTCAGCGGAGTCCTTCTGGAGTTTCGTGGCCAGAAGTAACGGTGACAAAGTGCACGACGCGGCTTGCTGCAAGGTTTGTCGAAAGGGCAAGGCCTGCGGAGATAGCTGTATCAGCCGGAGTTACACTTGTCGGAAGGGCGTGGGTTGCGCCTGTGATGGCTAGTGGCACTCAATAAATGTCGTGAAACCTTTGGCTAACTCTGCCAAGTCCTCAGGTTCCAATCGTTCGTTTTCCAAGCTCAATTGAGGCTCAACGCCATTTTGTGAGAGGAACAGCCGTGCGATTTCTCCCCTAATCGCAAAATTCACGTTCTGAGGAATATCACCGAGTGCGCCAGCTACTTTGACTGCATCAAGCTTCGAAACAACGACGCCAACCACTTCTCCGTCAGACGCTAGAAGAGGGCCGCCAGAGTTTCCGCTCTGTATCGGATTGGTGATCTGCATTGTGATAGCTTCACCTCCCAAACCCTTCAATGAAGATACGGAGCCTCTGGTGACATTGAGGCCGCCCAGTAAACCGGCATAGGGGTATCCCGCTACGGTTACGTCTGAGTTTAGCTTGGCTGAACTGGCTGAGAATACCGCGACTGCTCTTGTTGCATCGGGTTCAACTCTCAGCAGTGCAAGGTCGAATTCTTCCGAGGCATCTATAGTTTGCGCTGGTGCTCCATCAACAAATACGCTGCCGCAACCGTTAATGACGTGTGCGTTTGTTAGGACATGCCCCGCGACCGATACTATGAAACCACTTCCTGAACTGGCCGTGGCCTCCGAACCTTGATCATTTGGCGAATTAGCGGCGGTCTTAGCCTGATCTTCTTCTGCCTGCTCGACTGCAGTGATTACTTCTTGAATGACATAGTCCAACTTCCCGCCCGTGGAAATTCTTATCGGCTGAACCCGACCGCGTGAGATACTGGACGACACCGCTCCGAGAATTGCCCCGTCTCGCTTACTTGCTGAAAGCATGACGGTTGACCACGCCCCTCCAACAAAATCGGATCTTGTGTATAGCGTTGACCCGTCTCGCTTCGTTGCTGACGACACAGCTAAGTTGGACTTTCTAACCTGATATGGCTGGCCCGCTTTCTCATGAGTTCCCAAGGTGAAGTCGTGCAGGCGTTGAGCGGTGTCAACGTTGTGCACGCCAATTGAAATTGAAAGACTGCTGCCCGCATGCCTGTAGTTCAAAAAATGCTCACTGTCCTGGTCTCGTATGATTGCCTTTTCAGGCCACAGGACTGAGATACCTAAACCGGGAAAAAACCTGGTATTCCAACCGTCCGTGGAAACTAGGTCCATAAGGGACCAAGCTAGCATTGCCATATGCCAATCTTCGGGCTCAGTGCCAAACTCCGCCTGAGAATACCTCCTCAGGGCTTGGCTGCTGATTTTACCCCACGCCCCATCCAACAATCCATGGTAGTAACCTTCGAATGCGAGAGCGGTTTGAAGGAACCGCTTGTCTTGGTGAGTCAGGTCTCCTGCATCAAAGTCGCTGAGCAGAGTTTCGAAGTCCTGCGAGAGTGTTTTATTCGGCAGATGAACCCACAGAATTGCCAAAAATAGGGCAATGAACCGACAAATCACCATGGCGCTCCCACCAGCCGCACATTTCGCGCACGATTAATATCTTTAGCCATAGGGTCTTACATTCTGCGGCGTTTGGCTAGCTTTTATCCAATCGGGGTTTAGCTGCCATACCTTTAGCCCGTCCCCTACCCTAGTCCTGCTTCGAACCATAGAACTGCGCCTTGCATCGGTCATGCAACATGTTCTGGCCGCGCTTGGCCTTTTCGCAAGCACCCCTAGCAATCTTCCGAAGGGCATCGGGCATAGGAGTGTCGGCACCCACCAGCGCCACAAACCTTGCCCGAGGATATCTCGTTGTGTTTTTCGCCAAGAGCGCCGTGAACCACTGGAATCGCGGGGAGGGAAGCACGGCCATCATGATAGGGGCTCTCGTTACCTTTGCTGGCGGGGGTTTGGTCCTAGCGGGTATGGGTACAATAAGCTGGTAGCCACTTCGCCAGCGGCAACACCTGCCTGCGCACCGGGGATTGCGCCGACCGCAATAGGGCCAACCGGTTTCTTACCTCTCACCTTCTCGCCAATCTGACGGGCTTTCAGCCACCCTGCACCCTTCGCGGTTCCCTTGGCTGCGGCATGTCCGGCAGCAGCGCCAGCGGGGCCACCGGCCTTGTACCCGATGAGAGTCAGAGCGCCCTCCCATAGCTTCTGTGCCTGTCTCGCGGTCTCATATGCCGTGCCTGAGTAGTTCACAGCCCCACGCGGCGGAACCATGCGCCCCAGAGCCGTTGACAGCCGGATAAAGTCACCCCGTTCCTTGGGCGTAAACAGGACGTCGGCCAATGGCTTTGTCTGCGGGTTGTTGAAGAAGTATTTCAGGTTCTCGCTGACCTTTTGCGGCCCCCACGGGATCGGACCCGATGCCCCCGGTACTTCCGTTCCTGGCTTTTGCGTCAGTTGCCGAAATGCGGCCTGCCGGACCATGTTCCACTCATCCGAGCCTTTGCCCAGCGTGTCGCGCAGCTTTACGGCCAGTTTGGCATTCATCCTGCCGGACCCCAGCTTGGACGCCCCGAACATCCACCGCATGACCTGATCCGGCGACGCATCCTCTGAAATCATGTCCTGAATGAACTTGGACCCGGCGTCCTTGCCACGGTATTTTGCGGAATAGGCTTGCCAGAGGCCACGTGCCTTTTTCAGGGCGTCGAACCCGGCGCCATCGCCATCGAACAATCGGGCCTCAACCACATCGTCAACCCACTGGTCATACTCGCCTTTGATAATCGACAGGGCGCGCTTATCCTCGCCGCTTGCTCGGGACAGGGTTGCATTCAGATCCTTGCGGAACGTGTCAATCAGGCGAAGCGATACGCCCCCCTCACCATCCCCGCGCTTGGCAAGGCGTTTCATGAAGGCCCGGGCGCCTTGAAAGATATCCGACGTGAGGTCTATTTCCTCGTCCGCTAAGCGCGTCTGTACGCGCTGTGTAACGCCTCTGGCGACTTGGGCGGGGACGGTAACTCCGGCGTCGTCTGCGGCCTTGTACGCGGCCTGTGCAGCGGCCTTTTCGGCCTCACCTGCACGCTGCAACCTGTCTGTGACCGCCTGAGCCGCGTCAAGCTGGTCTGCACGTATCCCGTCGCCCATTTCGGTCGCAGTACTATCGACTGCGCGGCGGGCTGCCATCTCCTGAGCATTGCCCAGAGATTGGGCCTTGTTCACAACCGCGTCAGGGCCCACACCGCGCCGGGCGCGCTCGAAGTTGGCAAAGTCATTCACATCGCCGGTAACATTGTGTTTGTAGGCCGGGATACCGAATTCTTCCATGCCCGCCGCACGTGCCGCCAAGGTTGGGTCAATGCCTTCGTCTACGCCCTTGGAGAACTCTCTGGCAAAGGCGTCGCTCACTTCGTCAGCGCTGTATCCGAGTTGTTCCAGCGCTGCGCGGCCAGCGGGGGTAATACCGCCTTCCTCGGTATAGTACCGGCGATCCGCGAACAGTCGGGCGACGGGCTTGCCGAGCTTTCCGGCTGCCCATGACACCACCTTTACCGCTGGCGCAGCCGCAGCGCCGCCGACAGTGCCACCAATCAGGCCACCGGGGAGGTTGGTCAATCGACCCTCGAAGCCCTCCCCGGTGGCCGTCGCGTAGGCACCGCCCGTAATGGCCCCGGCTTTCGCCCCCTTCATGACGGCTTGTCCGGTTGTTGCCGCGCGGGCAGCGTCATCGAGTATCGCGGCAGGCACGGCAATCCCACCTGCCGCCTCAGATGCGAAAGAAGTGATGGGGTACTCGGACCTGTTTGCATCAATCTTGGCCCGCTCATTCTCAAGCGCGAAGTTGGCAGCGTCTCTGCCCCTTACCAGCGACCCGAGCGCTACCGCTTCGTCCGATAGGCCCAGCGTGCCCCATGGGGCGCCATACGCGCCACAGCGCCGCCCTGTGAGCCTGTCTGGCGATGGTGTTCGGTCAACATCTCCCGTGAGGTCATCTGGCCCGTGTCCGGGTTGAGAAAGAAGCCCTCGGGCACGCCGCCCTGCGCCACTTCGGTTTGTTCTTCATCATCCTCGATGCCCAGCAACTCGGCGGCGTAGTCATAACCCTCGCTTTCGGTCTCTGGCGTCTCTCCGAATATCATGGTTGCATAGTCAGTCATCAGATCCCGACCTCCCGGCGAAGCTGCTGCGCGACCTGTTGTTTCAGCACTTGGGGGTCCGTGATGCCATTGCCCCGCAACTGTTCCTCAATCTGTATGCCTCGCGCGTTTATCATCTTATCAACCTGATCCAGCGAACCCATGTCCCACGGGTTGCCCACGGCCCCCTGTGCCTGCCAGAGATTGTACCGGGCGATGGCCCGTTTCTGTTGCAAGATTGCCTGTTCCATCTTGGCTTGGAACTCCACCGGGCTGTCCCCGTCGAGCACGCCGGTTCCGACCTTGGGCAGTTGTTCAAGCAGGCGTTCTGCCTCCTGCGGCGTGACCGCTGCCCCGCTCAGTTCTTTCAGCGAAGTGTTGAGGTTGTTGAAGGCTTCGGTTTTGAACTGCGCGAAGTTGGCCACGAGAGATTGTTGCTCAGGCGTTGCCCTTCCCATCTTATCCATGGCCTGACCCCATGCTGCCCCGAGCCGGGTCGGAATCTGTAGATATTCCGGCCTGAGCAGCGCCTTGGTGTCCCTCAGCCGGTTCAGCATGGCTGCGGCATTGATTGTGCGCTCATCAAGCATGTTGCGCGCCTTGGTCCCGAACTGCGTGACCTGTTCCCCGCCGCCCTGTACCAGCGTGAACCCGCCTTGACCGTCAGAACTGATAACCATTCCCTTTTCCGTCGGGGTGCGCTTGAACTCGCCGGTTTCGGTATTCAACTGGCCAGCCTTGGCGCCGTATTTTGCGGATTCCTCTGGGGTAGCTGCGCGCCAATCGGGGGATGGGGGTTGCAGGCCATCGATAGGCACAGCCCTCGCGCCGCCTTCGGCGTTCATTTGCACAATCTGCCCGTCAACCTCGCGGTATACCGGCTCAGGTGGCTTAGGCGTCATACCCTCAATCTGAACAGCCGCCGGACCACCTTCCGCATTCGTCTGGACAAGTTGCCCGTCGATTGTCCGATATACCGGCTCTGTCGGCGCCCTCAACTGTGACGCCCGTTCGAAAACTTCAAAGGCATTCTCGTAAAGCGCCACGCGGTCAGGGAACTCATCCAAGGACTGGATGGGCTCGCCGCCGCTGGCAATCAACATCTGATTGACGCCCCCAAGGTCACCCTGATTGTAGAGCGCAACGGCCTGCTTGACGCCCTCCCCAATCCGCTTTGCCGTTTCCGAGGCTTGCGCGGCTGACATGGTGCGGGCGTGTTCCTCGATTTGCATCTGGAACGCTTTGCGCTGTCTGCCCATTGTCTCGTGCTTCGCCCGGGTGTTCATTGCAGCCATGGGGTCGAACTGCGCCAGCGCGTTGATAGCATTCGGATCGCCTGCCGCGATTTGCGGGCCTTGGGTCTGGTAGAGGTCTCGCAGTGCGTTTCGCTGCTGAATATCTCTGGCGGTTGCCCCAGCCTGCATGCCCTGAGCAATCGCGTTCACGAAATTGGGCTGTCGGCCCTGCAAGATGATTGATGCGTCCACTTTACTGCCCCTTTTCCGTTACGTTGTGCGTTGCCCGGCGATCCATCCATGCGGACTGTGAGGCGAGGTATTCCTCATGCGTTTGGCCCCGAAGCAGCAAGCATAGCTTTCTGGCGCTCTCTGATTTCCCCGGCGCCTGTGGGTTCATGAAGTCGGCAAAGTCGCGGACTGACCTTTCCCATTCGGGGCCGTGCCGCTGTACAAGCTGACCCCATGTATCGCCGGGCTCGGGTGACGTGTTGGCTCGGCTATCCATCAGAACAGCCCCTGCACGCCGGTCATTAGGGACTGTGGTACTTGGATACCGTTTGAGGCCCTTAGAAAGTTGGGCTGCACCTTCTGCGACTGGTGATAGCCCCAGGTTCCCAGAGCGTTACTGATACCGCCAGTAAAGGCATTGCCGCCCGCAATCGCACCCGCTGCCTGCGCGTTGCCAATTCTGCCTAAAGCGCTCTCTGCCCCGGATGTGAAGTTTACCCCGGCGTTTGCAATGTTGGCAGCGGACGCCTGACCCTGAGAAGCACCACCCGTCAGGCGGTTCAGAAAGTTGCCATATTCCTGGTTGGCCAGACCGATACCATGCCGCTGTTGGGCTTTAAGCGTGGCACCTGAGAACAGATTGCCCCGTGAGGCCGCGCTGGCGTCAATCGCGTCGATACCCTGTTCCAAGGCGAACTTGTAGCCCGGCGTTTCTTGGAAGCCTCTGTATTCCGTGCCGCCGGTCGGATTGTCCGATGCGTACCGTTCGGCTGCCTCGCGACTGTCGAAAATCTGGTCGCCGACTTTGTACCGGGACTTCGGTTGGGCTAGAAAATTAGTGGTTGGGCCGGGAAGCCATTCCCAGCCTTTGTCTGTGCGGACCTTCTTGAAACCGAGAGTGCTCTCATGAACACGATTCCCCTGAGCATCCACGGGGACGTCCCGGTATTCCCAGCCCCGTCGGTAGTTGTCCGAATGGACCTTCCTTTTTTCAAACGTGATGCCCGCGAGAACGTTACCCGAGCCTCCACCGTCTCTGCGGTACTCGTCACGAATGGGCATTGTACCGTAGCTACCGGGAGGGGCGCCCGTGAACTCGATAACTTCCTGCGGGGAGCCACCCATCATGGGACGCTCACCACCCAGAAGCTCAAACCGCAAGGCGTTGTAAAAATCCTGCCCGCCTTCATAGAAGGGCTCGAACCGATTTACTGTTTCGTCGTATATCCGTTCTTCAAGGTCGATTTGACGGTTTGCGGCGCCTTCCTGAGCTTTGGCTGCCTTCCTCGAAGATCCGGCCTGAATTGCCGAACTGGCAACAGCGCCACCAATGAGCGCCCCTGTGGTCCCTATGGCCATTACAACACCTTCCTGTAACTGATTTCTGCGGGCTCGTATGACAGGCCCCGTAGCAGCCGGTCTGCGCGCTCAAGAGCGGCAAGGGTCGTCATGCGAACCTCACTTGCTCCAACCTCTTGCGCCCAATCCTCGAACGCTTTCAGGAGCGCTATCCCGCCCTTTTCTGCCCACCAGAACAGCTCAACCGCTTGCACCCAATCCGGGGCGCAATATGCTGGACAAAGCGCACCGCCTATCATTCCGGCCTCGCCGATGATTATCGTGGACTGCGGGGCCTCAATCATTATCTCGCCCATTCGGGCGGTCGCATCCTCGTCAAACGGAAAGGGCTGGCAGCTTTGCTCATGGAAGCGCCGGGCGTATTCCATCAACCGGGGCATATCCTCTATCGTGGCAGGTCGAATCCCGTCACCAACGTCAGAGGCGCTCACCTGCTTTGCCTCCTGAATACCCACTGTGCCTGCCTCTCTTTTGTTGCTCTGAACCTGTACACTAGAGGTATCATAATACCCCAATTTAGGCAACAGATTTGCGGGAACATTTGTGAACCCGGAGACCCCTGTTGCACCCCGTTTGAATGGTCGGGCGCCAGTTCTTATCTTGAGGGAATGACAGGTTTCACGAGGTCCATTGCTGCCCGTTATATCCCGTTAACAATCGGAGCAATCGCCCTGTTGGCCGCTCCCGCTATCGCAGGCGGTGTGCATGTGCGAGACGCGGATACTATCGTGGTTTCGGGAACGCCTGTCAGGCTGCAAGGCGTAGATGCCCCCGAACTGGACACAGCCGCAGGCCGCGATGCGCGGCGCTGGATGGTGAACCACCTGCGCGGGAAGGCCGTAGAGTGCAACTTGAATGGCGAACGCACCCATGACCGATGGGTAGGCGTGTGCTTCGCTGGTGGGCAGGATATCGGGGCAGCGGTGATTGCAGCAGGTCACGCTCTGGATTGCGCCCGGTATTCAGGTGGTCGGTATCGGCACCTTGAAACACCGGCTGCAAAGTCTCGTCTCAAGAGGGCCAAGTATTGCAGATAAATCCGGAGGCAGTAGCGAATGGCTACCTATGGGTCGCCGAGGTAGGAGCAAGGTCTCATTTGTGTTAATCTCCTAAGCATTCAAAAAAGTATATTGGAGATAACAATGGCCATTCAAAATACCTTGCGGCATTTCCTATGTGCAGTTCTCACAACAATGATCGCTCAACCCGGATTTGCAGAGAGCTCACTAGGTCAGAGCGCGCTACTGAGGACTGCTGACGGGGGCGAAGTTGCAGCCGAAGTTGATCGTCAGAACCCGGACTACCTCGAAGTTTCTCTCGACGGGTACATCTACAGCATCATAGTCCGCGAAGAGAAAAACTCGTCTGTTTCAGAGGTGAGGGACGATTCCGGCGCGCTTCTACTTGCAGTGACTAGAAGCGATGAGGGCATGACCGTCACCGACCAAAAGGGAAGCTCAATTCGTTCTGATGACGGCGTAATCTCGCGATTTGCAGCCTCGCAACTATTTGAGCCGATCCCGCTTTTGCTGCTGGATGCTGAGAACCTTAGGAGACTGCGCGCCGCACCGAAGGCGTTTGAGCCAGGCCTTACTATCGGGATGCTGGAACCGACTGATAGTCTCTGCTGTGACAAAGGGACGGTCAGCAACTGCTTCCCTCCAGACGACGAAGGTAATTGCACGGGAGGGAAGGTCGTTCACGAATGCCCTAACGACGGCGACATATGTGAAATCAACGGCACCTGGAACTGTTGCTAGTAACCCGCGTGAAGACCATCGTGAGTGTCTTTGTGGGCTCAGTTTGTAGAGGGACCAGCCCTGAGCAGCCTCATCTGACTGGTCCAAGTTGATTGTTAGTGCTTCTCATCGCCGCCTCTGTATAAGCTGGCGGAAATCAGGTCCGAGACGCGGATACAATCGTGTCCTCCGGCTTCCCCTGTGAGACCACAAGCTATAATCAGGTAGACAGGAGGCGAATATGGCAAAGAAGCGTCGCTCGTTGCTTGATGTATTCAACGTCCAGTCGGCTTTCTTCATACCGGTCTGGCGACGGGCTCTTGTTGTTACCGCATGTGTGTTATGGGCGATTGTTGAACTGGCGAACGGCAACCCGTTCTGGGCCGTTTTGTTTGGCGCAATAGCGGCTTACTGCGCGCATCAGTTCTTCATTGTTTTCGATCCAGTTGACAAAGAAGACTAGTATGTCACGGCTGGCCGATCCTTGGGACTACGGGACGCGAGGATACTCTTCGTTCTATGACCGGTTTGAGCGCCATTGCAGACCCCTTATTCAAGCGCAGCATTCGTCACTATGGGCGCTATGCGTCTTTTGGCTCAGCCATTGGCCTAAATACGGCACAGGGAACTGGCAAAACCTTGACGGAGAATTGGCAAGCCTCTTTAGATTCCCGATCAGACCACCGTTAATCCCCGTGAGTCTTCGAGCCGGAAATTAAGCTTCTTGCAAAACAACGCCCGCAAAACAAATATGATTTGGCCGCGCCTGTCCGGCACCGCCCGAGCTGTGGTTGGGTTGGCGCCTTTTAAGCTTATCTCTGCTTGCGCTCAAAGCTGCAACTAAATCCAACCACTTCGTGTCTAACGGTTGCAATATCGCTTTTCGACCAACTTACGAGGTTTCCATCTGGGTCAGTCCAAACATAACCATTCGACCGTTCAGTTTTTTTGGCATCTTCAGGTAGTCCTGAGACACATGTTGCCGGGTAGCTGGCAGAGCTCAATAGCAACTGCCTAACTTCGCCAGTTTCAGATTCGATCACCAAGTTGTACCGCCACGATCCCCGGGGCTCATAGTTATCAGCTACTGCTGCTCCGGTAACAATCAACGTAAGCACCACAGCAAGAATTGAAATCTCTCTCATTCTATATCTTCCTTTCTCAAGACCTCCATAGAAAGGCTCTAACAGTAAACTCCTAAAGGGTGCCACAGCGGCGAAAGCCGATCAATTGACAAGTGCGGCGCGGGTCGCAAGCCTGCGGTCATTCGCAAACTGGCACGATTCATGGTACTTTGTGGGGCGGTGGCTTTTGCGCCTTCGCACATAACTCGTGAAGTTTTTTCCGCATTACCGGGGAGAACCCATGCCAACCATTGTTAAGAAGTTCTCGACAAAGACATATCCTGTGAAAGGCAAGAACCTTGTAGAGATTTGGAATTACTTGGTGAAAAACGGCCCCAAGGTTCGCGGAACCCGCCGTGCCGGTAGAACAGGGTACAAGATAACCGTTGGGTCACCGAAGTTGACGGGAACAGTGACGGAGAATCCCAAAACCAAGAAGTTTGAAGCAGTCGCAGAAATCACCACCGTCTCGGTTCAGGCCTATGCGCAATCGGAGCTTCCCAAACTCGATGCCAAGTCCAAATCTCTGCTCTCAAACAAGGCAAAGAAGGAATGGCTGAGGTTCCTGGCGCATCTGGGCGCACATGAGGAGGGGCACAGGATTTGCACCGAGAACGTGGCCAAGAAAATTGGCCGAGAGGTTGAAGCGTTGGAAGTTAAGGTGGCCGCCAACACAGATAAAGACGCGCAAGCTCAGTCGATCAAGGAGCTTCAAAAAGCATTCAACTCCGGGTACTCGCCGAAAAAAGTGAAATCTCGGCTTGAAGCCGAGCAGGCAAATTACGACCGCACAGCAACCGGTAAGCGGGCACAGAAGGTCAAACTTGATGTGACGATCAAATAGCCGTCGTGCTAGCTAAACGTCCGCGAGATTCCAGCGTTACGCTGACTTGTTGAAAGCCGGCCAGCATCGGGAGGGAGGTAAGAGGGACCAGCCCGAGGGGGTTGGCCAGTCCCTCTCGGGATGTGAGTATCAGGGGGGGGGTCGCTGTTCTCACTGGATAGCCAACAGTTAACGCATCCAGTCGAAGCCCGAAATTGGGGGTTCCCGTAAGCCGTTGGCCTTCGCTGCCAGATTGCCAGCGAATTGGGATGAGGCTCACCGTCGTCGGAATCTGTCACCCCTCAATCAGGGCCACATCTACCTAGTCCATCCCGATCCTTTTGGGATTCTTCGCAATATGGTCCATAAGCTGATCCAGATCCCCGAACCACTCCAGCCTTGGCTCCGAATTGTTCAGTTCGTTGATGATCAACTCGCCAAATGGCTCAGTTATGCGCGACGTGAGGCGGGCAACCCATTCGCGTATCTCGTCTTCGTCAGTCATGTCCCGAGGCAAACAAATCATCGCGGTTTTTCTGCGCGTACACTTCCGCGCCTCCAATCGGGTTATTCTGTTTTTCATGCTCATGCTGTCTGCTCCCTCTCAAAGCTGCCACGCGTCTGACTCGATGTAGACGAAAGGTGCGTTTCCAGCGTTTGCTCGCCGCGTGAAGGCGCCTTGTTCCTCGCTCGGCTTACGTTCGAGTATGCGCCCACCGACAACTGCCTGTCGGATTACAGGATCTTCATCTGCCCTGAATGGGTCCGTGATGTAGATAACAAGCCCCTCGCCGTGGGCATCTTCTAACTTCTGGATTCTTTGCTTGATGCTCATTTCCGTTCCTCCAATGCTGATATCCGGCGCTCAAGCTCGGTTGTTTCCATGACCCGCCGGAACTGCTCGACGAGCCCCATGACGGCGCCTGCTTCCAGCGGGGTGATATCGCCCGCCGAAACAGCCTGTAGGACCGCCTGTGCGGCCTCTGAGGCGTCCTCAGCGGATTTGATAGGTGGTAGGTCAAATGTGACCGGTGCGTCCTTCCTCGTGGGCGCGATCCTGTCCATGCACAGCCTCATGGCAGTTGTGTCGCCAGCCAAAGCCATTTCCACGGCCTTCTCAGTCAGCGCTTCCGCCTGACCTTCGAGCAACGCCTCGATGGCCAACGTTACCTTGTGCCGTGCACCACGAGGTTTGCCCGGGTTGCCCTGTGCAAATTTCCCATTCTCATCCGTGTACGTATTGGCCACGTTTTTTCGTTCGGATTCATCCGTCATTGCTCATGCCTCGTTTGTTTGATTGTCGGTGTGGAAGGTGTCCGTTTCCCCCAGACCCCCTGGTAGGATAAGGATGTCACGAATATTGCGACGGCAGCCCTGCTGAAATGGGGTGTTTTCGGCACAATATTTGAGACGGGCCGTCATCATTTTTGTGCCGCCTCCGCTTTCCCCGTCGCAAATTTTACGACGGTCCCGTCACGATTTTGATGACGGGGTTTTTCTTTTCCGTTGGTGCCCATGGGATTGTGAATGGGAGCTTTGACGACCGGGAAGTCTGCACCTTCCGACCATTGCTTGTAGAGCCTGCGACCACCATCCCTGCGCGAAGTTGGCAATGAAATCTCTGTAAGCTCAAACAGCGGTGAAGAGGCGACGCCGCTATCGCCAAGTTTTGGGGGTCGGGTGACTGCAATGAAGCCCTTGGCCTGCAGTTCGCGGAACCCGTTGGCGGCTGTATTGCGCGTTACACCAAGCCGTTCTGCCGCCTGCCGCACGCTCAGCCCGATCCTGCCATTATTGTTGTTGTCTGGTCCGTGCCATTCCAGTCGAAGCCAGGGATAGAGAGCCTGCGCCACGGGGGAGAGCGCCCGCCAAGCGGGTGTCTCCATCATGTTCCGAACAAGCTTGGTCCAGTGTTCGCCGCGCTGCTCGTTTTTCCTGTCACGCCCCATCACAACCCTCCTGCTGACGAAGCATTGAGTAGAAGCGCTTTTGTTCTGCAGGGCTTGCCGCGCTCCAGGCTTTCACCAGCCGATCCCAACAAGTTGGTTTGGACTTTCCGGTGGCTATCCGGTGCGCCTCGTTGATGGAAAGTCGGCCCGCCTCAATCTCGGTCGCCAGGTCAGGACGAAGGCGGTTGACCGCCCTCGCCAAATAGACACTACGCTCTGACACGTTCATGAGTTCAGCAGCCTGTTTGACTGTAACGCGAGGCCGCAAATTTGCAGGTTGATCGTCAGTCATCGCTACACCTCCCCCTTGTCTCGGGTGAGGGCCAGCGCTTCAAGCACCATGGGCAACAACGCGAAGTCAAAGGTCACGCCCTGCTTGGTCGGGCGATAGCTGAGCTTCGTTTTGCGCCAAATGCGAAAGTCAACCACATCGCGGTCCCGAAGGGGCTTTTGCCCCCTCGGTTTGCGCTCGATCCTGATTTGCTCATTTTCGCTCAATTGAATAGGGGCCGTCATGAGCGGGCCTCCCCGTAGGCCAATGCAGCGATCAGCCTGGCGGCAGATTCGGTCAAGCCGTGTTTGCGGCGAAGGGTGATGATTTGGAGGTCGCGGGTCCTCATGCCGCCACCCCGCGCTCACTAACCAGTTCGACCTTGGAGACCAGCACATAGACGCCGTATCGCTGACGCCCTGTGTCGGAATCATTCTGGTACATCTTGCATTCGATGTTCACACCGTCGTCGCGCCGCAGAGGTAGCACCTGATCCGATAGGCGGCAGTAGCTGGCCGCGTAGATGGGCGACTGCATCAGCCCCTCAAGGACCTGCCGCTTGTGCTTCGATGCCCAGATTTCGCGGGGCTCCTGGCTAGGATCTGTAACCCGGTAGAGTGCGGGCGCAGTTAGGTTGGGCAGATTTGCCCAGCTATACACACGCAGCGCATTTGCTGGCGGATGCTCAGGGGCTGTGTTGTTGGTACTGGTAGTCATTCCGCATTTCCTTTCGAGGTTGAAAGGCAACGGGGTTGAGACTATTCTCATGGTGCTAGCCGAAAAGAATTGCCTCTGCCCGTGCCTGTTGCGGGTGGGGGTTTTCCTTTCCTAAGCGGCAGTTGCTTCCCGGCTTTCCAGAAAGGACTTTAAGTCCCCTTCCTTCCAAGCCACGATATTCTGGGACATTTTGACAGGGCGCGGAAAATCACCCTGATCCATAAGGCGGTAAATCTGCCGACCGGAAAGGCCCGTCAGATCCTCCACATCCTTGCGGCGGTAGTGCTTCTCCACCATCGCTTTGCTCCATCGCTTGCCGCTGGCAACGAATGTCCTGCGGCTTCAATGGTTAGCAATAGTAGGCATGCCTAAGCCCTTGAAAATACAATCAATGCAGCCAATGAAACTTTCTAAGTTGGCGGTGTTTTGGGCGCGTGTGGCGGCAAGTTTGGCTGGTTTGGTGGTGTCTTGGCTTAGTCTTTGGCGGCTAACAGTGCCTTGTATTCATTCTTAGCCCTGAGCCAAGTGCCGTCAGAGATTTGTGGCTCTCCAATTTCATCGGCAATTTCCGCCTTTATTGGCGACACGCTACCGTGTCTAGGTTCTGGCATGCCGTCAGGGAACATGCGCAGCAGGATTCGGGCAATCTTGTCGGGCAGAGTTTGGCCATCACGCACTTGACTGGATTCCGTAGAGCGTTTCGGAAAGCGCCGTTTCAGTTCTTCGCTGTCGAAAATCAAGGTGACATTTGATAGTGATGTTCTGTTCTTTAGCGCCAGTGAGCCATCAACTTTGCCGGTCTCAATCGCTCGGATCGCAATTTCATCGTTGAGCCAGATATTCCCGTTTTCCAACTCCACAATTCCTACTTCTCCACTTGCAATGAAACAACGCAACTCTTGGGCAATCAGGCTGTCTCTTATCAGTCCCGTAACCGCGCGTAGCCTTGTGCGGCCTATTTCAATAATGTGATAGGGCGGGGTTTGGTGCTCAAGCCAATCCGGCTTTGTGCCAGTGCTACCAATCACATACTCGTATCCCGCTAACGGAAAATGGATGAACTCAAACTCGGGGAATGGCGGAAACAGCGAAAGAATAGGATCGTACAGCATTTCCGTTATCGCTTTTTCAACGCAGCGGCATAGAGCAACTTCGGTCACTAGAGTGCCGATTTCACGGCGAAGCTCTCGCTCTACTTCCTTTGGCAAACCATATGCTTCGAGCCGCCGGTTATTCCGCTCAATGTCATCCTCTAAGTTAATGTACCTCAGGGACGCCTCTATTAGCTCGGAGTCGCGGTTCGCTGCTGGATACAAATGGAAATAGGCACGTTCGATCAATTCGTACGTGCCGCAGTATCCCGGCGGATAATATCTGTTGGGGTCCGATTTCATCCTGCTTGGTCCTCGCCACCGCCGCGTATGTAATCTGACCAAGCCTCCATGAGCTTTCGCCGCTTCTGGAACAGGTCAGACCTTGCGTAGGCGTTTTCTGTGTCGTCTCCGACCTTATGAGCCAGAGCCATTTCACAAACCTCGCGCGGAAAATTGGTCTGCTCCTGCGCCCATGTTCTGAATGAAGCTCGGAAACCGTGTACGTCGCAGTCAAAGCCCTGCTCTCGTACCAGCTTTAAAAGCGTGGCATCGCTCAATGGTCTTCCGATATTCCTGCCGGGGAAAACAAGTTCGCCATTGTGCAACCTTCGTGCCTGTTCGAGTAATTCTACTGCGCGGTCAGTGAGCGGCACCTGATGCTCTTCGGATTCCTTCATTCGACCTGCAGGCACCGTCCAGACGCAGTCTTGAAGGTCGATTTCATTCCAAAGCGCTGCCCGCGTCTCAATGGAACGGCTCACCGTGTAGATTAGGAACTCAACAGCCAGTTTTGTTGAGGGATCAGCACCAGACGACTGCACAGCGCGGATGCAATCCCCAACTTGAGAGTATGGCAGGGCCTTGCGTTTTTTCTTTCTCGCCTTGTCCTGCTTCGGCAGCACCGCCTTGACGGTTTCAGCCGGATTGTCGCCGCGCCACCCTTTTGCAATCGCCCACTTGAGAACCGTACCTATGCGCTGCCTAACCCTGCGCGCTGTTTCCTGTTTATCGTTCCAGATGGGCAGGAGCGCCGCCAGCACATTCGTTCCATCCACTTCGGCTACACTGGTCTTGCCGAAAGACGGAAACACATACGTTTCAAGCGTGCTGATAAATTGTGCCGCGTGCTTCTTGTTCCGCCATGATGGCAGGTTGGCCTTGTGCACTTCACGGGCAGCCTCTTCAAAAGTCGGGATCTCAGCCGCCTTTCTTCTATCCGCCAACGGATCACCACCAGCGCGCGCCACTCTCCTGTGATCAAGCGCTGCTGTCCTCGCGCTGGATAACGACACAAGCGACACCGGACCGATGGCAATCTCTCGCCTCTTCCCCCGGATCACCAGGCGCTGAATCCAGCGACGGGCGCCGCTTTCATCCACCTTGAGGTACAGGCCGTTACCATCCGCATACAACGCCGGTCCTTTGGCCGACCGAACAAACGGTGGTGTCAGGGCGTTCTGCGGATGTTTGCCTTTGCGTTTGCCTGCCATTCTACCCAACATTCTTTAGGTCAATATATGTCCACACATGGCAGCGCACAACACAAAGGTTGCTGTATTTACTTAATGTTTTTCAGTGCATGGCATAGGTTGGCAATCAGGTTGGGCTGCTCCTCGGTCCGCCACTTGGTCTTTTGTCAGGCGACACATAGTTCTGCCACCAGCGACAGAACCTTTCCATTTTCGCCTCACATCCTTCATCCAGCACCTAGACCGTTTTCAATGATCCTGACTTCTCCATTGGGAAAATCAGGGCTGATTTGCAGATCAGACGCCGAAGGCGCCTGTTCCTGCTGATCTGCCACGTGGCGAACGCGGATGGGGGCGAGGCAATGCTATTCGACAATAGTGGTGCGGCCCGCAAACGTAGCCGAGGACACGGTGTTGTCTAATAGGGTTGCCCGAGGGGGAAGGCAGCGCCTTACCCCTGATGGCCAGGGGCGTTTGGCTTGTCCAAATCCCGCTGCCCCAAAACAGGTGCAGCGGAGCAGGCTTCGCATTTACTATTTGCGCAAGAACGCGTTGTTATTCTAATGAATCGGGCGGATTGCGGACCTTCGCTGCAGTACGTGCAAAAGGCCGTTAAGGGCATTTCTCTTTGGATTAAATGTCGATCCAGAAGCCTTTTTCCCGATCTTGAAACTCTGAGTAGCGGTATTGCCGTGTGCCTGATTTCACGCTGCACCATACAGCGGTTTTAAGAGAGTTAACTCCGCAAAAGGCCTCGACGAAATCGCGCTTCACAGTGGTTTTGTAGCCAACTAGATTTTGCGCTTCACGAGGACAGGCGGGTTCCCAATCGCTATACCAGTGCTCCCAGAAGGCGATAGGCGATCCACCAGCCTGCATTTCAATTCCGCTTTCAAGGCAGGCAACCTCCGATCTTGGTTGATCCGCGTGAGGCGAAGGTAGGTACACATGCGGAACGAGGTCCACCAAAGCGCGCCCAACATCAAGCGTTATAGCATTGCCGCAAAGCCTTCTTGGTTTTAGTTTAAAACCGATATCTGGGCTGGAATAGAAGCCGCCTTCGTAGCGAGCAGGATTAGCCAGATAAGACCATCGACAATCATCAGGCTCATCTGGGCTTGCTAATGCAGCGGCGCTGCCGGTTACAACATCAAACTCGAACACCGCATAGCCGGTTTCGCCCACCTCGACGGCGCGTAGGGCCGCGAGCATTTGACCCGGAGCGGCACTTGAAGAAGCCGCAGCCCAAATGGCTGATGCAACCGACTTGGGGTCACGTTCGCCTAGCAGAATGCCATCCGACCATCCGGGTCGGTCTACTGGCGCAACCCCTGCGAGGCCGCGATTCAAGGTTAGGGCCGCTCGCGAATGTTGCTCGGCTATCGAGTGAGGCAGCCCCCATTCGGAAGCGGCAAAGGAAAGCGTCCGCAGATATGCCGAAACGTAAGTCTCACGATCTGCGAAGTCGAATTGCCCGGTTATCTTGCGGTCGCCCTGGAAGAAGTAGGAAGGATTTCCCTGGTTCCGAAATTCCCCTGCTTGGAGCCACTCCCACTCATGTTGCCATCGCTTACAGAAGGGCAGTCCCGATTGCTCTTCCAGGTGGGAAAGGCGGGAATGAAACATCTGCGGCACGCCATTGAAGGCCGAAAACGAGCGGCGCACCGCCTCCGGCAATTCCGCTCTCTTTGGAGGAGCGTAAGCGTATCTGAATGGGAATAGCCTATCGGCTTGAGCAAAGTTTGCCTTCATAAGCCAGTCAGATAGGTGTGACGCGGCATTCACGGAGTTCCACACCTCATCAAACGCGAAATAGGCACCCAAGTTAAAAGCCTCAATGATATTGAGGCCAAGGATTACCTCACTTTCAAACTTCTTTTGGCTGATCCACACCAGCAGGCGGTCGACGGCATTGCGATCACCAGCCTTGATCAGCTCCGCTAGAGCTCTCGTGGCTTCCAATCGAACGCGGGGGACAGGCCATAGAAGTCGAGTCAGCAGAATATCTATTGAATGCACCGCTAAGCCCATGAAGGTTTGTCCAGTGGCTGTTGCGCAATCTCCGCCATGAAAGTGTCGATCAGCGCTTTGGTATGGGCTTTGGCGAGTTCAAATTCACCTATCTGGATGAGGAAATAGATCAGCCGCGTGAAGCCGATTACCAATCCGTTTCTGCTTTCTCGAAGGTTGAGTGCGGGTTTGCTGGTCTCTCGGACGAAGTCTTTCCAACGCGTCCTATGGTCGCGAGCGACAAGCGCGAGCCGAGCTTCCGCCTCGTCCTTGCTTGTGAGATACCTTTGCCAGCCATAGCGTGCGATGTGGGCCCGCACCAACCACTTGAATGCTTCGCTGCGACCGTGAAGCTTCGCCGCCATTTCAGCTGCGGTATCAAGGCCGCTTTCGATCTCTAAATGAAGTCGTGGTTCAGACAGCCCAGCCTCCAAATCGGTAAGCGCCGCGGTGCCCTGACCCTTGGCATCCCAATAGTTGAGCCATTCTCTGATTGTCGACCTTGAACTATCGTAAATGTTCAGGCGGCTACGCTCAGCAATCAGTTCCGAGAGCTTGCCGGGGGGGTAGTCGCCAGGCTTTGGAGGCTCCACATTGTCCTTTTCCTCATTCTCGTGGCTCGTGGACGCGTATCGATCCGCCTTGCGCGCGTGTTCGATGTTGGGCCCAACTTTTTTGCGGAGATCATCCCCGATGGACGGAGATAGGTTGGCTTTCTCAACGGCGAGTCTTTCGCTCGGCATGATAAAGGTGGAAAGAAGTGCAGATCCTTCGGCAGTCTGGGCCAAAGGGAGAGAGGGAAGCTCCTTGTACAAATCTTCGGCATAGTGCCAGTCCTCAGCCCTGATTAGATCGTTCAGCATGGGCGCGATGCGTTCGGGATAGTGCTTTGCCACGGCAGCGTAGTATTCGCTGCGAATATGATTGGTTCCGTCACCGTCGGTGTAGTCCGTGATGCGGTGAAACGCGCCTGCCAGATCCAAGAGAGTTTGCTTGGCGCCCTGATCCCCAGCTTCGATCATCATTCCTAACGCGGTAAGAACATCGTCTGCAAAGGCATCCTTTCGCCAGCCATACCCAACCAAACAATCAACAGCATGTCTCAATGCCTGGGCTGCGAGCTGAAGTTTGTTGTGGTCGTGCGCAGCAAGAGCCAGCTTGCCGAAGGTAGCGGCTCGCTCGTTGAACACAGTCACGGACCGCCTGAGTTCGTCCATGTAAGTCGAAATGAACGTCTCAGCGCTAGCTGGGTCATGCAATGATATCCGGCGTGTTGTGAGCTTTTCCAGCCAAAGTTCGTTGAGCCAGAAGGCTGATGTACTCGCCTCAGAAAAAGCGGCATCGTCGATTTGATACGCAGCATCAAGCCCTCGACCTATGAGGCAAAGATCGAAGGCGACGTCGATAAGCGCAAGGCGCACGGCAATGAAACGCCTTTGAGCGTCATAACCTCGCTCGTAGCAAGGTTGCCCATCATACCAACTGAATACGTCACCGAGAGTTGGCCAACGCTTCGTGTTGGCCCAGTGTGCAGCGATGCGTTGCGCGAGTTTTTCAAACGCACGTACTGCACCCGCGAGCCAGCTTTCCGATGCATGATCCGGGATCTTTACCCAGCCTTTTGTTGGCTTTCCCGCCAGAGCAGCCGCAAGTGCGGACATGAAATTATTGTAGACGATTCCTCGAATATCCGTCTGGTGGCGATCTGCCGGGCCGTCAGCGCCTGCGAAAAGCGTGGACAGATCTGTGCCGGAGTTGCTTCCTTTTACTGCGTCGCCTTTGGCGATACCCAAGCAGCGAATAGCGGGGTGCTTTCCTGCCTTCAACGGAGTTTGGCTAGCAGGCGACAGGCCTTCGAGACACAGGCAGGCAAACAGCTCGCGGTCAAACTCGACGCCTGTGAAACTCTTGCCGGCTTGGAAGACGGCACTAACATTCCCGGCAAGGCGCGCGCTTTGAGCGAAAGCGGCAACGATAGGGTCCGCTTGACCAGAACCGCGCGCGAAATGCAGCACCCGAGCAACCTCGTTCTTCTTGCTTGCGGCAACGACTGAAACCACAGCCCGAGCAAGTTCACCTTGCTGGTCATTGCTGACGTATTCGTCGTGACGGTTCTGGGTGAGGCGTCCATTAAGCTCCTCAACAGCTCGGTCGACAAGCGCATCTCGCTGACTCTCATCGGTCATCTGGACGAGCGCCGGGATTAGCGAGGGGGGCAAGCTACCCAAGTCGGCGCGGAGGACGGCCTGGACATAAGTATCGCCACTTAAAGCGGCGGCAACATACCAGACCTGGGCTAGTTCATCGTGCTGTAGCTCATCGGCATTTATCGCACGAATCTTTACAAGTCGGTGACGTGCGACGCTTGCCAAATCGAATACTTCGAAAGCGGCCTGTTCGGCATGATTCAATACATTGATCAAGCGGTCGATCGGATACCCCGCAGTGACGAAGGACAAAGCCCACTCACGGGAAGGTCCCTTGATTAGGTTCTGTGCGTTCCCGCGTGTTGCCTGAGTGATCCATAGCCACGCCTCTCGCCAGTAGGGAGGCGCTTCTGTTTCCAGCCATGCCAAAGTCGGCTCGCTGTTGGCCATAAAAGTTGAATAGTGACTGGGATCATCTCGAAGAAAGGCGAACAAGCTACCGTGAAATGGGCGCACTTCCATCTCTCGAAAGTCGAGGAGATGACCGATCTCCGCCAGCCCCAAGATGCTCTGATCGTCCACGCCGAAGCAGTTGTTGAGAGCAAATGGCGGCGGACTGAAGTCGAGACCAGCCAGGACGTGCAGAATTGCCTTCCCGCGTGGAGAAAGCTGCAACATAAACCCTGCGTAGTAATCCCGGATGTCTCCACTGGGGCAGGCCGGCTGCGCTCGAACTAGGTCTGGCGTCACTTCATTGCCGACACGGGCAACGGCCTCGAATGAATAAATCAGATGCAGAGGCAAGCCATTGGATATGTCGAAGAAAGCATCAGAAACGGCGGCGAGCGCCTTCGCTTTCGATTGGTGAGACCAGCGGACGAGATTCAGCCTTCCTGCGCGGTGTTGTGATGCAATCCAGCCTTCAACAGCAGCGCGGTTCATAAGAGGAAGCTCGACCCAACCTTCCATAGGCGCTGCAACCAGCATCCTTGTTGGAAGGTCCCTTTCCGCAATCTTCTGGGTCCCAATTACCAGATGGGTACCCGGTACGGCGGGGATAAGCGCGTTAAAGAGTTCTTCGGCGTGCTCACGATCACGGCCTTCTCGCCAGACGTGATCGAGTCCGTCGATGATCACGATAAGGCGCCTTCCTTCCGCGACGACTTTCTGGGCAGCTTGTTCGATCGTTTCGCCCAAAGTACTATGCTTCCGCACTCTAAAGTCAGGCATCGCCTCTTGAAGTTGGGCTTCTAGCGAACGTGCAATAGCTTGGAAGTGGAACCTTCCCTCAGATCTGTCATCGAGGCTAAGGAAGTAGTGGTGCCGTATACACACAACTTTTTTAGTATCGAGTTTCGACTTAAAGTGGCTGAGGTAAGTACTTTTCCCACGCCCAGGAGGGGCCCAAAGAACCGTGACGCCATCGTCATTGAGTACCCGCGAAAAGAAATCGTCAAAAAAGCTCTCGTCCGGTACACGGTAGTTTTCTGGTACCGTGAAATCTTGGGGAAGGGGCATGGCTCTTTCAGGGGAAAAAGCTTGCTGGAGATGGATGTAGCGGATACGCCCGTCAGGGCCTGGCCAATTTTTTTGTGTCGCCCAAAGTTGGAGTTGTTTCTGGAATAATGCCCAGCCAGCGCCGTCCGTGTCAGATGCTATACGCGCCCAGAGGGTCGCTTCAAGGTCCTCCAGTATGGGCTGCGAGTGAATGAAGTCAAAGTTTTTAAAGAACTTTTGAGCGGCCGCAGCCGATCCAAGCTGTGCAATAATCCGCGTGCGAATTGGCAAAGGGATTTTTGAATAATTGACGCGGCTGCCCTTCAAGGATTTAGAAAATTCCGAATCCGGTTTTCGATCCGTCATCAGACGAGCATTCGCCAGACAACCATCATCCAAAATCTTCAAGACCGGCACAGCCCAGTGCTGAAGGAAAGACTTTCCTTTGGGCTTCGCGCCTAAGAGCCATTCCCAATCAAGGGCTGTCTTTGGGTTTTCCGGATCGACAGCAAACTTGACCTGTGTAACTTCGAACCGACCATCAGCTAGGCACGCAACCACGTCATCCACGGCCCGGAATGACGGGTCAGATGTTTCGACCTGGACCCAAGAATATTTTTTGGGGTTGCGATAGAAATCAAGCAGTGTCTCTGCGGCAACCAAGTCCTGGTATGCGAAGCCAACTCTTGTGATTGCGGTTGGTTTGTAGTTGTGCCCCATGCCTCATGCTCTCTGAACTGGGTCTTGTTCCAACGCCCAGCATGCTCGACTAATTGCATAGATCTCACCCGCATTCCATGAGAATAGACTTTTCTGTTGCATGCGCCCCGGGCTTAAGACCAGTCATTTGCTGCGACTTCCACGAATGACAGGTATGGGCCGGCCGTGACTAAACTAGATTTTCTAAAACGCCCCTGAGGCGCATACGAAAAACCTAAGGCGGCCGTGATGATTTTGAGAGTTTTCTCGGTCGACCTTTGTAACCCACGATCAGCTTTTCATCCTCGAGCAGACGTAGCGCCGTTTCCCAGCGGATTTTGAGTTTTCGCGCTACCCTGTTGATTACTTTGGTCTCTGTCCAAATACGGCG
This sequence comes from Ruegeria sp., assembly GCF_040830605.1. Lineage (GTDB taxonomy): Bacteria > Pseudomonadota > Alphaproteobacteria > Rhodobacterales > Rhodobacteraceae > Ruegeria. Next base: position 476,721 of record NZ_JBFOMD010000008.1, read on the forward strand.
CAGCTTATGTTTTGGCACTTTGGGCCTGCGAACCCCGCGCTGCACCTCAAAGCCGCGTTCCCTAAAGAGTTTGGACAGCGTTGCAGGCTTCATTCCGTTTGCGTTGGCGATATCTGAACAGGTCTTTCCCCTTTCATACTGCCTATAGAGGCGTTGAACATAGTCGACGCCAAGCAAGTCCAGGAGCCGACGCACAACCATAGGGCTAATTCCGAGCCGCTCAGCAAATTCCCTATGGGTTTTGCTAAGTTTGAGTAGAGCGAGGAGTTTGCGGCGCAGGTATGGCTGCCACGCATTTGGCGTCTCTCGCAGGAAAATAGTCGGAACTCTGCCGCATTTTATTTCGACTACTGTGTTCAAGCCTTATCCAGTTTCTTCAAGGTCATAGATCTTTGGTTGCATCCGTTGGCGCAAAGCCCTCGGCGTTACAGCAGCTTAACTGATGACGGCCTGACATTGCATTGAATTTTTGAGGCGCAAATGTGTAAATATCAGAAATTAAACAATAAAAATGACACCTGTAAAGTCATTTGTTAGGTTTCGTTAACTGGAATCAGTCGGAACATTTGACATGACAGGGAATTTGATTGTCGATCTCGCCAAGCATGAGCAGATCAAGTGTGACCTTCGGCTTAAAGGCAGTTCATTGGCCAAGCTGAGCCGTGACATCGGTCGTTCCATTAGCTCAGTGTCTACTGTGTCACAAGGGTACAGGCGCTCCGACTATGTTCAGAAAGCCATAGCAGAGAAGCTTGGGACCACTCCCGAAGCTCTGTGGCCGGAACGTTATGGATAACGGAGGTGCCCAAATATGAGCTAGCAACAACCTCATAGGAAGGAAAGAAAAAGGCCTCGCAAGCCACTACACCGCGAGACCCTTCTATTCTGTATCGATAGCTTACCGATACACCTTCTTCCCCCGCCATGATCGCAAAGTCAACTGTTTCGTCGTCGCTTTTGGCGATGAGGTGGCTTGGCTTTGCCCAAGGAACATCAAAAGAAGGTGGAGAGGCACGATCGGCCCAAGCTGGTCGGCGCTCCAAATCAAAGACATGAAAGATGATGAGTTCACATTAACGGGCGAGATGTCGCCCGAAACCAGCCGTGCGACACGGGGTATTCCCCGGAGATCAACACATAGCTCCCGAGGCGGAGTTGTTATGCAATTGCCTGGGCAAAACCGCCCGAGGGTCGTTCAATTTGAAAGTAAACTGGAACAGCGCGTACTGTTTTTGCTGCTGGCTAACCCTGCAGTGACCAATGTTTGGGAACAGCCACAATTCATCAGCTACCGCGATCAATCAGGCAATCGGAAAACTCACTTCATTGATTTTTTGGCGGAGCTAAAAAACGGTCGTCGATTGGCCATAGCGGTGAAGCCGTGGAAGGTGGTGTTGGAGAAGAACTTCTGCCGCGAGCTGCAGCAGATCCGCGCAGCTATGCGCAAGGATTTTGCCGATGACATCGTGTTAGTTACAGAGCGCGATTTCACCCGCGCAGAGGCCCTCAACGCACAACGTTTCGTTGAGTTCTCAAAGACGCGAAATTCGGAGCATCAGGCTCATCTCAAATCCATCATCTGTGACGTTTGTTTTCCAGTAACGGTCAACGAGCTGTGCCAGTTGTTGGGGCTCGGTGGCGCAGGGTTCAGGAGCATTGTGATTGGGATCTTTGAAGACATACTCACGGCCGACAGAAAGCACCTGATTGATCTCGACACTTTGCTTTCGAAGGGAGGTGCCAAATGAACCTGCCTTTCAGAGTGAGTGTCTTTGGCCGTCTGACGATCGATGGCCGGAAGTACAAATTAGACCGAAAAACCGACTTTGGTTACCACTTCGAAGATTTTGATGAGACTGGTCGAAACTTGTCTCTCACATTCGACGAATTTGCCGAACTCCTTCAAAGGCCCGATGTGACCTTTGATCCTGGATATTTTCTGCCTGAACGCCAGGACGTGCGAATGAGTGCGGGTGTTGAAGCAATAGCAAGCCTGCCAGATGACGTGAGATCCGAAGTGGTATGGCGTTTCTCCTGGGTCGACGGGTTCTATCAATTTGAGCGTGTCGATGAAGCGAAGCGGACCGATTTCTCGCTTCAGAGCGTCATTCCTTCCATCGAAGCCCATGTAAACAAACAGGCGCGTGCGGCCCAGAGCAATTGGCGCAACCCAAGGGCCGGAAAGAAGAACGTTTATCGGGACCCACCCAGTCCAAGAACCTTAAGAGAATGGGTGAAACGATACGAGAAAGCAGGCGGCTCTCCGCTCGGGTTGATCCCGGGCACGCATAGATCCGGCAACCGGACTGCGCGGTTCTGCCTCGAGGCTTCGAGATTGCTGGGCGAATGCCTCGAAGCCTATTTGACCCGGAAAAGACTAACCAAGAAAAACGTCGCGGATGTGTGCCTAGACCGGTTTAAGACCGTAAACGAGCAACGATTGGTGGAGGGCAAGCCGGAACTCACAATTCCTTCGCGGCGCAAAGTTGAGCGCGCCCTTTCTGAGCTTGATCCGTATTTCACATGTGTCCAAAGGCATGGCGTCGATTATGCCAATCGCAAGTTCGCGCTTTATGAGGAAGGTGTAACAGCAAGCTATCCAATGGAGCGTGTTGAGATCGATGAATGGTGCGTTGATCTGATCACGATACTTGCTGAACGAGGCGCGCTGGATCATTTGAGTCCTGAAGAGCTCGCCAAGCTGGATCGTGGGCGTCGTTGGCTTTACCTCGCGATCGACTGTGCCACGCGATGTGTGGTGGGCATGAGACTGGCGGAAAAGCCGAATTGCCAAGACGCCATGGCTCTTTTGTCTGACATCACACGCGATAAAACGGACATTGCGATAGCGGCTGGCTGCAAGTCGACCTGGCATCACTACGGCGGGTTGAGTTCCCTGGTGACTGATCTTGGCGTTGCTTTTGTGGACGATGCGTTTCGAAGTGCGGTCTTTGATGCGCATGGGGTTGTTGAGACGCCTCGCGGCGGGCTACCGCGTTTGCGCGGGCGCGTGGAGCGTATCTTTCGAACCTTTGGGACGGCCCTGATGCCTCTCCTCGCCGGTCGCACATTTTCCGATCCTAAAGAGCGAGGAGATTACCCTTCGGAAGAGATGGCTTCTCTTTCAGATGACGTGCTGATGGAAATCCTCATCAGGTTCGTTGTGGACGTGTATCACAACATGCCGCACCGCGGGCTGAACGGCGAAACCCCCAATAATTGCTGGAAACGCTTCGCCGATAAAATGGGTATTGTCCCCCAGCTTGCAGAAACCACCCGACGCAAAGCCTTTGGTGTGAGGTATCGCAGGCGTGTTTTTGGCAAAGGAGTGAGGCTGTTTGGCATCGACTATACCTGCCAGGCACTGCGTGAGTTTTATGTGCACGACCGTCGCCGTCACGTTCATTTAAAAGTTGACCTGAACGATCTCGGTTGGATCATGATTCAGATCGGGAAAAAGTGGTATGCGGCGCGCGCTCTGCAGAAGTGCTTTGACGCCGTGTCTTATGAACAGTGGGAAGCGACCGCGCGTCAGCTGCGGCTGAAACACAAGGCTGAGGCCGTGCTTCAGGAGAAGATCATCTCTGACGCATTGCATGCCATCATCCAAAAGAACTCAGAAGAAGAGCGCCGGTTCGGAGCCGTTCTCAAGCGTCAGACACCTACTGGGCTTAGACGGGCCAGAGAAGATCTGTTCCAGGGGTTGAGCATCGAAACGGATGATCCTGAAAGCTTTGACCTTCCGCCAGAGCCAGATCTATTCGGCCATGTCATCCCGTCATCGGACGAAGGAGAAGATACCACCGAGGTTACAGCTGATCAGGGGCAAAGCCCCACTGGGGATCGTCCCAGAACTTCGAAATGGAGGATTGAGGATGACTGATCTCCCCTGCGACCCATCTGATGAGATTGACGTCCAGATTGCGCGTCTTCGAGATATGTTCGTTTCACACCAGGTATTCCACGATTTCAAACTTCTTTTTGATCGCCATCTCCGCCGAAGACGAGCGGCTATCCGATTGGGCAGCCGAAGCGAGGCGCGTGGTCTTGCACTGATCGGGGCGTCAGGCAGTGGGAAATCCACTCTCGTAGACCGCTTGTTTGACAATCATACTGACCTGATCCTGCCAACGGAGGGCTTGGACGTGGCGGAAGTGATCCGGCTATTGGTGCCGTCACCAGCGACGCTAAAGAATGTTGGCACGACGATCCTGTCCAGTCTGGGATATCCGCTCACTCGTGACAAGTCGGTGGGCATCATATGGACGCAGGTGCGTCAGTTTCTCCAAATGCGAAGGACCCTGTTTGTGCATCTGGACGAGGCTCAGGACCTCTACATCAGCAAAGGCGTCAAAACCCGCAATGACGTGGTGAACACCCTGAAGTCTCTGATGAACGATAAGGATTGGCCGGTTGGACTCGTTCTGTCTGGCACGCCCGATCTGATCGAGATGATCAATTCGGATGTTCAGCTTAAAAGGCGCATAGATGTTGTGCACCTGGGTGCAGTGAGTTGGATTTCCCACGAACCCGAGATCACAGAGATCTTTACTGAGTTCGTTGGGAAATCTGGTCTGATACCTTCCATCGAACTTCAACAGAGAGAGTTTCTCAAGCGGCTGGTCCATGCAGGTGGCAATGAGTTTGGATTGTTCATCGAAATGTGTCTGAGCGGGATAGAAGAGGCGCTCTATGACGGGGAAACCCAACTCCGACTTGGACACTTTGCAGAGGCATTCCGGCGCAAGTCGGGGTGTATCCCTGCATTCAACCCGTTCCTTGCCCAAGACTACCAGAGCATAGATGTCAGAACCATTATGGGCTGGTTGGATCTCGATGACCCTTCGCCGGATGGAGGAGTGTCATGACAGCATTACTCGCTCTGACTTTGACTCATCATCACATGGAAACCCCTGCCTCTTATGTAGCCCGCCTGTCACGCCGCAATCGCAGTATTCCGAGGGAGTTCTGTTCAGATCTGGGTCTGAGATGGCCCCATATCTGCTCGGCCCATCCGGATCAGCTGGAGCGGCTGTCACAACTGGCTGGGGTGCCACTTGAGGCGTTGGAAGTGGCGGCATCCAGATTGGTTGGCCCCTGTCGGTACCGCGTCGGGTATTCCTTTGCCACCACAGGTTCCTTCCGTCGGGCTACCACCCGAATTTGTCCGAAGTGTATTGTGGATGTCATTGATAGGTCGGGCCCTGAGAACGCGTTTCAACTTGTTGAGTGGTTGGTGCTTCCGATTGGGACCTGCGCAAGACACGGCGTTCCGCTGCTCCAGCTTCCCAACGCGTCATACGTACATCGCACCTATGATGTGGTTGAACAAGTAACGCGTCACCAAGATGTGATCTTTGAAGCCGCTCAAGACGCAACAACGCTTGGGCGATCTTCGTTTGAAACCTACCTGAGCCGCCGAATTGAGTTTGGGGTCGCTGGTGACTGGTTGGACTCGCTGGAGCTAACGCATCTTCATCAGGCCGCTTTGACATTAGGTATGGCGATTGCCATGGACCGCAGCGTCGGCCGCTCGGATTTGGACTTCGAACAAGAGCGTACTTGCATGTCGGCTGGTTTCGAAGTTCTGAAGAGTGGGCCGGAAGCCCTGAAATCTGAATTGGAGCGTGCCAGGCGCCATTCTTCCTCCAAGCGGTCATATTTTACGACCGATATGGGCGAATTCTACACTTGGCTTAAGGAAGCTGAAGAGGACCCGGCGACAGCAGTCCTCAGGGCTTGTGTGCAGGATTTTGTGCGTGAAAACTATCCGCTGCAGACCGGTGCGAAAGTTCTAGGTACGGAAATCTCAGCACCCAAACTCATCACGCTTGAACGCGCGCGGGAACTACATGGGGTCGGCGAGGTTCGGGTGCGAGGTATTCTCGCCCATCTTCGCGGTGAAAATGCAAGCGACCTGTCATACATGAAAGATGTCAGCCTTGAGGATCTGGCCGCCGTTCTCGACTTCTGGTCCGGTTTGCAGAATATCAAATCCACCGCGGTCCAGCTGAATATCCATCCGGTCCAGGTTAAGGCACTGATCCGGCACAATGTTCTGGAAGCCTATCGTTTTGGAACGTCTCTGCGCTATGTGCCATCGTCCTCGGTACAGACCTTGCTGAATAGGCTTGAAGGCTTACGCATTGCGTCTCGGGCACGTCATAGGCTGCCCCTCTCGGAGTACAGCCGACAGAGCGGGGTGGCCCTGGCTCGCGTTGTCGCCGATTGGGCAGCAGGTCGACTGAGCGGCGTTTGGAGAGATCCGGACGTAGAGGGGTTGGCTGGAATTCTTATCGACTGCGCTGAGATCCTGGAGAAATCGGAGCGCGTGTTTTCCGGCGACTTGTCGCTTCTGGATGCGGCGGCGCGCTTGAGAATTAGCATCGGGTCAATCCGGCTATTGCGGGATTGTGGATACCTGAAGCAGGTAAAGCTGCGAAACCCGGACACGCAGCATTATCGTTACTACATCACTGAAGAGAGTATTCAGGCTTTTGAAAAATCCTACGTAACGCTGGGCCAATTGGCAGAGCAGTTTGAGATCGCCGCGATCCATTTGGCTCCGGCGCTGGATCGAAGAGAAGTTGAGACAATCCCCTGTGACGCCGGGTTTGTTCGGGCGTACCCGAAAGAGACGCTAGATGTGGTTCGGGATATGGCTAACAGAGTAACGAGTTAATCTGATCTGATGATCTCAACGGATATTTGAACCAGTGCGCGCGGCGGAGTTGGCCAGATGCTCTACCGCGCATGCTCACCAATAATAGTGGGGTTTGGGGCATGACAATGCCGCCTCCGATGGCCATAGTTCCGCGGTTGCTTCCTTGGGTCCTGTTGACAACAACTATGGTGTACCGTCCCAGATGGCTGTCTTGACACTGCGAGAAACACGATGACCCGTCCAACTTTCACCTCTAGCGTTTCGCCTGAGATCGAGCAGGTCATCCAATCTAAGCTTACCGCTTTGGAAGCGGATCATGATGTCCGAGTGCTGTTCGCCATTGAAAGCGGCAGCCGTGCATGGGGTTTCCCATCTCCCGACAGCGATTACGATGTACGCTTCACCTATGTACATCGGCCAGACTGGTATCTGAGCATTGAGCCCGGTCGTGATGTTATCGAACTGCCTATTGAGTGTGATTTGGACATAAACGGTTGGGATATTCGTAAAGCGCTTGGTTTGTTGATCAAACCTAACCCTGTGATTTTGGAATGGTTATCCAGTCCTATCAGGTACAGATGGAATGATGCGGTCTGTGAACGGCTGATTGCCTTCGCAGCCAAGACGACCTTCGGCGAATCCTGTCTGCACCACTATCGAAACTTGGCGCAGAAACAGTGGGACAAGCATGTTGGTGAGAGCCAGGAGGTGAGCTTCAAAACGTATTTCTACATACTGAGACCCGCCTTGGTGATCTCCTGGATCAGGCAGATACCCGACACACCGCCGCCGATGAACCTGCATGATCTTGTTAAAGATCAGGACCTGTCTCCCGAACTTATCGGGCATATAGACAGACTTTTGGTGCTTAAAAGCAAAACCAAGGAAATGGGCCGTGGACAACGCATAGCGATCATTGACGATTTCATCCAAGATCAAATGGCGTGGGCATCCGATGTGAAAAAGAACGAAGATCGCCTCGACCTCATGGCCGAGGGTAATAGCTTGCTGAGGCACATCGTTAAGGAATTTGCCGAGGTTTGAAATGCCAATATCGAAGGCATGTGACAGCAGATCGGGCGTTCAACGAGAGACCGGTGCATATAACACCCGAACTGCGATGTGTAGGGGCTTTTATCTAAGGCCTTGCCTCCGAGAACTCAAAACCTGACACTTATGCGGGACGCGGCGAATGTCTCAAAGGAGCCCTTTCTGCAATTTTCTGCATCGCAATCGAATGTCCGCAATCAAGCGCATATTCCGCAGATTGCATGCGAAATCGTCGATTAGCTCGCAGAATCCTACCTGAAGCGACCGGTATTCCGCGTTGGTTTGGCGTGGGTCTTGCGACAACATGCGCTTTGAACAAGGATCGCAGGCCAGGCAGATGCGGGCCTGACTTGGTTTAACCAAGTCTCAAAAAGGTAGGCTGACTATCGAAGCGGCTACGTGCAGCCTGATCTGGCGAGTCCAGTTTGGTACTTGGCGCAAAATAGGCTGGTGCGTCTTCGGGATGCGAAGCTCAGCTGCAGGCCTTGCCGCTCAATACGTATTGGACCAATTTATGAAATCCAAAAAGATGCTGCCTACTACATTGATCTAACCGAACATCAATTACGCTCAAACTTTTTAAAGTGTTGGCCGGCAAAAGCCATGAAGCTTCGAACCGCCGGGCGTCTGTAACTTTCCTGAGAAGCGACCAACCAAAGAGTATGGTGAAGCTCATCGTGCTGGAAGCACCGCACGAGATCGGGATGCGCATCACCTGTCACACATGGTAGCAACCCTAGACCGACCCCTGTTTGCAAAGCCGCAACCATGCTGGCTACGGCGTTAACCTGATAAAGAACCTGACTGTCTTTGAGTTGCAGGTTTAACCAATCGACCGCTTTCATAACTTTCGCGACATCGTTCGAATAAACTAGGAACTTATGGTTTTTTATCTCTTTAAGTGTTTTTGGCGCCGTGTATTTTTGATCGTAGGACTGGCTGCAGTACACGCCTAAGGGGAACCTGGCAAGTTTCTTGGCGACGAGCGCATCACCCGAAATCTCGTCCAATGGTCGAAGTGCCAGATCGGCCTTTCCGGTCTCGAGAGGTGGCTGATCCTTGTTCCAAGCGACGTCGATCATCAACTCAAACGCAATGTCCGCGTTCTTTTCCCGAAAGCTTGATACCAAACCAACGCCAAATCGCTGCATAGCCTCAGCGTTACCGGCAAAACGGATCACACCTTGATCATCACGCGTCAGCTGTTCGGCGGTCGAAATTACCGATGTTGCTGAATTCCGCATGGTTCTAGCTACATCCAGTAGCACCATGCCCTGAGCTGTTATTTCATATCCGCGATTGTCACGATCAAATAGCTTTAACTTCAAAGAGTGCTCAAGCGCATCAATACGGCGAGCTACTGTTGTTTGGTTCAGTCCAACAACACTGGCTGCTGCGAGTGTCGACCCTTCCTCAGCTACCGCGAGAAAAACTCTAATGTCATTCCAATTGAACATCGCCGGTCTCTCACACGTCAGTCTGCAAGAATGCAGAATAGCACATCACTATTCTGTATTTGTGCAGAGGGGGCTCGTAGGTATCCTAGCACCCAACTGTTGAACTTGCGAGGATCCTGCAGTGCGCGGCTTACCGGAAAAAACCCGAGACATTCATAATCATCACATCGATAGCACAGTGTGGGAAGACGTACGGTTTCGCGACGACGACATCATCATTGGGACTTATGCAAAGTCAGGAACCACTTGGATGCAACAGATCGTGGGTCAGCTCTTGTTTGATGCACAAGAAGGAATTGCCGTTTCAGAAATGAGCCCTTGGGTCGACCTGCGCGTCCCGCCAAAAGAAGTGAAACTCGCAATGATCGAGGCGCAGACCCATCGCCGTTTTATGAAAACGCATTTACCTGTCGATGCGCTCGTGTTCCATGACAAATGCAAGTACATTTATGTTGGGCGCGACGGGCGCGATATTGTCTGGTCGTTGTATAACCATCATGCAAACGCAAACGAAGCTTGGTACGACGCGCTGAACAATTCGCCGGGGCGCGTAGGGCCGGCTATTGGCGCGCCTGCACGCTCAGAGATCGAGTATTTCCAGCATTGGTTGGAAAACGACGGCGCGCCGTTCTGGTCATTCTGGGAAAGCGTCCGCTCGTGGTGGGAGATAAGGGACCTGCCAAACGTGTTGCTGGTTCATTTTTCTGATTTGAAGGCTGATCTGGAAGGACAAATGTCTCGGATAGCCGACTTCATCGATGTGACCGTTGACGAAGAGACAATGGAACGCGCTCTTGAACACTGCTCGTTCGACTATATGAAAACAAACGCAGCTCAATCGGCGCCTTTAGGAGGTGCATTTTGGCAGGGAGGCGCCCGCACGTTTATTCACAAAGGGATGAATGGCCGGTGGCGGGATACACTGCCGCAATCCCTCATAGATAAGTATGAAGAGACTGCAAAAACTCAACTTGGAGAGGAATGTGCCCGATGGATTATGTCCGGTAGCCAACAGGGCTGATCAGGCATCACCGAGTGATCGCAATCCGTGACTGCGAAGCCTCGGAAAAGGTCGCGCACCTCAGCGCACCAGACGTTGTTCTTATTGAGTTTAATCCGAAATTCCAAACGAACCGGTGAGGTGCGGCGCAATGCTAGAGAACCGCAAGCTTGCAGCAATATTGGTAACGGACATAGTTGGTTTCAGCCGTCTGACGGGTGCTGACGAAGAAGGTACTCTGGCCCGGCTACGCACCCTTCGCAATGATGTTGTCGAGCCAGCAATCGATGTGCACAAAGGTCGCCTGGTGAAGCGAACCGGAGATGGATCGCTCATTGAATTTCGAAGCGTGGTCGAAGCCGTTCGATGCGCGGTCGCAATCCAACGTGCGATGAACGAACGAAACGCCGGATTACCTCAAGATAGCCGCGTAGAATTCCGGATGGGTATCCATCTCGGAGATGTTGTCGAAGAAGGCGACGGTGATCTTATGGGGGACGGCGTCAACATCGCTGCGCGTCTGGAAAGTATATCTGATCCTGGCGCCATCTGCATATCTGAAGACGCGTATCGTCAGGTTCGGGCCCGGCTCGACTTGTCAGTTACGGACTTGGGAACGAAGTCGCTAAAGAACATCAGCGAACCCTTAAAGGTCTATGCGTTGGAAGTCGGAAGTCCCGCTGACCCTCCAACCGGCGAATATGCCGATACTGTCCGGAATGCTCTTGATAAGCCATCTATCGCAGTTCTGCCTTTTACAAATATGTCTGGAGACGCCGATCAGGAATACTTCGTGGACGGAATGGCAGAAGACATCCTCACGGCTTTGTCCAGATTCGAGCAGCTTTTTGTAATCGCGAGGAACTCCAGTTTCGTTTACAAAGGCAGCGCCGTTGACATAACGCAGGTTGGACGCGATCTCGGCGTGAGATATGTGCTGGAAGGAAGCGCTCGAAGATCGGGTGACCGAATTCGTATTACAGGTCAATTGATTGACGCAAAGACGGGAAATCATCTTTGGGCCGAGAAGTTTGACGGTGTGTTCAATGATGTCTTTGCACTTCAAGACAAAGTCACCGCCAAGGTCGTAGGCGCCTTAGAACCAACTATACGTAAAGCTGAAATTGAACGCGCACGCCGAAAACCGGTGGAGCACATGGCGGCTTACGATCTTTATCTCCAGGCGCTGCCACATGTCTATGCATCTCATTCTGATGCCAACCTGAAAGCACTTGAGTTGTTGACCAAAGCGACAGACATAGATCCGGATTTTTCGCCTGCCTTGGCACATATTGGCTGGTGTTTAGTGCAGCGTGCCACTCGATTGTGGGTGCCATTTGGTGATGATGATGTTGGCCTGGCAGTTTCAAAGGCTCGCCGAGTGTTAACCAATGAAAGCGATGATGCGCATTCGATTGTTCTTGGTGGGTTCGTCCTTGCTATGACTGGCACGGACTATTTGTCAGGTTTAGACGCTGTAAAGCGGGCCGTGGATATCAATCCGGGTTCCGGTTTCGTCAATGCGATGGCAGGCTGCGCTCTTGTATTTGGCGACGAACTCAGCGACGGCCTTGATCTACTGGGCCGTGCACTTGATCTTTGCCCGAAAGATCCGAATTATTTCGGCTACCTAACTGTCACTGCCTTTGGTCACCTGGTTGCGGGTGCACCAGAACGAGCACTAGAACTCGCACAGCGTGCTCTGGCGATGAGCTCTGGATGGGATTCTACCTATTGGGTCCTCATAACAATTTACGCAAAGCTCGAACGACTAGATGATGCAAAAAATACTGCTGAAGAACTGCTAAGAAAGCACCCAGATGTGACGACGACGCGATACGAGCAAGTACTGCCAATCAGGAGTATCGAAGCGCGTCGACTGGTTCTCGACAGCTTACAAAGTGCCGGAGTTCCGTCTTAAAGGATTGGTATCCGCAAGAGATTGCTAACGGCAGCTTGGCGGGGCAAAGCTAACACTGAAGCAACGCTTATGAAGGACCGCTTCGTCCCGCAAGGCTGCCTTTCGTACTTGTTCCACTGAACGGCCATCACTCAACCAGAGATCGCTTCACATAAAACCGCTACTGCGACGTTCGCGGTTTGTTATGACGCTGCAAATCGTGCATTGGTTGCGAAAATCGGCCTATCGAGCTCTGTTTCGGTGAAGACTACGATGCGCAACATTGCTGTCTTAAGTGATGACCGGGCAAACGTCTGTTTTGTAGTGGGTGAGGAACATCGCGACGCAATCGTCCAGTACGTCCTTCGGCGTTGGGTTCTCACCGAGGAAGAACTCCGGCCAGAAGAAGAAGTTTTTGACGAGTGCCAAAAGCTGGTTGGTCGCAAAAACCGGATCAGTTTTTCGGACTACACCTGCATCCATGGCTTCGCTGATCAGCCTCGTTATCGGGTAGTCATGTGTCGCGGTTTCACTGAAGAATTGCCGGGACCGGTCAAGGTCACGGATCAATTCTGAGATAACCATCCGGTTTAATCCGATGGCGGTCTCATCTGTGATCACCCCAATGTAGCGCCACAAGGCTTCCTTCAATTGCTCGACGAAGTCGCGATCCGGATCATAAGGCACTGGCTCCATGCTCCGGTTCTGCTCCAGCATGATCTGTGAGATCGCCTCGAATAGGGCCTCCTTGCTCTCGAAATGATTGTAGAGCGTGCGACTCGATACGTTCGCTTTTTTGGCGATTGAAGTGGTCTTTGCCCCCAGAAACCCCTGCTCTTTGAACTCATCGATGGCCGCATCGATGATATCTTTTCTTTTCTTTTCAGTGCGTTTCACGATTTCTACCTCAAAAAGTAAAAAGATGTGTTTACAAACGCCATCTCCCCACCATAAGTAAACACAATAATTTACTTTAGCAAGGCGCAAAGCTGCCTGACCCCGAAAGGACCAAGACCATGACGACCCAACATCTGACCGCAGGCAAAAACGAAGTCACCTTCAAATCCTTTGGTATGGATCTGGCCGGCGATCTTTACCTGCCCGAAGGCTTTGATGAGACCAAGACCTACAAAGCAATCGTTGGGGCCAGCCCGTTCCCGCAGGTCAAAGATCAGATCCCGGCCACTTACGGCCCGGAAATGGCTGCACGGGGCTTCATCTACCTCGGATTCGACTACCTCGGCATGGGGGACTCCCCGGCGCTGCCTGGGGAGCATAAGCAATCCCGCTACATGTTTCGGCTGATTGAAAACACTTGGGACGCGGTGTCATACCTCGGCACTCTGCCGTTCGTTGACGAGATTTACGGTCTGGGCGTCTGCCAAGGCGGTTCAATCATCGCATCGTCTGCTGTGACCGATCACCGGATCAAGAAGATTGCCATGGTTTCCGGCATGATGGCGGCTGATGGTTTTCAATGGACCGACCGCAACATGGTTAATCAGCAAATCGCGGCCTCGAATGCGTCGATGCAGAAGATGTATGAAACAGGCGAACCGGATTATGTCGCTCCCTTTGGCCTCAATGATGAGCAATCCCGAGAGGACTTTGTCGGATCGGGCGTTAATCCGATGGCTGGTGAGTCTTACGACTACTACGGGCGCGATGGGGTCAAAGGCCCGGTCGCGGTTCCGACCTACACCAACATGCATATCGGAGATCAGGGCATGCAGTCTCTGATTTCCATCGGGGAAGCTTATGCCGACAAGATCGTGCAGCCATCCCTGACAATTTACAGCAGCACGGCCTTTACCGCGCCATGCTCCACCCAGTTTGTCGCGAAGTTGACCAACGAACATGAGGAATTGGCGTTTGATGAGTTCAGCCATGTGGACTTCTACTACAAGCCCGAGGCAGTAAAGGCGTCGACGGACGCAGTTGCCGAATTCTTTGGCAGATAAACAGATTGGGCAGACGTCATTCCGTGACCTCTGCTATTTTGATAGATCAAATGCGGGATCGCCTGACCGTAACATCTGTTCAGCGATGTTCGCGATTTCTTGTGTTGTAGCGTTTCGGAAAAATGATGTCTGCGCGCTTCTGAACCAGAAAATACGCGCAGACTTTCGAGAAACCTGCCGGGCGTCTGGCCCGGCATGATGGGCTCCGACGGGTTCGCCGTCCTCCCCATCGCCGCGCTTGATCCGCCCCACCGTGCGGCGTCTCCTGCGGTCCCCGCGCTTGATGGGTCCGGGTCCCCAAAAACAATTCCAATCAGCCGTGAGGGTTCAGGAAGTGAATGCCTCGTTTTCCGTGATCTTTTCGAACGCGGGTAAGAACGCGTCATGGTGCAGCTGACCTTCCCCCCGATTTTCGGGCCATTGCGAACTGGAATTTTCCACCTTTGAATGGACTAAGGAGGAAGACCCATGAAGCGGAAGCGTTTCACCGAAGAACAGATCATCAGCGTGTTGAAGGAGAGCGAATCTGGTG
>NZ_JBFOMD010000009.1:0-417259 GCF_040830605.1 Ruegeria sp.
CACCAGCCCCTCCTCCGGGGCGGCTGCAAGCTTTCCCTGCCGCTGAACCAGCGCCCCGGTCGCCTTCTGAAACTTGACCGGCTCGCGGGTGTAGAGCTCGGGGTCGGCAAACAGCTCCTCAAGCTTGGCGATCTCGGCCTCCAACCGCTCGATCTCTGCAGGCAGTTCCTCCAACCGGTGCTTTTCCGAGAACGACAGGCCCGGTTTCGGCCGGGCCTCCTGTTTCACCTTCGGCTTGGATGCCTTTGGTTTTTCAACAGATTTTCCGGAGACCTCCCCGCGCTGCGAGATATAGTCGGTCCAGCCGCCCGCATAGACCGTGGCACGCCCGTTGCCCTCCATCGCCACGGTCGTGGTTGCCACCCGGTCCAGAAAATCCCGGTCGTGGCTGACCAGCAGCACGGTGCCGTCATAGTCGTCCAGCAACTCCTGCAACAGGTCCAGCGTCTCCACGTCCAGATCGTTTGTCGGCTCGTCCAGCACCAGCAGGTTCGAGCTGCGCGCCATCAACTTGGCCAACAACAGCCTCGCTTTTTCCCCACCGGACAAGGACTTAACAGCAGCTCTTGCCTGCTGATCGTCAAACAGGAACTCCTTGAGATAACCCACCACATGCTTCGGCTGGCCACGCACCATCACCTGATCCGCCTTGCCCGAGACCCGCATCTCGGGGTCGCCGGTCAGACTGTCCCACAGGCTCATCTCGGGGTCGAGCTGCGCCCGCGCCTGATCGAACACGGCCACCTCGAGGTTGGTGCCCAGCTGGACAACGCCCTCATCCGGCGCCACCTCACCCAGCAGCATCTTCAGCAGCGTCGTCTTGCCCACCCCGTTAGGCCCGACAAAGGCCAACCGGTCGCCGCGTTGCACCTGCAGATCGAAACTCCGCACGATCTGCCTGCCGTCGTAACTCTTGGCCAACCCTGCGGCCTCAATCACCTTGCGGCCCGATTTCGGCCCTGCTTCCAACGACATAGCCGCCGCGCCCTGCCGCTTGATCTGCGCCGCCCGCTCGGCGCGCAACGCCTGCAAGGCGCGTACCCGGCCCTGATTGCGCTTGCGCCGGGCACTAATGCCTTCGACCGCCCAACGCGCCTCGGATTTGATCAACCGGTTCAGCTTGTGCCGCGCGGTATCCTCTTCCTCCCAAACCTTGTCGCGCCAGGCCTCGAAATCTTCGAACCCCTTCTCCTGTCGCCGCACCATTCCCCTGTCAATCCAGAGGGTTGCCCGCGTCAACTCACGCAAGAACGCCCGGTCGTGAGAGATCAACACAAACCCCGCACGGGTGGCCTTGAGCTCCCGCTCCATCCAGCCGATCGCTTCGATGTCCAGATGGTTTGTCGGTTCGTCCAAGAGCATCAAGTCGGGCGCCTCGGCCATCAGCTTGGCCAGCGCCGCGCGCCGCCGTTCCCCGCCCGAGGCGGTTTCGACCGGGCGCGAGGGATCGAATTTCAGCCCCTCACCGGCCCGCTCTACCTTGTACAACTCGCCCGGCTCCAAGTCGCTCGCGGCATAATCGCCGAGCGTGGCAAACCCGACCATGCCTGGGTCCTGCTCCATGTAACCCACGGATTTCCCAGGTGGTATTACGATGTCGCCCACATCCGGCTCAACCAGGCTGGCCATCACTTTCATGAGTGTTGACTTGCCGGACCCGTTGCGCCCCACCAGCGCCACACGGTCGCCCGGCTGCACCACCAGGTCCAACCCCGAAAACACCGGATCGCCCCCGAAGGTCAGCGAAATGCCGGACATCTGCAACAAAGGAATTCTCGCCATGCCCGCCAGCTAAACCGCTGGTCAGAACGCGTCAACGCCCCTGCTTCATCTTTTCAAAAATACTCAAATCACCCGGCCACCGCCCGCAGAAAACGCTTCCGCGCCGGGGGAATCGCGCCGATTTCCAGCCCGGTAAAGACATGCAGCGTGTTCATCTGCCGATCCACCACCGCATGGTCGCTGACCCAGCCGCCCATCATCAGATAGGTGCGCAGCAGGGGCGGCATCCGCAGCATGGCCTGCTTCACATCGGGCTTGCGCCGCAGCCGGGACGCGAACCGGAACACATCCGGCGCCTTGACCCGGGGCAGCCAGCGTTTGGGCGCCAGATGGCGCTGCCTGAGCATGGCAAACGCGTCCAGATACTCCACCGTCTCGGTTCCGGCGAACGAGGAACAGCCAAACAGCATCTCGACCCCGTTCCGATCCACATAGGCCGTCATCGCCCCCCAGGCCACGCGCAGGATATCCGGGTCAGACCAGTCGGGATGCACGCAGAAACGGCCCATTTCCACGAGCTTGCCCTCAAAACGCTTCAACGCGGAGAGGTCGTAGAACTGAGCCGAATAGCTGCGTCCGATCTCGGCACCGCCTGCCATTGTCAGCATTCGAAAACAGCAAACCAACTGCCCGCCCGCCCGCATGTCCTCCACGAGAACATGGGCGCATATCCCGTCAAAGCGATCACTATCGATCCGCTCAGTCCGAAACGCCATCGTGCGCAGCGCCTGCGCATCCGCAATGTCGCGGTCAGACTGCGCCAACCGGGCGCGATAACGGCCTTTGTTCAACAGAACCATGTCTGCCAAGGGCTGATCCTCCGCAGTCCAATATAGGTATGATTTCAAAAACGCCCATATCACGAGATCCATGTCCGACCCATGACAGGCAAGGCACGCTTATTGTGGGCTGTTCCCGAAGCCGGCCGGGTTGAAGTTTCCGATATTGCCGAGCAACTGACGCAGGAAGGTTTTGTCCTCGACGCTGGAACTGGTCACCCGCCGTTCAAGCGGAACGACGATGCCATCTTCCAGACCGAAACGCTCGATATTGCGAACGACACCGCGCTGGTCGAAACTGATCGCAACCAGTTCGCGCGACACCACCTGGGGCCTCTTCGGGCCATAATGGCGAATCCGCGAGGCAACATAGTAGTAGCCGGATTCTTCGAGCACACCCGAGGAACTCGGGGCGCCAACCGCCTCGATCACGCTGTCGCGGGTGTCGACCCCAACCTTGACCTCGGCCAGTTCGGCCTCAGACGGCACGTAACCGTGGTTGCGGTAGATCGCGGTGCAGGCCGTCACCGCGCCAACTCCGACAGTAAAAACCGTGATCCGGACAACCGGTTTCAGCAACTCTATAAACTTGAACATCACTGCCCTCTTGCCTTGGCGCCATACGGCTTTTATCCGATTACCGAAACCGAAGCCATGGTTCAACACACGAAAGATGCCGGATGACTGACCGCACCGCCCTGAGGGTGGCCGACCTGCCCCAGAACGCCCCGACCCCGTTCGATCTGCGCCCCGACGCCGGCGCGCTTGAGCATCTGCGTGAGCAGTTGCATCTGGTGGGCTTACGTAAGGTCCGGTTTTTCGGGGATATTCGGGCGCGCGGAAAACGCGACTGGGTGCTCAGCGGACAGTTGGGTGCCACAGTCCTGCAACCTTGTGTGGTCACGCTCGATCCCGTCACGACCCGGATCGACACGACCGAGCGCCGCGTCTACCTAGCCGACTGGCAGGAGCCGGATGAGGCCGAGACCGAGATGCCCGAGGATGACGAAACCGAGGCCCTCGGGGCAGAAATCGACCCGTGGGCGGTGATGGAAGAGGTACTGGCGCTGGCTCTGCCGCTTTACCCGCGCAAAGAAGGTGTAGGCCTGGGTGATGCGGTCTTTACCGAACCGGGCAAACAGGCGATGACCGATGACGATGCCAAGCCCTTTGCCGGGCTTGCCGGACTGCGCGATGGGCTAAAAAAAGACGAGTGACAGAAAGCCCGGGACATGGCATAGCAAGCGGTCAGAAAAACCGCTTGAACATAGTGAGAATCGCAGTATTTTCGCGCGCTCATCGGATTTTGGGTTGGACATCGTAAGGGCCGTGCCCTAAACGCGCGTCACGCCACGAGAAAACGAAGAATGTAACCCGGCCCGGACGGCATCATGCGCCGCAGGCCCCAGTCAGACAAAGGTTGAGACAATGGCTGTCCAACAGAACAAAGTTTCCAAGTCGCGCCGCAACAACCGCCGCGCGCACGACGCTCTGGTTGCTGCCAACCCGAACGAATGCCCGAACTGTGGCGAACTGAAGCGTCCGCATCACGTCTGCGCGTCCTGCGGCCATTACGACGATCGCGAAGTCGTCGCACAGGCCGACGAAATCGATCTGGACGAAGACGCGGCCTAAGCTTCGATCAATGCAGGCTACGGCATGACGGCTCAACCCGATCAGACCGGTACATCAGCCGGACGGATCATCATCTCGGTTGACGCCATGGGCGGGGACGCGGGTCCTTCGGTCGTTGTGGCAGGCATTTCAAAATCGGCCAAGAAGAACCCTGAGATCGGGTTCATCCTGCATGGCCGCGAAGATGTGCTTCGAAAACTGGTCGCAAGGCGGCGCGTTCTGGATGGGCGCGTCGCCTTTCGCGATTCGCCCGACGTGGTCACCATGGAGGACAAGCCCAGCCAGGTGGTCCGCAGCGGCAAGCAGACCTCGATGTGGTCGGCGCTGGATTCGGTGCGCGAGGGCGAGGCGCATGGCGCGGTGTCCTGTGGCAACACCGGCGCGCTGATGGCACTTTCGATGATGCGTCTGCGCAAGCTGCCCGGCGTCAATCGCCCTGCCATCGCGATCCTGTGGCCCTCGCGCAACCCGCAAGGCTTCAACATCATGCTGGACGTGGGCGCCGATGTGCGCGCCGACGCCAAGGACCTGCTGCAGTTCGCGCTGATGGGCGCGTCCTATGCCCGCAACGGGATGGAACTGAGCCGCCCGCGCGTCGGATTGCTGAATGTCGGCACCGAAGAGCACAAGGGTCGCGCCGAACTGAAAGAGGCTCATGGCCTGATCACCGAGTTTGCCGAAAAGGCAAATTTCGAGTTCGTGGGTTTTGTAGAGGGCAGCGATATCCCGGGCAACAAGGCCGATGTGATCATCACCGACGGCTTCACCGGCAACGTTGCGATCAAGACCGGTGAAGGCACCGCCAGCCTGATTGGCGATCTGCTGCGTGCCGCGTTCAAGTACTCACTGCTGTCGCGTATTGCATCGGTGCTGGCAATCACCTCGCTGCAACGGCTGCGCAAGCGCATCGACCCGCGTCAGGTCAATGGCGGGATATTTCTTGGCCTCAACGGCACCGTGGTCAAATCCCACGGCGGGGCGGACCCGACCGGCGTCTCAGCCGCGGTGAAACTGGCCTTTACGCTCGCCAAATCCGGTTTTGCCGAAAAACTGGCGGCGCGGGTTGCATCCACCGTCGAGCTTGCCCAAGATGACGGCCACGCCGCATCGCAGGCAGAACAATAACAAAAGGCAGTACCCAAATGGCAAGCCGCGCAGTTGTAACCGGTGTCGGACATTACCTGCCGGAGCGCATTGTCCCGAACGCGGAATTCGAGGCGACACTGGACACATCGGACGAGTGGATTCGCACCCGGTCCGGCATCGAGCGTCGCCATTTCGCCGCCAAGGATGAAACCACATCCGATCTGGCCACGCGCGCAGCCGAAGCCGCGTTGGAAGATGCCGGTCTGACCGGCGAGGATCTGGATGCTATCGTTCTTGCCACATCGACCGCCGATCTGACCTTTCCCTCCGCCGCCACGATGGTTCAGGCGCGGCTGGGCATGACCAAGGGGTTTGCCTTTGACGTGCAGGCCGTTTGTGCCGGGTTCGTCTATGCGCTGAGCAACGCCAATGCGCTGATCCTGTCGGGTCAGGCCAAACGCGTGCTGGTCATCGGGGCCGAGACCTTTTCGCGAATCATGGACTGGACCGATCGCTCGACCTGCGTGCTGTTCGGAGACGGCGCCGGGGCGTTGGTTCTTGAGGCCCAGAACGGCAATGGAACCGCGGATGATCGCGGTATCCTCTCCACCGATCTGAACTCGGACGGGCGGTACAAGGACCTGCTCTATGTCGATGGCGGCGTCTCGACCCAGAGCACCGGCCATCTGCGCATGCAGGGCAACCAGGTGTTCCGCCATGCGGTCGACAAGCTGGCCAAAACCGCCGAAACCGCACTGGACAAGGCCGGGCTGAACAGCGGCGATGTCGATTGGATCGTCCCGCATCAGGCCAATATCCGCATCATTCAGGGCACCGCCAAGAAGATGGGCCTGCCGATGGAGAACGTGGTGGTGACAGTTCAGGACCACGGCAACACCTCGGCCGCTTCGATTCCGCTGGCCCTTTCGGTCGGCAAGGAGCGGGGCCAGATCAAGCCGGGCGATCTGATCGTGACCGAGGCAATCGGCGGCGGCTTGGCCTGGGGCGCGGTGGTTCTGCGCTGGTAAGTGGCGCATTCGCGCTGACACGCCCGCTTGCAATTCATTGATATTGACAGTGAATTTCACCTCCCCCTATGCTTTGGCAATAACAAGGGGGAATGGCATGGGCGACAAAACACTGACACGCATGGACCTGAGCGAAGCTGTCTTTCGCGAAGTGGGTCTGTCCCGCAATGAAAGCGCGCAACTTGTCGAGAGCATGCTCAACCACATGTCGGACGCGCTGGTGCGGGGTGAGCAGGTAAAGATCTCGTCCTTCGGCACGTTCAGTGTGCGCGATAAATCCGCCCGGATCGGCCGCAATCCCAAAACCGGTGAAGAGGTTCCGATCCAACCGCGCCGGGTGCTGACATTCCGCCCATCGCATCTGATGAAGGATCGGGTCGCGGCAGGTAACCGCAAGTAATAAAAAATAAAATCAGGACTACGAGGACATGAGCAAATCACCCGAGGCCTTTCGCACGATCAGCGAAGTTGCGGAATGGCTGGGGGTTCAGGCTCATGTCTTGCGCTTTTGGGAAAGCCGGTTCTCGCAGGTCAAGCCGGTCAAACGCGCGGGTGGACGGCGTTATTACCGGCCCAGCGACATGCAACTGCTCGGCGGCATCAAGAAGCTGCTGCACGATGACGGCATCACCATCAAGGGCGTGCAAAAGATGCTGCGCGAACAGGGCGTGGCCAATGTGGCCGCCCTGTCGCAAGGATTGAACGAGACGGCCACGCCCGAGGCGGCCGAAAGTGGCACTGTGGTCAAGCTCTCAGGCCAACGCCCGGCCAGCGACACGTCCACTCAGATCGACATGGATCTTGGCGAGCCTGCCGAGGATGTCAAAATGCCGACCGCCTCGGAACTGCCGGAGTTTCTGGCCGAGCAGAAAGCGGCGGATCATCCGGATGAGAGCGGGATGCCCGAGCCGGTGGCGGCCACCGAGGCAGTTTCCGATACTGAATCGCCCGGCTCGGAGGCCGCGCCTGTCGCGCCCGGCCCCCTCACCCATGTCTGGACCACGGATCGGTTCGATCCGGCTCTGCTGCGGCAGATCGCGCCTATTGCGCGGGACCTGCGGGCATGGCTCGAGCGGGTCCAAACCCAGGCGGCGGGATAAGAAAAAAGGCAATGATTTCCTCTTGCCCCTGCCGGGAAAACCGTTATGAACAGCCCAACGTCGGGCTATGGCGCAGCCTGGTAGCGCGTCCGTCTGGGGGACGGAAGGTCGCAGGTTCGAGTCCTGCTAGCCCGACCAAATCACACCGACGTTCCAGAAACACAGGCCAGATCCTCTGGCACCAAGAGGGATCGAGATGACCGGCGTGTGTCCCAATCAGCAAATCGAAACGATGATCGAGCGCGGCGAGATTGCCGCCGAAGTTCCGGTATTGCCTGCACAGGTTCAACCCGCCAGCCTGGATTTACGTCTGGGAACAGTGGCTTACCGCGTGCGCGCCTCGTTCCTGGCTGGTGAGGGTAACTCGGTTGCCGACCGGCTGGCCGAGTTCGAGATGCATCGGATCGACATCAGCCAGGGCGCGGTGCTGGAAAAAGGCTGTGTCTATCTGGTGCCGCTCATGGAATCGCTCGCCCTGCCTGTCGACATGAACGCGGTGGCCAATGCCAAAAGCTCGACCGGGCGGCTGGACCTGCTGACGCGCACCGTCACCGATGGCGGGACCGAGTTCGACCGGGTGCCCGCGGGCTATTCCGGTCCGCTCTATGCCGAGATTTGCCCGCGCTCGTTTTCGGTGCTGGTCAGGCCCGGGATGCGCCTGAACCAGATCCGGTTCCGGCAGGGTCAGGCGATCCTGTCGGATGCGGATCTGAACGCCATTCACGCCGAGACACCGCTTGTCGACGGTCCGGCGGTCATTCAGGACGGGCTGGGGTTTTCGGTCGATCTGCGCCTGCCCGAGACCGATCTGGTCGGCTATCGTGCCAAGCCACATACCGGCGTGATCGACCTGGATCGAATCGGCTTTTACGATCCGGCGGAGTATTGGGAAGAGGTGCGCACAAGCGACGGGCGCATCATCCTCGATCCCGGCGCCTTTTACATCCTCGTCAGCCGCGAGGCCGTCCACATCCCGCCGCTATTCGCTGCCGAAATGGCGCCCTATCTGGCCATGGTCGGAGAGTTCCGGGTGCATTACGCGGGATTTTTCGACCCGGGATTCGGCCACGCCGCGGCGGGTGGCGCCGGGTCACGCGGCGTGCTGGAGGTCCGTTGCCACGAGGCCCCGTTTGTCCTTGAGCATGGTCAGGTGGTCGGACGGCTGGTCTACGAGCGCATGGCCGAGATGCCCACACAGCTCTATGGCGCAGGCATCGCCTCGAACTATCAAGGACAGGGGTTGAAGCTGTCGAAGCACTTCAAGACCCCGGCGTAACAACCTGAAAAGTCATAATTTCGTGAGCCTGCGCGCCTGTCGCGTCAAACGTTGTGCCTGCCGCATGGTCTGCTTCTGGCGCTGTGCCGTGGCATTATGATTGGCGCCGTTTTGCGGTGCATTTCCGTCCGTCTCCGCACCCGGTTTGCGCCCGATACGGGACGCGGCGTCGAACCCCTTGTCCACGCCCCTGTTTACAAGCTGGCGGATCACTCTCCGCACGATCATGTCGATGATCCGGTTCGCGTTCATTCTGCTCTCCGTATTTGTCCCGGCTCATATAGCCGGAAAATGAGTCGAGAGAAGGGCCGAATGATCACTCTTCCTCGAAGAGTTCCGTCTGATCATCGTCATCTTCATCCTCCTCGCGCCCTTCACCCAGCGGGATGGTGCCCGGAGGTGGGCGATTCTCCAACAGACCAGCCGCGCGCAGCTCCTTCAGCCCCGGCAGGTCGCGGGCGTTTTCCAGCCCGAAATGATCCAGAAACTGTGGGGTGACCACAAAGGTGACCGGGCGGCCCGGAGTCATGCGGCGACGGCCCAACCGAATCCACTCCATCTCCAGCAATTGGTCGATGGTGCCGCGCGAGACTGAGACCCCGCGGATTTCCTCGATCTCGGCGCGGGTGCAGGGTTGGTGATAAGCAACGATGGCCAGCGTTTCGATCGCGGCGCGGCTCAGCTTGCGGGTCTCGACCGTCTCTTTCTGCATCAGAAAGCCCAGATCGGGTGCGGTGCGGATGGCCCAGGCCTCGCCCACTTTGACCACCGCCACCCCGCGCCCCTCGTAGCGCTTGCGCAGCAGGTCCAGCGCCTGCGCGGCGTTGGAACCGTGCGGCATCCGCGCCTCAAGATCGGCAACCGTCACCGGCTCGGCGCTGGCGAACAGCACCGCTTCGACCATCCGCTCCTGCTCGGCCAGCGGGGGCGCGTCAAACAGGCTGTCGGTGGCTTGGTCTTCGTTCGGCTCAGTCACGTTTGTCTGTCCTCTTGCGCAGATGGATCGGAGCGAACGTGTCCAGCTGCTTGATCTCCATATGCCCCTCTTTCACCAGTTCCAGAGAGGCGGCGAAGGTCGACGCGGTGGCAGAACGCCGCCGCATCGGATCGGTCTCCCACCCCTCGGGCATGTAGCTTTCCATATCGGTCCAGCTCCCGGCAAAACCGATCAGCGGACGCATCCGGTCCAGCGCCTGCTCCATCGTAAAGATCGCGTCCCGGTCCATCACGAAAGGACGGAATTCATCCTTGGTGCGGATGCGCGCGTAACCCTGCATCAGGTCCAGCAGCGTGGCGGAATAGGTGACGGTACGGATGCGGGTCACATCCTCACCCTGCCCCCGCTTGAAGAAATCGCGCCCCAACTGATCCCGCGCCATCAGCCGTGCCGCAACATCGCGCATCGCCTGCAGGCGTTCGAGCTGGAACGCCAGATGCGCGGCCAGTTCCTCGCCTGTCGGCCCCTCCTCCTCGGGGTCCGGCGGCAGCAGCAGGCGCGATTTGAGAAAGGCCAGCCAGGCGGCCATCACCAGGTAGTCGGCGGCCAGCTCGATGCGCAGTGCGCGGGCCCGTTCGACAAAGGCCAGATATTGCTGCGCCAGCGCCAGCACCGAGATCTTGCGCAGATCGACCTTTTGTGTGCGCGACAGCGTCAGCAGCACGTCGAGCGGGCCTTCGAACCCGTCCACATCGACAATCAGCGCCTCCGCCGCAAGGCGGTCGGCGACCGAGATGGGATCTTCGGTGAAAAGGTTATCCGTCATACACCCGTCCGCTCATGAGGCGGGATAGTTCCGCCTCGGCAGCGTCGATGTCAAGTTCCTGCGCGCTTTGCCGTTGCGCCAGCGCCCGCTCTGCGCGGTTCTGCGCTGCCTCGGTCATCTCTCCGGCGGCCTCGGCCACCTGGTTGCGCTCGGCCAGTGTGCCGTTGCAGTGCAGGACCACGTCACAGCCTGCCGCGATGGCGCGATGCGAGAGGTCGCTCAGGGAACCGGACAGCGCCTTCATCGAGATATCGTCGGTCATGATCAGCCCGTCAAAGCCGATCCGCTCGCGGATCAGCCGCATCATCGGGCCTGAGATCGTGGCCGGGTCCGTATCGACCCTCTCATAGACCAGATGTGCGGTCATGCCTAAAGGCAGGTCGTTCAGCGCCCGGAATGGCGCGAAATCGGTGCCGTCCAAAGCGTCGGTGCCCAGATCCACGTGCGGAAGGTCGAAATGGCTGTCCATGGTGGCGCGGCCATGGCCGGGCATGTGTTTGACCACTGGAAGCACGCCGCCGTCCAGATGGCCCTGCGCCACCGCCCGGCCTAGGCGGGCCACGGTTTCGGCGTCACCTCCATAGCAACGGTTGCGTAAAAATGCATGAGTATCGGCGCGGACCAGATCCACCATTGGCGCGCAATTGCTGTCGATCCCCAGCGCGTGCAGCTCATGCGCGATCAGGCGGTATCGCAGGTACATGGCGCGTTCGGCCTCTGCCCCGGCCTGCCCTACGTGATCGAGCGGCGGCAGCCATTCGCGGGCAAGCGGCGCGCGCAGACGTTGCACACGCCCGCCCTCCTGATCGATAGTGACGGGGCAATCCCGCCCCACCGCCTCACGGAAATCGGCACAGAGGGCGCGGACCTGATCGGCGCTGTCGATATTGCGGGCAAAGAGGATGAAGCCGAACGGGTTCACATCCCGAAACAGTGATTTTTCCTCGGCATTCAGCCGCAGCCCTTCGGCGTCAAGGATGGTTGCTCCGAACCTCACCGCACCGTCACCGGGATGCAGTCGGCGCCTTCGGCCACAAGTGCCGCACAGAAGCGGCGCGAATCGCTCAGATCGTCGAAACCGAGCGCGCGCAGGCGATAGAATGTCCGCCCGCCGCTGGCGGCCTTCTGGATCACCCGCTGTTTGCCGTCGAGATAATCGCCGAACCGGCCATAGAGACGATCCCATTCGGCGCGCGCCACTTCGGGGCTTTCAAACGCGCCAAGTTGGGCAAGACGGGTGCCAACGGGCAGCGTGTCGGGCTCCACATCAAGGCCGACCGCCGCCTGTAGGGCCGCATCGACGGCGGCTTGCACGTCGGCACTGCCTGCTGGCTTGGCTCCGCTGGGTGTGGCGCGGGCGGGGCGTGAGACCGGGCGCAGCGATTTGGTCACGCCCGGCGCATCAAGCAGCGCCACTTGCGGCTGTTCCGCGACCAGATCGGCGGGATCAATCGCGGGTTCCTCTTCGGGCTCAGCAAGGCTTGCTAGTTGCTCCTCCTGCGCGTCCGGCGAGAGCGCGTCCACCGGTTCCGAAAGTTGGGCATCCGCAGGGGCAGAGCGCGGCGCTGTAGCCTGACCCGAGACCTCTTCCTCGACCTTCAGCACCGCCTGCGTAGGCTGCAATTCGCCCATCGGCGCGTCCTCGTCGGATAGCGACACCGGGCGCGGCGCCAGGATCAGGCGGTCGGGCGGCGGCGCGGCGGTGCCTTGCGCAGCCACCGTGTTGACGGCCAGCCCCTGGTGATCGGCAGGGGTCCCACCGGGATTCTCGGGCTGTATCCGCATCGGCCCTTCGACGGCGCGCACAACAGGCACACCGCTCACATCACGGATCACCAGCTTGTAGCCCCAGACGCCGATCCCGACGACCAGCGCCAGCGAGCCGACCGCGCCCAGAAAGCTGACCGCGCGGGCAAACCCGCCCGCCCCCTCCGGCGCCGGATCGGGGTCGTAATGCAGGTCATCCTGCGGTTCATACACTCCGGGTTGGAGCATCTGATCGGTGTACTGAACGTGACCGGGGCCCGTTTGCCCCGAGTAATCGTAACTCGCCATTTCCGCCTCACTGCCCTGATTCACCGCCTCTAGCGGTGCCCGGGTTTTCTTGTCTCTGCCTCGGACCGGCGGTTTCGGGCGGTATTGATTACCGCATCTCCTGCGCCGGCGTGACCCCAAGAATACCCAAGCCCGCTGAAATCACAACAGAAACGGCACGCGCCAGGGCCATTTTCGATTGACTTGTGGCCGCATCGCCATCCTGCAGGAACCGCAGCGAGGTCACATCGTTGCCCTTGTTCCACAGCGCGTGAAAATCCCCAGCCAATTCATAGAGATAGAAGGCAACGCGGTGCGGTTCATGGGTGCGCGCGGCGATCTCGACCAGACGTGGCCATTCGGCCAGTTTCTTGGCAACAACCAGCTCAGACTCGTGGTCGATCTTGCCCAGATCGGCTGCGGCAAGGGTGGCGTCGTCGGCAGCAATCCCGGCCTCGGCGGCGCGGCGCTGCACGCTCATGACCCGGGCATGGGCGTATTGCACGTAGAACACGGGGTTCTCGCGGCTTTGCTCCAGAACCTTGTCGAAATCGAAATCCAAGGGCGCGTCGTTCTTGCGGGTCAGCATGACGAACCGAGTCACATCAGGGCCCACCTGATCCACCACATCGCGCAGAGTGACGAAGTTCCCTGCACGCTTGGACATCTTGAACGGCTCGCCATTCTTCCACAGCTTCACCAGCTGCGTCAGTTTGATATCCAGCGGCACCTGACCATCCGACAGCGCTGAAACAGCCGCCTTCATGCGTTTGACATAGCCGCCATGGTCGGCACCGAACACGTCGATCAGCTCGTCAAAGCCACGGGTCACCTTGTCGTAGTGATAGGCAATATCGGGAGCGAAATAGGTCCAGCTGCCATCCGATTTCTTAACCGGCCGGTCCACGTCATCGCCGTGTTCAGTCGATTTGAACAGCGTCTGCTCGCGCGGCTCCCAATCCTCGGGCTTCTTGCCCTTGGGCGGTTCCAGCACACCCTCGTAGATCAGACCCTTACCGGTCAGCGACTGCAGCGCGGCTTCGATCCGGCCGGTGCCATAGAGCGATTTCTCCGAGAAGAACACATCCATCTCGACGCCCAGAGCCTTAAGGTCGGCGCGGATCAGATCCATCATCGCATTGGTGACAAACTCACGCAGTTCCTCCAGCCACTCGCTTTCAGGCTTGTCGATCAGGCTGTCCCCATACTCTTCCTTCAGCGCCTCGCCGATCGGAACCAGATAATCGCCGGGATAGAGACCCTCGGCAATCTCGGGGCTCAGCCCGTTGGCCTCGCGATAGCGTTCGTAGGCGGACCGCGCCAGAACATCGACCTGCGCGCCACCGTCGTTGATGTAATATTCGCGGGTCACGTCATGGCCGGAATAGGCTAGCAGGCTGGCCAGCGCATCGCCAAAGACCGCGCCGCGTGTGTGGCCCACATGCAGCGGACCGGTGGGGTTGGCCGAAACATATTCCACATTGACCTTGCGCCCCTGCCCCATGGCCGAACGGCCATAATCGGTGCCGTTTTCCAGCACCGCGGCCAGCACGTCTTGCCAGGCTGAATTGGCAAGCCGCAGGTTCAGAAATCCGGGCCCTGCAACCTCGGCGCTGGTGATCCGCGCATCAGCGGCCAGCACCTCGGCCAGCACCTCGGCAATGTCGCGCGGCTTCATCTTGGCCGGTTTCGCCAGCACCATCGCCGCGTTGGTCGCCATGTCTCCATGGGCAGCATCGCGCGGCGGCTCGACCGCCACATTGTCAAAGCTCAGCCCCTCGGGCAGAGCGCCTTCGGACTGCATCTGCGCCAGCGCGTCCAGTACAAGGTCGCGGATCTCGGAAAACAGGTTCATTTCGGTGTCCTTTTGCTTGCCGGGCGGTTTATCACGCAAGGCGATAAGGTCAATGGAACCTGTCGGTTTGGGGTTGGATCGCGGGACGACCCGGTTACTGTTCGGGACAAACCATCAAACCGGAGATTACCGATGCGATTTGTCCTGCCCCTGTGCCTGGCCCTGCTGGCCCCGCTACCGTCTTACGCTGAAATGGCGCGGCCCGAAGGTCACGTTCTGGTCACCCTCGGCGGCGCGGTGTCGGAGTCCAACCTGCCCGCGCGCGGTGCGGAAGATGGCGGGCTTTACGGCTTTCTTGAGGTCAGCTACGACGCCGCCGCCGGGTTCGACGCGGCGATGCTGAACCGGCTGGAGCAGGTCTCAATCACCATTCCACACGGCCCCGAGGGCAACCAGCGCGACATCGCTTTCTCAGGCCCGCTTCTGTCTGCGGTGATGGAGATGGCGGGAGCGGCCGGCAAGACCGCAAAGCCGATGGCGATGGATGGCTATCAGGCGGAAATTCCGTGGGCGGATATCTCGGAACATCAGCCCATCCTCGCCACCCATGCGGATGGTGTGCCAATGGGAATCGGCCGATATGGCCCCGCGATGATCGTGTTTCCACCCAACGAGGACGAAGAGACCCGCCAGAGGCAAGCCGGGCAGCAGGTCTGGGCGCTGGCCTTTATCGGAATCGAGTAATCAGACCCACTGAAGGTCCGCGCCGGTCAGACGGGCGTGATCCTGGAGGGCAAAGCGATCCGTCATCCCGGCGATATAGTCCGAGACGATCCGCGCCAGCGCCGTTTCATCCGGCGCGGCCTCGATATCGGGATGCCAGTGTCTGGGCATCTGCTTTGGATCGTTCAGGTAGATCGGAAACAGCTCATCCAGAACCTGCGCCACCTGTGCCCGCACCTCCATCACCGAAGGGGCACGATACATGCGGGTGAAGAGGAAGGCGCGGATTTCCTTCAGCCGGGTCCAGAGGTCGGGCGAGAACTGAACGACCGGGTGCCCTAGCGCCCGCACCTCTTCGACCGATTGCGCGCCGGATTGGGCCAGCAACCCGCGCGAGGTGTCGATCACATCGGCCACCATGACGCCGAAGACCCGCCGCAGCGCCTCATGTCGACGGCGATAGGAATCGAGGCCAGGATAGGTGCTATCCACCTGCTCATAACAGTCACCGACGATAGGTAGTTGGGCGATTTCCTCGTCGGTGAACAGCCCGGCGCGCAGCCCGTCATGCAGGTCGTGGTTGTTGTAGGCGATATCGTCCGACAACGCCGCGACCTGCGCCTCGGCACTGGCATGTGTGTGCAGTTCCAGATCGAAGCAGGTGTTGCACGCGGCCAGCGCCCAAGGCAACTCTCCAACCACTGGGCCGTTGTGTTTCGCAATCGCTTCAAGGGTTTCCCAAGTGAGGTTCAACCCGTCGAACTGTGCATAGTGCCGTTCCAGACTGGTGACGATGCGGATCGCCTGCGCGTTGTGATCGAAGCCGCCATAGGGTGCCATCAACGCGTGCAGCGCATCCTCTCCGGTGTGGCCAAAAGGCGTGTGGCCCAGATCATGGGCCAGCGCCACCGCCTCGGTCAGCTCCGGGTTCAGCCCCAGCGCCCCGGCGATGGTCCGCGCCACCTGCGCGACCTCGATGGAATGGGTCAGACGCGTGCGGTAGTTGTCGCCCTCATGCTCGACGAACACTTGCGTCTTGTGCTTGAGACGCCGGAACGCGCTGGCGTGAATGATCCGGTCGCGGTCACGCTGAAAGCATGACCGGAAACTGCTCTCCTCCTCCGGCACCAGCCGCCCCCTGGCGCGGTTCGGATCCGAGGCAAAACCCGCTCGCTCCAATTGCCTTATCCTTGTCGCCTGTCCTTGCCTTTTCTATATGGTAGGATGCCTAAGAATAAAACCATCGGAGTCCGGCATGAACCTGCCCCCCAGAGTGACCGACCGTGCCTTTGAGCGCCTCGCCGAGATCGGTGCGGCGGATCAGGGTCAAGCCCTGCGTGTGGCGGTGGAAGGCGGCGGTTGTTCCGGCTTTCAGTACGAGATCGCGCTGGATGCCCCCAAGGACGACGATCTGGTGCTGGAAGGCGCCGGACAGAAAGTGGTGGTGGACGCGATCTCATTGCCGTTTTTGGAAAATGCCACCATCGACTTCACCGAGGAACTGATCGGCGCGCGTTTCGTGATCGACAATCCGAACGCCACCTCGTCGTGCGGCTGCGGCACCTCGTTCTCGATGTAGGCGCAATTGGCCGCAGGTGACAGGGGGCGCTGCCCCCGTCGCGCGGGTCGCGACTCCCCCGGGATATTTTCAAACAGAAGAAGGGCAGAGCGCGGCGCCTTGCTTCTTCTGTTCACAAATATCCCGGAGCGCGAGGCAGAGCCTCGAAAAATACCCAAGACCCGCATCTTGCCCCACATCCGCATCTGGGCGATAGATCGTCAGGAACAGATCCCGGGGGCCGCGCATGAAAATCGCCACGTTCAACATCAACGGCATCAAGGCGCGGGCCGAAGCCCTGCCCCGCTGGCTGGATGACGCGCAACCCGACGTGGTTCAGTTGCAGGAAATCAAGTCGGTGGACGAGGCGTTTCCGCGCGCGCTGTTCGAAGAGCGCGGGTACAACGTGGAAACCCACGGACAGAAGGGTTTCAACGGTGTTGCGATCCTGTCGAAGCTTCCGCTGGAGGACGTGACGCGTGGATTGCCCGGCGATGACAGTGACGAACAGGCGAGGTGGATCGAGGCCACGGTTTTAGGAAAACGGGCGCTGCGGATTTGCGGGCTCTATCTGCCCAACGGCAATCCGGTCGAGTTGGAGAACGGCAAACCCGTGCCGGGCGGCAAGTATGACTACAAGCTTAAATGGATGGAACGGCTGCACGCGCGGGCGGCAGAGTTGATCGCATCCGAGGAACCAGTGCTGATGGCCGGCGATTACAACATCATCCCGCAGGTCGAGGACGCCAAACGCCCAGAGGCCTGGCGCGAGGATGCTCTGTTCCGACCCGAAAGCCGTGCCGCGTTCCGCCGCATCCTGAATCTGGGCTACACCGAGGCGTTTCGTGCCCGCACCCAAGGCGCTGGCCACTATTCTTTCTGGGACTATCAGGCCGGGGCTTGGAACAAGAATGACGGCATTCGCATCGACCATTTCCTGCTGACCCCGCAGGCTGCCGATCTGATGCGGGACTGCCGGATCGATGCCGAGATACGCGGGCACGAGAAACCTTCGGATCACGTGCCGGTTTGGATCGAACTCGACCTCTGAACCGCCTCTATCCGGCGGTCACGTCGTGGCTGTAAATCCACTCATAGCGGCGGCCCAGCCGCGGGCCCAGAACCCGAAGCGCCAGTTGAGCGACCTCGCGCACCGGGCTGCGAAAGTGGAAATTTCGGGCGTTTGCGGCGGCGGCGGCGACCACGTGGCGGGCGCGGTCCTTGCGCGCCAACTCATAGGATGACAGCGCCGAGGCGAGATCCACGTGCCCTTCCAGCGACCGGGCCAGCACCCAGGCATCCTCCAGCGCGAGGCATGCCCCCTGCGCCATGAAGGGCAGCGTCGGGTGTGCGGCGTCACCCAACAGGGCCACTGCGCCATTCTGCCATGACGGTGCAACCGGGCGCAGAAATAGGGCCCAGAGATGGGTTTCGCGCACCTGCGCGAGCATCTCCCAGACCGGACCGCCGAAATCGGCAAACCGGGAACGCAGCTCGTTTGGATCGCCCTGACGCCGCCATCCCTCTTCACGCCAGTCTGAGCGTTCCTCAACCGCCACGATGTTCATCAGCGTCTGGTCGCGGAGAGGATAGGTCACCACGTGCCGCCCCGGCCCCATGGTCAGAACCGCGCGTGGAGTGTCGTCACGATAGGTCCAGGGAATGGTTGCGCGCCAGGCAACCTGATGGGTGAATTTCGGGGTTTCGATGCCGTTCAGTTCCGTCCGGATCGTGCTGCGGCCCCCATCGGCAGCAATGGCGCAATCGGCAGTGATCACTTCTCCGCCCGCCATTTCGACCTCAGCACGATTTCCCGCCCTCCGGGCAGTCGCCACCTGCTGACCCAGACGAATCTCGACCCCGGAGCGGATGGCGGCGGCATGCAGCAACTCGATCAGGTCAGCGCGGTGATAATAGTAGGTCGATCCGGCCGCAGGGCCCGGCACCTCGCTGACCAGCCGCCCCGCGCGGTAGTCACGCAGCACGGTGCCGTGCGAACGCAGGCCCGCCTCGGGCGTGTCGCCGACCACATTCAGGCCGCGCAACACGGCCATACCGTTGGCGCTGATTTGCAGGCCCGCCCCCATTTCGGTGATCTCGCCGGCTTGCTCCAGCACCGTCACCTCGGCTCCGGTCTGGCGCAGCGCAACGGCCGCGGCCAACCCCCCGATCCCTGCGCCGATCACGCAGATATTTCGTCCGTCTGTCATAACGCCACCGGTTTAACGCAAAAACGCCGGAGCAACAGGCCCCGGCGTTTGAGATTTCAGTTGACGCTTCGCGGTCAATCGTCGCGGTGCACCTTTTCGCGGCGCTCGTGACGTTCCTGAGCCTCCAGCGTCATGGTGGCAATCGGACGCGCATCCAGACGACGCAGCGAAATCGGATCACCGGTCACCTCGCAATACCCGTATTCACCCTCGTCGATCCGGCGCAGGGCCGAGTCGATCTTGGCCACCAGTTTGCGCTGGCGATCCCGGGTGCGCAGTTCCAGCGCACGGTCGGTTTCCTCGCTGGCGCGGTCGGCGACGTCGGGAATGTTGCGGGTATTGTCCTGAAGCCCTTCGATGGTATCGCGGCTTCCCGCCAGAAGTTCGTTTTTCCAGTTCAGCAGCTTGCGGCGAAAATACTCAAGCTGGCGGTCATTCATGAAAGGTTCATCTTCAGCCGGGCGATAATCTTCCGGCAGAAAAACTTCCTGCTTCATATTTGCTCCCTCAGAATGGCCTGAAACGTCGGTCGCAGTTGTTTGGCCTGACATTCGGCACCCCCTTTTGCGCTGCATTTATCCGACGGGGCCGAGAATGTCACTACACAAACTCCATACCTGTCGGCCAAATTCCGCGCCATGTCTTGATATGAGACAAGTGCTGCCAAAACCTCGTTTTTCTATGGAATTCCCCAGGCCATTTTATGGCAGCCGCCGCCGCTTCCGGCCGCAGATCGGCAGCGAATCAAGTGGAAGGGTTTGCAAGAACAGGAAAATCCCCGGCATCGCGACGCTGCGGCCTCTCTTGTCAAAAAAGACGGGCCCCTTTAACTCGCATTAAACGTTACTCTGCCTGCGCAGTTTAAGATCTCAGAGAGGCCCCATGACCGCACGTTTCGAAGGCACCGCTGAATATGTGGCGACCGATGACCTGACCATCGCGGTGAATGCCGCCGTGACGCTGGAGCGCCCGCTGCTGGTCAAGGGTGAGCCGGGCACCGGCAAGACGGAACTCGCCAAACAGGTTGCAGGCGCCCTGGGGCTACGGATGATCGAGTGGAACATCAAATCCACCACTCGCGCCCAGCAGGGCCTTTATGAATACGATGCCGTCAGCCGGTTACGCGACAGTCAGCTTGGCGACGAGCGGGTGCATCAGGTCAGCAACTACATCAAGAAAGGCAAGCTGTGGCAGGCCTTTGAGGCGGATGAAAAGATCGTGCTGCTGATCGATGAGATCGACAAGGCCGATATCGAGTTTCCCAACGACCTGCTGCAGGAACTCGACAAGATGGAGTTCCATGTCTACGAGACCGGCGCGACCATCCAGGCCAAACACCGCCCGATCGTCATCATCACCTCGAACAATGAAAAGGAACTGCCCGACGCCTTCCTGCGCCGCTGTTTCTTCCACTACATCCGCTTTCCCGATGAGGCGACGATGCGCAAGATCGTCGAGGTGCACCACCCCGGCATCAAGGAATCACTTCTGACCACCGCGCTGACCCAGTTCTACGAGATTCGCGAAACCTCGGGGCTCAAGAAAAAACCCTCGACCTCGGAAGTGCTGGACTGGCTCAAACTGCTGCTGGCCGAGGATCTGAGTGCCGAGGATCTCAAACGTGACGGCGCATCCGCCCTGCCGAAACTGCACGGCGCGCTGCTGAAGAACGAGCAGGATGTGCATCTGTTTGAGCGTCTGGCCTTCATGGCGCGGGGACAACGCTAGACGGCAAATGCCGCATTTGCGGCCCCTGCCCGCTTGCTTTGACCGGACCGGGATGCGACCATGCGGCTTGTCGTGACCGGTGCAGGCTGGTCAAAACCTTGCAACGCCGGGGAAATAAAAGCGTGACCAGTGAACTCGTCATCCGGGCACTGCGCCCAACGGACCGGCCCGAATGGGGCGAGCTGTGGCGGGACTATCTTGCGTTCTACAAAACCTCGGTCCCCGAGGACGTATACGAAACGACCTTCAAGCGGCTTTTGGGCGACGATCCGCAAGACTTCTCATGCTTCGTGGCCGAACTTGACGGGCGGCTGGTGGGACTTACCCATTACCTGTTTCACCGCCACGCCTGGAAGGTCGAAAACACCTGTTACCTGCAAGACCTTTATGCCCGCCCCGAGGCGCGCGGCACCGGGGTCGGCCGTGCCTTAATCGAGGCGGTCTATGCCGAGGCCGACCGCCAGAGCGCGCCTTCGGTCTATTGGCTGACGCAGGATTTCAACGAAACCGCGCGCAAGCTTTACGACCGCGTAGGCAAACTGACCCCCTTTATCCGGTACAACCGCCCATGATCCGGCGCGCCGCCCTCATATTGGCCACGGTTCTGGCCGGATGCAGCACCCTCCCGCCGCAGGATACCGCCACGCGCGCGCAGATTGCTGACAGCACCCTGCCGCCGATGAAAAGTTTCACGGCAGCGCGGCCCACACCTCCGGTCCGGTCCAACGCCAATATCGCTGCCGATTTCCTGACGCTGCATTTCGAACTGGAAAGCGGGCGGCAATTGCCGGTTCTGACCCGGTTCGAAACTCCGATCACGGTGCGTGTCACCGGCTCGCCGCCGCCGGCCCTGCAAAGCGACCTCAGCCGCCTGCTGTCCCGTCTGCGCCGCGAGGCCGGCATCGACATCCAGCAGGTGAGCAGCGGCCCAGCGAATGTCACCATCGAGGCAGTCAGCCGTGATCAGATCCGCCGTGCCCTGCCGCAGGCGGCCTGTTTCGTGGTTCCCAATGTCTCGAGCCTGGCCGAATATCGCCGCGACCGGCGCCGCGACAAGACCAACTGGTCGCTGCTGCGCAGCCGTGAACGGCTGGGGATTTTCATTCCCTACGATGTCAGCCCGCAGGAAATCCGCGATTGCCTGCACGAGGAGCTGGCCCAGGCCATCGGCCCGCTGAACGACCTCTATCGCCTGCCTGATTCCGTCTTCAACGACGACAATGTGCACACGGTGCTGACCGGTTTTGACATGCTGGTGCTGCGCGCCACCTACTCGCCCGAGATCCGCAATGGCATGACCCGAGCACAGGTGGCCACCGTGCTACCGGGCCTGCTCAGCCGCCTGAACCCGCGCGGTGACACAATCCGGCCCGTTCCGTACGCCGCAACCTCGCGTGAATGGATCGATGCGGTGCAAACAGCGCTCGGCCCTGGCGCCGATCCGGCGCAGCGGCGGCGGGCGGCCAACCGGGCGGCCACGATCAGTCAGGGCGCGGGCTGGACCGACCAGCGCCGCGCCTTTCCGCATTACATCATCGGGCGGATGATTCAGTTGGATGCCCCGGAAGAAGCGCAGCGCCAATATGGCACCGCGCTGCATTTCCTGGCCCAAACCCCGGGCACTGAGTTGCACCGCGCCTATGTGACGGCGCAAACGGCGGCCTTTGCCATCTCACGCGGCGACGGCGCCAGCGCGCTGCGCCAGATCAACCCGGCACTCGACGTGATGATGCGGGCCGAAAATGCCGCCGTTCTGGCCACCCTTCTGATGCTTAAAGCCGAGGCACTGGACCTGACCGGCAAGCCCGAACAGGCCGCCGTGGTCAGGCTGGACAGTCTGGGATGGGCGCGCTACGGGTTCGGCTCGGATTGGGCGGTTCGCTCGATGATGCAGGACATCGCCATGCTGAACCCCCGCAACAGGCTGGGCGGATAGGACCACATGATTGTCATTGTCTTGGCGCTGCTGGGTGCCGTTCTGGGCGGGCTGACCGCGCGAAAACGTAACGGCACACGCGCCGATATCGCCCAATACGCGGCGGGCTACGCGATTGCCTTTGCGCTGGCCGGGATGATAGCAACATTGGTGCTCCACCGGCTGATGGTCTGAACCGATGTTCCTGCCCTTCTTCGAAAACCTCCGCAAAGCAGGCATTCCCGTATCCTTACGCGAATACCTGACCTTTCTTGAGGCGATGAAGCAGGGGCTGGCCACCTATGATGTCGAGGCATTCTACTATCTCGCCCGCGTCTCCATGGTGAAGGACGAGCGCAACATCGACAAGTTCGACCGCGCCTTTGCCGCCAGCTTTAAGGGGCTCGAGGAGATCAGCTTTCAGCAGGTGATGGAGGCCGTCGACATTCCCGGCGACTGGCTGGAGAAGATGGCCGAAAAGCATCTGTCCCCGGAAGAGATGGCCGAGATCGAGGCTCTGGGAGGCTTCGACAAGCTGATGGAGACGCTGCGCGAGCGGCTCAAGGAACAGCAAGGCCGCCATCAGGGCGGCAACAAGTGGATTGGCACCGCCGGCACCTCGCCATTCGGCGCCTATGGCTACAACCCCGAGGGCGTGCGCATCGGCCAGAAGGAAAGCCGCCACCAGCGCGCGGTCAAGGTCTGGGACAAGCGTGAGTTCCGCAATCTCGACGACACGGTCGAGTTGGGCACCCGCAACATCAAGGTCGCGCTCAAACGCCTGCGCCGCTGGGCGCGCGAAGGCGCAGCGGAAGAGCTGGATCTCGACGGCACCATCCGCGCCACGGCCGAGCATGGCTATCTCGACGTGAAAACCCGGCCCGAGCGGCACAACGCGGTCAAGGTGCTACTGTTTCTCGATGTGGGCGGCTCGATGGACCCGCATATCAAGGTGGTCGAGGAGCTATTCTCGGCCGCCCGCGCCGAGTTCAAGCATCTGGAATACTACTACTTCCACAATTGCCTCTACGAAGGCGTCTGGCGCAACAACCGCCGCCGCTGGGATCAGCAGACGCCGACGCATGAGGTGCTGCGAACCTATGGCCCCGATTACAAATGTATCTTCGTGGGTGATGCCAGCATGTCACCCTATGAGATCGCCTATCCCGGCGGCGCCAACGAGCATTGGAATCAGGAGGCCGGTCAGGTTTGGCTGCAGCGCGCGCGCGAGCAGTGGACCTCGAACCTCTGGATCAACCCGGTGCCCGAGAAATACTGGGACTACACCCATTCCATCGGCATGATTCGCGAAATCTTCGAGGACGCGATGGTGCCGATGACGCTGGCCGGGCTGGAACAGGGTATGCGTGCCCTGACGCGCTGACGCTTGGCGTGGCCGAAGCAACGCGGGCTATGACGCCCGCTTATCCCGCGATGGCCTGAATGCCGAAGAACAGAACCGCTGCCAGCACTGCCGCTGCGGGCACGGTGATGACCCAAGCCGCAATGATGGTCAGGAAATGCGAGCGACGCACGAGCTTGCGCTTCCGGCGCTCCTCGGGCGCGAGTTGCGGGCGTTCCGGCACCGCCATGCGCGCCCTTTTCAGCCGCCGCTCGGAATCCCATTCGCGGAAGAACCCGACGCCGAACACGGCACCCACCGCGATATGGGTCGAGCTGACCGGCAGGCCCAGCCAACTGGCCACGATCACGGTGATCGCCGCCGACAGCGCCACACAATAGGCCCGCATCGGGTTGAGCTTGGTGATCTGGCTGCCGACCATCCGGATCAGCTTGGGCCCGAACAGGAACAGGCCGAACGAGATGCCGAACGCCCCGATGATCATGACCCAATAGGGAATGCTGACGGCCTGAGTGAAATCTCCAGACGCCGAGGCCTGCACGATCGCCGCCAGCGGGCCAACTGCGTTGGCCACGTCGTTGGCCCCGTGGGCAAAGCTCAGCAACGCGGCAGAGACGATCAGGGGAATACCAAACAGAATCTTAAGCGATTTGTTGCGGTTTTCCAGCCCCACCGACTGGCGCCGGATCACCGGGATCATTGCAGCCCAGACAATGCCGCCGCAGACGGCGCCAATCAGCAGCGCGGTGCCAAGGTCGATCTTGATCACCTTCTTCAGCCCCTTGAGCGCCAGATAGGACGCGAAAGCGCCTGCCATGATGCCCACCAGCATCGGCACCCATTTGCGGGCCGCCGCGATCTTGTCGTCCTGATAAATGATCCGCGCCTTGATGAACCACAGGAACCCGGCGGCGATTACGCCGCCCAGAACCGGAGAGATGACCCAGCTGGCCGCGATCTTGCCCATGGTTCCCCAGCTAACCGCGCTGAACCCGGCTGCGGCGATGCCTGCGCCCATGACGCCGCCCACTACGGAATGGGTGGTCGAGACCGGCGCGCCGACCCAGGTGGCAAGGTTGACCCATAGCGCCGAGGACAGCAGCGCCGCCATCATCGCCCAGATGAACACGGTCGCCGTTCCCATGCTTTCTGGGGCAAT
Source organism: Ruegeria sp. (assembly GCF_040830605.1). GTDB lineage: Bacteria > Pseudomonadota > Alphaproteobacteria > Rhodobacterales > Rhodobacteraceae > Ruegeria. The sequence continues at coordinate 24,935 of NZ_JBFOMD010000009.1, forward strand.
AATGCCCTTGGCGATGGTCGAAACGACGTCTCCGCCCGCGATGAGCGCGCCGGCGCTTTCGAAGATCGCGGCGATGGCAATGGCCCCGCCCATGGTCAGCGCGTTGGCACCGACGGCAGGCCCCATGTTGTTGGCCACGTCGTTGGCCCCGATATTCAGCGCCATATAGGCCCCGAACATCGCTGCAAGGACGACGATGAATGTGTTGTTGTCCTGTCCGAACAGGAACGCCGCGGCGATGCCCGCGACCACGATGAACGCAAATGCGATCCCCGACCCCACGACCGGACGTCCGACCTGCGCCGTCGCCACTTCAAGACGCGAGAAGCGCCGCAGGTCGCGGTCCAGTGTTTCAAGGTGGCGGGCTTCGAAGTCTTTGTTGGCCATGGGTCCCTCGTGGATAGCGACCCGGTCACTAGGCGGGATTGCGGCCCATTTCAACAGTCTTGATGACAAATCGCGGCTTCACGTGCGGTCAGCGACACAGGGCGGCACCTCGCCTTCAGCTAAAAGACAATCGGGACTGCCTTGCCCTGCCCCCCGATCCCGCCCATATCTAACTCATGTTGCGTATCACCCCGATCCTGCTGGCGGTTCTCTATGCCCTTGTGATGTACCGGATTTCGGTCTGGCGCACCCATCGCGAGTTAGATGCGAAGTCGACCGAACTGGCCGATCCGACGCTCAAGCTGATGACCGACCGGCTGGCCGCCGCGCTCGATCTGGCGCGGATACCAGTCTATATCTACGAGATCGACCCGGTGAACGGTCTGGCAGCACCAGATGGGCGGATTTTCATCACCCGGGGATTCTACCGCAAGTTCCGCAATGGCGAGGTGACCGCCGAAGAGATGGCCAGCGTTATCGCGCATGAACTGGGGCACGTGGCGCTGGGTCATGCGCGGCGGCGGATGATCGACTTTTCCGGGCAGAACGCACTGCGCACGGCGCTGATCATCATCCTGAATCGGTTCGTGCCCCTGATCGGCGTCTGGATCGCCAATGGTCTGACCGCGCTTCTCGCCTCGCGTCTGTCGCGGGCGGACGAGTATGAGGCTGACGAATACGCCGCAGCCCTTCTGACCAAGGCGGGGATCGGGGTCGGGCCGCAGAAATCCCTGTTTGAGAAGCTCGAAGGGTTGACCCAGCAGCGGGCGGGTGTGGCTCCGGCCTGGTTGATGAGCCATCCCAAGACCGGCGAGCGGATTGCAGCGCTTGAGGAGTTGGAGGCGCGCTGGGACACCGGTGATTGATTGCGGGTAGGGTTGGAAGCGAGGGGCCGGCCCGCCGTCATCGGTCACTCGGACCGACGGCGCAACCGATGACGGCTCCCCAGGATATTTTTGAACAGAAGACGTATTGGGTCAGGCGGAGAGTGCCTTGGCCAGGCGCGGCAGGCGGGCTTTCTTAAGCAGCGGGCGCAGGGTCCATTGATTGTCGGAGAGGCGGTTGGCTTCGGCGAGCACTTGCGCGGCCACGGAGGCGATGCTTTCGGAATTCTGTTGCCAGAACTGGTGCAGCAGGTTGTCGGGGTCGGTTCGGGTCAGGCCCTCTTCGGTCAGGATATTTCTCGGGAAGTCCTTGGCGTTTACGGTCACGATTGTGTCGGCGGAGGCGGCGACGGCGGTTGCCAGCACGTGAATATCTGCGACATCAGGCAGCCACAGGCGGGCCTCGATGCCGGCGGCGGGTTTGATCTCGGCCTTGGGCCAGTTTGCGCGGATCAGCGCGATCTCGGCGCGGGCCTGGGCCTCGCCTTCGGGGCCGAGTTTGATTGCGGCACGCGCCCATTCCTCAAGGATGCGTGCCGACCAGAGCGGAGTGAAATGGCCCTGACGTGCCGCGCCCAGCAGCATCTCGCGCATCACCGTGGGGTAGATGACGCAGGTATCCAGAACCGCCCTCACAACCGGAAGAACACGGCCTTGAGGTAACCGCTTTCGGCCAGTTGCGGCAGTTGCGGGTGATCCGGCCCGGCATAGCCGGTGTGGATCAGTTGCGCATGGCGCCCGGCGCGCCCGATGCCGCGGGCCGAAGCGTCGCGGAACCGGCCCAGATCGGCGGCATGCGAGCAGGAGCAGAGGCCGAGATAGCCGCCGGGTTTCACCAGCGGTGCGGCAAGGCGCGCGACCCGCTCATAGGCGCGCAGGCCCGCATCCAGCGCCTGTTTCGACGGTGCGAATGCGGGTGGGTCGCAAATTGCCACGTCGAACTGCGCGCCCTCATCGCCAAGCGCCGTCAGAACCTCGAACGCATCGCCCTGCCGTGTGTCGAACCGGTCGGCAATGCCCGAGGCGTCTGCCCCCTGCCGCGCCAAATCCAGCGCGGCGGCGGAACCGTCCACCGACAGCGCCTGCGCCGCGCCACCCGCCAGCATGGCCAGTGCGAATCCGCCCACATGGCTGAAGACGTCGAGCACCCGCGCCTGTGGATGAACCAGACGCGCGGCGAAGGCATGGTTGGAGCGCTGGTCGTAAAACAGCCCGGTTTTTTGCCCGCCAGTCAGATCGGCCATATAGGTCGCGCCGTTCATCGGTATCGGCAGCGGCGCGATTGGCGTCTCACCGCGCAGGGTGGCGTTCACGTCGTCCAGACCTTCGAGGCCTCGTGTCCGACCCGAGCCGTTCTTGAGCACCGTTGTGACGCCGGTGACCTTGACCAGCGCTTCGGTCAGCAGCTCCAGATGCGCCTCGGCCCAGGCGGCGTTGGGCTGGATCACGCAAGCATCGCCGAAACGGTCGATGATCACACCCGGAAACCCATCGGCCTCGGCGTGGATCAGCCGGTAATAGGGCGCATCGAACAGGCGTTCGCGCATCGCAAGCGCACGGGTCAGGCGGGTTTCGAACCACTCGGCGGTCAACTCCGCCGCCGGATCGCGGTCGAGCATGCGGCACATGATCTTGGAATTAAGGTTGACTGCGACCAGCCCGATGGGCGCGCGCTTGTCATCCTCGAGTACCGCCAGCGCACCCGGTTCGATCTTACGGGTGCGGCGGTCGGTGACGATGTCGTTGGGATAGACCCACGGAAAGCCATGGCGCAGGCCACGGGCGTTGGCCTTGGGTTTGAGGCGGACACGAGGGCGGTCGGAAGAGGAAGGCGCAGTCATGAGCGCCGTCTTAATCGGATTGCTTTCGGGGGGAAAGCCTTTGCAGTGCGGATCAGCCCCGTTCGCGCGAGCGCCAGCCGCCGCGCCGCCGCGGGGTTCGGGCCGCACCCAACCCGTCTTGCAAAACCTGGCTCATCGGATGATCCGGCGCACCGGGCGCGTAGCTGGCGTGCAGCGCCCTCAGGGCCTGTGCCTGATCGCGCCCCTCGGGCAGGCTCAGCGCCCAGTCCAGAAAGATGCTCCGGCATTCGGGCGCGGTGATGCCGTCGATGCGATAGGCCTCGCGGATCAGCCCCTTGGGATCGTTCGGATCGTCACTCCTGGCCATCTGTCCCCTCTCCGACGGCAGCCGGGATCAGCGCCCCGGCCTTGGCATAGCTTTCCTCGAGCGCCGCCTGCAGCTGTTCGATCCGGTCAAAACCTGTGGTCCGGCACAGAAAGGCCGCGCCGCCCTCGCCGATATTGCCCGTCTCGATCGCCTTGCCCGACAGAAGCCGCGCCGCGGTCTGTACCGACCAGCATAGGTCATAGCAATCCTTAAGCGTTCCGGCATCCGCGACATTCAGCAGCCCGGCAGCGACGGCGCCATCGAGGCCGGAATGCACGTCGCGCTCGGACTGGCCCGCCAGCAAAGCGCCGGTTTCAGCCATCAGTTCGATATCCAGCAACCGCCCCGGCCCGGTCTTGGCGTCCCACACGCCTGTCGGCGTCTTGGCCGCCGCCAGCCGGGTGCGCATCTCGGCCACCTCGCCCAGCACCTTTTGCCGGTCCTTCGCCTCGGCGATAAAGCCTGCTCGGAAGGTCTCGATATCGCGGACAAGGCTGGTCTCGCCCGCCACCACGCGGGCACGGGTCAGGGCGAGATGCTCCCAGACCCAGGCCTCTTCCCGTTGATAATGAGTGAAGCTGGCCCAACTGGTCGCCACCGGCCCCTGATTGCCCGAGGGACGCAGGCGCATGTCGACCTCGTAAAGCCGCCCTTCGGCCATGGGCGCGGTCAGTGCGGTGATCAGTGCCTGCGTGAAGCGGGCATAATAGGTGCGCGTGGCCAGTGGGCGCTTACCGTTGGACATGTCCACGCCTTCGGGATCGTAGATCACGATCACGTCGAGATCGGATTGCGCGTTGATCCGCCCTGCCCCTAGCGAGCCCATGCCCAGCACTGCCGCCCCGCGCCCAGGCGCAGGCCCGTACTTGAGCGCGAACTGCGCGGCGACACAAGGCAAGATGGCGGAAATCACTGCATCGGCCAGTTCGGCATAGTGCTGCCCCGCCGTGGCCCCGTCGATCAGACCGCGGAGGTGATGCACGCCGATGCGGAAATGCCACTCCTTGCTCCAGCGCCGGGCCATGTCGAGCTGGCGTTCATAATCGTCCTCGCCCTCCAGCGCCTGCCGCAACTCGGCCTCCAGCGCCGCCTGACCGGGCCAATCGGTAAAGAAGGCGCCCCCGATCACCGCATCGAAGACAGAAGAGTTGCGCGACAGATGCGTGGCCAGCGCGTGCGAGGTGCCGACGATATCGACCAACAGGTCGATGAGCTGCGGATTGGCCTCGAACAGCGAAAACAGCTGCACCCCGGCGGGCAAGCCCGAGAGGAAGCCGTCAAGCGCCACCAGCGCCTCATCGGGCTTGGCGGTTTTGGCGAGGCGGGACAGCAGCTCGGGCTTGATGCGTTCGAAGATGCGCGCGCCACGCTGCGAACGGAGGGCTGGATAGGTGGGCCAGCGGGCCATGACGCCGGCATCGAACTCGACCCCAGCCGGTTGCGTCGGCGCAGGACCAGCGCCGGGGGCAAAGAAGCCTTCGGTCAACTCATGCACCTCGGTCAGACGGTCGGTCAGATCATTGGTCAGCTCTTCGGCGCTGATCCCCATGAGACAGGCCACACGCTCGATCCCGTCTGGTGATTGCGGTAGCTTGTGGGTCTGCGCGTCATGCACCATCTGGATGCGGTGTTCGACCTCGCGATGGGCGCGGTAGTGATCGGTCAGCTTGTCGGCCACCTCCTGCGGCACCCAGTTCTTGGCCGCCAGCGCCGCCAGCCCGTCGACCGTACCACGCAGGCGCAGATCCTTGTCCCGCCCCCCGGCGATCAGCTGGCGGGTCTGGGTGAAGAACTCGATCTCTCGGATACCGCCCCGGCCCAGCTTCATGTCATGGCCGGGGATCGAGAGCGCCCCGCCGGTGCCTTTGTTTTCGCGGATGCGCAGACGCATGTCGTGGGCGTCCTGAATGGCGGCGAAATCCAGATGCCGCCGCCAGACGAAAGGCCGCAGGGTGTCCAGAAACCGATCTCCGGCCTTCAGATCACCAGCACAGGGCCGTGCCTTGATATAGGCGGCACGTTCCCAGGTACGGCCCAAGCTTTCGTAGTAGCGCTCGGCAGCCTCCATCGCCATGCAGACCGGGGTGACCGCCGGGTCAGGGCGCAGGCGCAGGTCGGTGCGGAACACGTAACCATCGGCGGTCTTGTCGCTGAGCGTGGCGCAAAAATTGCGGGTCGCGCGCACCATACTCTGGCGCGCCTCGTAAAAATCATCCGGCTCGAATCGGGTCTCGTCGAAGAGCACGATCAGGTCGATGTCTGAGCTGTAGTTCAGCTCATATGCGCCCATCTTTCCCATGGCCAGGATGACAAGGCCCCCGGCGGTCTCGATATCGTCCTCGGTCTGGCCCGGCAGCTTGCCGCGCCGAATTGCCCGCGCGATCTCGGCTTTCGCTGCCACATCCGCTGCCAGCGCGCCGAAAGCGGTGAGCACTGACGTCACCCGCTCCAGCCGCCAGGCCCCGGACAGATCCGCCAGCGCCGTCAGCAGCGCCAACCGCCGCTTTGCCAGCCGCAAGCCCGGCTTCAACTGATCGGGCGGTAGAGCTTGCACGGCAGCGGTGACTTCGGCCAGCGCCGCCTCGGGATCGGCCAGCGTCGGGGCCAGCCAGTCGGCCTCCTGCTCGATCAGGCTTTTGAGATAGGGGCTGGAGCCTGCGATACCTTCGATCAGTGCGCCCTGCTCAGCGGTCAGCCCGGGCACGGCGGCGCGTGTATCGGCGCCAAGCGCAGGATCAAAGGGGCGTGGCAAGCGGGATATGGTCAAAGCTCCGGTCATTGCCGCAGGGTGAGCATTGCTGGGCGCCAAGGTCAATGCGTCAACCCCTCGCGCCGTGCTTGCAGCGCGATCAGGGCGAGCCTAGTCTGTCCCCTGCCCCAGCGTGCGGAGACCGAGATGAGCAAAAGCCTGAAACGCGTGCGCGCTGCACTCACCGAAGCCGGACTTGCCGTGGATATCCGCGAGACCGACAACGCCCGCACCGCGCTGGATGCGGCCAATGCGGTGGGCTGCACGGTAGACCAGATCGCCAAATCCATCATCTTTCGCGGTGAGCAAACCGGTGAGGCCATCCTGTTCCTGACCGCTGGTGGAAACCGGGTGTGCGCCCACAAAGCCGCTCAAGCAGCCGGAGAGCCGCTTGGCAAAGCGGATGCCGATCTGGTCCGCACTCAGACTGGGTTCGCAATCGGTGGCGTGGCGCCTGTTGGACATCTCTCGCCTGTCAGTGCTTTCCTCGACCCCCGGCTGGCCGAGTTCGACACGATCTGGGCGGCAGCAGGTACACCACGACACGTATTCTCAATCAGCCCCGACGCATTGCTCAAGCTGACCGGCGCGATATCGGCGGAATTCACCGAGTAGCTAAACAGCTCAGGAAAACAGCTGCAAAACCAGCTTTTGGCGCATCATCGGAAAATAATGTAAATCTTTTTCACATCACCCCTTGCATACGGCGGGCGGCATCCCATCTTGATGTATGTGAAAGCGATTTACATCAAACCTGGAGAGACCCAATGACCACTTTGTCCGACCCCGTCGCCCCCACCCATCCGGGCTGGCTCTACCGCGCCGAGGCCTGGCTTGATCACAAGGGCAAAGGCGCCTGGATCGCCGCAATGGTCCTCGGCTTTGTCTTCTTCTGGCCCGTTGGCCTGGCCCTTCTCGCCTACATGATCTGGAGCAAACGCATGTTCAGCAAATCCTGCCGTCGCAGCAAAACCTGGCGCAGCCACGCCACGGCGATGACCCCCTCTGGCAACAGCGCCTTTGACGCCTACAAGGCGGACACGCTGGCCCGGCTGGAACGCGAACAGCATGATTTCGAAGCCTTCCTGGAACGCCTGCGCGAAGCCAAGGACAAGGCCGAGTTCGATCAGTTCATGGATGAACGCGCCCGTGCCGCCCGCGAAGAAGAAAACGACAAGGACGGCGACGCCTGAACCAGGTTCCCCACGCCCGCCCGGCGTGGGGACCACCTTGTTTCGATCAACCGGATTTTCCGACATGACCCACCTGCCCCATCCCGACCGCCAGCCCGAGTTTTATCAATCCGTCGCAGCCAAGCGTTTCTTGGCTTGGGTATTCGACACCGTCATCATCATCCTGCTCAGCCTGATCGTGGTGCTGCTGACCGCCTTTGTCGGCGCCTTCATCTGGCCGCTTCTCTATCTGACGGTCGGCTTTGTCTACCGGGTCGCCACCATCGCCAACGGATCGGCCACTTGGGGTATGCGGTTCGTCGGGGTCGAACTGCGCGACGCCTATGGCGCCCGTTTCGATACCGGTCTGGCGTTGGCCCACACCGCCGGCTACACGATTTCCATGGCTATTCCGGTGCTGCAGGTGATCTCGGTGGTCATGATACTGACCAGCGCCCGCGCGCAAGGTTTGACCGATATGGTGCTGGGCACGGTCGCAATTAACCGACGCGTGCTGGCGTAAGCGGCCTCTTTTTGCACTCTTGGCGGGTCCCGAATCGGTTGTTATCATCCGGGCAGGAAACTACGGGACCCTCATGCGCCACACGCTGCCAATCGCGCCACAATTCTATGTGACGGCTCCGCAACCCTGTCCGTATCTCGAAGACAGGATGGAGCGTAAGTTGTTCACCGCGCTGCAAGGCGAAGGCGCGGAACGGTTAAACAATTCGCTGTCACAGCAAGGGTTTCGCCGGTCCCAGAACGTACTCTACCGCCCGTCCTGCACCGAATGCGCCGCCTGCCTCTCGGCGCGGATCGACGTCTCGAAATTCGCCCCCAGCAAAAGCCAGAAACGGACCGTGCGGCGCAACGCGCATCTGGGCCGGCGGGCGACCTCGCCCTGGGCCACCGACGATCAGTTCGACCTCTTCCGCACCTACCTCGACACCCGCCACGCCGATGGCGGCATGGCCGATATGGACGTGTTCGAGTTCGCCGCGATGATCGAGGAAACGCCGGTCCGCAGCCGCGTGGTGGAATATACCGACAACCGCACCGGCGATCTGACGGCGGTCAGCCTCACGGACGTGCTCGAAGACGGGCTGAGCATGGTCTACTCCTTCTACGACCCTGACCAGCCGCAGAACTCGCTGGGCACGTACATGATCCTCGATCATATCGAGATCGCGCGTGAGGCCGGGCTGCCTTATGTCTATCTCGGCTACTGGGTGCCGGGCAGCCCCAAGATGGGCTACAAGGCCAAGTTCTCAGGCCTGGAGATCTATCTGAAGGGCCAATGGCAGACCGTGAAGAACCCCGACGCCTTCGCCAACACCTCGCACCACCCGCTCTCGACCGACCCGATTGCCGAGCAGGTGGCGAATATCCAGCTGCCCGACCGCCACCCGACAAAGGGCTGAAGCCGAATGCAACAATCCCTGTTCGCTGTCGCTCTGGTGGTGCCGGACTACGATACCGCCATCGCGTTCTATGTGGACACTTTGGGTTTCTCCCTCGATCAGGACGAAGATATGGGCGGCGGCAAACGCTGGGTCCGCGTCACCCCGCCCGGCGCCGTGCAAGGCTCCCTGATCCTCGCTCAGGCGGATGGGGACGCACAACGCGCTGCTATCGGCAATCAGACCGGAGGCCGGGTCGGGTTCTTCCTCACCACCGAGAATTTCGCCCGCGACCACGCCGCGATGCTTGCCAGGGGCGTATTGTTCGAGGAAGAGCCGCGCCACGAACCCTATGGCACGGTCGCAGTCTGGCGTGACCCGTTCGGAAACCGCTGGGACCTACTCCAGTTCACCTGACCCGGACCCTTCTTCTGTTCAGAAATATCCCGGGGATGAATTGCCCCGGACCAGATCCGGGGCAAGAAGGGACAGCGCCCCTTCGCCTTCAAACAAGAAAGTGCAAAGGGAGCCCGAAGGCTCCCTTTTCATTCTGATAACAGCCGTCTCCGATCAGTTCGGGATCAGCGCCGGCACGATGGTCACAATCGCTGGGAAGAACCACAAGATTGCGATGCCCACCACCTGAATGATCACGAACGGCACGATGCCGCGATAGATGTGGCCCGTCGTGACCTCTTTCGGCGCCACCCCGCGCAGATAGAACAGCGCAAAGCCGAAGGGTGGTGTCAGGAATGAGGTCTGCAGGTTCACGGCCACCATGATCGTCACCCATTTCGGATCGAACGAGCCGCCATAGATCACTGGCCCAACAATCGGGATCACGATGTAGATGATCTCGAGGAAATCGAGCACGAAACCCAGCACGAAGAGCACCAGCATCACGATCAGGAAGACCGTGAACTCATTGTCGAAACTCTTCAGGAATTGCTGGATGTAATGCTCACCGCCGAACGAAATCACCACCAGGTTCAGTAGCTGTGAACCGATCAGGATGGTGAACACCATTGAGGTCACCTTGGCCGTCTCACGCACCACCGGGCTCAGCACGCCGGTCGTCAACAGCACCCAGCACCCGAACAACAGTCCGAACAGTGCGTAGAGATAGGCGCCATAGGCAAAGAAGAAGGCGATCCAGCTTTCGACGCTGACATTCCCCTGATTGATGCGCAGGTCGAAATTTACCCCGATCAGAATGCAGATGATGATGGCAAAGGTGGACCAGATGATCACCATGCCTGAACGGCCCTCATCCTGCAGCTTGCGATACGCGGCCAGCATGATGGCCCCGCCTGCGCCAAGCGCTGCAGCGGGTGTCGGGTTGGTGATGCCGCCCAGAATCGAGCCCAGCACCGCGATGATCAGAACCAGTGGCGGGAACACCACCCGGATCAGCTCGTTCCTGGTGGCGCGCACAGCCGCCACCTTGCACCCATACAGTGTCAGGATCAGCGGCAGGGCAATGATCAGCACCGTCGCCCCCGAAGAGGTGGTCGGTTGAACAAACAGAACATCCGCCAACGCCAGAAGCAGCAATCCGATGGCCCCCGCGATCAGCGGGCGCAAATCCCGGGACGGCGCGATGCCCCGGCCAAGCATCAGCGTAAGCCCCAGCAGGACGATTATCACAGCCATGCCGGTGCCGATCGGTGCCGCCGCGTTGATCTTGGCCTGGCGTGCCTCGGCGATCTGCTCATCGCTCAGCCGTTCGCTCTGATTGACACCGCCTGCCGCGTCGATGGCCTCCTGCTCGGCAACGGCCTTGTCCCAGGCCTCCTGCCCATGCAGTTCGATCATCGAGACCTTGCATTGTTCCGGCACTTTGGTCCGCAGGCTGGCGCCCTCGCCGATGTCGGAGAAGGCCGAGACGGTGACATCCTGCGAGCCGACGATGCCGACGCCGGACAGAAGGATTACGCCCGCGATCAGCGCAACCGGCGCCCCGAGGAACCAGGTCAGACCCTCACCGCGGGTGATCGGCTCGTGATTGGACGCGCCCAGTGCAACCGCCGGCGCCTTTTCAGGGTTCAGCATCGCGTAACCAAAGGCATAAAGCGCATAGAGCAAAGCCAGCATGATCCCCGGCAGCAACGCAGCCTGGAACAGTGTTCCGACCGAGACCACCGCAGGTTCGCCCAGATAGGTCAGCGCATCGGAACAGCCCGCAGCCACCGCCCGGCTCTCCTGCGCGGCCGAGTAAAGATCGCCCGCCAGCGTGCCCAGAAGTACGATCACGATAGACGGTGGAATGATCTGCCCCAGCGTTCCGCTCGCCGCGATCACCCCCGTCGCCAGTTCCGGCGAGTAGTTGTTGCGGAGCATCGTCGGCAGGGCCAGCAGGCCCATGGTTACCACGGTGGCACCAACAATGCCGGTCGAGGCCGCCAGAAACGCGCCCACCACCACGATGGACACGGCCAAACCGCCGGGCAGCGGGCCAAAAACACGGGCCATGGTGGTCAGCAGGTCGTTGGCGATCTTCGAGCGTTCCAGCGTGATGCCCATCAGCACAAACATCAGCACCGCCAGCAGCGTTTCGATGGACTGGCCCGCCAGAACCCGCTCGTTGATGCGGTTGACGATAAAGGACACGTTGCGGTCCAGGGCCACTTCCCAGCCTTGGACGAAGACCGGCTCGGCACTCCTCGGTAGATCGGGGTATCGGAAGACTGATATCGTATCCGGGTGCACCCCGGAATTGACCAGATCACGATAAAGCGTTGACGATGTGTCGATTGCCTGGTGGATCAGCAGCCCCGCGCTGTCGAGCGCGGCAATGATCCCGAACGAGATGATCCCCGCGCCGCCAATGGCAAACGCCACCGGAAAGCCGGAAAGGATGCTGCCAAACAGGCAGAAAAAAACGATAATGAGGCCGATTTCGACGCCATCAAGACCGAATAGCATAGCTCAGGTTCCTATTCTCAATGCGCGCCTTCATAGGCTTCTTCACCCTCTCCAAGCGTATCCTTGTCGAGGTATTTGTTTTCGCTGGACGGCCCTTCGCGGAATTCCAGCCACGAGCGGTAGAAAAACGCGACCGCCTGCAGGAACACCATTCCCGCAAAGGCCACCAGCAGGATCTTGAACAGGAAATACCCGTTGAACCCGTTCGGGCTGAACCCGATGGTTTCCACGTTCCAGCGCAGCGCCCTGGCTTTCATCACCAGACGGTCCAGCGTGTCACTGGCCGAAGGCTTTGGCACGATCAGGTGCCGCCACAGGAAATACCAGCCGTACATCCAGATCACGACGGCCATCGGCATCATGAACAGCACCGCGCCGCACATATCGATCACTCGCTTGGCGCGGTGGCTGACCCCGGAATAGATCAGGTCGACCCGGACATGGCTGCCCTGAACAAACGTGTAGGTGCAGCACAGGCAGACCACCATTGCGTTGTAGAGTTTAAGTTCTTCCGAGAACCAGCTGATATCCATGGAGAAAGGGATACCCAGCCCAAAGGACATATCGGGCCGCGCAAACACCCGCTGGATGAACACGATGACGATCTGCTGGACCACCATCAGAAGACCTGCCCAAGCAAAGAAACGCCCGGTGGTGTTGGCAAACCCTTCGAGGCCCCGCACCATACCCCACATGAAATTCCGATGGTAAAGGCCAATGGCCGTCAGAACCAAAAGTAGCGTGAAGACCACAAAGAAGAACTCGACCGAACCGCCATAATAGACAAAGCGCATGATCGCCTCTTTGTCGGACCAGTTCAGCCAGAGTTGCGGATGCGTGATGGCGTATCCGAAATTATAGAAGGCTTCGGCAATGTTCTGAACGAACCAGACCAGTCCGTTCCACAGGGCGCCAAAAAACGAGGTTCCGTTATCGTCCTGCATGTTATCCCCAGGGTCGCGTCGGTTACACTGCTGATTATAGCGGACCTGTCAGGCCCGCGCATGTGCAACGGGAAAGGCTTCCCCGCAGATGCGGGGAAACCAATTATTGGGCGTTTTGACGATTAGCCGCGAACGCGGTCGCGCTGTGCGGTGTAGACGCCCGACGACAGGTTCAGCCACGCCGACGACGCCGCCATCGACTCCATTGCGCTGTCGTGGATCTTCTTGAACAGCTCGTCGCCCATGTTTTCATCCAGCACTTCCTGGCTGGCCTTGCCAAAGGCATCCCAGACGCTGTCGGGGAATTCCATGACCTTGACACCGCCGGCCTGCAGGCGCTGCAACGCCGCGCCATTGTTGGCCAGGAACTGGGCCAGGTTCCACTGGTGGCATTCACCGGCCGCGATCTCGATGATCTTCTGCTGGCCTGGGGTCAGGCTTTCGAAAACCTCGCGGTTGGTCGCCAGTGACAAGCCGGCGCCGGGCTCGTGGAAGCCAGCGGTGTAGTATGTCTTGGTGATCTCCTGGAAGCCCGCCTTTTCGTCGGCCCACGGGCCGATCCACTCGGTACCGTCGATCGCGCCCGAAGACAGAGCCTGGTACACTTCCGAGCCCGGAATGTTCTGAACCGAAGCACCCAGTTTACCCAGAGCCTTGCCCCCCAGACCCGGCATACGGAACTTCAGACCGTTGAAATCCTCGGGGCTGTTGATCTCTTTCGAGTACCAGCCGCCCGCTTGCGCGCCGGTGTTCCCGGCCAGGAAGGATTTCAGGCCAAAGATCTGGCCCAGTTCGTCATGCAGCTCCATCCCGCCTGCATGATAGTACCAGTTCACCAGTTCCTGCGCGGTCATGCCGAAGGGAACCGCAGTGAAGAACGCATAGCCAGGATGCTGACCAACGAAATAGTAGTCCGCTGCGTGATACATGTCGGCCTGACCGGACGAAACCGCATCAAACACTTCGAAAGCGCCAACCAGTTCGCCTGCCGCCTTGATGTCAACGGTCAGGTTGCCCTCGGACATTGCGGTGATGCTGTCAGCACAACGCTGCGCGCTGTCGAACACGCCAGCCAGACCACGACCCCACGAGGTCACCATGGTCAGGGTGCGCTTGCCCTGCGCATAGGCCGGTGCCGCCAGAGCGGTTGCGGCGGCCGCCGAGCCACCCAGAGCAGATTTTTTTAGAAATGAGCGACGATCCATACGAGTCTGTCCTCCCCTTGAAGAATGCCCAGCGGTTTGCCCCCGGGCGGATCGTTTCGAGTGGCGATAGCCTATCCCTACGGTCCTTTATGTGAATACCTATTACTGCGTAGATTCAGGTCTTTTTTGCGGGCACAGACTTGTTTTTCAGGCAAAACGCTCACTTCGTCACCCTGGAGGAACCGCATTCAGCCCGAACGGCCAGGGGTAAAATCTTTGATTTTGGCAAGCGCATTGCGTAACGATTCGCGCATGTTCCGACGGTTTTCACTGTTTTCCCTGACTTACGCGCAAAAGCTGACGTTGATCGCTGCGATCCCGCTGGTCATCGCGGTGGCCGCGATCGCCCTGCTTGTGGCCTATGAAGCGCGATCAACTGCCGAGCGTGAAATCCGCACGCTGGAACGGCAATTGCTCGCAGCCAAGAAGGACGAGCTGCGCAACTACGTCACTCAGGCACGCAACGGGTTCAGCCATATCTATGGACGGGCCGCGCCCGACGATCAGGCGGCCAAGGACCGCGTTACCCAGATTCTCAGTGCGATGATCTATGGCAAGGACGGGTTCTTTTTCGTCTACGACTACGATGGCAACAATCTGGTCAGCCCCCGTCAGACCGAATTCATCAATCGCAACTGGGAGGGTTTGACCGACCGCGACGGCACGCCTGTGGTCGACGAGTTCATTCGCCTCGCCCGGCAGGGTGCGGGATGGCACAACTTTGTCTGGCAAAAACCGTCAACCGGCGAAGAGGCCATGATGGTGGCGTATGTCGTGGGCCTGCAGGACTGGCAATGGGCCGTGGGAACCGGGATTTTCGTTGACGACGTGTTCGCTACGGTGGCCTCGTCCCGGGCCGAGGTCGAAGCGCAGACCCGCCGCACCTTTTTCTACATCGGCGCGATCGTTCTGGCGGCGCTGGTCATGGTTTTTGTCTCTGGCATGCTGTTGAACATCCGCGAACGGCGGCTGGCCGATGCCAAGCTCAAGGAGCTGACCCAGCGGGTATTCGACGCGCAGGAAGAAGAGCGCGGGCGCGTGGCGCGCGAGCTGCATGATGGCATCAGCCAGATCCTGGTCGGCGTGCGTTATGCGCTGGACAACACCCGCCGCAGACTCGCGCGCGGCGATGATGGGGGTGCGCGGTCTCCGCTGGATAAGGGGATCGAGAACCTCGGCACCGCCATCACCGAAGTCCGCCGCATCAGCCGCGACCTGCGTCCCGGCGTGCTAGACGACCTCGGCCTTGGCCCCGCGCTCAAGGCGCTGACCGACGATTTTAGCGAGCGCACAGGGATCGAGACGCAGTTCACCACCGTGGTGTTCCGCAACCGGCTGGATCACGACAGCAAGATCGCGCTCTACCGCATCGCACAGGAAGCACTGACCAATATCGAGCGTCATTCCGGCGCCAGCCGCGTCACCATCGACCTGCGCGGCCACAAGAAAGGCGCCACCATGCGCATTGCCGACAATGGCCACGGATTGCGGTCGCGCCCAGGCGAAGTCAGCCCCGGCATCGGGCTGCGTAACATGCAGGAGCGGATCGAGCAGCTTGACGGCACCTTACGCATTCTGTCATCACGCGGCGCGCAAGGCGGCACGGTGATCGAGGCCAGCCTGCCGCTCAGCCATCTGCTGCCCCCCGAAGAGGAGGCCGCCCCGAAAAGAAAGGCCGGTTCATGACTGCCCCCGCCATCCGCGTCCTGATCGTCGACGACCATCCGATGGTGGCCGAGGGCATCCAGTCGATCCTGGAAAGCTATGACGATATCGAAGTGGTGGGCACACTCGGCAACGGTCAGGAGGCGGTGGACCGCGCCGAAGCCCTGTCCCCCGACGTGATCCTGATGGATCTCAACATGCCGGGCCTTGGCGGGCTTTCGGCTACGGAACTGATCCTCGAACGTCTGCCGGACACCCGGATCCTGATCCTGTCCATGCATGATAGCCCCGAATACATCTCGACCGCGCTGGGTCATGGCGCCAAGGGCTATGTCCTCAAGGACGTGCCAACGGATGAAATCCGGCAGGCCATCGACACCGTGATGCGGGGTGAGCGCTATCTCTGCACCGGCGCCAGCGGTTCGCTGGAACCCAAAGAGGACGACGGGCGCGGTGCACTGACGGGCCGCGAACAGACCATCCTGCTGCAACTGGCGCAGGGCAAGTCGAACAAGGAAGTAGCAATCGCGCTCGACATCTCAGTCCGCACGGTTGAGACCCACCGCAAGAACATCAAGCGTAAGCTAGGCATCTCATCGACTGCGGGACTGACCCGATACGCGATGGAGCACGGGGTGTTGCAGGGCACCGGCGGGCGGTTTTAGACGACACTCTCTCAGAGTGAACGGCCTTTTTTTGGTTCTTTCCCGATCTGCGTTTCACGAAAATCAGCATCTGGCGTACTGTTCAAACGCGCGCGTCATGTCGTCCTAAAAACCGCTTTCCGCCGCCGGTATACGAGTATTGCTGTGGCACAAATGGCCAGTTCGACCGCGAACGTCCAGTGAAGGATGAAGTTCCAAACCCACCACTCAAAACGCGCGGGCACCTTGACCGCATTGAGATGAAATTCCGAGAACGGTCTGAGCCAGTATATCTCTGCGGCAAAGCTGTCCAACATCATGTGCAGCAACAAACCAATCAAAGCCACAAGAATGTATGGCCTTATCCAACTCTGATCCGTGATCCACGAGATGGCCCACGCGCCGAACGCGATTGAGATCCAAAACAAAGGCCAGTGAAAGACGTACTCGTGATGCGCAGTCTGGCGATTGTCGACAAGATAGAACCAGAGCAAATCGATGTCGGGCAAGATGGATGCGATCAGCCCGACAGCTATGAGGCCTCGTCTGCCTTCGTCCTTTGTCGATGCAACAAGATCAGCGGCCAAATAGCCGGCAGGTAAGTGAGCAATGAACATGCCGAACTCAAACGATAGTCATGCCAAAATGTCAAATGCGGCTTGCTTCCGTTCTGCAGGCCGAAAGTCCTGAGCATCTGCTCGGCAACGACTCAGCTTCGGTCTCCGACACCCTCACCAAAAAACACCAGCGTTCCGTCCTCGTCGAGGACGTGAAACTCGCGCTGCATGTAAGGTTGATCGAAGGGCGGGCGCACGCGCCCTTCTGGCAAGTCGTCAAGACCGGGCTTGAGGCTTTCGAAGAGCGCGTCGATCCCCTTGACGTCGATGTAAAACGACTGATCGTCTCCCAATGGACGCCCGTCATCTCGGGGCGGACATTCCAGAAGGCGGACGGCAACGGAATCGCGTCTTAGAAAGGCATAATTGTCAGCCCTGAACCCCAGCGCAAATCCCAACCGATCCCGATAGAATTCGATTTGCCGGTCCAGCGAACTGCACAGAACAAACGGGGTTATCTGGGTCATCTGCGCCATTGGGATTTCCGGGCTCGGCTTTATACCTCCAGCTTACAGCCAAAACCGCCTCAATCCAGCAACTGATCCGAGCGCAGCCCCTCGCGCTCGTAATGGTGCGGCAGCACACGGCCATAGAGCTGCTTCGTGCGCTCCACACCGCCGCACATGCCTTCGGTTTCAACAAACGAGAAGATGCCCACATAGCGCTTGCGCGCGCCCTGAACCGGGGCCACGCGGTGCAGGGCATAGCGGCCCTTGAAGATCTGCAGGTCCCCCGGTTGCAGCACCAGCTGCCGTACCAGGCTCATGTTGCCGTCCAGAACCGAGGCCACACCGCTGAAATTCTCATCCGTCGCGCTTCGCAGGCGAGGAACGTATTCGAACTCGCCGCCGCTTTCGCCGTTCTGAATCGCCAGCGTCACGGTGTAGTTGTTGGTATCGAAATGCCAGGGAAAGCCCTGCCCCTCTTCCACCACATTGATGATCACATCCGCCAGCGGGTCGTCATAGCGATGAAACCGCTCCTCGGGCTCGTCCAGCGCTTCGCGGATGAAGGGCATGAAGCCGGGGTATTCGTAGATCCGCCGCAACGGTCCGGATTTCGGAAAGTTATCCGCCGGAACAAAGACGTTCGAGCGGTCGTAGAACTGCCGGATCGGATGTGAGGGGCTGAGCGTAGGGTTATCCTTGCTGAAATAGGCGTTTGTCCGATTGAAGGACCGGTGTGCCTTGGGTGCAACGACATCCGCCTCTTGGATCAGCGCGGTCACGCCCTGCTCGTGAACGAATCCGGGCAACACAGCACAGCCATCTTCGTCCAGCTCACGCCGCAGATCGCTGATCAATCGCGCATAGGCAGGTGCATCCGGTCGGTCGATCGGATAGCGGCCCAGATCCACGAGATCGTGCAATTCCATCCTCGCTCTCCTTGTTGCTGCGTCCGTCTCAGCGTGACACCGCGCCCAGAGTGATTCACGCCTGTTTCAGACATGCCGCTGACGGAATCTGACCTCTCCCAGCGTTGGTGCCTCATCGCCGAAAGTGAAAAGTTCCCCGCATGCGGCAATCTGCGCAAGAAAATGTCCGAAAATCCGCTCACCCCGACATGCAACTGCCGGATTGGCGGTTGACGCCCCCTGCCCCCGCCCATAATGTCCCGCCCAGCAAAAAGGAGCCGCTGGCAATGACCAGGCTAGTCGTAATCGTAGGAACCAAGCGCATGGGCCGGTGACGGTAGACCATAATCCAACCCATGCGCCTCCGAAAGTTCGGGGGCTTTTTTTATGCACACAAGACGCATGTCGCCAATGGAGCAAAGCAGATGACACGTGAGATGACCGGCGCAAAGATGGTGGTCCAGGCCCTCAAGGATCAGGGCGTGGACACGGTATTCGGGTATCCCGGCGGCGCCGTGCTGCCGATCTATGACGAGATCTTTCTGCAAAACGACATCCGCCACATCCTGGTCCGCCACGAACAGGGCGCGGTGCACGCCGCCGAGGGCTATGCCCGCTCGACCGGCAAGCCCGGCGTGGCGCTGGTGACCTCTGGCCCCGGTGCCACCAACGCGGTGACCGGCCTGACCGACGCGCTGATGGATTCGATCCCGATCATCGTGCTCACGGGCCAGGTTCCGACCTTCATGATCGGCTCGGACGCCTTTCAGGAGGCCGACACCGTGGGCATCACCCGCCCCTGCACCAAGCACAACTGGCTGGTCAAGGATACCGATACGCTGGCCGCTACCATGCACGAGGCGTTCCACGTCGCCACCGCAGGCCGCCCCGGTCCGGTGCTGATCGACATTCCCAAGGATGTGCAATTTGCAAGCGGCGAATTCACACCGCCCAAACCCTCGACCTCGCATTACCAGCCGGTGCTCAAGGGTGACATGGAAGAGATCACCGAACTGGTTGCCGCGATGGAGACCGCCAAGAAACCGGTTTTCTATACCGGCGGCGGTGTGATCAATTCGGGCAAGGCCGCAAGCCAGTTGCTGCGCGAACTGGTGGATGCCACCGGGTTCCCGATCACCTCGACCCTGATGGGTCTGGGCGCCTACCCGGCCTCGGGCGAGAATTGGTTGGGGATGCTGGGCATGCACGGGCTTTATGAGGCCAACATGGCCATGCATGACTGCGACCTGATGATCAATGTCGGTGCGCGGTTTGACGACCGGATCACCGGGCGCATCGACGCGTTCAGCCCGAACTCAAAAAAGGCCCATATCGATATCGACCCGTCCTCGATCAACAAGGTGATCCGCGTCGATATCCCGATTGTTGGTGATGTGGGCCATGTGCTTGAGGATATTCTTAAGGTCTGGAAATCGCGCGGGCGCAAGACCGATGTGGCCAATGTGAAGCAGTGGCAGGCGCAGATCGCCGAATGGCGTAAGGTGAACTGCCTTGCCTACACCAACAGCGACAAAACGATCAAACCGCAATACGCACTGCAGCGGCTTGAGGAGCTGACCAAGGATCGCGACCGCTATGTCTGCACCGAGGTGGGTCAGCACCAGATGTGGGCAGCTCAGTTCATGGGCTTTGAAGACCCGAACCGCTGGATGACGTCTGGCGGTCTGGGCACCATGGGCTACGGCTTCCCCGCCTCCATCGGCGTGCAGATGGCACATCCCGAGGCGCTGGTGATCAACGTCGCGGGTGAGGCCTCGTGGCTGATGAACATGCAGGAAATGGGCACCGCCGCGCAGTACCGCCTGCCGGTGAAACAGTTCATCCTGAACAACGAACGCCTGGGCATGGTGCGCCAGTGGCAGGAACTGCTGCATGGCGAGCGCTACTCGCATTCGTGGTCCGAAGCGTTGCCTGATTTCGTGAAACTCGCCGAGGCCTTCGGCGCCAAGGGCATCTGCATCAGCGACCCGGCCGATCTGGACGACGCGATCATGGAGATGATCGACTATGACGGTCCGGTGATCTTCGATTGTCTGGTCGAAAAGCACGAGAACTGCTTCCCCATGATCCCGTCGGGCAAGGCCCATAACGAGATGTTGCTGGGCGAGGCCGAGACGCAGGGCGTCATTCAGTCCGGCGGCGCGGTGCTGGTGTAGGCTAACGAATGCCGGACCATCTGCATAAGCTCGTCAACCAGCATCTTCGAGATCGTCAGATTGAGGCGTTGGAACTGGCGTCGTCTTGGTCTGCCCAGTCGAAGTATCAAAGTGAAGTTGCCGGGGTTTCGATACCGAATGAAGTCATCAATCAGTGGGACGACGTTTTCCATTCCGATAATGACAGATTTCTTTCGGAACCTCTCTATTCGAAATCCGAGATAATCGCGCTCCGGAAATACGCCCGAGTACTGAACGACGTCTGCAAAAAAACACCCAACCTTCTGCCAGAAGTGCCCGAGATATTTGAACTTTCGGCCTGGAAAGTGTTGAGGAGTGCTGCGCAAGAGGCACTGGACGTCATGATGATCCGCGGTCCATTTACCGACGGCGCCCAAATAGAGGACGACCACTAATGTCTGCCCTACATATCAAAAAAGGCTCCACTCGCCATTCTGCCTATAACCTGCGCCCGACCTTTTCGGATGTGCAGGAAAAGCACACCATTGCGCTGTTGGTGGAAAACGAACCCGGTGTGTTGGCTCGGGTTATCGGTCTGTTCTCAGGCCGCGGCTACAACATCGAAAGCCTGACCGTGGCCGAGGTGGACCATACCGGCCACCTCTCGCGCATCACCATCGTCACCGCTGGGACCCCGCAGGTGATCGAGCAGATCAAGGCGCAGCTGGGCCGGATCGTGCCGGTACATGATGTGCATGATCTGACCGTCGAAGGCTCCTCGGTCGAGCGCGAGCTGGCCATGCTCAAGGTGGTGGGCGAAGGCGACAAGCGGGTCGAGGCGCTACGGCTGGCCGATATCTTCCGCGCCAATGTGGTCGACAGCACGCTGAACTCGTTCATTTTCGAGATCACAGGCGCGCCTGACAAGATCGACGCCTTTGCCGATCTGATGCGGCCCCTGGGCCTGATCGAAATCGCCCGCACCGGCGTAGCGGCCTTACTGCGCGGCGAATGATCCAACGGACCCCGAGCGATCCCGGCGCTCTCGGGAGCCGGGATTGCCCGAATTCGGCATCAGCCGGCACGCATATCGCATGGCGTGCCCGTGCCTCACTCGCTTCTCATTTAAGTTAACAGTCGAGTGTAATAGGTTACTTGCAATGCGCAAATAGCCTGTTTTGCTATTGCTTTTCGGAAGCGCGCCGTTAACGTTCTGCGCAAATCGGCGCCGCTCCGGCGTCGGTGGGAGTGAAGAATACGATTTTCGGCCAACGCTCAAAGGCAACGCCTTTGCCGTTCCTGTTTCGGGCCACAACGGAACCCCGAACTTGGGGCATGTATGAACGAACCGACACGCAGCCCGGCAGAATTGCGCAATATGTTTGGCGCCAATCTGCGCCAACTCGCCAGCGAATACCCCACCATATCGGGACTGACTCAGCAGTTGGGTATCAACCGGACCCAGTTCAATCGCTACCTGTCCGGCGAAAGTTTTCCACGGCCCGACGTTTTGGACCGGATCTGCCGGTTCTTTCAGATAGATGCGCGTATCCTGTTGTCGCCGCTGGACGAGCTTTTGGCGGATGAGCCCCTGCTGACGGGCAAAACGCTTGGCAATTTCTTGGGCGTCGTTGGCCATGGAGCAAAGGACGAGTTTTTCCCAATCGGTTTCTATCACACGTCACGACCCTGCCCCGACGGCGTAAATCTCTATGTCGTCGCTCTGGCACACGTTGCAAGAACCGGCCCGAACCTGTTCATCCGGGGGTTTGACCCAGTTGAACTCGCGCGGCGGCAGGCATCAAGTCAATCGCCACAAGCGCGCGAATTCCGGGGTTTTGCCTCGCCACTGGATCAGGGTGTGGCCTTGGTTCTGTCGCACCGCGAAGCCAAAAACGGAACGCTGTGTTTCCTGACCCATGCGCCCAACCACGGCAATGACTTCTGGATCGGCACCTTGATGCGCACCAGCCAAGCCGATGGTGCACACAACCATCCGGCACCAGTTATCTACGAACACTTAGGCTCGAATCTTGGTGCGGCGCTCAGCGCCGCGCGGATGGCGGGGTTGGTTGCGAGAGAAGACCTGCCCGCAGGTCACTCTGACCTCTTACATCTGGACGACGCCGAAACGTGACCACAAAAATGTCGCTGTGAGAAACGTCGGCGTCGCGGAACTTGAAGCACGCGCGCAAGACTCATGCCTTGCTGTGCCCGAGTGAAGGAGCAAGCCATGACTACACAAGCGACCAACCTGAACGATGTCCGGCAACCGATCGAGCGCGCCAATGGCCTGCCCAACGCGCATTACACCGACCCCGATGTGCACACGGAAGAGACGCGCGCCCTGATGCTCGATGGCTGGGCCGGGCTGGCGGTCGCCGCGGATGTGCCCGAACCGGGCGATGCGGTTCCGATGGAGTTTCTGGGCATGCCCCTGCTGCTGCTCCGCGACCGTGAGGGCCAGGTGCGCGTGTTCCAGAACATCTGTCGCCATCGCGGCATGATCCTGGTCGATGAGCCGCGCAAGATCGAGGGTGCGATCCGCTGCCCCTATCACAGCTGGTGCTATTCGACGCAAGGAAAGCTGGTCTCGACCCCGCATGTGGGCGGCCCCGGTCAAAACACCCATGAAGGCATAAAGCGCGAGGATCTGGGCCTGATCGAGGTGCGCAGCCATATCTGGCGTGAGGTCGTGTGGATCAACGTCTCGGGCACCGCACCCGGCTTTGAAGAGGCCAACGCCAAGCTGATCGCCCGGTGGGCGGAATTTGACAAACCGCTCTATCATGGCGGCGCGGACAGCGCATTCCGGCTGGATGTGAACTGCAACTGGAAGCTGGCGGTCGAGAATTACTGCGAAAGTTACCACTTGCCCTGGGTGCATCCCGGGCTCAACAGCTATTCCCGGCTGGAGGATCACTATCATATCGAGGAACCGGGCCAATTCTCGGGTCAGGGCACTTTGGTCTACCGCCAATTGACCGGTGAAGCCGGTCAGGTGTTTGAGGATTTCGACGGTCTGAGCGCGAAATGGGACACGGCCGCGGAGTACATCGCGGTCTTTCCCAATGTGCTGCTGGGCGTGCATCGCGATCACGCCTTTGCCATCATCCTGGTGCCCGAGGCGATGGACCGCACATCCGAGCATATCCATCTGCTCTATGCCACGCCCGAACCCGACGCGGAGCTACGCGTGAAAAACACCGAACAGTGGAAGGTGGTGTTCGAAGAGGATGTCTTTGTTGTCGAAGGCATGCAGCGCGGCCGCTCTGCTCCGGGGTTCGACGGTGGGCGGTTCTCACCGGTGATGGATGGGCCAACGCACCTGTTCCACGATTGGGTAGCCAGGCGGCTGCAAGCCCATCGCCAGCAACTGGCGGCAGAATGAGCGATCTGGACGCGCGGCTGCTGGCCGCGCATGCCACTGGCGATCGTGTGGCCCTTGCGGCGCTCTATGAAGAGGCCGCCGATGCCGCCGGCGACGAGGATGCCTGCGGCTTCTACCTGACCCATGCTTATGTCTACGCACTTGAGGCAGGCCTGCCGCAGGCCGACAGGCTGCGCGAGCGCTTGGCAGCGATGGGACGGGAAACACCGGAGGTCTGAGGCACGCGGGGGCGCTCCCGCCCGTCGTCGATGCCCCTTACGGGGGCACCTCCTCCGGTTGGGCCCGGCGACGCGCAGGCAAGCCTGCGCGCCGAGGGCACGTCAGGTGGCGGGGGCTGGATCGCCCTCGGTTTCGGACGCGATCTGGCGGTAGAGGTGCCAGCTGGAGTGGCCCAGCCACGGTAACACCACGAGCAGTCCCAGAAACCACGGGATTAGTGCGGCGAAGGTAAGCACCGCGATGAAGGCAGCCCAGGATAGCATCACCACCGGGTTTGTGGTGACGTAGCTGTAGCTTGAGATCATGGCGGTGACGAAATCCAGCTCACGATCCAGCAGCATCGGGATAGACAGCACCGTGATCATGTAGAGCAGCAGCGCAAAAAGCGCCCCCACAACGGTGCCAAATCCCAGCATCATCAAACCGTTGAAGGTAAAGAACACATCAAAGGACGTGGTGATGTTGGTCATTGTCGTCAGGCCCAAGAACAGAGCAAAGATCATGTGGCCAAGGAAGAACCAGAACATAAAGACCACGACGATGATGGCGCAGATGGAGGGGAGCTGACGCCGCCCCTGCTGGATCACGATGCCGAAGATCGCGCCATGTTCCAACGCGCCGCCCTGATCCAGACGATGCGAGACCTCATAGAGGCCAACAGCTGCAAACGGACCGATCAGTGGAAACCCTATCGCCGCCAGAACCAGCCAGTATGTCGTTCCGGTTTGCGCCGTGACCCAGGCCATGAAAAGTCCCGCCAGTACATAAAATCCCGCGAAAATCAGGCCGAACGCCGGTGCGCGCATAAAATCCCGCCATCCCCGCCTAAGGGCCACACGCAGCATATCGAAACTCGCGGCCCTGAGAGGCGGAACACCAAAGGGTCTTTCCATCTCAGCCTGTTTCATGTGAACTCCTCCCTTTTGTCCGGCGGGTCACAGCGCCGGTGTCTTCTGCGGCCATTCGGTCGCCTGATGATAAGCTGCGCCCAAAGCAAGCAGCGCCGCATCGCTGCCGCGTGGGCCAAAGATCTGGAGCCCCATGGGCAGGCCGCCTGCCCCGAACCCGGCGGGTGCGGCCAGGCAAGGCAGGCCCAGCAGGCTGACAGGAACCACCACCTCCATCCAGCGGTGATAGGTGTCCATCGCCTGCCCCGCGATCTCCTTGGGCCAGGGCAGCGTCACGTCAAAGGGCCAGACCTGCGCGGCGGGCAGGATCAGCGCGTCGTAGTCCTCAAACAGGGCGGCCGCGCGTTTGAACCATTCCGACCGGGTCAGGCTGGCCTGGTGCACCTCGATCGCGCTCATCGCCAGGCCGCGCTCCAGTTCCCACTGCGCGCTGTCCTTGAGCTGCGCCTTGTGCCCGGCCAGCGGGGCCAACCCGGCGGCGACGCTCCATGAACGCAGTGTGATCCAGCTGTTCCATATCCGGTCAGCCTCAAAGGGCGGGTCAACCGGTTCCACGTGACAGCCCAGTTCGGTGAACACCCCCAGCGCCGCTTCGCACAAAGACAGGATACCCTCCTCCATCGGAAACACACCACCCCAATCGCCCAGCCAGCCAATCCGCAGGCCATGGGCTCGCGCAGGCGCAACCAGTGATACAGTCTGACTGGCAAAGGGATGCGGCTGGCGCGGATCGGTTCCTGAGATCACGTCGAGCAGAACGCCCAGATCCTCGGGGGTGCGGGCCATCGGGCCCAGCGTCGACAGCTGGTGCAGGAAGGTATCGCCCAAGGGCTCGGAGGGCACCCGGCCCCAACTGGGGCGGAATCCGTAAACATTGTTCCAAGCCGCCGGGTTGCGCAGGCTGCCCATCATGTCGGACCCGTCCGCCAGTGCCGTCATGCCCGTGGCCAGCGCCACCGCCGCCCCGCCCGAGGACCCACCGCAGGATCGGGACGAATCATAAGGGTTACACGTCGCGCCATAGACCGGGTTGAACGTGTGCGAACCCAGACCGAATTCCGGCACATTGGTCTTGCCGATCAGAATGGCCCCCGCCGCCCGCATCCGCGCGGCGATCAGGTCATCGGATTTCGGCACGGTGTGCTGGAAAATCGGCGAGCCTTGGGTCGAGGCAATCCCGGCCACATTGACCAGATCCTTGACCGCCATCGGCAGCCCGTGCAACGGCCCCCGCCAGGGCCCGGCATCCACCGCCTCGGCTTCGGCCATCAGCTCATCCGCATCGCGCAGCGCCACGATGGCGTTGACCGTCCCGTTGACCTCATCAATTCGGTCCAGCGTGGCCCGCATCAGGTCAGCCGCAGTCAAACGCCCCGAGGACAGAGCCGAGAGCAGATCATTGGCAGAAGATCGGATCAGGTCCATCTGGCGCCACCTTGGGTTGGTCAAGGTCAGCGTAGCGGCGGGTTTGCCCCATTTAAACCCACTGTTTCAATGTATCTTTTGTGCGAGCAGCCCAGTGCCGAACCGCCCTGCCCGCCAAATCCTACCGTCGTGCAGCGGCACCGAAATGCAGGTTGCTTTCCGGCCCGATCCAGTATCTCAGACAAACCGCGATGACCGCGAAACTCAGGACCAGCCACAAACCGCCCCAGAGAGCGGGCGAACCGCCGAACTGCTCGGACAGTTGATAGGCATCTGACCGCACGCCGGTGCGCCGGATCGTATCGTAGAAGATGTCATAGGGGACATAGATGGCGCTTGTCAGCCCGATGACACGAAGAACCATGTCGCTGAGGCGGTGGTCGCAAAACCAGGCCGTCGCCAGCATTCCTGTGCCGGCCACAATACAAAACCCAAACGGAAACAGCTCCCGGACATACAGCGCGGCCACCGTCAGACACAGGAACCCGAACAGGCCGAGCACCAGCCGGTCCGCATCTGTACGCAGCGCGATCAGCAACAACGTCACTCCGATCAGCAGCGAACCGACATAGCCCGCGGATGCAATGACGAACCCGTTCCCGCCCCGCGTGATCGCATAGCCGCCCTGCTGGGCAGAGAGCGAAATCCTCTCAACCGAGCCACCCGTCATCAGCGCCGCAAAAGCGTGAGCCAGCTCATGCAGAAACACCACGAGTATCTTCAGCGGCAGGACCAACGGCGTGTTCCAGAGAATGAACACCAGTCCGGTAATCAGGATGAGCTGCCAGTGACCTTGGAGTGTCTTCATACCCGGCATCACGCCGCGATGGGCAGAGAATGTCAAACGGGCAGTTTCGGTATTCTGAACAGCCCGTCTCGGATAAACTCGGGTGATAAGAGCGTGTCCGATCGAAGCCTTAGTCGTCATTGCCTACGCGCCCGTTGCTGTTCTATTTCTCTGTTAGCAATGCTGAATGGCCGGACATGTCGCGCACACCAATCGAACGATGGAACATAACTGCGGAACTGCAACCCCTTTTAGGGGGACACAGAAACGTGGCCCTCAGAACGGTCGGACTGAGTCCTGATCTTGTGTTTAAGTCGACAAGGCGAACGCCGGCGGCAACTGCTTGGCTTTTGGAGGTCCATAAAGTCGCCAGGCAAAGCGGATTTGTCGTTCCCAAGCTGCTTCAAAGTTCCCGCGGCCGGTTCGTCGAGGATGGATGGACATGTGAGACCTTTATCGAAGGTCAACATTTGTTGCCGAGTGATTTGTCGTATCTTCTTCAATAGATCACTCGGTTACATGAAGCGACCGGGCATTTGCCGCAGCGCCCGGGATTCCTGTCATCTCAGGATCTGCTCAATCAGGTTTCAGGCGGAGACGTCAACCTCGATGCAATGCCGAATGATCTTGCGCTCGATTGTCGAACTACATGGCGCGCGGTCTCGGACCGCCCAGAGGCCGTCATTCACGGAGACCTCAATCACAAAAACACCCTCAGATGCCCGGACGGCCTTATCGCTTTGGTTGATTGGGACGAGTGCCGGCGCGATCTCGTGCTGTTCGACCTCGGACCGCTGTGCGAAGGTGACGAGAAAGAACAACGAGCACGCGGCTAGGGAAGTGGCCTGCTCTTGGCTGATCGAACCAGAACACGCCAAACAGGTTGCCAATCGCCGGCAAGCGACCGGTAACTCCGACCTCACGTCTGACTCAGTGCAAACGCCAAGCTAAGCCCAGAAACAAATCAGTCTTCAGCCTGCGCCTCGGACCGACTCTTGCCCGCTACGTTCAGCGCCAGCGTAGCGGCCATGAACCCGTCGAGGTCACCGTCCAGCACGCCCTTGGTGTCCGAGGTTTCGTGGTTGGTGCGCAGGTCCTTGACCATCTGGTACGGCTGCAAAACATAAGACCGGATCTGGTTGCCCCAGCCCGCGTCTCCCTTGCTCTCGTGCGCCTCGTTGATGGCCGCGTTGCGGCGGTCCAGCTCCAGCTGGTAGAGTCGCGATTTCAGCGCCTTCATGGCGATGTCGCGATTCTGGTGCTGCGATTTCTCGGAACTGGTCACCACGATCCCGGTGGGATGGTGTGTGATCCGCACGGCCGAGTCGGTGGTGTTCACGTGCTGACCGCCCGCACCGGAGGACCGGTAGGTGTCGATGCGGATGTCGGTCGGGTTCACTTCGATCTCGATATTGTCGTCCACTACCGGATAGACCCAAACCGAGCTGAACGAGGTGTGCCGTTTCGCGGCGCTGTCATAGGGTGAGATACGCACCAGCCGGTGCACGCCGCTTTCCGATTTCAGCCAGCCATAGGCATTGTGGCCGGAAATCTTGTAGGCTGCCGACTTGATCCCAGCCTCGTCACCCGCGCTTTCGGACTGCAACTCGACCGTATAGCCCTTTTTCTCGGCCCAGCGAACATACATCCGTGCCAGCATCGAGGCCCAGTCGCAGCTTTCGGTGCCGCCCGCGCCCGCGTTGATCTCGAGGAACGTGTCGTTGGTATCGGCCTCACCATCCAGCAACGCCTCAAGCTCTTTCTCGGCAGCCTTCTCTTGCAGCGCCTTCAGCGCCTCTTCGGCATCTGTGACGACCTCTTCATCCTCTTCTATCTCGCCCAGCTCGATAAGCTCGATATTGTCGCTGAGGTCGGTCTTGATCCCCTCATAGGTCTCGATGGCATCCACCAGCGCCTGACGCTCGCGCATCAGTTTCTGCGCGCCCTCCGGGTTGTCCCACAGGTTCGGGTCCTCAACCCGCGCGTTGAACTCCTCCAGCCGGTGCGGCGCGGTCTCGTAGTCAAGCCGCTGGGCCAGCAGCTCCAGCGATTTCTCGATATCCGCCACGATGTTCTGGGTCTCGGCACGCATGGTAGGTCCTGCAACTTCGGATCGTCTGAGGCGTTCTGATAGACCAGCGCCCCGGGCGGGGCAAGCGGTCAGTAGAGCCCGCCGGAACTGACCGTGCCGAAGTTGGCCTTGGGGCCAACGGTGGTGGTTTGTCCAGTCGACGTGCGAACTTGCTGGCCCGATTGCTGCACTTCTTCGAACAGCGGCAGGTTCGATCCCATGGCAAAGCCACCATCATAGGCAAGACCAAAGATCGGCTCGGCGCCATCGCGGAAATACTCGGCCACCACGTATTCGCCCGAGGCGTTGTCCGGCAGGCGGGCGCCGGTGAACCGGTCAATCTTGATGAAATGTCCGCCCGGCGGCAAGTCGAAGGGGCCGCCGCCATACTTCGCCACGGCCTTCTCCATGAAGCTTTGGAACACCGGCCCGCACATGGACCCGCCATAGGCACCCCGCCCCATCGGGCGCGGGCGGTCATAGCCGATATAGCAGCCCGCCACGATGTTCGAGGTGAAGCCGATGAACCATACGTCCTTGGCATCGTTGGTGGTGCCGGTCTTGCCCGCCGTCGGCACCGGCAGCTTGACCACACCGCTGGCTGTGCCGCGTTCCACCACACCCCGCATCATCGAGGTCAGCTGATAGGCGGTGATTGCATCCATCACCTGTTCGCGGTCGGTGACGATCTTGGGCGCGGCGTTCGGGGCAATCTGATCCGAGTTGCAGTCCACGCACTCACGATCGTCGTGGCGATAAATGGTTTTGCCGAACCGGTCCTGAATCCGATCCACCAGCGTCGGCTCCACCCGCTCACCGCCATTGGCGAACATCGCATAAGCCGCGACCATCTTGTAGAGCGTCGTCTCTTCCGACCCCAAGGCGTTGGCCAAATACGGCCCCATGTGGTCATAGACCCCAAACCGCTCGGCATAGCCCGCGACCACAGGCATCGAGACCTCCTGCGCCAGACGGATTGTCATCAGGTTCCGCGAGCGCTCGATGCCTGTACGCAGTGGCGTCGGTCCGTAAAACTTGTTCGACGCGTTCTTGGGCCGCCACAGGCCCTGCGGCGTGTTCACCTCGATGGGCGCGTCCACCACGATGGTCGCCGGGCTATAGCCACTGTCGAGCGCTGCGGCATAGACGAAGGGCTTGAAGCTCGACCCTGGCTGGCGCTGCGCCTGTGTAGCGCGGTTGAAGACCGAATCCTGGTACGAGAACCCGCCCTGCATCGCCAGAACCCGGCCCGAGTTCACATCCATGGCGACGAAGCCGCCCTGCACCTCCGGCACCTGCCGCACCGACCACTGGCCTTCCTCGCCCTCGCGCACCAGCACGATATCGCCGCGCTTGAAGTTGGCCGCGAAATCGCCCTGCATCCACTTGATGTCCGAGCGCGGCACCACGCCGTCCGCCGGACCATCCTCGATACCTACCGTCAGTTGCTGATCGGCGACCTCCATCACGACCGCCGGGTACCACCTTGTCGGAAGGATCACGTCGCGTGGCACTTCGACCAGCGCCAGCGCCTGCCGCCAGGCATTCTCCTCCGCCAGCTTCTCCTCGGCAATAACCTCACCGGTGCCGCGCCATTTCCCACGCGAGCGGTCGTATTTCTCCAGCGCCTCTCGCAAGGTACGGGCCGCTTCGACCTGCATTTCCTCGTCGATTGAGGCGCGCACGCTGAACCCGCCGGTAAAGAACTCACCCTCGCCGAAATCCTCGCTCAACTGGCGGCGGATCTCGTCGGTGAAATAATCGCGCGGTGGCAGGGCTGTACGGAAGCTTTCGAAATCGCCGTTCTGGACCGAGCGCAATGGCTGCTCGACCTCGGCATCATAGGTGGCCTGATCGATATAGCCGTTCTCGCGCATCTCGCGCAGCACATAGTTGCGCCGGGCCAGCAGGCGCTCTTTCTGGCGCACCGGGTGATAGTCCGACGGCGCCTTGGGCATCGAGGCCAGCATCGCCGCCTCATGCGGCGCCAGTTCGGATAGGGTCTTGTTGAAATAGGTCTGGGCAGCGGCGGTCACACCATAGGAGTTCTGGCCCAAAAAAATCTCGTTCATATACAGCTCAAGGATCTGTTCCTTGTCCAGCGTGTCCTCGAGCCGGGCAGCCAGAATGATCTCCTTGATCTTGCGCTCGGCGCGACGGTCGCCGGACAGCAGGAAGTTCTTCATCACCTGCTGCGTGATGGTCGAGGCCCCGCGCACAGTCTCGCCGCGCGATTTGATCGCCTCGAACCCGGCCGCCGCGATGCCGCGAATGTCATAGCCCTGATGCGAATAAAAATTCTTGTCCTCGGCGGAAATGAAGGCCTGCTTGACCAGATCCGGGATCTCTTCCGACGGCGTGAACAGACGCCGCTCCTGTGCGAACTCGTCGATCAGGTTGCCTTCGCCGGAATAGATCCGGCTGATGGTCGGCGGCTTGTATTGGGCCAGAGATTCGTGGCTGGGCAGGTCGCGCCCATACATCCAGAACACCCCGCCGATGGTCAGGGCAACCATGAAAATACCAAGCGTCACGAGGCTGAAGATCGCCCCGAAGAAGGAAAGAATGAACCGGATCACGTTACTGCCTTTTTTCCGCGGTGCCGCCTATATAGTGACGCCCCATGGCAGCGTCAAAACCAACGGCACGATTTGGCCACCCCATTATACACATTGCCGCCTCATCCGGCGTTCAAATCTTCTTCTGTTCAGAAATATCCCGGGGGAGTCGCCAAAGGCGACGGGGGCAGCGCCCCCTCTGCCCTCTCCTTCAATTGCGCACCAGCGGTTGTTTTGCCCGATCCGCATCGCGCCAATTCTGCAAGCCATTTCGAATTCCCTGCGCCATTGCCGCACGCCAGTCCGGGTTGCGGATGTTCTTCAGATCACGCGGGCTGGACAGAAACCCTAACTCAATCAGAACTGAGGGAATGTCGGCGGCCTTGAGCACCGAAAACGACGCCTCCCGCACGGGACGCCGGTTCATTGGCCCGCCCTGCTGCGCCATGCCCCGCGCCAGCGCACCCGCCAGCGCCCGGGTGCGGGGCCGGGTTTCCTGCCGGGCCAGATCCAGCAGGACGTCGGCCACCTGATCGTCTGTGGCACTCAGATCGACCCCCGCCAGCAGATCGCCACGATCATGCCGTTCGGCCAGCTTGGCGCTGGCGATGTCCGAGGCGTCCTTGGACAGCACATAAACCGCCGCCCCGTGCGCAAGCCCCTCAGACAGCGAATCGGCATGCAGCGAAATGAACACATCCGCCCCCGCCCGGTGCGCCAGCGTGATGCGGCGTTCGAGCGACACAAAATGGTCGCCATCGCGGGTCAGTTCCACCTCGAACCCGCCTGAGCGCAAGAGCAGCTCGCGCAATTCACGGGCAAAGGTCAGCATCAGGGTCTTTTCGTCGGAAACGCCGGTCTCGGCCCCCGGATCAATGCCACCATGGCCGGGATCGAGTACCACCCGCAACGGAGCGTCGGGCCCCCGCGGCGCGGGTGCCACAACCTGCGCAGGTTCTGGTAAATCCCACCGCGGGTCCTTCGGAGCACCTGCGGCGGCTGCGAATTCCTCCGCGCCAACGGGCTGCACCTCCAACCCGAGGACGGCGGCGCCCGTTACCGGATCGACCCGCAGCTCTGCCTGTTCGACACCGAGAGGTTGCCCCAGATCCAGCACCATCCGGGACCAGCCTGGCACATAGGTGCCGAACTGCGCTTGTGCGATCCGGTCGGTTTGCAAAAGGTCAC
This sequence comes from Ruegeria sp., assembly GCF_040830605.1. GTDB lineage: Bacteria > Pseudomonadota > Alphaproteobacteria > Rhodobacterales > Rhodobacteraceae > Ruegeria. Next base: position 57,735 of record NZ_JBFOMD010000009.1, read on the forward strand.
GGGCGCTCAACCCGGTCCAGTCCACCTCCTGAAAATCCAGCACCAGCCGGGGCGGGTTGTCGAGCGTGAACAGCCGGTACGGCACTCCTTGGTTGAGCGTCAACTCCACCCGCACACCGTCACGCCCTGCGGCCATGATGCGGCTGGCCTCGGCGTCGATGCGCGCCAGCCCGCTGAACTCCTGCGCCAGCGCACTGCCCGCCAGCCCCAAGACCAGCGCAAAAATGCTGAAAAATCTGCTCATTGCCTCAGCTTTCCGAGATCGTTTGCGCGGACCCTACTGCATGTCCGGTGCTTTGTGAACGAAAAGCCGCCCTCAGCCCCGGGCCTGCATGAACGCCTTGAGCCGTGCCAACCCCTCTTCGATGTCGGCGGTCGCGCGGGCATAGGAGAACCGCAGCGTCCGGTGCCCCCGGACCGGATCGAAATCCAGCCCCGGGGTCACCGCGACCCCAGCCTTGTCGAGGATTTCCGCCGCAAAGGCGCGGCTGTCTTCAGTCAGCTCCGACACATCGGCATAGACATAGAACGCCCCATCGGGTGGCGCGATATTGGTGAACCCGGCCTCGGGCAGGCCCTTCAACATCAGCGCGCGGTTGGCGCGGTAGACATCCAGATTGGCCTGCAGCTCGTCGTCGCATTCCATCGCCGCCAAGGCGGCCACCTGACTGGCATGAGGGGCGCAGATGAACATGTTCTGGGCGATGCGCTCGATGACGCGCACGTGATCCTCGGGCACCACCATCCAACCGACGCGCCAGCCGGTCATCGAGAAATACTTGGAGAACGAGTTGATCACATAGCACTCATCCGTCAGTTCCAGCGCAGTCACTGCCTTCGCCTCGTATTCCAGCCCGTGATAGATCTCGTCGCTGATGAACGAGGCCCCCTGCCCCTGCGCCGCCTCGATCAGCGCGCCCATTGCGGCATGATCCAGCATGGTACCGGTCGGGTTGGCCGGAGACGCAACCATCAGCCCCGCCAGATCGAGCCCGGCAAAATCGGCAGGCACCGGCTGCAGGCGATTCTCGGGCGCGGTCGGCAGGTCCACCGGCACCAGCCCGAGCGCGCGCAGAATCTGCCGGTACGAGGGATAGCCCGGCGCGCCGATCCCAATCCGGTCGCCGGTGTCGAAGAGCGCCGTGAACGCCAGCAGAAACCCTCCGGAAGAGCCGGGCGTAACAACCACCCGCTCGGGGTTCAGATCGACCCCGTACCATTCGCCATATAGCCGTGCGATCCGCTGCCGCAACTCGGGCAGACCCAGCGCCACGGTATAACCGAGAGAACCCGTTTTCATCGCCCCTTCCAGCGCCGCCAGGGCCCCTTCTGGCGCGCCGGTGCCGGGCTGGCCAACCTCCATGTGGATAATGCGGCGCCCGGCCTCTTCGGCCCGCCGCGCGGCCTCCATCACGTCCATCACAATGAAGGGATCGACTCCCGACCGGGTTGAGTTTCTCATGGCCTTCTCCCATGTTGCGGCCATGGCTTTTGATCGCGTATCCCGGCTGGCGTCAATCCCGGCCCTTGTGCTGACGTCGGTTATGTATCTGATGTCCGCGATCCCCGCCGCCGCGGTCGGGCTGCTGCGCGACCCGGATATCGAACATGGCCTGCGTGAATTGGCCTTTCCCATCCTTCGCGCCGCCGGACTGAACACCAACAGGGTGCGGGTGCTGCTGGTCAATGACGACCGCTTCAACGCCTTTGTGATCGACCACAACACGATCTTTCTGAATTACGGCCTGATCCTGAAGGTCGAGCGCCCAGATATCCTGCAGGCGGTCATCGCGCATGAGGCGGCCCATATCGCCAACGGCCACATCTCGCGCCGCGTCGCCAACCTGCAAAGCGCGCAGCGGCTGGCAGGTCTGGGCACCGCGCTGGCCATCGCTGCCGCCGCCGCTGGCGCCGGCGAGGCTGCACCCGGTCTTGCCGTCGGCATCCAAAGCTCGGCCCTGCGCAGTTTTCTCGGCCATACCCGTGCCGAGGAAGCCTCGGCCGACCGCTCCGCCGCCAGTTATCTGCGATGGGCCGATATTTCCCCCCGGGGGCTGGTCGATCTGCACCGCACCTTTTCAGGCCAGGAACTTCTGGGTCCGAACCAACAGGACCCTTATATGCGCTCACACCCGCTGACCCGCGACCGGGTCCGCGCTGCAGAGTCTTATCTTGCTACCCATGGCGACCGGGCACCGCCCAATCCGAATGCCGATTACTGGTTCGCGCGCGTCAAGGGCAAGGTCTCGGCCTTTACCCGCGCGCCATCGTGGACGCTTCGCCGGGCGCCTGAGGAACAAGCCCGCGATATCCGCCTGATGCGCGAGGCCGTGGCGCACCACCGCAACAACAATCTGTCCAAGGCCCGCGCTGCCATCGACGGCGCGCTGGCGATCCGGCCCGACGACCCGTTCTACTATGAACTCAAGGGCCAGATCCTGATGGAAAACCGCAAGCTTCAGGGTGCGCTCACCGCCTACAAGACCGCTGTCGAAATGGCGCCCCGCGACGCGCTGATCCTGGCCGGATATGGCCGCGCGCTGCTGGCAGCGGATCAACCGAAACAGGCGCTGGAGATTCTTGAACAGGCACGCGCCCGCGACTATCGCAACGCCCGCATGATGCGGGATCTGGCGATGGCCTATGCCAAGACCGGCAAGAACGGCATGGCCTCGATGGTCACCGCCGAACGCTTCGCCCTGCAAGGCCGCATCGAGGATGCGGGAATTCACGCCAAACGCGCCATTGGCCAGTTGCCCGAAGGTTCTCCGGGTTGGCAACGGGCTCAGGATGTGCTGATTGCATCCGAACGCGCGCAAAAAAGGAAAAGAAGATGATGCTCAGATTTGCCGCCCCAGCCCTTACGGCCCTGACCCTGATCTCGGCCCCCGCGCAGGCGCTGGACCTGAGCGCGATGAGCGCCGATGAGCGCGAAGCCTTTGGCGCGCAGGTGCGGGAATACCTGCTGGAAAACCCCGATGTGATCCTCGAAGCAATCAACATCCTTGAGGAACGCAACGCCGCAGCCGAGGCGCAGGCGGATCTGGAACTGGTGGCGGCCAATGCCGACGCGCTCTTCAACGACGGCTATAGCTGGGTCGGTGGCAACCCGGACGGCGACATCACACTAGTCGAATTCATGGACTATCGCTGCGGCTATTGCCGCCGGGCCGTGCCCGAGGTCACCAAGCTGCTGAAAGAAGACGGCAATATACGGCTGGTGATCAAAGAGTTCCCGATTCTGGGGGAGGCTTCGGTGATCTCTTCTCGTTTCGCAGTAGCAACCAAGCAGGTCGCGGGCGATGAGGCCTACAAACAGGTCCATGACGCACTGTTGGAATTCAGCGGCGAGGTGGGTGAGGTCACCCTGCGCCGCATCTCGGACGGTCTGGGGCTGGATACCGAGGCCATCGTCGCGGCGATGAACAGCGACGAGGTAACCCGCGAGATCGCCGAAACCCGCGCGCTGGCGCAACGGTTGCAGATCTCGGGCACGCCGACCTTCGTTCTGGAGACCGAGATGCTACGCGGGTACCTGACCGCCGACCAGATGCTTGAAATCGCCGAAGGCATTCGAGCCAACAAGAGCTGATGATCGGAGGGGTGGGTTTACCGTCCTATTTTTGATTTGTTGGGATCTTGAAACTCAACGTGCAGGCGTACGCGTCTTGTCGGCCGCACCGGTTTGCTTCCTTTCACCCCGCGCTTCTGCTCGTCACTTCAAAATCGTGATCGGCATTCGCCATTTGCGCATTTCCACTCCGAGTTCGATCCCATGCAGGCTTTACAGCCGCGTAATTCGCCGTTTCTTTGATCTCAACTCGGCAACTTGTCCGAGCGAGGCGGGTGTTTAACCTGCAATGGCCGGCGACTGGCGCGACAGGAATCAAAACATGACAAAAGACCTTGGCACAGAGCAATTCCCGAGGGCCCGGCTGCTCGCCAATCGGACACCGCTTGAACGGCTGGATCGGCTGTCGGAACATTTCGGCCTCGACCTGTGGATCAAGCGCGACGATCTGACCGGGCTGGGCGGCGGCGGCAACAAGATCCGGCAGTTGGACTACTATATGGGCGCAGCGCTGGCGGAAGGGGCCGATACAATCCTGATTACGGGCGCGGTACAGTCGAACTATGTGCGCTCGGCGGCAGCAGCGGCAGCCAGACTGGGGATGCAGGCCATTCTGCAGCTTGAGGACCGGGTGCCGGGTATGGACGACACGTATCGCACCTCGGGCAACGTGCTCCTGAGCCAAATTCTGGGGGCCGAGCACATGTTCTATCCCGAGGGCGAGGATGAGGCCGGGGCGGATCGCGCGCTCTATGCCCGCTCCGAGGCCCTGCGCGCCGAAGGGCGGAGGCCGTATGTCATTCCGCTGGGGTTGGATGCCAGGCCGCTGGGCGCGCTGGGATATGTGGACGCGGCGCGGGAAATCCTCAATCAGGGGCCGGAGTTTGACGCCATCGTCGTCCCATCGGGCAGCGGCGTGACGCATGGGGGGCTGCTTTACGGGCTGAGGCGCCTCGGGGCGCAAGTGCCGGTGCACGGCATCTGTGTGCGCCGGGCGGCGGCGGCGCAGTCGGAGCGTCTGAACATAGTGACCACAAAAATCGCGGCACTGCTCGGGCAGGACAATCCGGTCACGCCGCCGGATATCCTGACCTGGGACCGGGCGCTGGCGCCGGGATACGGGCGGATGGGCGCACAGGCGCGCGAGGCGATGACGCTGATGGCCCGGATGGAGGGGTTGTTTCTGGACCCGGTCTATACCGCCAAGACCTTTGCCGGGGTGCCGGGGCTGCTGGCGGAGGGCCGGCTGCGCCCCGGTAGCCGTGTGCTGTTCGTGCATACCGGGGGCGTTCCCGCCCTCTTCGCCTATCAGAACGACATCGCCACGGCGTAGGCGTTTGTATCCGGCCCGTGGCAGGCCCGCTTACCCCGGAAGCGAGGCGTCAATCGCGCGCGACAGCTTGTCGACCAGTTCGCCGATCTGGGCCTCTTCGATGATGAAGGGCGGTGCCAGCAGGATGTGGTCGCCATGCTTGCCGTCGCGGGTGCCCGACATCGGATAGCAGATCAGCCCCTCGGCCAGAGCCGCCTTCTTGACCTTGCCCGCAACGCCATGGGAAGGATCGAAGGGCGTCTTGCCGTCGCGATCCGCCACCAGTTCGATGCCGCGGAACAGCCCCCGGCCCCGCAGGTCGCCCACATGCGGGTGCTGGCCGAGCGCGGCCTGAAGCGCGGCTTGCAGCGTGTCGCCCATCACCCCGGCGCGGGCGGGCAGGTCGCGGCCCGTCAGTTCCCGCACCACCGCAAGCGCGGCGGCGGTGGCCACCGGGTGGCCGATATAGGTGTGGCCGTGCTGGAAGAACCCCGACCCGTCGCGGATGGCGTCATAGATCGCACCGATGCAGAGCATCGCTCCGATCGGTTGATAACCGGCGCCCAAACCCTTGGCGATGCACAGAATATCGGGCGCCACGCCGTCATGATCGCAAGCGAACAGATGCCCGGTCCGGCCCATGCCGCACATCACCTCATCGAGTATCAGCAGCACGCCATACTGGTCGCAGATCTCGCGGATGCGCTTGAAATACCCCTCGACGCCCGGCACCGCGCCCAGTGTCGCGCCCACCACCGGTTCGGCCATGAAGGCCATGACGGTCTCGGGGCCAAGGCGCAGGATCTCGGCCTCAAGCTCGTTGGCAACGCGCTGGCCGTAGTCGTAGCTGCTCTCGCCTTCGGCCCTTTCGGGGTATTCGTAGCACGCCGCGATATGGCTCATCTCGATCAGCAGCGGCGCGAACTGCGTGCGCCGCCATTCGTTGCCGCCAGCGGAGAGCGCGCCCAGCGTGTTGCCGTGATAGCTCTGCTTGCGGGCGATCACGCGGCGGCGTTCGGGCTGGCCGATCTCAAGGTAATACTGCCGGGCCAGCTTCATCGCGGCCTCGGTCGCCTCGGACCCGCCCGAGACGAAATAGACCCGGTCCAGAGCGCCCGGTGCATGTTCGATCAGCAGATCGGCCAGCGCCTCGGCGGGTTCCGAGGTCATGAAGCCGGTATGGGCAAAGGCGATCTGTTCCCCCTGCTCCTGCACCGCCTTGATCACCGCCGGGTTGGAATGGCCCAGGCAGGACACCGCCGCATCGCCGCAATCGAGATACCGTTTGCCTTCTGCGTCGATCAGATAACAGCCATCGCCGCCAGTTGCCGTGGGCAGGGCGGATTTGGTGTGGCGGGGGAAGACGTGGCTCATGTCCGGCTCCTTTCGAGCGCATGTATCAGGGCCGCGACCGAGGCGGCATTGTCGGCCCAGGGGATGCCGTCAGCATCGGTCAGACCGTTCTCGAAGCCAACCCTCAGATCGCCGCCACGTGCGGCAGCGTCCAGCAGGCAGGCATGTTCCTGCGCGCCAAAGGCGCAGGCCATCCAGGGGATTCGGGGCGGAGTGTCGGTCAGGAACGCGTCCATGTCGCCGGGCCGGGCCGCGCGCCCCTCGCCTTGACCCGTCGCGTAGCGGCCCAGCACGAACAGCCGGTCGATCTGTCCGGGCCGCACCGTGCCATCGGCCTGCCAGCGGCTCAGCAGCTCGGCATCGGTGGGGTCGTAAAGGATATGCTGCACTCGCGTGCCGTGGTCCGCGCAGGTGCCATAGACCCGGTCAGCCAGTTCCGGCGCGCGGGCGATCTCGCGGACCGAGATCGAGGCCCAGCCGGGCCGCAACTGCCGCAGGCAGTCGAGCTGCGCGGGCACGTCGTAAATTCCCGCCGCTTCTGTGGTGATCTGGATCTCCATCTGCGGTACGGTCCGGGCCAGTTCCTGCAGCGCCTCGCGATACCGCCCGGCATCAAGGGTATGCCACCCCTTGGCATCGCGCACATGCAGATGCAGGCCGTCGGCTCCGGCGGCAAAACAGGCGCGGGCGGTCTCGGCGATGGAGCCGGTATCGACCGGCAGAGCCGGATGATCCCTGGGCCCGCGCCGCGCGCCATTGGCGGCGACCAGAATATAAGGCTGCGGCATCGCCTGTTCCCTTCGCTGGCGGCCCTCGTCGTCGTTCAGATGGCGCAGGTCCCGCACGTTTTCAATTTGCTTATTTGAAAACATATGTTTTCATCGCACCATGCCGACCCATACCAAATCTCAGCTCATCACCCGGCTCAAGGTCGAGATCGACACCCTGCCCCCGCGCCTCAAGGCGGTGGCGAAATACATCATCGACCATCCCGGCGATTTTGGGATCGATCCGGTTCGCGTCACCGCGGCCAGGATCGGCGTCAGCACCAACGCGCTGGTCCGGCTGGCCCAGCATATGGGGTTCGACGGGTTCGATCCGTTCCGCGCGCCCTTCCGTGCTGCTCTGGTGACCGAGCGTGAGGACAGCCTCGGCGCGGACTGGCTGGAGCGGATGGCCCGCGACGGCGGCGAGGGGCGGATGCAGGCCGATCTGGCGCGCAACGGGATGAATATCGTGGCGCGCTCGCTGCGGCTGCTGACGCCCGACAAGGCGCAGATGGCGGTCGGGTTCATGACCGGTGCGCACAGCTGCTATGTCACCGCCTCACGGGCGAGCTATGCGCTGGCCTATTACTTTCACTATGTCGGACGCATGGCACTGCCGAAGCTGCAACTGGTGCCCCGGCACATGGGCTCGGCAGCGGATGAGCTGATGGATACCGGCGCGCAGGATTGCCTGCTGGCCATCACCTTCGCGCCCTATTCCGCCGAGACCATCCAGTCGCTGCGCCTTGCCCGCCAGCGCGGGGCCCGGATCATCCTGATCTCGGACAGCGAGGTGATCGCGCCACGCGTCGAGCCGGATCTGGTGCTGGCTGTCGCAACTCAATCGCAACACCACTTCGAATGCTACACCGGTGCGATGGCGGTGTTGGAATGCCTGCTGGGCCACCTGATCGCCGCTGGAGGCGACACCGCCCACCAGCGCATCGCCGATTACGAGGCCATGCGCGAGGATACCGGCGCCTACTGGAAGGCCCCGCGCCTGCCCCACATCCGCGAGACATGAAAAAAGGCTCCCGCACGTCGGCGGGAGCCCTCAAAGGTAACTGCGCCGTCACCCTGCCGCAACGGCAGCGCGACGGGTCATGACGCCGACCAGATGTGCACGGTATTCCTTGGTCCCGTGGAGATCGCCGATCATACCTGCCGGATCGACCGACAGACCTGAAACCGCATCGGCGCTGAAATTGCCGGACAAGGCCTGCTCGGCCTCACTCCAGCGGAACACGCCATCCTCGGAGGCACCGGTCACCGCAACGCGCACACCGTCCGCGAACCGTGCCACGAACACGCCCACTAATGCAAAGCGCGAGGCGGGTTGCAGGAACTTCTGATAGTTCGCCGCCTGCGGCACAGGGAAACGAACCGAGGTGATGATCTCACCTTCATCCAGCGCGGTCGTAAACATCCCCTGGAAATAGTCATCCACAGCAATCTCGCGTGCATTGGTCCGGATTGTGGCGCCCGAGCCCAGCGCCGCCGCCGGGTAACAGGCCGACGGGTCATTATTGGCGAGCGAGCCACCGATGGTGCCGCGATTGCGCACCGCCGGATCGCCGATATGGCTCGCCAGATCGGCCAGCGCCGGATACGTGCCCGCCGCCTCGCGTGCCACCGTGGCATGGGTGGTCCCGCCACCGATGGACAGCGAGCCGTCATCTTCGACACAGACGCCCTTCATCTCGGCAATCCCGCTCAGCGACACCAGCTTGGCCGGCGCCGCCAGCCGCTGCTTCAGCGTCGGGATTAGGGTCTGCCCGCCACCCAGCGCCTGTGCGTCCTCACTACCCAACGCCGCCACCGCATCAGCGATGGTCGAGGGCTTTTCAAACTCGAAATTGTACATTCCGTCTTTCCTTTCTGAAGAAGTTCCGGGCGCACCGCCCCTGCTTCTTCTGTTCAGAAATATCCTCGGGGGTCCGGGGGCAGACAGCCCCCGGTCCTGCCCTCTCCACTCAGCCGTTCATCGCCGCCCAGACGCGCGACGGCGACACGGGCATGTCGATATGGGTAACGTCCTTGCCGCCCGATTGCAGCGCGTCGATCACCGCGTTCACCACCGCAGGCGGCGAGCCGATGGCCCCGGCCTCGCCACAGCCCTTCACCCCAAGCGGGTTATGGGTGCAGGGCGTCTGGCAGGAATGATCCACCTCATAGAACGGCACATCGTCGGCGCGCGGCATGGCGTAATCCATGTAGGAGGCATTCAGCAACTGGCCGCTCTCGTCATAGATCGCGTGCTCCAGCAACGCCTGACCGATGCCCTGCGCCAGCCCGCCATGGACCTGACCGTCGACGATCATCGGATTGATGATATTGCCGAAATCATCCGCCGCCGAGAACCGTTCGATGCTGACCTTGCCGGTCTCTGGATCGACCTCGACCTCGCAGGCATAGGCTCCCGCCGGATAGGTGAAGTTGGCCGGGTCGTAGAACGCGGTCTCCTCCAGCCCCGGCTCGATATCCTCAAGCGGGTAGTTATGCGGCACGTAAGCGGCCAGGCAGACATCACCCCAGGCCACCGACTTGTCGGTGCCCGCCACGCTGAACTGACCGTCCTTCAACTCGATATCCGCTTCCGAGGCCTCCATCAGATGGGCCGCGATCTTCTTGGCCTTGTTGATGATCTTCTCGGTCGCGCGCACCATGGCCGAGCCGCAGACCGCCAACGAGCGCGAGCCATAGGTGCCCATGCCATGCGGGATTTTTGCGGTGTCGCCGTGCACGATATTGACCATGCTCTCATCGATACCCAGCATGTCGGCCACCACCTGCGGAAAGGCGGTCTCGTGCCCCTGCCCGTGGCTGTGCGCCCCGGTCATGACGCTGATCGAGCCGGTGGCGTTCACCCGTACCGTCGCCACATCATAAAGCCCGGCGCGGGCGCCAAGCTGGCCCACCAGGTTCGACGGCGCGATGCCGCAGGCCTCGATATAGCAGTTCACACCGAGACCGCGCAGCATGCCTTTGGCTTCGCTCTCGGCGCGGCGGGCGGCGAAGCCCGAGAGGTCCGCGACCTGTTCCAGCTTGTCCATCGTGGCCACGTAGTTGCCGGTGTCGTACTCCACCGCGACCGGCGTGGCATAGGGGAACTCAGTGATGAAGTTCTGCCGTCTGAGCGCGATCGGATCGACGCCCAACTCACGCGCGGCCTTGTCGATCACACGTTCCAGCTGGAACGTCGCCTCGGGCCGTCCGGCGCCGCGATAGGCATCGACCGGTACCGTATTGGTGAACACCGCCTTCACGTTCACATAGATCAGCGGCGTCTTGTAGTTGCCCGCCATCAGAGTGCCGTGCAGCCAGGTCGGGACCGAGCTGGCGAAGGTGCTGAGATACGCACCCATGTTCGCATGGGTTTCGGTGCGGATCGCGGTGAAGTTGTTGTCCGCGTCCAGCGCCAACTCGATCCTGGTCACATGATCGCGACCTTGCGCGTCCGAGATGAAAGCCTCGGAGCGGGACGAGGTCCATTTCACCGGGCGATTTATGGCGCGCGCGGCGAAAGTGCAGAACGCCTCTTCGGCATAGTGGAAGATCTTGGTGCCGAAACCGCCGCCCACGTCAGGCGCCACCACGCGCAGCTTGTGCTCGGGGATGCCCAGCACAAAGGCGCCCATCAGCAACCGGATCACATGCGGGTTCTGGCTGGTGGTGTAGAGCGTGGATTCATCGTTGGCGCGATTGTAATCGGCCACGGCCACACGCGGCTCCATCGGGTTGGCGACCAGACGGTTGTTGACCAGTTCCAGCGTGGTGACATGGGCGGCGTTGGCGATGGCCTCGTCCACGGCGGCCTTGTTTTCTTCCACAAAGCCCCAATCGTAGCAGAGGTTGCTGGTCAGATCGTCATGCACCTTGGTGGCGCCGTCGGCGAGTGCCGCCTTCATGTCGATGACGGCGGGCAGATCCTCAATATCCACCTCGATGGCCTCGGCGGCATCGCGTGCCTGTTCGGCGCTGTCGGCCACCACGGCGGCGATGGGATCGCCCACATGGCGGACCTTGCCCTGCGCCAGAACCGGGTGCGGCGGTTCCTGCATCGGCTCTCCGTGCTTGTCGGTCACCTGCCAGCCGCAGGGCAGACCGCCCACGCCCTCGAAATCGGCGCCGGTAAAGATACGCACCACGCCGGGCATGGCGGCCGCCGCATCGGTGTTGATGCCGTTGATCCGGCCATGGGCCACATCCGAGCGCAGGAAATGCACATAGGCCTGGCCATGTAGGTTGATGTCGTCGGTGTAATTGCCGGTGCCGGTCAGAAAGCGCACGTCCTCGCGGCGCTTGGAACTGGCTCCGATGCCACTGTCTTTGGGCATTGCTTGTTCTCCTCCCATAAGCGGTGCGTGCCGGGCACGTACCCTACAACTCTCCCCGGGCGCGTCCTCCGCACGCCCGCGGCGGCGTCATTCGGCGGCGATGGCGCCCACGTCCTGACCGGACGCGGCCATGATCGCCTTGACGATGTTGTGGTAGCCGGTGCAGCGGCAGATGTTGCCCTCAAGATAGGCGCGGATCTCGGCCTCGGTCGGTTGCGGATTGTTCTTGAGCAACGCCGCCGCCGACATCACCATGCCCGGCGTGCAGAAGCCGCATTGCAGGCCATGGTGGTCCTGAAACGCCTGTTGGATCACGTTGAGCGATCCGTCGGCGCCCGCCTGCCCCTCGATCGTGTCGACCTGCGCACCTTCGGCCTCGAGCGCCAGCATGTTGCAGGATTTCACCGCATCGCCGTCCACATGCACCATGCAGGCGCCGCATTGGCCGGTGTCGCAGCCCACATGGGTGCCGGTCAGCGACAGGTGATCGCGCAGGAAGCTGGACAACAACGTCCGCCCCTCCACATCCCCGCTCACGGCCTTCCCGTTCACGGTCATCGAGACCTGTGTCATGAGATCCTCCCTTTCGATTATTCTGTCCTTGGGGTCGAGTTAAACACGGCAAAAATCGTTTGAGAACAAAAATATTTCTCGATATCCCCCAAGCGGTTGCAGGCAACGACTACGACTTAAGTCGACAGTGGCGGGCGTCCAAAGTGCCGTTACGTCACGCCTTTTTCCCGGCGCGCGGCTGTGGCCGGGTCGGGATTTCCTTGAGCAACCCGCCCACCCCCATCGCCGCAATATCCGCCCCCGTGGTGGCAATTCCGCAGGCCACGCGCGACAGCACCCAGTCGGCACCGTTGAGCGCCGGTGAGCGCGCGCAGCCCGGCAGGCCGATCACCGGGCGCGGGCCGAGTTGCCCCAGAAACAGCAGGTTGCCGGGATCGACGGGCATGCCGAACCGGTCCACCTCGCCCCCCGCCGCGCGCACTGCGCTGGGGGCCACATCATGCGGGTCGGAGGTGGCCGAGCCGGTGAGGATCATCACCATGTCGCCCGCCACCGCCGCGACCGCTTGCGCCAGTTCTGGTGCCCGGTGCGGGACGGTGCGGATGTCGCTCAGCTCCATCCCCAGTGCTTCGACGCGGCCCTTGATGGCGGCGATGCCCTTTTCGTTGGGCGGGCCGCCGGGGATGTCGGTGATAACCAGCGCCGCCGTGTCGTGTACGGGAGTGACCAGCCGGATTGCGTCTTGGGCGGCGGCCACGGCTCGCTCTACATCCGCACGCGGCACGGCGTAGGAAATCACCTTGATCGTCGCCACCATACCGCCCTGCCCCATCTGCTGATACTGCGGCACGGTCGCCACGGTGATCATCGGGTGAACCTGATTGAAGCGCTCGATAGCAGCGATGTCGAGCTCGACCACGCCCGGACCATCGGCCAGAAAGTTGACCCGGCCCGTGAAGGGCTCGGTGACGCGCAGATTTGCCGCCGCCGGATCGGGGGCAAGCGCGTCGGCGAGCATCTGCACGGCCTCGTTTTCATGGCAATCGCCGGGCTCCATCCTTGCCACGATGACCTCGGCGATGCCTGCCTCGGTGAGCGCGGCGAGATGGGCGGGCTCCAAAGTCAGGCCCTTGCGCAGTTTCCGGGCGTTGGTCTGCACCGAATGGGCAAGGATGGCGCCCCCGGCCTGCGCCACCGGCGCGGGGCCGAATTTCATGCCTTGCCCCGCAGAACCGCCGTCATCTGCGCCAGGATCGCCACCGCGATCTCGGACGGGCCCGCCGCCCCGATATCGAGGCCGATGGGTCCGTGAATGCGGCCAATCTGCTCAGTCGTGAACCCGGCTTGCGTCATCCGCTCCACCCGCTTGGCATGGGTCCGGGTCGAACCCAGCGCACCGATATAGAACACATCCGCCTTGAGCGCGGCGGCCAAAGCGGGGTCGTCCAGCTTGGGATCATGGGCCAACAGCACCAGAGCCGTGCGCGGGTCGAGGCCCAGTTGCGCCACCGCCTCATCCGGCCAGTCAGTAAGGATCTTTTCGCCGGGAAAGCGCGCCTGTGAGGCGAAGGCCTCGCGCGGGTCGATGATCACCGGGTCATAGCCCGCGATCCGCGCCATCGGCACCAGCGCCTGCGCAATATGCACGGCGCCGACCACGATCAACCGCAAGGGCGGGTTGTGGACGGCCACGAAAGTCTGGGCGTCCTCTTCGAAGCCCGAGCGATCCATCCGCATCCGGTCCGGGTACGCGCCGCGTTTCAGGGCACGGTGGCCGGTCTCCATGTTGACCTCATAGGCCAGCGCCTCCCGGGTTTTGCGGGCGGATACCAGATCGGCCAGCATCGCCTCGGGCAGGACCGGGCCGACCGGCTCCACCAGAACCCGGATCGTGCCACCGCAGGCGAGCCCGACGGCAAAGGCGTCCTCGTCACTGACGCCGAATTCCAAGAGCCGCGCGTCGCCCTCTTCGATGGCCTCCAGCGCCTCGACGATCACCGCGCCTTCGACGCAACCGCCCGAGACCGAGCCCTCGATCCGCCCGTCGCCACCGATAACCAACTGCGCCCCTACCCGGCGCGGAGCGCTGCCCCAGGTTTCGACCACCGTGGCCAGGGCCGCACCGATGCCCTTGCGGTGCCAGGCGAGCGCGGTTTCGGGGCTGTTGTCGAATCTCTGCATGAGCTCCTCCCGGGTGCTGGGGTTCAACATAAGGAGGATTCGGACAAAGAAAAGCGGTCCGGCGGGAACACGGGGTCGCCGGACCGCAGGCGCGTGGCCGGTATGATAGCGAAGTGGCCACGCGTATCGGGTGAGGCCTATTCCGCCGGTTGGGTCTGCGCGGGCTGGCCCATCAGCCGCTCGGGCAAGGCAAAGGCCAGCGCGATGAAGCCCAGCCCCAGCACGATGCCCAGAATGTCGCCGGGCAGCGCGGTCAGCCCCTCATACTTGGCGCCCGGAACGGTCCCCAGCGTTACCTTGCCGCCCGCAATCTTGTCGAGCAGGCCCAAGGCCTTCCACGCCGGGTAGCTGATCATGTAAGCCGCAGCCCCCAGCAACCCGCCGGCGATGAAGAACAGCGCGTCCTTGCGGCCCGAGGCGGCGGCAACCACGCCGGTACCGGGGCAATAGCCCGACAGCGCCCAGCCCGCGCCCAACAACAGCCCGCCGAGGAACACGCCCAGATAGGCGGTCTTGACCGACATGTGACCGACATCGACCAGTCCCAGCATCTGGCCGCCGAACATCAGCACCGAGCCGGTGCCGATGGCCAGCAGGATCGCCTTGGCGAGGTTGAGGTTGGTCAGGTTCAACATCGTGTTGATGTAGGAGGGGTTCGAGGCCCCCACCCGGTCCAGCACCGCACCGAAGGCGGCGCCGATGACGATGGCAAGCAGGATCGTGGTCATGGCTTAGACCTCCTTCCGGAACAGCATCAGGGAAACGGGGATGGCGGCGGCAAAGGCCCCGGCGGCGAAGATGTAGCCCGAGAGCGCGGTCTGCATCATGCCCGACATCATGTGGCCCGAGGTGCAGCCACCCGCTAGTCGGGCGCCGTAGAGAACCACGAAGCCGCCCACAAAGGTCGCCACCGAACGCTTGATGCGGCAATCGCCGAAATTGGCCTGCCAGAGGGCCGGGACCCAGCGGTCATCGGCGGGGATGCCGCCACGCGCGAGAGCGGACAGAAGCCCGCCCGCCATCATGGCGATCACGAAGACAAAGGAATAGTTCAGCGGGTTGGCGACCGACTTGGCGTATTTGCCGCCGGACTTGGCCAGATAGGCGTTGGTCGAGCTATAGCCCTCGTCAGTTTTGGTCACCAGGTCGGGATTGACCGCGTCGGCGACGATCCCGTCGAGGATGACGAATTGGGTTGAGACCCCGATGGGCTTGACCAGCAGGACGGCGGCAAAGAACACAAGTCCCAGCAGCAGCCCCCCGGTTTTCCAGTTCAGAGGCATGGCGTTTCCTTTCGCGAATCTTACATTCGCGAAACAGAATATATTTCACATTCTGAAATTGGAATGATTTAGATCAAACCGGTTGGCACGGACCTGACTGGCTGCACCTCAGATGTGACAGCGCTCAGCCGCGCATCTTCTTCATCACCATTCCGACAACGACCTGCACAACCATACCCGCGACGCCGCCGCCAACCAGATTGCCAAGCATCGCGCCGATATCCATGCCGCCAGCTGCGTCGCCCCCAGCCGCACCCAGCAAGCCGCCTAGCAACTGACCGCCGCCAACACCACCGATCGCACCAGCGATCAAATTCCCCGTGTTCCCCATGGAGTTTCCGGGTGACACCTTGCCGCCCGCGGTCCCGCCAAGCGCACCACCAACAATCTGAGCAATCAGGTTTTCCATTTCTGTCCCTCGTTACCGTGCAACATCACACAATTCGAATGCTGAGATATGTCGGCGCGGCCTGTCAATCTTGAGCCAGTGGGAAAAAAGCAACTCAATTCACCGTAAATCAAGAGAAAGTTCTTAAGGTCAGGCCGAGAGACGCGCCAGCAGCCGGGCTTTTTCGCCGACATCGTCCGGGCGTGAGATGACCCCGGCAAGCTCTTCCAGCGACGCGATGGAATGGCCCGCCCGAAAGCTGTCCACATGCGGCAGCATCGCTGAAATTCCCCGCGCCTTAGGCGCGAAGCCTTCCCACCGAAGCAGCGGGTTCAACCAGATCAGACGGCGTGCCGACAGGTGCAGGCGATCCATCTCGCGAGCGAGTTGATCGGGATCATCACGGTCTAGCCCGTCGGTGATCAGCAGCACCACGGCGCCCTGCCCCATGACCCGGCGCGACCAGTCGCGGTTGAAGTCGTGCAGGCATTGGCCGATGCGGGTGCCACCCTCCCAGTCCTGTGCCTCGGCCCCGGCGGCGGCAAGGGCGGCGTCCACATCGCGGGTCGCCAGATGGCGGGTGATGTTGGTGAGACGGGTGCCGAAGGTAAAGGCATGAACCCGCGCCCAGCCTGCACCCCGCGCGTTCGAGACCGCGTGCAGAAAATGCAGGATGATCCGGCTGTACTGGCTCATCGAGCCCGAAATGTCGCAGAGCACCACCAGATTGGGCCAGCGCGGGCGCGGCACGCTGCGAGCGATGTCGCGCAGTTCGCCCCCCTGTCGCATGGCGGCGCGCAAGGTGCGGGCGCGGTCGATGCGGTGACCCAGATGGCTGGCCTGTGCCCGGCGCGACGGGATCGGCTGTACCGGCAGTTTGAGGCGCGCGAGCATCCGTTTGGCCTGCGCGATCTCGTCGGTGCTCATCTGTTCGAAATCCAGCGTGCGCAGCCGTTCCTCGGAGGACATGGTGAGCGAGGCGTCGACCTCGATCTCGGTCCCGCCTTGCTGTTCCTCAATCTCCGGCAGGTCGCGTTGCACGCCGTCGAGCAGCGCCTCGGCGGCGCGTTTCTCGGCGGCTTGTGCATTGCGTTCTTCCTGTGCGCCGCGGATGGCGGGGAGCATCATCGACATCATGTGCTCCAGATAGCGTGGGTCGCGCCAGTAAAGGCGAAAGATCTGGGCGAAGACGGCGCGGTGCTCGGGCCGGTTCACGAAACAGGCATGCAGGGTCCAGTAGAAATCGCGTCTCTCGGTGAACCCAGCCGCCTCGACCGCGCGGATGGCGTCGATCACCCGGCCCGTCCCGATCGACAGGCCCGCCTTGCGCAGGGCACGGGCGAAATGGGTGATGTTGTGGGCCAGTTTCGGATCGTCGGGGATATCGAGGGGCAGGTGTTCAGGCATCGTCTTCATGGGGGCTCTGCCCCCATACCCCCGGAGTATTTCCGAAAAGATGAAGCATCAGGCCAGTTCCAACTCTGCCTTGGCCTGATCCAGAATGCGTTTGGCTTCGGAACCCTGCAGCTTCTGGATATCGTCCTGGTATTTCAGGATCGCGCCCAGCGTGTCGCCGATCACCTCGGGGCTGAGGTTGATTACATCCAGCGCCAACAGGCATTTCGCCCAGTCGATGGTTTCGGCCACACCGGGTTTCTTGAACAGATCCTCGGTGCGCAGCTTCTGGACGAATGCCACCACTTCGCGGCTGAGGGTTTCGGCGGCTTCGGGCGCGCGGGCGTGCAGGATTTCCACCTCGCGGTCGAAGTCGGGGTAGTCGACCCAGTGATAGAGGCAGCGGCGCTTGAGCGCGTCGTGCACCTCGCGCGTGCGGTTGGAGGTCACCACGACGATGGGCGGTTCGGGCGCCGTGACGGTGCCAAGCTCGGGGATGGTGACCTGGAAATCGGAGAGCGCTTCGAGCAGGAAAGCCTCGAAGGGCTCATCGGTGCGGTCGAGTTCGTCGATCAGCAGCACCGGCGCGCCGTTCTCGTCCGGGCGCATGGCCTGCAGCAGCGGGCGCTCGACAAGGAACTCGTCGGAGAAAAGTTCCGTCTGCAGTGCCGTGCGGTCGGCGCTGCCCGCGGCCTCGGCGGTGCGGATCGCGACCATCTGCGCCTGGAAGTTCCATTCATAAACCGCAGAAGCAGCGTCCAACCCCTCGTAACATTGCAGCCGGATCAAGCGCCGGTTCAGGCCGGCGGCCAGTGCCTTGGCGATCTCGGTTTTGCCGACACCCGCCTCGCCCTCGAGAAACAGAGGTCGTCCCAGTTTGAGCGCCAGAAACACCACTGTGGCCAGCGCCCGACCGCAGACATAGCCTTGGGCGCCCAGCAGATCCTGCACGGCGTCGATCGATTGCGGCTGGCTCATGGTCTCTCCTTGTTGTTGCGCCCAAGAGGTCACGGCCTGCACGACAGGTCAAGGGCGGGTGTCTGCAAGTGACATGCGGCATTGATGTGTTTTGGCAAGGCAATCCGAAACCCGAAGCGGGGCGGGGATCTGCTGAGTATTGGCGCAGCTCCAAGAAGATCGAAAGAAAAGTCCCGTGAGGTGTGGTTTACCCATAAGTGCCCACAAATCTCGTCAAATCCCAGATAACAAATGACAAAACCACCAGAAAGCACCGTAGGATTTGCCCAATTTGGCCACATTCCCCCGCTTACAATGAAACTCCGGCGCCCCAGTGGCCCGGAGATTACGAGTTGAATATGCGTGACGAGTTAAGTGATGTTGACGGCCCCTTGAAAGGGCCGGGCCTTGATGGCTGGATGGAAGATCCGTCAGATGTGTATCTGCCCGAGGGAGAGGTACACTCGCTGGGCGACAAGCACTCCTGTATGTTCTCCAGACGCGGCGACACCCTGTTGGTTTCGTTCGAAGTAGCTCAGGACTCCGCCCCCACATCAGAAATGCCTCAGTCCACTATCCGCGCGTTTGCCGAGGCGAAGGATTGGTCGCATCTGGCGGTGGTCTCTCTTGGCACTACGTGGTTCCGCGATCAGAGCGTCTTTGCCCTCTTCGACCATCTGACTGACTCCGGATTGTTCGACGATTTCGAACAGATCCTTTTCTATGGCAGCGGTTCCTGCGGGTATGCCGCCGCAGTCTTTTCCGTCGCGGCCCCCGGTGCGACGGTGCTGGCCATTCAACCACAGGCCACGCTAGACCCGCGCCTGTGCGGATGGGACACCAGATTTCGCGATGCGCGCCGGATATCGTTTACCGACAGGTACGGGTTTGCCCCGCACATGCTGGATGCCGCGGCCCAGGCATTTGTCCTGTACGACCCGTCTGAGAAACCAGACGCAATACATGCCGCGATGATGGCGCGCCAGAATGTGACCCTGTTGCGGATGCCCAATATGGGCGAGGCGTTGGAACACAGCCTGCAGCAGATGAGTATTCTTGAGCCCGCGCTGGATCTCGCGGCGACCGGAAAGCTGACAACAGATGTATTTCATCGCCTCTACCGGGCCCGTCGGAACAATATCGACTACTTGCTGAAACTCCTGGCCCGGCTGAATCGCGAGAATCGGCACTATCTCAAATATCTGCTCTGTCGTGACACAATTGCGCGGATGCCGCGCCGCCGCCGGGTGAAACGGTTCCGCCGCCAAATGGCCAGGCTCAAAACCGCGATGGAAAACCGGGAAATTCTGCTTCCCTATTCCGCGACCCGCTAGCGGCGCAAATTGCCTCGCCCCTTGGCGCAGGTCTTTCCCGGCCTCAAGAGCTGTGTTAGCCGGGCGTCATGACCCAGAGCCTCACGATCCGCCGCCCCGACGACTGGCACCTGCACCTGCGCGATGACGCGATGCTGCAGGCCGTCCTGCCCGAAACCGCGCGCCATTTTGCCCGTGCGATCATCATGCCCAACCTGGTTCCGCCGGTGGTGACCGGTGCGCAGGCCGCCGCCTATCGCGACCGTATCCTGGCCAACCTGCCCGAGGGCATGTCGTTCGAGCCGCTCATGACGCTCTACTTGACCGAGGACACCGACGCGCGGGATGTCGCCGCCGCCCGTGACAGCGGGCTGGTCAAGGCGGTCAAGCTTTATCCTGCGGGCGCGACCACCAACTCGGCCTCGGGCGTGCAGGATTTCGACAAGGTGCGTGGCGTGCTCGAGAAGATGGCCGAGATTGGCCTGCCGCTTTGCGTGCATGGCGAGGTCACCGACGCCGACATTGATATCTTCGACCGCGAGGCGGTGTTCATCGACCGGGTTCTCGACCCGATCCGCAAGGCGACACCGGGCCTGCGGGTGGTGATGGAGCATATCACTACCGCCAACGGCGTGGATTACGTCAAGGCCAACGACACCGATCTGGGCGCGACCATCACCGCCCATCACCTGATCATCAACCGCAACCACATCTTGGTGGGCGGGATCAAACCGCACTACTACTGCCTGCCCGTGGCCAAGCGCGAGGATCACCGCCTCGCCCTGCTGGCCGCCGCCACCTCTGGCGACGCGCGGTTCTTTCTTGGCACCGACAGCGCGCCGCATACCGATCCCAACAAGGAAAGCGCCTGTGGCTGCGCCGGATGCTTCACCGCCACCAACTGCATGTCGCTGGTGGCCGAGATGTTCGAACGGGAGAACGCCCTAGACAAGCTCGAAGGCTTCACCTCCCTTAACGGCCCGGCCTTCTATCGTTTGCCGGTGAACGAAGACACGATCACCCTGACCAAGGGCGCGCCCGCGACCTACCCTGACAAGATCGACACAGGCGATGGCCCGGTGACCGTGTTCGACCCGGGCTTCCCGCTGCACTGGCGCGTGGCCTGACTTCATCTTTTTGACAAATACTCCCGCCGGAGGCTCCCGCATCCTCCGCCCCAGAACCGAGGATGTGAGCATGATCCCTTCCAGCTACCCCGACGCCACCGAAATCGCCCGCCTGACTGCGCGGATGCTTTTGGAAATCAAGGCGGTGCATTTCAATGCGCGCGAGCCGTTCACGCTGGCTAGCGGGCTGCCCAGCCCGACCTATATCGACTGCCGCAAGCTGATCTCCTACCCGCGCATCCGCTCGACGCTTATGGATTTCCTGACCGTCACTGTGATGCGCAACGCCGGTTTCGAAGCGTTCGACAATATCGCGGGCGGCGAGACTGCTGGCATCCCCTTTGCCGCTTTTGTGGCCGAGCGCATGGCGCTGCCGATGACCTACGTTCGGAAGAAACCGAAAGGGTACGGTCGCAATGCCCGGATCGAAGGCGCGATGAGCGAAGGACAACGGGTGCTGCTGGTCGAGGATCTGACCACCGACGGTGGCTCGAAACTCAGCTTTGTCGATGCCATCCGCGACACTGGCGCCACCTGCGGGCATACGGCAGTGATCTTCTACTACGGCATCTTCCCCGAGACCGAGAAGACGCTGGGCGATCACGGCGTGCAACTGCACCACCTGTGCACCTGGTGGGACGTGCTGGCCGAGGCCAAGGCGCAGGGTGTTTTCGATCAGGAAACACTGGATGGGGTCGAGGCCTTCTTGAACGATCCGCGCGCCTGGCAGGAAGCAAATAAACCCGCCTGAGCGCCTGTGAGCGCTTTGGGGACAACCCGCCCCGATTCGCGCTCGCGAAACCAAAATCTTGTGGCCTTTGCGACATGGGCCACATGATGTACCATACTCCAAACACCAATAATCAAATCCACAGAGTTATCCCGATGCGGGCCGCCACTTAGCCACAGGGATTTCCAGATGGCGGGAGGCGCAGCCGCAGGTGTAGAAGCTACACCCAGACGGCGGGGACTAGAATGAACGAGATAAGCAATTTCGAGCAGGCTCCGGCCCAGATCCAGAATGCCGACACGATGCCCCACTCGGTGGAGGCAGAGCAGCAGCTTCTGGGGGCCGTACTGACAAACAACGATCTATACGATCGGGTGGCCCAGATCATCGGGCCGGAGCATTTCTACGATCCGGTGCATTCCCGCATCTGGGAGGTGGCGGCGGCGCGCATCGCCAAGAACGCGCTGGCCTCACCCGTCACGCTCAAATCCTTCATGGCCGAGGATGAGGGGCTGAAAGAACTGGGCGGGGCGGCCTATCTGGTCAACCTCGCCGGGGCCTCGATCAGCGCCTTTGCCATCCGCGACTATGCGCAGATGATTTATGACCTCGCCATCCGACGCGAGCTGATCCGGCTGGGCCGCGACATCTCGGACAAGGCGGCACGGGTCGATGTGGCCTCGGAACCCAAAGAACAGATTGTCGAAGCCGAGCAGCAGCTCTATCAGCTCTCTGAGCAAGGACAAACCGAACAGGGGTTCCAATCCTTCCTAAAGGCGGTCACCGAGGCGGTCAACGTCACCAACGAAGCGTATCAGCGCGGCGGCGGCATGGCGGGAATTTCCACCGGGCTGGCCGATCTGGACAAGCAGTTGGGCGGCCTGCACCCCTCGGACCTAATCATCCTGGCCGGGCGCCCGTCGATGGGCAAAACCTCGCTGGCAACCAACATCGCCTTCAATGTGGCCAAATCCTACAAGCGCGGGCAGAAACCGGACGGCTCCGAAGGCGCGGTCGATGGCGGCGTCGTGGGGTTCTTTTCATTGGAGATGAGCGCCGAGCAACTGGCAGGCCGGGTTCTGGCCGAGGCGTCGGAGATTTCGTCCCACAAGATCCGTCAGGGCGACATGACGGAATCCGAGTTCCGCCGTTTCGTCAATGCCGCCAAGGAGTTGGAGGCCTGCCCGCTCTTCATCGACGATACCCCGGCCCTGCCGATCTCGCAGCTTGCAGCACGGGCGCGGCGGCTGAAACGGACCCATGGATTGGACCTGCTGGTGATCGACTACCTACAGCTCTGCCGGGGCATGGCGGAGAATCGGGTGAACGAGATCGCCGAGATTTCCATGGGGATGAAAGCGATTGCCAAGGAGCTGAACATCCCTGTCGTCGCGCTCTCGCAGCTCAGCCGTCAGGTAGAAAACCGTGACGACAAACGGCCGCAACTCAGCGACCTCAGGGAATCAGGCTCGATCGAGCAGGATGCCGACGTGGTGATGTTCGTGTTCCGCGAGGAATACTACAAGGAACGCGAAAAGCCCGGCGACCATGAGTTGGAAAAGATGGAAGAATGGAAGACCGCGATGGAGCGGCTGCACGGCAAAGCCGAGGTCATCGTCGGCAAGCAACGCCACGGCCCCATCGGCACGGTCGAGCTCTCCTTCGAGGCGCAGTTCACCCGTTTTGGCAATCTTGTCAAACCCTGGCAACAGGGCGGCGAGATCGAAGGGTACTAAAGCACTGGTCGGGAACCGCTAAACAAGCTTCGAGTGAACCTCAGGCACGAAGGTCTGATCATCAATTGGCGGCCTGACATAACCCCGCTGCGGCGGGCGGTCTTCAAGCACCACTTTTGAACGCTCGATCTCCTCGTAAGGTATCAGTGACAGAAGGTGGCTGATGCAATTCAGCCGGGCGTGTTTCTTTACATCGGAATTCACCACATACCAAGGCGCCTGCTTGATGTCAGTGTGTGAGAACATGTCGTCCTTGGCCTTGGAATAATCCACCCAGCGCTTCCTGCTTTCCAAATCCATCGGGCTGAGCTTCCACTGCTTGGTGGGATCGGTGAGCCGTTTCTGAAACCGGCGTTCCTGCTCTTCGTCGCTGACCGAAAACCAATATTTGATCAGTTGAATGCCTGCGCGGACCAGCATCCGCTCGAATTCCGGGCAACTACGCATGAATTCCTTGTATTCCTCATCGGTGCAAAACCCCATCACGCGCTCGACACCGGCCCGGTTGTACCACGAGCGGTCAAAGATGATGATCTCGCCAGCGGCTGGCAGATGCGCGACATATCTCTGAAAATACCATTGCGACTTTTCCCGCTCGGTCGGCGCCGGAAGCGCGACGACTTGACAGATCCGAGGGTTCATGGCCTCGGTGATGCGCTTGATGGTCCCGCCCTTGCCCGCTGCATCCCGCCCCTCAAAGACGATGGCAACCCGGTGGCCCGTGTTCTTGACCCATTCCTGGAGCTTTACCAGTTCGATCTGAAGCCGGGCGAGTTCTGCCTCATATGCCTTGTTCGAGATTTTCTTCATTTGGGCCTCCCGCGGGGTTTGAAAATCGCATCGTGGGTCATCCGGTCATCGACAGACGAAACGGTAGTTCTGCGCGGCTGCCCGGGTCGAATTCGGGGCAGCCGCCGATTTGTGTCTCTTTAGCACGTTGAGTCCCAAGGGGTTAAGCGCCCAAACCTGACCTGCGACCAATTCAACCAGGCAAAGCTCTGCAGCCCCCGCGCAACACCCTTGACGCGCCGCGCGTATCGCGCCACTGATCGGGGCATGACACGGAGCCTCTCCCCTTTGCCGCGCCGCGTGACCCTGGCGCGCCATTACGGCCACCGCCGGAAACGGTTTGCGGGTTAGCGCTGGGCGTCTTTTTTGCCCCTGACCTTCCCGTAAACGAACAAGAGCCCCATGACCGAATTCATAGAAATCCCCGTCATCCGGCTGGGCGACCGCCCCGATGCCAAGATCGCAACCGAGTTCCGTGCCGCATACGGCACCACCGGCTTTGGCTATATCGAAGACCACGGTGTCGATCCGGCGCTGGTCGAGGGCGTGTTCGATGCCTCACACCGGTTCCACGCGCTGCCGCTGGCCGAGAAGATGGCCATAGCCGTCGATCACACCCATCGCGGTTACATCCCGATCAATACCTCCACGGATGTAAATTCGACCATCGCCGATGTGACCAAGCCCAACCAATCCGCCAGCTTCATGATGATGCGCGAGGATGCGGCGGCGGATCCGGATGTGTACCTTTCGGGCCCCAATCGCTGGCCCGACCTGCCGGGCTTTCGCGAGACGCTTGAGGCCTATACCGCGGCCATGTCTGGACTGGGGTTGAGATTGATGAAGATCGCCCTGCAAGCGGCTGAGATCGCTGATTTCTCTGCGCTCGACGCGTTCGGAGCACCGACCACATGGCTGCGTCTGCTGCATTACCCTCCGCAACCGCAGGCCAGCCCGGATGACCTCTATGGCTCGGCCCCCCATACGGATTTCGGCTGTCTTACCCTGCTGGCGCAGGACGATGTGGGCGGGCTGCAGGTAAAGACCCCAGGGGGAGCGTGGGTGGATGTACCGAAGCGCCCCGGCAGTTTCGTAGTTAATGTAGGCGACATGCTGCATCGCATGAGCAACGGGCGCCTCTTGTCCACCCCGCACCGGGTCATCAACCGCTCCGGCCGTGAGCGGTATAGTTGCCCGTTTTTCTACGATCCGCATGTGAACACCGTGATTGAGCCGCTCCCGGGAACAGGAAGCCCCCGGTTCCCACCGCTGCTTTTCGCCGATTTCCTGCGCGGCGAGCTTGAAGCGGCCTATGACGCCCATAAACCCACGCAGGGTTAGGGCAATTCCCCCTTGACCTGCCGCGCGCCGATGTCATGAACGGGGCCATGAGTACTGCACGACTGACCATCGATCTGACCGCGCTCGCCGACAACTGGCGGGCGCTTGACGCAAAAACGGGTGTCGAGACCGCCGCCGTGGTCAAGGCGGATGCCTATGGCTTGGGCGTGGAGCCCGCCGCTAAGGCCTTGGCCGGGGCGGGCGCCTGTACCTTTTTTGTTGCAGTCGCAGAAGAAGGCGCAGCCGTGCGACGCGCCGTTGGGCCCGGTCCGATGATCGGCGTGTTCTCGGGCCATATGCAGGGCGACACCGAATTGCTGCGCGATCACGATCTGGTGCCGATGCTGAACTCGGGCGAGCAGTTACTGCGCCACTTCGAGGCACTGCCCGATCATCGCTTTGGCATCCAGCTCGACAGCGGCATGAACCGGCTGGGCATCGAGCCGGTCGACTGGATCGCGCTGCGCGACATCGCGCTTGGCAAAAAGCCGGTTCTGATCATGTCGCATCTGGCCTGCGCCGATGAGCCCGATCACCGGATGAACCAGCGTCAGCTGCGCAATTTCAAGGAAATCACCGACGGCATTCAGGTGCCTCGCTCGCTGGCCGCCACCGGGGGCCTGCTGCTCGGGCCGGAGTATCACTTCGATCTCTGCCGTCCCGGAGTCGGCCTTTATGGCGGCCTGCCTTTTACCGAGGCACGCCCTGTTATCACCGTCGATCTGCCGGTCATTCAGGTGCGCGACGTCGCCGCGGGTGAGACCGTGGGCTATGGCAACACCTGGACCGCGCGCCGGGCCTCACGCATCGCCACCGTGTCCGCCGGATATGCCGACGGGCTGCAGCGCGCTATCGGCGGTGGCATCGACGCGTTCGCCAATGGTCAACCCTGCCCGATGGTGGGCCGGGTCTCGATGGACCTGATCACCGTGGACGTTACGGACGTGCAGGATATCCCCGACAGCCTGCGCATCCTCAACGGGCATCAGACCGTGGACGATCTGGCCGAGGCTGCTGGCACCATCGGCTATGAAATCCTCACCTCGCTCGGTGCGCGCTATGCCCGGGACTACGTGGCATGACCCCTGCCCGCCTTCTGGCCCGGATCGGCCGTGTTGTCCTGACCGTGCTGGCCGCCTTTGGCCGCGTGGCCCTGTTCGGCCTCGATGCGTTGTCGCATGTCTTTCGCCCGCCCTATTACCCGCGCGAATTCTTCTGGGCGCTGCTGAACATCGGCTGGCTGTCGCTGCCGGTTGTCGGCCTGACCGCCATCTTCACCGGCGGCGCGCTGGCGCTGCAGATCTATGCCGGCGGCGCCCGCTTCAATGCCGAGGCCGTGGTGCCGCAGATCGTCGCCATCGGCATGGTGCGCGAACTGGGCCCGGTGCTGGTGGGCCTGATGATCGCGGCGCGCGTAACGTCATCCATCGCCGCCGAGATCGCCACGATGAAAGTGACCGAGCAGATCGACGCGCTGGTCACGCTCTCGACCCATCCGATGAAATACCTGACCGCCCCCCGCGTGCTGGCCGCGCTGGTCACGGTGCCGGCGCTGGTGGGCGTGGGCGACATCATCGGCATCGCCGGGGGCTATACGGTTGCCACGCAGAATCTGGGTTTTAACTCAGCGGCTTACCTGAAGAACACCGTGGACTTTCTTGAATTGCGCGATATCGTCTCGTCGCTGGTCAAGGGTGCCGCCTTCGGCGTCATCGCCGCCGTCATGGGCTGCTATTACGGCATGAACTCGGGCCGCGGCGCGCAGGGCGTGGGCCGCGCCACCAAGGGCTCGGTCGAGGCAGCAGCCGTGCTGATCTTGGCCGCCAACTTCGTTCTCACGGGGGTGTTTTTCTCGCTATGATCCGGATGGAGAACGTGCACAAGGCCTTTGGCGACAACAGCGTGTTGCAGGGCCTGAACCTGGAGATTCCCAAGGGCTCGTCCATGGTCATCATCGGCGGGTCGGGCACCGGCAAATCGGTGGCGCTGAAATGCATCCTCGGGCTGATCGCGCCCGATAGCGGCAAGATCTATGTGGACGGCAAGGACGCCTCAACCGGCGACCGGGATGCGTTTCTGGCCAGGTTCGGGATGCTGTTTCAGGGTGGTGCGCTATTCGACTCCCTGCCCGTCTGGCAGAACGTGGCCTTCCGCTTGCTGCGCGGCTCGCTGAAACGCCCGGCAGACGAGGCGCGCGAGATCGCCATCGAGAAACTCCGCCGCGTCGGCTTGCGCGCCAAGGTGGCCGACCTCTACCCCTCGGAACTGTCGGGCGGGATGCAGAAACGCGTGGGTCTGGCCCGCGCCATCGCCGCCGAGCCCGAGATCATCTTTTTTGACGAGCCCACCACCGGTCTGGACCCAATCATGTCCGGCGTCATCAACGACCTGATCCGCGAGATCGTGGTCGAGATGGGGGCCACTGCGATGACCATCACCCACGACATGAGTTCGGTCCGCGCGATTGCCGACAACGTGGCGATGTTGCATGACGGGGTGATCCAGTGGACGGGGCCTGTGAACCAGATGGACGCCTCGGGCGATCCCTATCTGGAGCAGTTCATCACCGGCAGCGCCGAGGGGCCGATCGAGGCAGTGCGGTGAACGCCACGATGCTAGCTCTTATGCTGGCCAGCCCTTTCGGGGCTGCCGTTTCGACAATGGCGACCGGTTGGAAGTTGCGGCGGGTTACACCCCTTCGACTCACCGGAACCTCTCTTATCGCGTTGCCGGTTTTCGTTTGCGCCTGGATTCTCTTTTCTTTCTTTCTGTCCGGCGCTTCGCCGGCCTGGCTCATACAAAGTTGGATACCTGTCCTGCCGATAATCCTGAGTTGGTCCGCCATCATTGGGCTTCTCATCCGCGCTTTGGTCAAGGGTACCGCACCGGTTTTGGCAGCCATCTCCATAGTTTTGACGCTGGTCACAGCATATGTGGTTTTCGGCGTGCTGTACTTGGGATAATCCGTGCGGCCTTCCGCCGCCCCGCCTGGCATCAACGCGATACCTCAGTAAAAGCATCCACAGCATAAGTCGTCGAACTTTGTGTAACCTATCGCGCGCCCAAATCGTTGCGCACAGCCCCCAAACCCCCTACCTCTTGGCCCATGCCCGTCCGCCTCGCCACCCTCTCTCTCCTGATCCTCTACCCCATCGCGTGGTTCGCCCCGCTAATGCGAGCCGGTCTCCTGCCGATCTTTGGCCTCAGCGAAATCAGCGTCATTACCGGACTGCAGTCGCTCTGGCGCTCGGACGTATTCCTGGCCCTTGTGGTCACCGCCTTCGCCCTCTTCGCGCCCTATCTCAAAACCATCGGTCTGGCGCTGGTGCAGTGGCAACTTCTCGACCCACGTGTGCAACCCGTCCTGCACATCCTCGGCAAGCTCGCCATGGCCGACATCTTTCTCATCGCGCTCTACATCACGTTGGCCAAAGGCATTTCCTACGCAACGATCGAGACCGCCTGGGGCCTCTATCTCTTCACCGGCTGCATTCTGGTCTCATTCCTGCTGGGACACCTCACTGAAACAAAGATGAAACAACATATGATTGATTAAAAACGATAATTTATGCTATCATCGGGGCATTCGAGCAGCAAAGTTTATTTCGAGTTTGGATCCGTTGCGGATCGTCCTGATTGGTTCATGGCTCTCCCACCCGGGTCCGGCACAAGTCCGGTTTCGAAAGGAGAGGGTTTTTATGACCGCCCTTCACACAGTCATTTATCTACTACACACTTGGTTTTTTCGCCTGACCTTTGCTCTGATCTGCGTTGCCGCCCTACTGTCCGTGACCGCCACTTTACTGGCCGCTGTTGGCGTCTGGCCGTGGCTCTCGGTTCAGGCCGGGCTGGGCGACACCCTGCATCCACAGGCCGGCATGATCGCTCAGGTCGCACTCACGGCCCTGATCGTGATGCTGGCCTTCTACCTGCCCGCAAATGCTCGCATCATGGCGCTTGAGCACACGCATCGCAGCTTTGCGCTCGGGATGCAGGACGTGGTGCAGGCCTACCGGATCGCCCATCGCGCAGACCGTGGTGAGCAATTTCAACTTGCCTCCGAGTTCGACGCGGTCAAGGAACGGCTGGCGTTTCTCAGCCAGCATCCCGATCTGGGCGATCTGGAACCCGGCGTGCTGGAACTGGCCGCGCAGATGAGCCAGGTCAGCCATGAAATCGCCGAGGTCTATTCCGATGCCAAGGTCGAACGCGCCCGCACCTTCTTGCGGCAGCGGCAGGAGGAGATGGCGCAGTTCACCGAACGGCTGGAAGAGGCCAAGATCATCATGCACGAGCTGCGGCAATGGACCCGCGATGTCGAGATCGAAGAGGCCATCGCCAAATCCCACCTCGCCCGGCTGCGCGACGAACTGTTCGAGCTGCTGCCCGAGCTTTCGGCCCAGCTCCGCTCGCCGCCCGACGGCAGCGATCCCTCGGCCGCCAGCGTCATCGCCATGCAACCGCCCCGCGCCGCGGAGTAGGCGCCAAGGCCCGTCAGGGCCGCCCGGCCGCGACGAGGGCCCGCCGGGCCTGAGGAGAGGCCGAGCCACCGGCGGCGATGAATGCCCGCAAGGGCTTGAAGAGCCGCCCCGCCTCGGGCACCAAGGGCGGCATGGCAAAGACGAAATCTTTCTCCTGCTCCGCCTGCGGGGCCGCGCATGCCCGCTGGACCGGACGCTGCGACGGCTGCGGCGCGTGGAACACAATCGTGCAAGAGGCGCCGCTGTCCGCTGGCCCCGCCTCAAAATCGCTGGGCACCCGGCGCGGACAGGCCATCGCGTTGTCCGATCTTGCCACCGAAGAAGCACCTCCGCCCCGCACGCTCTGTGGCGTGGCCGAACTGGACCGGGTGCTGGGCGGTGGGCTGGTACCCGCCTCGGCGATCCTCGTGGGCGGTGATCCGGGGATCGGCAAATCCACCCTGCTGTTGCAAGCCGCCGCTCGCTTCGCCCGCACCGGGCTCAAGACGATCTACGTTTCCGGCGAAGAGGCCAGCGCGCAGGTTCGCATGCGTGCCCGGAGGCTGGGGCTGGCGGATGCACCGGTGCAACTGGCCGCCGAGACCAATCTGCGCGACATCCTCACTACGCTCGAGGCCGAAAAACCCGGCCTCGCGATCATCGATTCGATTCAGACCATGTGGGCCGACAATGTGGACAGCGCCCCGGGTTCGGTCAGTCAGGTCCGCGCCGCCGCGCATGAGCTGACGTCTTTTGCCAAACGGCACGGCATCTCGATCATCATGGTGGGTCACGTCACCAAGGACGGCCAGATCGCAGGCCCCCGTGTGGTCGAACACATGGTCGATACCGTGCTCTATTTCGAAGGCGAACGCGGCCATCAGTTCCGCATCCTGCGCGCGGTCAAGAACCGCTTTGGCCCGGCGGATGAGATCGGTGTCTTTGAGATGACCGGCGCCGGACTGGCCGAGGTCACCAACCCCTCGGCCCTGTTCCTGTCCGAACGCGGCACCCCCAGCCCCGGCTCCGCCGTCTTTGCCGGGATCGAAGGCACAAGGCCGGTGCTGGTCGAGCTGCAGGCGCTGGTCGCCTCCTCACCCCATTCGCAGCCCCGCCGCACCGTGGTCGGCTGGGATGGCGGGCGGCTGGCGATGATCCTGGCGGTGCTCGAGGCGCGTTGCGGCATCCCGTTTGCCGGGCTTGACGTTTACCTGAATGTGGCCGGCGGTCTGAAGATCTCGGAACCCGCCGCCGATCTGGCCGTCGCCGCAGCCCTGTTGAGTGCGCGCGAAGACGCCGCCCTGCCCGCCGATTGCGTGGTTTTCGGCGAGATTTCCCTCTCAGGCGCGCTCAGACCCGCCTCTCAGACCGAAAACAGGTTGAAAGAGGCGCAAAAACTTGGTTTCACAGCCGCGATTGCTCCGGCGGGTGGCAAAACCGGCACTGTTGCAGGACTGACACTGACCCGGCCCGGTGATTTGACCGGCTTTGTTGGCGAAACGTTCGGGGCAGGTTAGGATCGCGCCCAAAAAGGGCAGAGGAAAGAACAGGCGAGGGCCATGGAAGGTTTCACCATTATTGACGGGGTCGTTGCCCTGATCATCGTTTTATCGGCGCTTCTGGCGTATTCGCGGGGCATCGTGCGCGAGACCATGGCGATCCTCGGCTGGGTCGGCGCCGCCATCCTGGCCTTCATCTTCGCGCCGCAGGCGATGCCGCTGATCCGCGAGGTTCCGGTTGTGGGCGAATTCCTGAGAGACAGTTGCGAGCTGTCGGTGATCACCTCCTTTGCTGCCGTCTTTGCGCTGGCGTTGATCGTGGTCAGCGTCTTTACACCGCTGTTTTCCTCGCTGGTGCAGCGCTCGGCCCTTGGCGGTCTGGATCAGGCGCTTGGGTTCTTCTTCGGCGTGGCGCGGGGCATCCTGCTGGTGGCGATCGCCTTCTTTGTCTACGACACCGTGATGACCGGCCAAAATTTCACCATCGTGGATGAAAGCCGCTCGGCACTGGTTTTTGCCCAGATGAGCGACAAGATCGAGGAACAGAACCCCGAACAGGCGCTGGGTTGGGTCACGCAGCAATACGAGGATCTGGTGGGCACCTGCGCCCAGTGATCCCGACCACACCGCGAATGAGCACATGCCCGGCCTCTGGTCGGGCATTTTCGTTGGCCCGACGCGTGACCGGAAAACCGCAACCCGCCTGCGGCAAAACGCGATTGTGATCCTTTGATGACAGCAGCGGTCTGAGGCATTATGTGGGGGCCAGACCTGCAATGGAATCGGAGCTGCCTGCCTTGCAAAGCCCGCAGATGCCCACCCACCCTTTTGACGACGACAAACTCCGCGAGGAATGCGGGATATTCGGTGTCAACGGCGTCAAGGATGCCGCAACTTTCGTCGCATTGGGTCTGCACGCCCTGCAACATCGGGGACAAGAGGCCGGCGGCATCGTCAGCCATGACCCCGAGCAAGGGTTCAACAACGCCCGCCGCTTCGGTTATGTGCGCGACAACTTCACCTCGGCCAATATCATGAAGACCCTGCCGGGACCGCTGGCAATCGGCCATGTGCGCTATTCCACGGCAGGCTCCAAGGGCCAGACGGCGATCCGCGACGTGCAGCCGTTTTTTGGCGAATTCTCGATGGGCGGTGCGGCGATTGCCCATAACGGCAACATCACCAATGCCAACTCACTGCGGCGGGAACTGATCGAGCGCGGCTCGATCTTTCAAAGCTCATCGGACAGCGAATGCATCATCCATCTGATGGCGCGGTCGTTGCAGCGCAACATCCCCGAGCGGATGGAGGACGCGCTGCGCCGGGTCGAGGGCGCGTTCTCAGTCGTGGCCATGACCCGCACCAAGCTCATCGGCGTGCGCGATCCCCTGGGCGTGCGCCCACTGGTGCTAGGCAGGATCGGCGATGGCTGGTGTCTGTCCTCTGAAACCTGCGCGCTGGACATCATCGGCGCCGAATTCATCCGCGAGATCGAACCGGGCGAGATGGTGGTCATCACCAAGGACGGCAATGTCGAGACCCACTTTCCGTTCCGGCCGCAACCGTCGAAGTTTTGCATCTTCGAGCACGTGTATTTCTCACGCCCCGACTCGATCCTGGGCGGGCGTTCGGTCTATGAAACGCGCGAGGCCATCGGACGCGAACTGGCCAAGGAGAGCCCTGTCGAGGCCGATCTGGTTTGCCCGGTGCCGGACAGCGGCACGCCCGCGGCCATCGGCTATTCGCTTGAATCGGGCATTCCCTACGCGATGGGAATCATCCGCAACCAGTATATGGGCCGCACCTTCATCGAGCCCACCGAGCAGATCCGCAACATGGGTGTACGGCTGAAACTGAATGTGAACCGGGCGCTGATTCAGGGCAAACGGGTCATTCTGGTGGATGACTCGGTGGTGCGCGGAACCACCAGCCGCAAGATCAAGGAGATGATCCTGGATGCCGGCGCCAAGGAGGTACATTTCCGCATCGCCTCGCCTCCGACCGCATGGCCCTGCTTCTATGGTGTAGATACACCAAAACGCGAAAAGCTGCTGGCTGCGACCATGACCGAGCAGGAGATGACCGAACACCTGGCGGTCGACAGCCTGAAATTCATATCGCTCGACGGGCTCTACCGTGCCGTGGGCGAATCGCAAGGGCGCGACAAGGGCTGCCCGCAATACTGCGATGCCTGTTTCTCGGGCGAGTACCCGGTGACGCCGGCCGATATGGTCGAACAGGGTTTCAAAATGCAGCCTGCGGCGGAATAACCAAGCAGGAACAATGCGATCCAGGAAAAGGGGCCGTTCGGCCCTTTTTTCATAGCGTAAAACGACGTGGCGGCATGGTTTCGCCTTTGTGATCCAGCGCCCCTTTTCCATCCTCGGGGCGTTTGATACCAGCCCCTCAACCACTCATCAAAGGGGTCCGGGTTTTGCCCGGACCGCACATCATGTCGAATTCGAAAGTCAAGGGCGCGGCCACGCAGAAGGGCGCGCTGAGCAGGAACGCCGTTTCGGTGCTGGGCGTCTTCGGTCCGGACAGCGATCTGCGCGCGCTGATGCGCCTGTCGAGCGGACGGGTGAAGGAAGTCAAGCCGGGCAGCCGGGTGGCCTCGGGCACCGTCGTGGCCATCGACAAGACCGGAGTTTTGCTGCGACAAAGCGGCCAGACCCGGCGGATCGACATCCCCGGAAGCTGATCGCGGCTTGACGGGCCGGGCGCGCGGGTTCAAACCGCGCCCATGACCGATCAGACCAAACTCGCCCTCATCACCGGTGCCTCGCGCGGCCTGGGCGCCGCGCTGGCCGAGGCTCTGGCCCCAACCCACCACATCGTCGCCGTCGCCCGCACCACTGGCGCGCTGGAAGAGCTGGATGACCGCATCCGCGCCAAAGGCGGGTCCGCCACGCTGGCGCCGATGGACATCACCGAGCCTGCAGCCATGGCGACGCTGTGCCGGGGCGTCCATGACCGCTGGGGTAAGCTGGACCTGTGGCTGCACACCGCGATCCACACCGCGCCGCTGACCCCTGCCCCCTCGGTCGATCCCAAGGACTGGACCAAATCAGTCGCGGTCAACGCCACCGCGACCTCGATGCTAATCCCTTACGTGGCACCGCTCCTGGGCGTGGAAGGTCAGGCGGTGTTCTTTGACGACCCCAAGGCAGGTGAGAAGTTCTATGGGGCCTATGGCGCCAGCAAGGCGGCGCAGATGGCGCTGGCGCGCAGCTGGGCCGCCGAGACGGTCAGGACCGGACCGCGCGTGACCATCGTGGAACCCGCACCGATGCCCACCGCCCTGCGCGCCCGGTTCCATCCGGGCGAGGATCGCGCAGTGTTGACGGCGCCGGCGGATGAGGCGGCACGCATTGTGGCGGTGCTGTAAATATGGCCCGTTCCGGGCCAAGCCTCCGGCGGGAGTATTTTTGAAAAGATGAGGATGTGGCGGCGCCAGGCGGGGCGCCATTTTCATTGGATATGGACACCGTTCCGGCCTGCAAGGTCGACGAAGAACTGCCAGGCCACTCGGCCCGAGCGGGCACCGCGTGTCGCCTGCCATTCGATAGCCTCGGCGCGCAGGGTTTCGGCCGCGACGCTAACCCCATAGGCCTCGCAATAGCGGTCGATCATCGCCAAGTATTCGTCCTGATCGCAGGGGTGGAAGCCCAGCCAGAGGCCGAACCGGTCGCTGAGCGAGACCTTTTCCTCGACCGCCTCGGAGGGGTTGATGGCACTGGAGCGTTCGTTCTCGATCATGTCGCGCGGCATCAGGTGGCGGCGGTTCGAGGTGGCGTAGAAGACGACGTTTTCAGGGCGGCCCTCGATGCCGCCATCCAGCACCGCCTTGAGCGATTTGTAATGCTGATCGTCATGGCTGAAGGACAGGTCGTCGCAGAACAGGATGAACCGGTACGGCGCGGCGCGCAGGTGATTGAGCAGGCGCGCAACCGAGCCCATGTCCTCGCGCTGCAGTTCAACCAGCTTCAGGTCCGGGTGTTCGGCCTGCAGGGTGCCGTGCACCGCCTTGACAAGGCTCGATTTGCCCATCCCGCGGGCACCCCAGAGAAGTGCGTTGTTGGCCTTGAACCCATTCGCAAACCGGCGCGTGTTATCCAGCAACGTGTCGCGGGAGCGGTTGATGCCCACCAGCAGGTCCAGATCGACGCGATTGACCTGATGCACCGGTTCCAGCCGGTCCGGCTCCACATTCCAGACAAAGGCCGGGGCCGCATTGAAATCGGGGGCGGCCAGCGGCGCGGGCGCCATCCGCTCCAGCGCCTCGGCGATGCGGGTCAGGGCTTGGGTCTCCATGCGCTCCTCCAATACTCCGGCGGTTCAAACCATGTTCGCGGCGCCGCAGCAAGACTTGCAACGAAAAAAGGCGCGCCACGGATCGGGCGCGCCTTTGATGTGTAAGCGTCCTGCGGGGTTACTTGTTTTCGCCCTCTTCGAACTCGGCCATCATGGCGTCATCCTCGTCTTCCTCGTCATCGTAGTAGCCTTCGGCGCGCAATTGCGCCTCGCGCTTCTGCTCGACCCGGGCAACCAGGAAGATCGAGACCTCGTAGAGACCGTAGACCACGGTGAAGAGGATGATCTGCGTGATCACGTCCGGCGGCGTGACAAGTGCGGCCAGAACCAGAATGCCGACCATCGCGTATTTGCGCACTGCACCCAGTCCCTCGGCACTGACCAGACCGGCCTTACCCATCAGCGTCAGCAATACCGGCAGTTGGAAACAAAGGCCGAAGGCGATGATGAATTTTAGCGTGATGTCGAGCGACTCGTTCACCTTCCCGAAGAAGGTGATCTTCACCCCGTCCGCCGACTCGGGCACAACGGCGACCTCTGCCGGTACATCACCTGCGGCAGTGGTCAGCAGGTTGGCGAAGATCGAGCTGACATCGGCGAAGCCCAGAAAGAACTGCATCGCCAGCGGTGTGACCACGAACTGCGCAAATGTCGCCCCCAACAGGAACATGAAGGGCGAGGCGATGAGGAACGGCAGGAAGGCGCCCTTTTCAGAGCGATAGAGCCCCGGTGCCACGAACCGCCACATCTGGTAGGAGATCACCGGAAAGGCCAGCGCAAAGCCGAAGACCATCGAGATCCGGAACAGCGTGAACAGGTATTCCTGTGGCGAGGTGTACTGCATCGTCGGCGACGGATCGCCCAGCTCGCGCAGGGTTTCCTCGATCGGATGCAGCAGGAATTGCAGGATCGGTTCGGCCACGGTGAAGGCCACGACGATGCCGATCACAAAGGCGATCACGGAGCGGATCAGCCGTGTGCGCAGCTCGGCCAGATGCTCGATCAGCGGGGCAGAGGAATCGTCGATCTCGTCGGTCTTGCTCATGATTTGGTCTCGGTGTTGAGCGCGGCCTCGGCCTCTTCGGCCTTTGCCAGTGCTTCAGCGGCTTCCTTGGCCTTGCGTTCGGCTGCGGCGCGGGCGGTCGAGGCCTGGATCTTCTTGGCCTGCTCGGCCCGCTCGGCGGCCAGCTTGCCGGTCTCGCTGTCGGGGTCGAACTTGGTTGGATCGATATCCTTGGCCATGTCCTGCGCGGCCTGCTTGACCCCGTCCATGGCGGTGCTCATCGGATTGGTCGCGGCCTTGATGCCCTTCTGGATCTCGCTCACCCCGGCTTCGTCGGCGGCCTCGTTCATCGCCCGGCTGAACTCGCGCGCCATGCCACGTGCCTTGCCGACCCAGCGCCCGATATTGCGGAAGAGCACCGGCAGGTCCTTAGGGCCCACCACGATCAGCGCGACGATGCCGATGACCAGAAGCTCGGTCCAGCCCAGATCAAACATGCGCGTTTACGCCTTGTCTTTCTCGGACTCGGGTGTCACGTCCTTGGCGGTCTCGGCCACGTCCTGCTCCAGCTCTTCGGTGCCGTCCTTGACGCCCTTCTTGAAGGCGGTGATGCCTTTGCCCACTTCGCCCATCAGCGAGCTGATCTTGCCGCGTCCGAAAAGGACCAGCACGACGACGGCGATCAGCAGAAGGCCGGGAAGTCCGATATTGTTCAGCATGTGAATGTCTCCTTCACGTCTTTGGGCGCTTTGCGCGCGCGCCGAGGATGTTTCTGCGCCTGATGTAGCGCAGGAGCGCGCCGGGGGAAAAGCGGATGCGCCCCGGATCACCCGGGAATCCGATCAAATCTGAACGGAATCCGCTGGCGCCGCGTCCAACTGACAGGTTTATGTCAGTTGTGTCCTGCTAGGTCCAGCCCATCGACATCGAAAACAGGAGTACCCGAAATGACCCATGTCGCCGAAATTGTCACCTTCTCGCTGGCCGATGGCATCACCCCCGAAAGGTTCGTCAAGCTCAGCCAGGCCTCCGAGGCGTTTGTCCGCGCCGCGCCGGGTTTCGTCCACCGCCAACTCAGCCAGGGTACGGACGGACGCTGGACCGACTACGTGATCTGGCAGGATATGGAAACGGCGCAGAAGGCGGCAGCAGCCTTTCCGCAGCAGGACTTCGCCCCGGCTCTGATGGCCGCCATCGCCGCCGACAGCGTTCAGATCCGGCACGAAGCGGTGCACTGGGACATGGCCGCCTGACGGCGCTTGACGGAAGGTAGCCCGGCAGGCCAAGGGTAGTCCCATGCGTCGCACCGACCGCCTGTTCGACATCATCCAGATCCTGCGCGACGGCAAGCTGCACCGCGCGCAGGACATCGCCGACCAGCTTGAGGTTTCGGTCCGCACCATCTATCGCGACATGGACACGCTGGCGGCCTCGGGCGTACCGGTCGAGGGTGAACGCGGCGTGGGCTACATGGTGCGCGAACAGATCACGCTGCCGCCGCTCAACCTGACCAGTGCCGAGCTCGAGGCGCTCAATCTGGGCATGGCCATCGTGGCCGAGGCCGCAGATCCCGAACTCAAGGCCGCTGCCGAGTCGCTGGCGAACAAGATCGACGCGGTACTGCCGACCCAGACCATCGCCGAGGCCGACGCCTGGAAATTTGCGGTCTACCCCTTTGCCGATGCCGCGCGCGGATTCAGCCACATGGCGCCGCTGCGCGCCGCGATCAAGTCCCGGCAGAAACTGCACCTTGCCTATCGCCGCATCGACGGTGTACTGACGGAACGCACCATCCGCCCGCTGCACATGGAATACTGGGGCCGCGTCTGGACCCTGACCGCATGGTGCGAGTTGCGTGAAGCGTTCCGTGTCTTTCGCGTGGATTTGATCGAAGAGGTTACGCCGCTACCCGAACTGTTCACCGATGAACCCGGCAAACGCCTCAGTGACTATCAGCCCTGAGAGCGCCCCCGTTTCTTCTTGCCAAAAATACGCGTGCCGAAGGCACGGCCCGGAACGGGCCATACAGGATCACTTCAGATACGGCGCCGGATCGACGGAATCGAAACCCTTGCGCACTTCGAAATGCACATAGGCATTGTCACCGCCACGCAGTTGGGCCAGCTTCTGGCCGCGCTTGACACGATCCCCCTTACCCACGGTGATGCCCTCGACATTGGCATAGACCGTCAGTAGGTTATCCTTGTGGCGCACCACGATGATCGGCACCTGATCGGCATCCGAAGTGATCGCGGCCACCGTCCCCGCCTCCGCGGCCTGCACCGCCGTGCCCGGAGCGGCGGCGATGTCGATGCCCTCGTTCTTGCCCTTTCTGTAAGGCCGGATGATCTTACCGGACACCGGCAGGGCCAGTGCCGAAGTGCTGGCGTTGCTCGGCGCCTCGGCCTTCACATCCGGTTCCTCCGGCGCCTTGGCGGCAACCTTTTCATCCGGCAAGGGCTGCGTCGCACTGGGCGGTGTCGGCGTCGGAGAGCCCTGCCCCGGCTGCGTCACATCCGTGACCGGCGCTACAGCCGCAGTCCGCTTCGGCGCAGGCTGGTCCTTGACCGGGATCAGCAGATACTGCCCTTCACGCACCCCAAAATCGGAACCTAACCCGTTCCACTCGGCCAGCGCCTCGACCGGCACCTGATATAGCCGCGAGATCGTATAGGCCGTCTCACCCCGTTTCACTTTGTGGCGAACAGGCTCAGGGCCAGCGGCGACAGGAGCTGCCGGTTTGGCGGGCGCCAAAGTGGTGGTCTGAACCGGGCTGGTATCCGGCGCGGTTTCGATGGCACTGCCAGCCACGGCGGCAATGTCGACGCCAGTGGTGCCGGCAGCAGCGCGCGGCAATGCAATCACTTCGCCCTCGCGCAGCGCCACATCGGTGTCCAACCCGTTGTAACGCGCAAGCTCGGCTGCCGGCAGCCCGACACGGGTCGCCACATCGGCCAGCCGGTCACCGCGCCGGGCCACCGCCACCTGATAGTTCGGATATGTGATCACACCGCGCGCATCTGGATTGGGCCGGGGTGCCGTACTGGCCGACTGGGCCGCGGGCGTTGTCGAAAAGCCGCCGACCTTTCCACGCAGGTCATAATCCAGCGGCCCTTCGCAGCCCGCCAGCACCGCCAATGCCGCAACTGCCGCCATCGGGCGGCCCCAAACAGTTCGGAAAACTGCATTCATCTCGCTATCCTCAATACCGCCCCCTGTTGACCGGGGTTTTGGCGTTCCACGCTGTTAATCCGCTACGCCCCGTCCCTGCCAAGCCCTTCCAGCAAGGGCACGAAACGGACGGGCCGTAACTCGTCATATTCCAGGCCATCCTCGGTCCGCCGCACCCTGATCAGGGTCTGCACGGCGTCCGACTGGCCCACCGGTACCACCATGATACCGCCGATTTTAAGCTGCGCCAAGAGCGGGCCCGGAGGGTCCTCGGCGGCAGCGGTCACGATGATACGGTCAAAGGGCGCCTGCTCGGGCAATCCAAAGGATCCATCCGACAGCAATGCAGTGATATTGGTCAGTTGCAGGTCACGGAACAGCTGCGCGGTCTCACGCACCAGCCGGGCATGCCGCTCGACCGTGTAGACCCGCCGCGCGAGCTTCGCCAGCACCGCCGCCTGATAGCCAGAGCCGGTGCCCACCTCCAACACAGTATCACGGGACCGCACGTTCAGAGCCTGCGTCATCAGGCCAACAACAGAAGGCTGGCTGATGGTCTGGCCGCAGGCAATCGGCAGCGGCGTGTCCTCATAGGCGCGCCCGGCAAACAGGCCCTTGACGAACAGGCCGCGATCGACCGCCTCCATCGCCGCCAGAACACGCGCATCTGTTACCCCCTTGGACCGCAGCGCAAAGAGGAATTGCATCTTGGTTTCCGGATCGGGTCCGCTCATTCGATTGCCTTCAGTGCCGCCAGCGCATCATGCGCGGTCAGATCGGCCCGCATCGGCGTGACCGAGATGTACCCTTCCAAATTCACCGCCGCATCGGTTCCGGGAGCAGTCGGGTTGTGCTGATAGCCGCCCTTGATCCAGAGAAATCGCCGCCCGGAGGGCGAGCTGTGCGGCTCGACCCCGAAATGCGTATCGCGGCGGAACCCCTGCGGTACGACCCGGGTACCCAACACCTCATCCGCCGGAACGGGTGGGAAGTTAACATTGTAGAACAGCCGATAGTCCTTGTCCTCGGCAGGTGTGGCATCAAGTATCCGGCGCACCACCTCGGCCCCATGCCGCTGCGAGGTCTCGAACGTGTTCTCCAGCCCCAGGTTGCGCGGCCCGAAATACTGCGACAGGGCGATGGCAGGCAGCCCCTGCAGCGCGGCTTCCAGCGCGCCGCCCAATGTTCCGGAATATAACGCATTTTCGGCCGAGTTATTGCCCCGGTTGACGCCGGACAACACCAGATCCGGCGGATTGTCCTTCATCACGTCGTGCAGCCCGGCCAGAACGCAATCGGCCGGAGAGCCCTCGGCCGCGAACCGCCGCTCGCCCATCTCGGCGATCATCATCGGGTGGGTGTAGCTGATGCAGTGCCCTACGCCCGACTGCTCGAAGGCGGGCGCGACAATCCAGACCTCGCCATCCGGCCCCGCCAGTTCGGCGGCGATGCCCTCCAGCACGGTCAGCCCCGGTGCGCTGATGCCGTCATCATTGGTCAGAAGAATTCGCATACCGCCCGCTCCGTCCCCGGTTTCGCCCTTGATAGACCCGGCCCCGCATCGCGGCAAGCAATCGCGCGGCCCAACCTGCGGCATTCGCGCACCAATCGTTAGGAAAATGCGCCCGCCGCTTCTTCTTGCTGAAAATACGCCTGCCCAGCACTGCCGCCCGCGCCTAGGCGGGAAAGACGAAACACCGGTCCCGCCGCACGGTCAGCCACATCACCCGCCCTTGCTGCGGCATGAACACGTTGGGCACCGTCGCCTTTAGGGTCGAAGCGTCATGATCCATGCGGAACTCGACAAGGCTTTCATTGCCCAGAAACCGCGCACGCTGCACGACGCCGCGCGCCGCCACTCCGTCGCTTGGGGTGGGCATCGGCCCCTTGCCGCCGCGGTCGAAGTCCAGCTTCACATGCTGGGGACGGAACACGATCTCGACATCCGTGCCGTCGGGAATACCCGGCGCAAGGAACTGGCCGAATGGTGTCTGCGCCAAGGCCCCGTTAACTTGCGCCTTCAACACATTGATATCGCTAAAAAACGCCACTGCTGCCTTGTCTGCGGGCCGGGTATAGACGTTATAAGGCGCGCCCTGCTGCACGATCCTGCCGCGCCGCATCAGCGCGATCTCGTCTGCCATGCGCATCGCCTCTTCCGGCTCATGCGTGACCAGCAGAACGGCGGCGTCCTCGTCCTTGAGGATGCTCAGCGTCTCGTCCCGGATGCCGTCGCGCAGCCGGTTGTCGAGGCCCGAAAACGGCTCGTCCATCAGCATGATACGGGGCCGTGGCGCCAACGCTCGCGCCAGTGCAACGCGCTGCTGCTCGCCACCCGAAAGCTGATGAGGATAGCCGTCGACGAAGCGCAACAGATCCACCTTGGCCAGCAGTTCCTCGACCCGAGCCCGCTTTTTCTCTTTCGTGCCCTTCAGGCCAAAGGCCACGTTGTCGGCCACGCTCAGATGCGGAAACAGGGCAAAGTCCTGAAACATCAGACCGATCTCGCGCCGCTCGGGCGGTACGCGAAAGACCGTGTCGCAAATCAGCTTGCCATCGACATAGATCTCGCCGCAGTCCTGCATCTCGACCCCGGCGATCATCCGCAGCGTCGTGGACTTGCCGCAGCCCGACGGGCCCAGAAGGCAGGTCACCTGCCCTGCCTGAATACTCAGCGAAACGTCATCCACCACGGTACGCCCGCCAAACGCGCGCACCATATTGCGGATTTCCAGACGCGGAGGATCTGCCTTGACCGTCACCGATGGACCCCATTGCCTTTCCCGATCAAATCCATCGGGCTTGGGCGGGGATAACAACCCCGCCCCTCGGGCGCAAGGCGTCAGCAACTAGGCGGGTCAGGCCTTTAGCTCGAAATCAACCCCGGCGCGGACGCGGCCGTTCACCTGTATTTCCAACCGGTGCGGTCCCGGTATCAGCTTGAAGGTGGTGGCGTTGCCTTTCAGCTTGTGGCGCTTGCTGAGTTTCAGCGCCCCACCGTCGATCACCGCCTGTTTCAGCTTGTGTACCTTGGGTGAGACTTTGCCCCCAGGCCGCTGAAAGTGAATGATATAATCCACCAGCACGGGTTGCCGCTCTGGTGCAGTCAGGTGCAGGTCGAATTCCAGCGCCTCGCCAATCCGGGCCTCGCCGTTAAGGACTATGGCAACCTCAAGCACAACGTCGGGGTCGAAGCCCAACATCGCCATCGCGCCGGGATGCCCCGACTTGACCAACCCCCGCAAGGCGTGACTTGTCATCCAGGCCAGTTCCTCCGGCTTTTGCCGCCCCTCCTCACGCCAGGCTGCCAACTGCTTCAAGACAAGCTCAGGCTCTTTCTTGGCG
This sequence comes from Ruegeria sp., assembly GCF_040830605.1. Lineage (GTDB taxonomy): Bacteria > Pseudomonadota > Alphaproteobacteria > Rhodobacterales > Rhodobacteraceae > Ruegeria. Next base: position 100,620 of record NZ_JBFOMD010000009.1, read on the forward strand.
ATATCGTTGAGGTGATTGGCCACCGAGCGGGTCACGTAGCGGGTGGGGTCGCCATGCAGGCGGTCGAGCAGCGGCAGCGGGTCCGTCAGGTCCAGCGTCACCGCCATGCCCCAAGGCAAGCGTGGCCTCGTGCCTTCGCTCACCAGCCGCCGCACGTGGTAATGCGGGTGATCGCACCATGCTTGCATGTGGTCCAGCACCTCACCCGGCCAGCGGTTCAGGAATGGCCGGATTGCCCATTCCATCGAAAAGCGCTGGGTCAGCGCCTCAATCACATCAAGCGCAAGCTCCCGATGGTCCAGCCCGACCGTCCCCACCCACTCGCCCAGAGGCGCAAAGATGAAATCGCCGAAATCGTCATCGCTCAGCGAAGGATCAAGAGGCGGCGGCAGCGCCCGCAAGATCACCGGCGCCACCTCGGGCAGATCGCCCGGCAGCGCCTCGGCCAGACAGGTTGCGATCCAGTTGATCCGCTCCTTGAGCTCCAGTTCCGGCAGCCGCGCCATCACCTGCGCCTCGAACGCGCCGGCATCGAACCCGGGCTCGGCGGCCGCAAAAAGCTCCGCCAGATAGCGGGTCTTTTCGGCGTTAAAAAGCTGATCTTTCAGCGAAAACCCCTGCGCCATGATCACATCGTCAGGTTGGTGCCGCCGCCATCCAGCAGGATGTTCTGGCCCACGATGAACCCGGCATGTTGCGAACACAGGAACGCGCAGGCCGCACCGAACTCCTGAGGGGTGCCGTAACGCCGTGCCGGGATCGTGGCTGCGCGCTCGGCCCGGGCCTCGTCCAGCGAGATGCCCTTTTGGCTGGCCACGCCACCATCCAGCGCATCGGCGCGGTCTGTGGCGTGAATACCCGGCAGCAGGTTGTTGATGGTCACGCCTTTGGGCGCCACCTGCCGCGCGGTGCCCGCGACATAGCCGGTCAGCCCGGTGCGGGCGGCGTTCGACAGACCCAGCACGGCAATCGGCGCGCGCACGGACTGCGAGGTTATGTTGACCACCCGGCCCCAGCCTTTCTCCATCATCCCCGGAAGCAACGCTTTCATGAAGGCAATGGGCGTCAGCATGTTGGCGTCGAGCGCCTTGATGAAATCCTCACGCTCCCAATCCGACCACATGCCCGGCGGCGGGCCGCCTGCATTTGTCACCAGAATGTCAACGCCCTGCGCTGCCTCGATCACCTGCGCCTGTCCCTCGGGCGTGGTCACATCACAAGCCACGGTCTGCACCTGCACGCCATGTTCAGCGCGAATCCGGTCGGCGGTCTGTTCCAGCGCGTCGGCCCCGCGCGCGTTCATCACCAGATCAACACCAGCCCCAGCCAAAGCCTCGGCACAGCCCAGCCCCAGCCCCTTGCTACTGGCGCAGACCAGCGCGCGTTTACCCGCAATTCCCAGATCCATCCTTGCTCTCCCATCAAAGGTATTCGCACACACCTAGCACTGGCCCGGATCAGCAGGCCAGTGCGTCCATTGGCAAAAATCCAGATATCATCGGATCAGTAGAAAAACTCCTCGCGCACGATCTTGCCGTCACCGACGTGGTAAACTGCCACCTCGCGCATATCGAAGCTTTCGCCGCTTTCCTTCATCGTCCCCTGCACTTCGAAGACCACGGCGAACCGGTCATCACCGTGCAAGAACGGATCACTGACCGAGCCACCGGTGACCTCATTAGCACTTTCCCACCATTCATGTTTGCCATGGATCGCCTCAAGACCCTGGGCCTCGCGCCCCATGCCTTGCATGTCAGCAGCTTCCACCGAAACCGCATCGGCAGCATAGAGTTTGTCCAGATTGGCCTTGGCCCGGTTCTCACGGCATCCGGCCACCAGTTCATCTGCGATTTCCTTCAAATTCATCGGTCCACTCCATTATTTGTTCACTATACGTTCTCTTTGCCATATCCGCGCGATTCGCGACACCCCCTTTGGCTTGCCTCAGTCGGAATCCTTACCTATACGCGCGTTCATGCTTGATACCGCCTCGAACCAACCCGTATTGCCGCCCGAGATTGCCCGTCGCCGGACATTCGCCATCATCTCGCACCCGGATGCGGGCAAGACGACTCTGACCGAAAAGTTCCTGCTGTATGGGGGCGCCATTCAGATGGCTGGTCAGGTGCGCGCCAAGGGCGAGGCGCGGCGGACCCGGTCGGATTTCATGCAGATGGAAAAGGACCGGGGCATTTCGGTTTCCGCCTCGGCGATGTCGTTCGATTATGCCAACTTCCGGTTCAATCTGGTGGACACGCCCGGCCACAGCGATTTCTCCGAGGATACCTACCGCACCCTGACCGCCGTGGATGCAGCGGTGATGGTGATCGACGGCGCGAAAGGCGTGGAAAGCCAGACGCAGAAGCTGTTCGAGGTCTGCCGCCTGCGCGATCTGCCAATCCTGACCTTCTGCAACAAGATGGACCGCGAAAGCCGCGATACGTTCGAAATCATCGACGAAATTCAGGAGATGCTGGCCATCGACGTCACCCCCGCCTCGTGGCCCATCGGTGTCGGGCGCGATTTCATCGGCTGCTATGACATGTTGCGCGACCGGCTGGAGCTGATGGACCGCGCCGACCGCAACAAGGTGGCCGAAAGCATCGAAATCAACGGGCTGGACGACCCGAAACTGGCCGAGCATGTGCCTGCCGACCTGCTGGACAAACTGCTGGAAGAGGTCGAGATGGCACGCGAATTGCTGCCCAAGCTCGACCCTCAAGCGGTGCTTGAGGGGCACATGACCCCGATCTGGTTCGGCTCGGCGATCAACTCGTTCGGTGTGAAAGAACTGATGGAGGGGATCGGCTCTTATGGCCCGCAGCCGCAGGTTCAGTCGGCTGAACCTCGACAGATCTCGCCCGAGGAAAAGAAAGTCGCCGGGTTCGTCTTCAAGGTGCAGGCCAATATGGACCCCAAGCACCGCGACCGGGTGGCGTTCGTGCGCATGGCGAGCGGTCATTTCAAGCGCGGCATGAAGCTGACCCATGTGCGCACCAAGAAACCGATGGCAGTGTCGAACCCGGTGCTGTTTCTGGCGTCCGACCGCGAACTGGCCGAAGAGGCCTGGGCCGGTGACATCATCGGCATCCCCAACCATGGTCAACTGCGCATCGGCGATACCCTGACCGAGGGTGAGGCGATCCGCGTGACCGGCATCCCCTCATTCGCGCCAGAACTGTTGCAAGGCGTGCGCGCGGGCGATCCACTGAAGGCCAAGCATCTGGAAAAGGCGCTGATGCAGTTTGCCGAGGAAGGCGCCGCCAAGGTGTTCAAGCCCTCCATCGGCTCGGGCTTTATCGTCGGCGTCGTCGGCGCCTTGCAGTTCGAGGTTCTGGCCAGCCGGATCGAACTGGAATACGGCCTGCCGGTCCGCTTCGAGGCCTCTCAATTCACCTCAGCCCGCTGGGTGTCAGGAGAAAAGGCCGAGATCGACAAGTTCCTGGCCGCCAACAAACAGCACATCGCCCATGATCATGATGGTGACATCGTGTATCTGACCCGCCTGCAATGGGACATCGACCGGGTGGTGCGGGACTATCCCGCGTTGAACCTGACGGCGACCAAGGAAATGATGCTGTGACGCGGCTGCCGGATTGTACGGGCAATTCTGGCCCTGTAAATCTGGCCGCATGAACGACGACGACTTCACCTATTCCGGCGGGCTGGCCGCTATGATGGGCGGCGTGACCCGTTCGATTTTGGCCCAGAAAAACTGCCGCCTCTGGATGTGGATCTGGAGGCGCTGACAACACAGATCGTGCCCGAATTGCTACCCGGATCACGTCCAGGGCGGCCTGGACATCAACCTGATCGCCCATTTGTACCAGAGCCCTGATGGACAACACCATCGCCCCACTGGCCGATCACCTTTTGACGGAGCTGAACCGGGATCCCGGTGGGATCTTCCGCCGTCTCAAGATCACGAGGAACAGACGCGTGGCCATGCGGTCGCGCGCTCGATAGGACGAGACATCGCCATAGCAAGCCGGGCAATGGTTGCATTCGGAGGGGCAAAAGGCGTCGAACCCGGTCTTGTAGGTTTGGCATCGGTGAGTATGGTTTCGACGCATGATCGATAAGGAAAACTATCCCGGCGGGTTCTATTCCCTGATGCGTCATCTGGAGCGCAAGGAGGTGCCTTATCTCGGCCCCGAGAAGGTTCTGCCGCCCGCCGACGTGGATCTGGATATGCTCGCCCGGTCGGTTGTCGACGCGCCGGATCCGGATGTCCGCTTTGGCAACGCCCAGGACGCCCGCCGAAAATACCACGCGCTGAAGCAGGAATTCGCAGGCCAGTCGCAGCTACACCTTATCCACGCCATGTGCATCGCGCTGCTGCGCCGCCAGCCGGCTCCGCCCGAGGCGCGGGCGCTGTTTTTGCGGATTTGGCACGAGAAAGGAGCCGATCTGGCGCGAGAGTTGCCGGTGCGCTGGCTGATCTCGACCGCGACCACCTTTGCCGATCATGGCGAGACCATGGATCAGCGTCTGGGCGGCCAAGGCCTGTATATCCTCTTTGACCTGATCAAGCTGCACGACTGCGAGCGCCGCGTCTCGCTGCGGCCCAATGATCAGGCGTTCGAGATGGTGGGCATGAAGCATCTGAAAGTGCCCCTGGCCTTCGACATGCCGGAATACTCCCTGCGGGTGGGCGATCTGGACCGCAACCTGCTGGCCCGGCTGTGGCGCTATGCCGAAGATGACCCGGTGCTGCGCCCGCTTGGGTTCCGAATGCTGAAACTGGTGATGAGCGACCCGCGCAGCGTCTTTGGCCGCATCCAGCATTACAAGAACCGGCAAAGCATGTGGGAAGACCCGGATGGCTGACGGCTGCACCTGGGGCATCGTCGCCACGATCAAGGCCCCGGCTGACGAGATTCTGCGCTTTGCCGCCCATCACCTCGATCTCGGCGCGCACCGGCTGTTTCTGTATCTGGACGAACCCAACCCGCAGGCGTTCGCCCCGCTCAAAGCCCATCCCAAGGTACGTGTGCTGACCTGCGACGACACCTATTGGCGCCGACGCAAGCCTCAGCGGCCCCGGCGCCACCAGATACGTCAGACCGCAAACGCCACCCACGCCTATTCCCGGGCCGATGTGGACTGGCTTGCGCATATCGACGTGGATGAGTTTCTCTGGCCGGCCGAACCTCTGGCCCCCCTGCTGGCCGCGCTGCCAGCGGACATACCCTACGCCCGGGTGCGCCCGATCGAGGCGCTGTCAGGTTCGGGCAACCTCTACAAGGCTTTCATCCCGGCCGGCCCCGACCGGCATGACATCGTGTGCGGCCTCTATCCCCGATACGGCGCCTTTGTGAAGGGCGGCTTCCTGAGTCATGTGGGCGGCAAGATCTTTGCCCGCACCGGTATGGACGGGATCGGATTCCGCATCCATGGCCTGTTTCGCAATCGCCAGAGACTGGACTGCGAGGTGGAACTGCCGCAGGTCGACCTGTGCCACAACCACGCGCTCGGGTGGGAGGACTGGATCGCGCGCTATCCCTATCGGCTGGAAAAGGGTGTGTATCGCCCGGGCCTCTCCCCCAACGTACCGCGTGAGGACGGCGGTCTGAGTATGCACGAGCTACTATCCGGCATCGAACAGGAAGAAGGCGAAACCGGGCTGCGCGCCTTTTTCGATGAGATCAGCGCCGCCGATCCCGAGGTGCGCGAGCGGCTTCGCAAAGCAGAGATGATCCTGCAGCGGGATCTGGATCTCGACACCAAGCTTGCGAAACATTTTCCCGGGTTTGCCGCAACTGTCGCCTGAATGCCGCGCCACATCATGTGCATTTTCCGCCCCAACGTCGCGATTTGACGCTGCCGGGGGTTTTTGCTATGTCCGCGCTCAAGCCGAAACGCGCATGGGGCGCATGGCCACCCGGGCCCGGCTACATTCATACGCGCGGGCCAGGTCAGTGTCCGCATTAACCGGACATACATGACAAAATTCACCGATCTGAACCTGAACCCGAAGGTCCTCAAGGCTATTGAGGAAGCCGGGTACGAAACCCCGACCCCGATTCAAGAGGGTGCCATCCCACCCGCTCTGGAAGGCCGCGATGTTCTAGGCATTGCCCAGACAGGCACCGGCAAAACCGCGAGCTTCACGCTGCCGATGATCACCATGCTGGCGCGGGGCCGCGCACGCGCGCGAATGCCGCGCTCACTGGTGCTGTGCCCGACCCGCGAGTTGGCGGCACAGGTGGCGGAAAACTTCGACACCTATGCCAAGCACGTGAAGCTGACCAAGGCGCTGCTGATTGGCGGCGTCAGCTTCAAGGAACAGGATGCGCTGATCGACCGGGGCGTCGATGTTCTGATCGCCACTCCGGGCCGCCTGCTGGATCATTTCGAGCGCGGCAAACTGCTGCTGACCGGCGTGCAGGTGATGGTGGTGGACGAAGCCGACCGGATGCTCGACATGGGCTTCATCCCGGATATCGAGCGCATCTTCTCGCTGACCCCCTTCACCCGCCAGACCCTGTTCTTCTCGGCCACGATGGCCCCCGAGATCGAGCGGATCACCAACACATTCCTGTCGGCCCCCGCCCGCATCGAGGTGGCACGGCAAGCCACCGCGTCGGAAACCATCGAACAGGGCGTGGTCAAGTTCAAAGCCTCGCGCCGCGACCGCGAGGGCAGCGAGAAACGTAAGGTTCTGCGCAAGCTGATCGATGCTGAAGGCGACAATTGCACCAACGCAATCATCTTCTGCAACCGCAAGACCGATGTGGATATCTGCGCGAAATCGCTCAAGAAATACGGCTATGACGCCGCTGCCATCCATGGCGATCTGGACCAGTCGCAGCGGACCAAGACGCTGGACGGGTTCCGCGACGGCTCATTGCGCTTGCTGGTAGCTTCGGATGTGGCGGCGCGCGGCCTGGATGTCCCCAATGTCAGCCACGTGTTCAATTTCGACGTACCCGGCCACCCCGAAGACTATGTGCACCGCATTGGCCGCACCGGACGCGCGGGGCGTGAGGGCAAGGCCATCACCATCTGCATCCCGCGCGATGAAAAGGCGCTGGATGCGATCGAGAAGCTGATCCAGAAAGAGATCCCGCGTCTGGACAATCCGGTAAAGCGCGAGGCCAAGCCGGAGCCGGAAACCGAAGCCGAAACAATGGCGCCAAAGCCCGAGAAAAAGCGCTCACGCAGCAAGAAGCCCGGCGAGGTCAAGTCGCGCGGGCGCGACCGGCGCGACGATGGTGGCAAGGCCGTGGTCGGAATGGGCGACCATCTGCCCAGCTTCATCGCGCTCAGCTTCGAGGAACGGCGCGCGGGCTGACCCTCACACCACGGCTGGACCGGAACCAAGGCGTTTGCAAACGCCTTGAAGCGGTTTCGAAACCGCTTGAGCCGCTTCCAAGCGGCTTAGCGCGCCCTTAGGCCCCATCGTCTCAGATCGCCAAAACCAGCGCCAAGATTGAAAGACCCAGCAGGGCGATCCCGGCCACTTCACGCCGGGTTATGCTCTCGCGGAAAAACAAGGTCGAGGCCATCAGGCTGAACATCAGTTCCACCTGCCCCAGGGCCTTCACATAGGCCGCGTTCTGCAGAGTGAAGGCCAGGAACCAGCAAAACGACCCGCCCAGGCTGGTCAGCCCGACGAACACGCCCGTCTGCCGTGTCTCCCACACTGCACGCAACTCGACCCGGTCGCGCCACGCCAGCCACGCCCCCATGCTCAGCAACTGAAACGAAGTGACGGCGGCGAGCGTGACCAGCGCCCGGAACCACGGGTCCAGATCGCCAAGCTCCAATGCGGCGCCGCGATAGCTGACGGCGGAAAAGGCAAACAGCACACCCGAGCCCAACCCAAGCTGCGAGGCGCGGTTTGTCAGGTGGCGCCACCAGGCCCCGTCGCCTCCGGGTGTTTTCGACAAGAGCAGCACCGCCGCCAGCCCCAGCAGGATGGCACCAAGCGCACCCAGCGAGACGCCCTCGCCCAACAGGATCAGCCCGACAATCACCGTCTGGATCACCTCGGTCTTCTTGAAGGTGATCCCCACCGCAAAGTTCCGCTGCTTGAACAGCGCCACGACACAGATGGTGGCCAGAATCTGCGCCGTCCCACCGATGACCACGAACATCCAGAACTTCCAAGGCAGAACAGGCAGGTCCCGCCCGCTTACCGCGAGATAGATCGCAAGCCCCAGCACCGCAAGCGGCGCCGAATAGGCGAAGCGGGCAAAGGTCGCCCCCGCCGCCGACAGCTTCACGGTGCTGAGCGTTTTCTGCAGCATGAACCGCACCGTCTGAAACAGCGCGGCGGCCAGGGTCACGGGAATCCACAAACTCATGGAGGCCCTTGTGGCTTGGATTCAGCGCTGAGGCCAGAGCGGATGCGGAACCGGGTCCTTGGCATGCCAGAAATAGCGCCGGAATATCTCGCCGTAGGAGCGATAAACGTAGCTGTCATTGCAGGCGAGATACCGCTCCTTGCCCTCACGGTAGAGCACCGGCAGCCGGTACCAAGGCGCGGTCGGGTGCATGTGATGCACAACATGCAGGTTGTTGTTCAGAAACAGAAAAGCCAGTGGCCCCCGATCCTCGATCACCACGGTACGGCCACGCACCTTATCATGGGCGCGATGCTCCAGAAACGTTCGGATTTTGAGCAGACCCAGCCCGATATAGGAAGAGAGCACAAAGGCCCAGACCGGCATCGGCGACAGGGCCGCGATCCACAGCACCACCGCGACCCCCGGCAGATGCAGCGCCCAGGCCAGCCAGATCGCCCGGTCGCCCCGCATCGCACCCTGCCATTCGTCGCGAAAGAACGCGATCTGCCCGATGGCGGGGCCCAGCACCATCCGCCCCAGCAGCGTGTTGTTCACGCCATAGATCCACCGTTTCCACCCCGGCAGCGCGTTCCAGATCACCGGGTCCAGATAGTTCGATTCCGGGTCGTCATAGGGATCGGTCAGGTTCGAATCCAGATGATGCGCCAGATGCAGGTCACGGAAACGGTTATAGGGAATGCACAGCGTCAACGGCAGCCCCATCAGCGCCTCGTTGATCCACTTGGTCCGGAACGGATGGCCGTGCAGCGCCTCATGCGTGAGCGAGGAGTGCAGCGCGGCGACCAGCCCCATCACCGGGATGGCCAGCCACAGGCCCCACTCCGCCAGCCAGAAGATGGTGATCAGCCAGGCGGCATGGCAGGCGAGGATCAGGAAAAACGTGCCCCATTCGGGCCCGGTGCCTTGGGTCGTGCGCTCAGACATTGCGCCCCCAGCGGACGCCGGCCCAGACACGTTCATAAAGGATATACATGCTCAGCCCGATGGCGGTGTTGACGATGGCCAGCGTGCCACCCACGGCCGCCGACCCGGTGGCGACAAGCCCCACCAGTGTCATCGTAGCCAACCCCATGATGTTCCAGATCACAGCCTTCACGACCGATCTTCGGCGCGTCTCCATTCCGTTACCCATTTTTTGTTTTCTTTCTCTGAAGTGTCACCCATCGACGCGGCGCAGAGAATTCTGAATATGATTAACAAAATTCATCGAATGTGATATTTATCACCATATGTATGAAAAAATGGACAAACGCGACCGGGCTTCCCAATTCCGCCAGCGTCTGGCGCGCGCAATGGAAGAGGCGAAGGTCAGCCAGAGCGGCCTCGCCCGTCGAATCGGAGTGGACAGGTCGACCATCTCGCAACTTCTCACCGATGAGGGCGCACGGCTGCCCAACGCCCATGTGGTCGGCGCCTGCGCCACCGCGCTCGGCGTATCGGCGGACTGGCTGCTGAGCCTCTCGGATCGCCCCGAGAGCGCCGCCGAGTTGCTGGCCGGGTCCCTGTCCATGACCGAGGCGCCCCGGGCGCTGGTCGATGAGCGCATCTTTGAGTGGCACCAGCAGGCTGCGGGCTACAAGATCCGCTATGTCCCGGCCACCCTGCCCGACATGCTCAAGACCCGCGCGGTGTTGGAGTGGGAATATGCGCCGCATCTGGGGCGGACGGCGGATCAGGCCATCGGCGCCTCCGAGGACCGGCTGTCATGGATGCGCAGCGCGCAGTCGGATTATGAAATCGCCATGCCGCTATATGAGATCCACAGTTTTGCCCACGCGACCGGCTATTATCACGGTCTTCCGCTTGACGTCCGGCTTGAGCAGATCGACCACCTGCTGACGATTTGCGAACAGCTCTACCCGCGCCTGCGCATCTATCTGTTCGACGCGAAACGGCTCTATTCCGCGCCGATCACCATTTTCGGCCCCCTGCTCTGCGTCTTCTACGCCGGCAGCCACTATATGGCCTTCCGCGACCGCGACCGGATCGAGATCTTCACCCGCCATTTCGACACGCTGGTGCGCGAGGCCGACCTGACCGCCCGCCACCTGCCCACCCATCTGCGCCAGTTGCGAACAGCGATCACGGGTCCTGTCCCCACACCCGGGTGACCGGGCAGCTAGCGGCGAATAAACGCGCTTTTGCAATCACAGGGTGCAGTGCGGCCTGCCGTGCCCTATAATGGGGTCACCTGAACGAACGGGCAATCCAACCGCTCACGAGACAAAGGAAGGATTCGACGTATGGATGCAATCAGGACTGCCGAATATGCCCGTGCGCTCTATTCCGCGCATGGAGACAAGGCCGAGGCCGAAGCCGCGCAGAAGATGCGCGAATACGATGCCGCCGGAAACAAGGAAGAGGCCCAGAATTGGGAGGCCGTCCGCCGGGCCATCCGGCAGATTCGCGGACCAAATCAGGCCTGAACCGGGATATTGAACGGGAAGTCCGGCCCCAAGATCGCGGGCCGGATTTTTCGCGCCGGATCGTGAACACTCAGATCTTGGGATCCGGGTTCACAGTATGCCCGTCCACCGCAATCACCTGCCCGGATACCAGCCGTGCCGCGTCCGAGGCAAGGAATACCGCCATGTTGGCAATATCGCGGCCTTCGACAAAGCGGCCCATCGAGGTGCCCGAAGCGTAACCATCATAGACCTGATCGCGGGTCATGCCCTTGGCCGCCGCCTCGCGTTCCAGCACGCCTTCCATGCGCGGACCCTCGACCGCGCCGGGGCAGATCACGTTGCAACGCACCCCGTGCGGCCCCAACTCCATGGCGAGCGTTTTGCCCAGCCCCACCATGCCCCATTTCGCCGCCGCATAGGGTGCGCGGTTGGGATAACCGTATTGCCCGGCGGTGGAAGAGGTGATCAGCACACAGCCGCTGCCCTGCCGTTTCAGCATCGGGGCCGCGTATTTCGAGCACAGGAACGCCCCCTCAAGGTTGACCGCCAGACAGGCACGCCAGTCGGCCAGTGCCACATCCTCGATCAGCGCAGTTGGCCCCGCGACGCCCGCATTGGCGCATAGCACATCCAGCCCACCCCACTTGGCCTCAATCTCGGCAAACAGCGCCGCCACCGCCGCCTCGTCGGACACATCCGAGCAGGAGCGCTGCCAGCCATCGGGACAAGCGGCCAGCGCGGCCTCATCTATATCGGCCACCCAGACCTGAGCACCCGCCGCATCGAAAGCCTCGGCCATGGCCCGGCCGACACCCGAGGCACCGGCGGTGATTAGAACCCGGCTGTTCATGCCGGTTTGCGGATCGCGCTACCCGCCCCCTCAGGGTAAGGCAGACTGGCCTGCGCTTGCGCAATCCGCGCCATCGCGGCCTCCATCTGCGCCGACGGCGCACAGGGCCGTCGGGATTCGAGGCTGACATGCAAAAGAAAGCTTTCGCCGGTGGCCAACAGCTTGTCGCCCTCGTACATGGAGTGGAACAGATGCAGCTTCTTGCCCTGCCCCAGCAACAGCTGGGTCCGCACCTCGATCTTTGCACCTGCATGGGTTTCATCCAGATGGCGGATATGGGTTTCGGCAGTGAAATAGCTTCGTCCGCTGGCGATGTAGTCCGCATCACAGCCGATGATCTCCATGAACCGGTCGGTGGAACAGGCGAAGGCATCGAGATAGCGCGACTCGGTCATGTGGCCGTTATAGTCGGTCCAATCCAGCGGCACGGCGCGCGACAGCGTCAGGATTGGCTGGCTCAGGTCGGCCTCATCCAGCGTCGGCAGCGCCCCGGGTTTCAGCCGCGCATCATGCCGGTTCAGCACCGCGCCCGCGCCATAGTCCTGCGCCTTGAGCGCCCGCATCATGCCGACAAGGTTGTTGTCGCGGATGCGCTCCAATTCACGGATCGAATGCATCCCCGATTGCGCGTCGGACTGATCGGCGATCATGTCCACCAGATCGTCGGTGAACTCGGGCACGTCCATCAGCTTGGTCCACGGCCATTTCAACGCCGGACCGAACTGCGCCATGAAATGCCGCATCCCCGCCTCGCCGCCTGCCACGCGATAAGTCTCAAAGAGGCCCATCTGCGCCCAGCGGATGCCGAACCCCATACGGATCGCCTCGTCAATTTCCTCGGTGGTGGCGATGCCGTCCTTGACCAACCACAGCGCCTCGCGCCAGACGGCTTCGAGGAAGCGGTCGGCGATATGGGCGTCGATCTCTTTCCTGACATGCAGCGGGAAGAATCCAACCGAGCTCAGCACCTCCTTGGCCCGTTCGACCAGTTCGGGCGGGTTGGCCTCGGTGGGCACCAACTCGATCAAAGGCAGCAGGTAGACCGGGTTGAACGGATGCGTCACCACGATCTGTTCAGGACGCAGCGCGCCCTCCTGCAACTCGGAGGGTTTGAAGCCGCTGGTCGAAGACCCGATGATCGCCTGCTTGTCACACGCCGCCTGCAAGCCTTTGTAAACCTTCAGCTTCAGGTCCAGCCGCTCGGGCACGCTTTCCTGAATCCAGATAGCCCCCTGCACGGCCTCTGCCATATCTTCGTGAAACGTCAGCGCGCCCTCGGGCGGCAGCGGCACGTCGCTCAACCCCGGCAGCGAGCGGCAAGCATTATCCAGAACCTCACCGATCTTGCGTTCCGCCTCGGGGTCCGGGTCAAACACCCGCACATCCCATCCATTGAGCAGAAACCGCGCGGCCCAGCCGCCGCCGATCACGCCGCCACCGATGATTGCTGCTGTTTTGGTCATGTCGGTCGATCCATCCGTAGGGCGGGCTTCAGCCCGCCACCCCCACCGGCGCCCGCTTGGTCAGCCCGAGCTTTTCCCGCACCTCCTGCGGCCCGATCACCCGCGCGCCCATATTCTCGATGATGGAGCCCGCGCGCTCGACCAGCTGCCAGTTCTCGGCCAGCACGCCCTTTTCCAGCCACAGGTTGTCCTCAAGCCCCACACGCACATTGCCGCCCGCCAGAACCGAGGCCGCCACGTAGGCCATCTCATTGCGCCCCAGCGAGAACGCCGAAAAAGTCCAGTCGTCCGGCACATTGTTCACCATCGCCATGAAGGTATTGAGATCGTCCGGCGCCCCCCACGGCACGCCCATGCAGAGCTGCACCAGAGCATTCTGCTCCAGAATTCCCTCTTTCACCAACTGCTTGGCAAACCACAGATGGCCGGTGTCAAACGCCTCGATCTCGGGCTTCACGCCCAGATCGGTCATCATCTGCCCCATCGCCCGAAGGGCGCCGGGCGTGTTGGTCATCACGTAGTCAGCCTCGGCAAAGTTCATGGTGCCGCAATCGAGCGTGCAGATCTCGGGCAGGCATTCAGCCACATGCGCCACCCGCTCAGCGGCACCAACCAGATCGGTCCCCGCGTCGGCCAGCGGCAGCGGGTTCTCGATGCCGCCAAAGACCATGTCGCCGCCCATCCCCGCCGTCAGGTTCAGCACCGCGTCGACCTCGGCATCGCGGATACGGTCGGTCACCTCGCGATAGAGGGGCAGATCCCGCGAGGGCGCACCGGTTTCCGGATCGCGCACATGGCAATGCACCACCGCCGCGCCGGCCTTGGCCGCGGCAATCGCGCTCTCAGCGATCTGCTTGGGCGAGCGCGGCACATGCGGGCTGCGATCCTGGGTACTGCCCGAGCCGGTGACGGCGCAGGTGATGAAGACTTCGCGGTTCATTTCCAGAGGCATCGTGTTTTCCCCAAGTTTTACCGGCTTCCGCCCGGGGATATCCCCAGGCTTGTCCCCGGATTCCGATTTGCGTCTGGCCCCGAGTCTGGCGCAGCCTTAGCGAAACAACTTGCCAATATGCGAATCGAACTTGATGAAATCCGCAAAAAACATCCTCCAGCCCGAACACCGCGCCCTGAAAACGGGCGTTCTGGTACTGGACGAGTGCAACACGCTCAGCTTTGCCGCAGCGGTCGACCCGATGCGCGCCGCCAACCGGCTGGCCGACCGGCCCGCCTTTGACTGGGATTACGTGACCGCTACCGACAAACCCGCCTGGCTGACCAGTGGGCTAACCGTGCCCGGCGTCCCGCTGGCTCGGTTCGAGGAATGCGATTTACTGATCGTAGTGGCCGGGTTCCAATTGGCCCGCCACGCCACGCCCAGCCTACTTGCCGGGCTACGCCGCATCGCCGCCACCGGCGCCGCGTTGGCCGGTATAGATGGCGGCCCGTGGCTGCTGGCCGAGGCAGGCTTACTGGATCAACATAACGCCACAACACACTGGGAAGATTTGGATAACTTCTCAAGTCGCTTTCCGGATGTAACGGTTCTGCGCGACCGATTTGCGATTTCTGGCAACCGCCTGACCTCGGGCGGCGCCATGCCCGCGATCGAGATGATGCTGCACATCATCTCGGCCCGCCATGGCGCTAGGTTCGCGGCGCGTGTCTCGGGCCTCTTCCTCTACGACGGCGCGCCTGCCCCAACCAAACCGCAAAGCCGCACCGGCGCCCCGCACCGCCACAACGCGCTGACCGCCAAGGCCAACGCACTGATGGAGGCGGCGCTGGACGAGCCCCTGCCGCTGACCCAGATTGCCGACACGCTGGGCACCAGCCCGCGCACCCTGCAGCAGCAGTTCCGCCTGCGCCTGAACACAACACCCCAGGACCACTACCTGCAATTGCGCCTGGCCGAGGCCCGCCGTCTGGTCGCCGATACCGACATGTCCCTGATGGATGTGGCGCTGGCCACCGGCTTTACCTCACAATCCAGCTTCGCCCGCGCCTTCCGCACCGCCCACGGCCTCTCGGCCCGCGACCTTCGGCAGGAACAGACGCTGCACTAACCCCTTCTTCTGTTTGAAAATATCCCGGGGGAGTCGCCGTCAGGCGGCGGGGGCAGAGCCCCCTATCCCGGCGTCAGTAAGGCAACGGATGCGCCCGATGTGCAGCGTCAATTTCGGCCACAACATCGCTCGTCAGTTCTACATCGACCGCCCCCAGCAGATGCTCCAGCTGTGCCAGCGTTGTCGCGCCGAAAATCGCCGATATCATGAAGGGCCGCGTCCGGCACCACGCGAGCGCCATGTGCACCGGGTTCAATCCATGGCGCGCGGCGATCTCCAGATAGGCTGCCACCGCATCCGAAATGCGCGGCGACTTGCGTCCGCCCATCTGAGGCACCAACGACATGCGCGAGCCTTCGGGCACCGCGCCGCCCTGATATTTGCCGGTCAGGTACCCCGCCGCCAGTGGTGAAAAGGCCATCAGGCCGACGTCTTCGTTCACGCTCAACTCAGACATGTCCGTATCGTACAACCTGCAGAGCAGTGAGTATTCGTTTTGTACAGATGCCACGCGGGGCCATTCGCGCTCTTCGGCCAGCCGCAGCCACTGCGCCGTGCCCCATGCGCTTTCGTTCGAGACGCCAAAGGCGCGGATGTTGCCCTTGTCCACCTGTTGCTGCATCGCCTCCAGACATTCCTCCATGTTGGCCAGCGTCACGGCTCGGTCCTGACCGGACGGGTCGTAAGACCAGTTCTGCCGGAACATGTAGCTGCCCCGGTTCGGCCAGTGGAACTGGTAGAGGTCAATGTGATCGGTCCTGAGCCGCCGCAGCGAGCCTTCGACCGCTTCCGGAATGGTCTGCGCCGAAATCGGGGCGCCGTTTCGGGCATACATGAACCCCGCGCCGGAATGCTTGGTGGCCAGGATATACTCCCCCCGCCGCCCCGGATTGGCGGCGTTCCAGTTGCCCAGGATCTCTTCGGTGCGGCCGACGGTCTCCTGGCTGATCGGGTTCACCGGGTACATCTCGGCGCCGTCGACAAAGTTCACTCCGGCCGCCAGCGCCATGTCCATCTGTGCATGGGCCTCTGCCTCGGATGTCTGGGTGCCGAAGGTCATCGTGCCGAGGCACAGTTCCGACACCATCATGCCGGTGCGGCCCAGCGGGTTCATTTTCATGCTGAAATTCCTCTTGCTCCGAATAGCGCAAACCTAGCGGGCTGTCCCCGGGGAACAAGCCCCTCTTGAGCCGTCACCGCATTTCGGCAAGCCTTGGGCCGGACAAGAAGGAGCAGACAGATGCCGCAAACCATCACCAAAGGGATCAAGGCCCTGCTGGCCGAGGCCAATTCGGTGGTCAAAACCCTGCCCGTGGCCGAGGCCAAGGCGCTGTATGATGACCCCGGCCATGTCTTCGTCGACCTGCGCGACATCCGCGAGTTGCAGCGGTCCGGCATGATCCCCGGCGCCTTTTCCTGCCCGCGCGGCATGCTGGAGTTCTGGATCGACCCGGACAGCCCCTATCACAAGGAGGTGTTCAATCAGGACAAGACCTATGTGTTCTACTGCGCCAGCGCCTGGCGGTCGGCCCTAAGCGCCAAGGCCGCGCAGGAGATGGGCCTGAGCCCGGTCGTGCATCTGGAAGGCGGTTTCAGCGAATGGGTCAAACAGGATGGACCGGTGGCCGAAAAGAATTGATCGGAATCTCGCCGCCCAGTTTCGGATCACGCATCTATGTTCGGTGCTGACCGCAGACAGCGCAGGTCATGCGATGTCAGCGGCGCAGGATCTCGAACTCCAGCAATTGCGCATCGTCATGTTGGATCGGCAAAGCCGGTGAGATCAGGCCTCCGTCCGCAAGCATGACGGCCTCGCGCTTGAGCTGGATTTCCCGGCCCGCGTCGAACTGCACATAGGTTCCCGAGGTGCTGCGGTCGGCGAGCATCAGCTTGCCATCCTTCAGACTCAGGACAGCGTGAAGCCGCGACACCCATGCCTGCGGCAGAACCACATCGCATTGCGATGACCTGCCGATTTTCAGCTCACCACCCTCGCGGCACCGCCAGGAACGGCCGCCATGATTGAGGACGAGCGTCAGGGCTTCGCTTGGATATCCCTGCTCGTCACCGCCGCCGAATTGCAGCGGCAGACGTGTCTGCGTGCTCAGATCGGAGGCGGAGCGGACCAATGAGAAAACCTCGAGCGGATCGCTGATCCCCTTCAGACGCAGCGCGCCGATGGGTTTGAGCAATTGCCTGAGGCCGGGCTTCACCATGGCGGCCACGGCTTCGCTGACGCAGGCCTCGCCGGGGTTGGCCACGGCGGCCAATCGGGCGGTCAGGTTCACGGCCTCGCCAAAGATGCCCTTTTCCGCGACAACGATGGCGCCGCGATGCACCCCCACATGAACCGAAAGCATGGTGCCCGGCGGCTGTTCGATCATTTTCAGAGCCGCGTGAATGGCCGCGTCGTGATCGTCGAAATAGCTGAGAACGTCATCGCCTTTCTGACCCACGGGCGTGCCGCCATGGTCAAGCATCACCTCCCTGAGCCGGTCGATCTCAAGCTGGATCAACCGCTGCGCCTGGTCATCGCCCATGGCCTGGTAGAGCGGGGTGCTTTCCGAAATATCCGCGATAATCGTTGTGGCGAGTTGGGTGTCCACTGTGTTTCCCGAATTTTTTGAATGAAGTGTATCTATTTTAAACTGTCTGTACACACACTTAACGATTTCTGTCGGGGCCTGAAGGCCCGGTTTCTACCAATGATAATGTTGATCAAGGTTAACTATCGTCGTGCGCTATGCAACCACCAATATGCTGAAACGGTCTGCGGGGTCTCAAGCGATCATCGGGTAATCCATCGATTGAGAACAAAAGTGGAACATGCTAAGCTGCCTGCATGTCGACTCACCTTCTTGGCCGCAAACCCGCGCGCGATGTGCCCGCGCTTTGCCCGCACCCGGCCGTCGCCCTGCCGCTGGCCCGCGTGCATGAGGCCTGCGGCCCGGCGCGGCGCAGCTTTGCGCTGTGGCTGGCGGGCCGGACCGAAGGGCCGGTCCTGTGGATTTCGCCCGCATGGGAGGCCGATCAACTGAACCCGGACGGGATGATGCCCTTTGCCGACCCGGCGCGGTTTCTTTTCATCCGTCCGACGCGGGCCGAGGATCTGCTGTGGTGCATGGAAGAGGCGCTGCGCAGCGGTGCGGTGCCGCTGATCGTCGCCGATCTGCCCGGTGCGCCGGGGCTGACGCCGGTGCGGCGGATGCATCTGGCCGCCGAACAGGGCGGTGCCTTGGGACAGGCGCCGCTGGGGCTGTTGCTGACCCCCGGCGAGGGCGGCGCACAGGGGATCGAGACGCGCTGGCACATGGCGCCAACGCATCGGGGCGATCTGCGCCGCTGGAGCCTGACCCGCCGCCGCGCCCGCGCCCTGCCCCCGGTGACGTGGCAGGCCACCCAGACCCGCCCGCGCGCCGGGCTGGAGCTGGAGCGGGTAGCGGAGACCGCCGATGCGGGGTGACACATCCGGTCAAAAGGGCCTCAGAAACTTGTGACTGGTCAAAGCACAAGCGGCTCACTAGCGTGCCCTCATGACCCACCCGATCCATGACAGCCGCTATTCCTGGCTCAGGTTGCTGATCACGCTGGCCATCGCCACCGTGGCCAATGTGGGCATGTGGGCGGTGATCGTGGTGATGCCCGCCATCGAAACACAGTTTGGCGCCAGCCGGGCCGAGGCGTCGATGCCTTATACGCTGACGATGATCGGCTTTGCCTTTGGCAACATGTGGCTGGGGCAACTGGTTGATCGGCTGGGTGTGACCCGGGCGCTGATCGGCGCTGCCGCCCTGACTGCGGTAGGTTACGTTCTGGCCACCCTGGCCCCGTCGATGCTGACCCTGTCGATAACCCATCTGATGCTGGGTCTTGGCACGGCGGTGGGGTTTGGGCCGCTGATCGCCGATATCTCGCACTGGTTCATGCGCAGGCGCGGAATCGCCGTGGCCCTGGTGGCCAGCGGGAATTACCTGTCGGGCGCGATCTGGCCCATCCTGCTGTCGGGGATACTTGCCCGCGAAGGCTGGCAGCAGGTCTATCTGACGCTTGCCGTCATCACTCTGATCGTCATCATCCCGCTCTCGCTGCTGCTGCGCCGGCAAATCCCGGCCGAGGCGCATGGAACCGCCGAGGTCGCAGCACAGCTGAACGCCCAGAGTTCCGGCTTCTCGCCGCGCGCCCTGCAATATCTGCTGGGTCTTGCCGGGATCGGCTGCTGCGTGGCCATGTCCATGCCGCAGGTTCACATCGTGGCCTATTGCGTCGGGCTGGGATATGGCCCGGCCGTTGGCGCCGAGATGTTGTCGCTGATGCTGCTGGGCGGCGTGGTCAGCCGTGTGATCTCGGGGCTGGTCGCCGACCGGTTCGGCGGGGTGCGGACCCTGCTGGCCGGATCGGCCCTGCAATGTGCTGCCCTGTTCCTGTTCCTGCCTTATGACGGCATGGTTTCGCTCTACTTCATCAGCGCGTTGTTTGGTTTGGCGCAGGGCGGGATCGTGCCCAGTTACGCTTTGGTCGTGCGGGAATACATGCCCCCGCGCGAGGCCGGTGCACGGGTGGGGTTCGTGCTGATGATGACCATTCTGGGCATGGCGCTTGGCGGGTGGATGTCGGGCTGGATCTACGATGTGACCGGCAATTACCAGTTGGCATTCGTCAACGGGATCGTCTGGAACGGCCTGAACATCGCGATCATGCTGATGCTGTTGAAACGGTCGCGCCCACGGCGGAGCGGGGTCACGGTATGAGCGCTCGGGAGATCGATAGTGGAGCCGGGTGCCCGCAGATCGGACGCCGCGCGCTGCTGTTGTCCCTCGCCGCCCTGCCCTTGGCCGCGCCGCTGTCGGCCGCCCCTGTCCGGTACCGGCTGGACCAAAGCGCGTCTTCGGTCGGGTTTTTCTTTACGCTTTCCGGTTCCGCCCAGAAGGGCACCATGCCGATCCGGTCCGCCGATATCGTGATCGACACTGCCAACCTGACGCGCAGCCGGGCGGATGTGACGCTGGACGTCGCCCGCGCGCGCACCAATCTGGTCTTTGCGCGCACCGCGATGCTGGGACCCGACGTGCTGGACGCGAGGCGCTTTCCGACCATCCGCTTTACCTCGACCCGCGTTCAGCTCGGCCCCGGTGGACGGCTGTCGGACGGCGCCCGGATCACCGGCGATCTGACCGTGCGCGATGTCACCAGACCGGTGGTGCTTGAGGCCAGCCTGTTCCGCCGCCGGGGCAGCGCCGCCGATGACCTGAGCGAGCTCAGCTTCCGCTTGCGGGGCGCCATCAGCCGCCGCGCCTTCGGCGCCTCGGGCTATCGCGATCTGGTCCGGGATGCGGTAACGCTGGACATCCGGGCCGTCATCCGGCAGGCGTAATAATTCCGCCACATGAGCCAAAACCGACCTGGAGAGGTCGATAAACCTCGTGCATCCGGAAACCGGGCGGTCATGTTAGGCGCATTATGCGTACGATCATCTCATTTGCCGCCCTGTTTCTTTCGGTTGTTCTGTTGCAGCTCTCGACCGGGGGCGTCGGCCCACTCGATGCGATATCGGGGCTGACGCTGGGGTTCTCCACCGGCCAGATCGGTCTGCTCGGCTCCTCTCATTTCCTGGGCTTTTTCATCGGCTGCTGGTGGGCGCCGCGGCTGATGGGCAATGTCGGCCATTCCCGCGCCTTCGCGGTCTGCACGGCGATGGGCGCGATGGGGCTGATCGGCCATACCCTGACCGAGAGTCCTTATGTCTGGGCGCTGCTGCGGGTCGCCTCGGGCACCTGCGTGGCGGGCTGCTATACGGTGATCGAGGCCTGGATGAACGCGAAGGTCACCAACGAGAACCGGGGCCGCGCGACCGGGATCTATCGCATTGTGGACATGAGCGCCTCGCTCAGTGCGCAGCTGATCATCGCGGTGCTGCCGCCCGCATCCTATGTCTCGTATAACCTGCTGGCGATCCTGTGCTGTGCCGCGCTGCTGCCGCTGACGCTGACCCGGGCCAGCCAACCCGAAACCCCCGACACCCCGCGCCTGCGCCCCAGGCTGGCCTGGCACTGTTCGCCACTGGCGGTTGCGGGTGTGATCGTGGCGGCGCTGAGTTCCGCTTCGTTCCGAATGGTCGGCCCGGTTTACGGGCAGGAGGTTGGTCTGGGCATCGACCAGATCGCCTTTTTCTTGGCCTCCTTCGTGCTGGGCGGCGCGCTGGCGCAGTATCCGATGGGGTGGCTCGCGGACAAATACGACCGGCGCTGGGTGCTGATCTGGCTGTCGGCGGTGGCGGTGCTGAGCTGCGGCATCACCATGGCCGCCAGCGGCACCGGCACCATCGGTGTGATGCTGGCGGCGGGGTTCTTCGGCTTTACCACCTTCCCGATCTTCTCGGTCTCTGCCGCGCACGCCAATGATTTCGCCACCACCGAGCAACGGGTGGAGCTGTCGGCGGCGCTGATGTTCTGGTACGCGCTTGGGGCGATTGCCTCACCCTATGTCTCGTCGTCGCTGATCGAGCTTTACGGGCCCGGTGCGCTGTTCGCCTTTGTGGCGCTGGGGCATGTTTTCCTGATCGTGTTCGGCCTGACCCGCATGCGCGCTCGTCCGGCCCCCGAGGACCGGACGCATTACGTCTATTCGCCGCGGACCTCGTTCACCATTGGCCGGTTGCTGAAACGCTCACGCGAGGGGCGGTGACGCTGAAGCTCACGCGAATGAACCTTGGAGAGCCTTCATTTGTCCGTGTAGGTCGGAACGGCTAAGCGTCGTCTAGGAGGCCTGCAAACCGTCGCGCAGTCTGAACAGCAATTCCTGAAGCGTCTGTAGCTCTGCAGGCGTCATGCCGGTTTGTTGGATCATGCAGGCCGTGACCGCTGGCGCCCGGTCACGCAGGGCGCGCCCGCTTTTTGTGAGGTTCACGACAACCGCGCGGCCATCCTTGTCGCTGCGGTTCCTGGTGACGTGGCCCAATGCCTCAAGCCGCTTCACCAATGGCGTCAGCGTGCTTGTCTCCATGCGCAGGCATTGCGCCAG
Source organism: Ruegeria sp. (assembly GCF_040830605.1). Classification (GTDB taxonomy): domain Bacteria; phylum Pseudomonadota; class Alphaproteobacteria; order Rhodobacterales; family Rhodobacteraceae; genus Ruegeria. Next base: position 122,736 of record NZ_JBFOMD010000009.1, read on the forward strand.
TTCGTTGATTTTCTGCCCGTCCCTCTCCCACAACAGGGTCAGGGTTATGTACTGCGGGTAGGTCAGCCCGAGGCGTTTCAGGTGGCCCGAATAGGCCCGGTTGATCGCGTGAGAGGCCGTGTACACCCCAAAACAGAACAGATCCTCGGCACGCGTCGGTATGTCGTGAGCGTTCAAATCGCAGCCTCATTTATATCGTGCACGATATTATCTTGACATTTTGCCATAGGCCGTCAAGCTGTAACTTAGGTCGCGCACGATACAAATGGAGGCGATGATGCCCTGGCTACCCAACCTGCAAACCGAAACCGCCGAAGAAGGATTTGAACTGGCCATCAAGATGTCACGCATGGCGGTGAAGCTGACGCAGCCCGATGATGAGGCGCGCAACCGTATGCGGCCGGACTATGCGAACAGTGCCGACAGTCTGATCGGCGTTTCTCAGGTGGTGGCCATCAACTTTCAGACCGTATCGCAGGCCAACAACTACTGGCGGTCCTAGATCGGAAAGGCCGGGCTTGCCCGGCTGACGTTGAAACTGAATAAAAAAGGGCCGGGAGATCCCGGCCCTTGCTGTGTTAGTGCTCGACGCGCAGTTCATCTTCCGCTTCGTCCACCACTTCGGCGGCGGGTTCCGGCGCGCCCAGTGCCCCGTTGGCGAGACCGCCAACCCCCTGCTCCATCGACAGGCCCAGTTCTTCGCCCAGCTTCTTGAGCGCGGGCATCTGCACCGCCATGCCCATGATCGAATCGAGCGCCTGGTTCACCACCGGCTTGTCGCTATTGGCCGCACCACCGCCGGCGGGCGCACCGATGCCACTGACCTGATGGATCTTGATCGAATCGATCTTTTCGGCCGGTTTCACCATCTCGGTGATGATCGCGGGCATGGTCTCGATCCGGGCCAGGTCGACCTTCATGCGGATCTGCTCGGGCGAAAGCGCATTGTCGGCCTCGACGATGGCACGCTTACCTTCGGCCTCGGCCAGCATGTCGTTCTTCTTGGCCTCGGCCCGGATGTTGAGCGCGTCCGCCTCCGCCTGCGCTTCCTCGCGGCGCGCTTCGGCGCGGTCGGCGGCGGCCTCTTTCTCGGCCTGCGCGGCCAGACGCAGGGCGGTGGCCTGACGCTCGGCCTCGCGGGTGGCTTCGATCAGCGCGATCTCCTTGAGGCGTTCGGCCTCGGCCACCTCGCGCGCGGTCACCACCGCCTCGGTCGCCTTGGTCGCCTCGGCACGGGCCAGATCGGCGGAGGCACGGGCGCGGCTTTCCTCTTCGGATTTCTGCGCGATGATGATCTGGCGTTCCTGCTCGGCCACTTCCAGTTCACGCTCTTTCGAGATTTCGGCATCGCGGATCTTGCGCTCGCGCTCGATCTCGGCGGCGCGGATCGCTTCCTCGCGCGCGATACGGGCGCGTTCGGTTTCACGCATCGAATCCTCGGTGCGGGCGGCGATCTCGGCCTCCTGTGCGGCCTTCATGGTCTCGACCTCCTGCGCCTGCTGGATGCGGGCCTTGGCCTCGTCCTGTTCGATCAGCAGCTTCTGGCGTTCCGCCTCCATTGCGGCACGGCGCACCTCGACCTCGGCATCGGCATCGATCTGCGCGCGCTCCTTTTTCGAGGTTGCGATCACCTCGGCCAGCTTGCGCATACCAACGGCGTTAAAGGCGTTGTTCTCATCCAGCGCCTCGAACGGCGTCTGGTCCAGCGCGGTCAGCGAGACCGATTCCAGCGACAGACCGTTCTTGAGCAGGTCTTCGGAGACTGCATTCTGCACCTCCTGCACAAAGTCGGCGCGGTTTTCGTGCAGCCCGTCCATGGTCATCTGCGCGGCCACGGCGCGCAGGCCATCGACCAGCTTACCCTCGATCATCTCGCGCAGTTGCTCGACATCGAACGTTCGGTCACCCAGCGTCTGGGCGGCGCGGGCGATGCCTTCTTCGGTGGCCATGACCGAGACGTAGAACTCGACCCCCACATCGACCCGCATCCGGTCCTGCGTGATCAGTGCGGCATCGCCGTTGCGCTGCACCTCAAGGCGCAGGGTTTTCATGTTGACCGGGCTGACCTCATGAAGCAGCGGCACGATGATGGTGCCGCCGTCCATGATCACCCGTTTGCCGCCCGCCCCGGTCTTGACCAGAGATATCTCGCGCGTGGCGCGGCGGTAGAGACGGCCCAGTATCAGGCCGATCAGCAACAAAACCGCCAGAAAAGACACAACAGAAACAGCCAGGAATTGAACTTCCATACAAAATCCTCCTTGAGAGTTGGTATTTGATTATTCGGACATGCCGATCAGAACGAAGGTGCCGCTCTTGCGGTTGCGCAGCACCAGCACCTCTGTGCCCTGGGCAAGGCATTCGCCGTCCCGCATGGGCTCGGCCCGCAGGTAGTGGGCGTTGCCGAAACGGTCGGTCACCCGCACCTCGGCGGGGCGTCCGCGCGCGGCGGTGCCTTGCGTGATCACGCCGCGACGGCGGGCCAGCATACGCTCGGACATCGCCTCGGTCTCGGTCTGCGGCAGCAGCCGGGCAAAGACCCCGCCAAAGCCGCGCGCGAACCACAGGCCAAACGCCGCCGCCGGGATCGCGGCCAGCCATGCAGGCGCATTCACGCCGACGAGGTCATGCAGCGCCAGTTGCAGGCCCATGCCGCTCAGACCAAAGCCCATCAGCAGCCCCGCCAGCCAGATCATGACCGGCATCCGCCCCAAGCCCAGCCAGGCGGTGGGACCGGAGGCCCCCGCCTGCGGCGTCTCCGCATCTGCCTCGACCTGAGCCAGTTCGAACTCGCCCAGATCCACATCCGCATCGACATCCAGATCGAGATTGCCAATGTCGATATCGGGCGCGTCCCCGAGTTCGACATCAATCTCGCCCTCACCCGCCATAAGGCTGCCGCCCAGCAAAAGGGCGATCAGTTCCAGCCCGAGAAGGCCGAACAACAAGGCGAGCGCCATCGTAAAGGGCGCAAAAGCGCCCTGCAGCAGAAAGTCGAACATCAGCAGGTAGTCCCCGGTTTGGTATACAGAGGTATACAATCAATATGGTGCATCATGGTGGATTTTCAAGAGGTTGTGAGTCAAGTTTTCAACCTATGGTGTTGACCGGACTGCCAAAAAGCACAACCCGCTCGGTGCCGGGGCGGTCGTTTCACCACATTTCAGCGCGAAAACCGCGCTTCGGTCGAAAGCTGGCCTTTTGCTGACCCGTCACATGAGATAGACGGGCGCGCAGACAGATACGCGGATACGAAATATGGCCCGGATTCTCATCACCTCGGCGATCCCCTATATCAACGGGATCAAGCACCTCGGCAACCTGATCGGCTCGCAGCTGCCCGCCGATCTCTATGCGCGTTACCAGCGTGGCCGGGGCAACGAGGTCATGTTCCTGTGCGCCACAGACGAGCATGGCACCCCCGCGGAACTGGCTGCCGCCAAGGCGGGCCAGCCGGTGGCCGAGTATTGCGCCGAGATGCACGGGGTGCAGTCCGACATCGCGCAGCGTTTCGGCCTCAGCTTCGACCATTTCGGGCGCTCTTCCAGCGAGCAGAACCATCGCCTGACCCAGCATTTCGCCGGGCGTCTGGCCGAGGCCGGGCTGATCCGCGAAGTGGTCGAGAAACAGGTCTATTCCAACGCCGATGGCCGGTTCCTGCCCGACCGCTATATCGAGGGCACCTGCCCCAATTGCGGCTACGAGCGCGCACGCGGCGATCAGTGCGAAAACTGCACCAAACAGCTGGACCCCACCGACCTGATCGAGCCGCGCTCGGCTGTGTCGGGGTCCACCGATCTGGAGGTGCGCGAGACCAAGCACCTGTACCTGTGTCAGTCGGCGATGAAGGATCGGCTGGACGCCTGGATCGACAGCAAGGCTGACTGGCCGGTGCTCACTACGTCCATTGCCAAGAAATGGCTGCATGACGGCGACGGGCTGCAGGACCGGGGCATCACCCGTGATCTGGACTGGGGCATTCCGGTCAAGAAGGGCGACGAGGATTGGCCGGGGATGGAGGACAAGGTCTTTTACGTCTGGTTCGATGCCCCCATCGAATACATCGCTTGTGCCAGGGAATGGGCCGATGCCAACGGCAAGTCGGATGCCGACTGGGAACGCTGGTGGCGCACCGACAAGGGCGCCGACGATGTGCGTTACGTGCAGTTCATGGGAAAGGACAATGTGCCTTTCCACACCCTGTCATTCCCGGCGACCATTCTGGGCTCGGGTGAGCCGTGGAAGCTGGTCGATCACCTGAAGTCGTTCAACTACCTGAACTATGACGGCGGCCAGTTCTCGACCAGCCAGGGCCGTGGCGTGTTCATGGATCAGGCGCTGGATATCCTGCCCGCCGATTACTGGCGCTGGTGGCTGCTGAGCCACGCGCCCGAGAGCAGCGACAGCGAGTTCACCTGGGAGAAGTTCCAGCAATCGGTGAACAAGGATCTGGCCGATGTTCTGGGCAATTTCGTCTCGCGCATCACCAAGTTCTGCCGCTCGAAATTCGGCGAGGCGGTGCCCGAGGGTGGCGAATACGGCCCGCAGGAACAAGCGCTGATCGAGGAGCTGACACGCCGCGTGCGTGCTTATGAGGGCCACATGGAGGCGATGGAGGTCCGCAAATCCGCGCAGGAACTGCGGGCGATCTGGGTCGCAGGCAACGAATACCTGCAGGCCGCAGCGCCGTGGTCGACCTTCAAGGAAGACCCCGAAAAGGCCGCGGCGCAGGTGCGGCTGGGCCTGAACCTGATCCGGCTCTATGCGGTGCTGAGCGCGCCGTTCATCCCGCATAGCGCCGCCAGGATGCTCGACGCGATGAACACCACCGACGACGGCTGGCCCGAGGATGTGGCGGCGGCGCTGAGCGCCCTGCCCGCCGGGCAAGGGTTCACGGTGCCGGATGTGCTGTTTGCCAAGATCACCGACGATCAACGCGAAGACTGGCAGGCGCGGTTTGCGGGCACCCGCGACTGACCGCGCACCGTCGGGGCATGACCGGCACCTGTGGTCGCCGGGCACAAGGCGTTTACAAACGCCTTGGACCAAGCGGTTTGCAAACCGCTTGAAGCCGCTTGCAAGCGGCTTGCCCCGCCAACCCGCATCGGCGCGCGAGCCGGGGACGCTCGTCTATGGCGGATCGGATTTTTCGTTCTGGATCATGCACACAAGCCCCTGCTGCATCGCTTGAGCTATTTCCGGAAAACCGTCATCTTGTGCGCAATACTTATCGACTCGGCCTTTCTCGCCGGGTCGTTTTCAAAACGCATTCCGCATCAAGAATGAGGCCCCCGCCATGCCCTTTGCTCTGCTCCCCTCGACATCCGGCCCCGGCGGCCTGATCGCGCGCCATATCCGGCATGGTCTCGCCGTGTTGTGCCTGGCGGCGGCCTCGCCGGCGCTGGCGCAGGAGGGGGCGGCCCCCAAGGTGTCGATCGCGGCGGCCTATACGCAGGAGATCACCGACGAGGCGATCTTTATTGGGCGCGGCGAAGCCATCGACAAGGTCGACATCGTGGCCCGGGTCAACGGCTTTCTCGAAGAGCAACTGATCGGGAACGGGGCGCTGGTCGATGAGGGCGATCTGCTGTTCAAGATCGAGCCCGATCTCTACGAGGCCACGCTTGAGGCCCGCAAGGCCGATCTGGACCGGGCCGAGGCCAATCTGGAGCTGGCCAAGGTGGAACTGGCCCGAAAGGAGGAGCTGCTGACCCGCGACGCGGTGCCGGTGTCCGAACGTGACATCGCCCAGGCCAACGAGCTTGTCGCTGCGGCCCAGGTCAAATCCGCGCATGCGGCCATCCAGCAGGCGGAACTGGATCTGAGCTATACCCAGATCACCGCGCCCTTCCCCGGGCGTTTGGGCCGGGTGACGACCAGCGAGGGCGACGTGGTCGGCCCCTCGAACCCGCCGCTGGTCACGCTGGTGCGCGAGGCTCCGATCTATGTCAGCTTTTCGCTGAACGAAAAACAGTTCATCTCGATACTGGAGCAACTGGACCAGACCGCGGCGTCGCTGACGGAAAGCGACCAGAGCCCCACCGTCCGGCTGGAATTGCCCAATGGCACCGCGCTGGATGAGACCGGTGAGATCGTTTTTGTCGACAACCGCATCGACCCGCTGACCGGCGCCATCGCGATCCGGGCGCAGTTCGAGAATGCCAGCCGCCTGATCGTGGACGGCGCTTTTGTCCACGTCCGCATCCAGGCGCTGGAGCCGACGCAACGCGTGTTGGTGCCGCAGGCCGCGTTGCAGCGCGACCAGCGCGGGGATTTCGTGCTGGTGGTCAATGACAAGCAGATGGTCGAGCAGCGCTACATCACCACCGGAGACAGTATCGAAAGCGCCATCATCGTGCTGGATGGGCTGCGCGAAGGCGAAAGCGTGATCGTCGAGGGGCTGCAACGTGTCCGCCCCGGCGTTGCCGTGGATGCGGTCGTGGCCTCCGAGCAGCCGGGGGAATAACGGATGTTCTCAGCCCTTTTCATCAGCCGGCCCAAGCTGGCGCTCGTGATCTCGCTGGTGCTGACCATCATGGGCGGCATCGGCTATATGGTGCTGCCGGTCGCGCAGTTCCCCGATATCACCCCGCCGGTGGTCAGCGTCTCGGCCAACTACACCGGCGCGAACGCCGAAACGGTCGAAAACACGGTTGCCGCGCCCATCGAGGCGCAGGTGAACGGCGTGGACGACATGTTGTACATGACGTCCACCTCGGCCGATAACGGTTCGTATTCGCTGAACATCACCTTCGAGGTCGGCACCGATCCCGATATCGCCTCGGTCAACGTGCAGAACCGGGTGGCGCAGGCCATGGCCTCGCTGCCGAGCGAAGTGACCTCGTCCGGTGTGGTGACCCAGAAATCCTCGACCAACATGCTGCTGGTGGTCACCCTGACCTCGCCCAACGACACCTATGACAGCGTGTTCTTGTCGAACTATGCCTCGATCAACCTCAAGGACGCGCTGTCGCGGGTGCAGGGTGTGGGCAGGGCCGACGTGCTGACCGACCTGCAATACGCCATGCGGGTGTGGATGGACCCGGACAAGATGGCGGCGCTTTCCATCGCGCCGGGTGACGTGATCAACGCCGTGCGCGAACAGAATATCGAGGTCTCTGCCGGATCCATCGGCGCGCCGCCCGCGCCAGAGGGGCAGACCTTTCAATACACGATCAAGACCAAGGGCCGCCTGACCACCGTCGACGAGTTCGAAGATATCGTGATCCGCACCGGGGACGCGGGCTCGATCGTGAGGATCAAGGATATCGCGCGGGTCGAACTGGGGGCGCAGTTCTACTCGGCCTCGGGTTTCTTTCAGGGCGATCCGGCGACGGTTCTGGGCATCTATCAGGCCCCCGGCGCCAACGCATTGGCGGTGGCCGAGCGGGTGCGGGCCGAGCTTGATCGCCTGTCGCGGGCCTTCCCGGCGGATGTCGAATACCAGGTCCCCTTCGACACCACCGATTTCGTGGAACAGTCGCTGAACGACGTGGTCACGACATTGATGCTCACCTTCACGCTGGTGATCTCGGTCGTGTTCGTCTTTCTCGGCAGTTGGCGGGCGACGATCATCCCGGCGGTGGCCATCCCGGTCTCACTGATCGGTACCTTCGCCTTTTTGCTGGCCTTCGGCATGTCGCTCAACACCATCTCGCTGTTTGCGCTGGTGCTGGCCATCGGCATCGTGGTGGATGACGCCATCGTGGTGGTGGAAAACGTCGAACGCATCATCGCCGAAGAGGGTCTGAGCCCGCCCGAGGCCACCCGCAAGGCGATGGGCCAGATCACCGGGCCGGTGATCGCCACCACGCTGGTGCTGCTGGCGGTGTTCGTGCCGGTGACCTTCATGCCGGGCATTACCGGGCGGCTCTATTCGCAATTCGCAGTCACCATTTCGACCGCCGTTGTGATTTCGTCGATCAACGCTCTGACGCTGTCGCCTGCCCTGTGCGGGCTGGTGCTGCGGCCCCGGTCCGGGCCACCCAAGGGGCTACTGGCCTTGTTCGAAAACCTGATCGGGACCGTACGCGGCGGATATCTGAGCGTGGTGCGGCGGCTGTTGCGGATTCCTGTGATCTCGCTTGCGATCATCGCCGGTCTCGCCTTGGGGGCCGGAACGATCATGTCCAAAACCTCCAAGGGCTTTATCCCGCTGGAGGACAACGGGTATCTTTTCGTCGATGTGCAACTGCCCGATGCGGCCACGCTGAACCGCACCGAGACGGTCACCGCGCGCGTTAACGAAAAGCTGTCGCAGATCCCCGGCGTGGCCAACACGGTTCTGGTCAACGGATTCTCGCTGCTGAACGGGCTGAGTTCGAACGGGGCGATGATCATCGTCAACCTGGACAACTGGGACGACCGGCAAGAGGACGATCTGAGCGCCGATGCCATCCTGCAGAAGGTTCTGGGCGTTGCCTATGGTGAATCCGCTGCCTCGATCGTGGCCTTCAACCCGCCGCCCATTCAGGGCCTCGGCATGTCGGCTGGCGTCGAGATGGAGGTGCAGCAGACCGGCGGCGGTTCGGCGCAGGATCTGGCCGCGGCGGTTGGCTCATTCGTCTATGCGGCAAACCAGCGGCCCGAGATCGCGCAATCCTACACCACCTTCCGCGCGAACGTGCCGCAGCTGTTCGTCGATCTTGATCGGGAAAAGGCCAAGACGCTGCAGGTGTCGGTGGCCGAGATATTCCAGACCATGCAGGCGCATCTGGGGTCCTTTTACGTGAACGACTTCAACCTGTTTGGGCGGGTCTATCGGGTGATGATCCAGGCAGAGGGATCCTATCGCGACAAGGTCGACGATATCTCGAACCTCTATGTGCGCTCGACGCAAGGCGAGATGGTGCCGCTGGGCACGCTGGTCGATGTCGAGAACGTGCTGGGCCCAGTACTGCTAAAGCGGCACAACCTGTTCCGGTCGGCAACGGTGACGGCGGTGCCGGCGCCGGGGCTGTCGACGGGGGATGCGATTACGGTGATGACCGAGGAATCGGCCACCGCCCTGCCCCCAGGCTATGCCTTCGAGTGGACCGGCACGGCGCAGCAACAGCTCTCTTCTGGCGGGCTGGTGCAGGTGATCCTGGGGCTGGCGGTTCTGTTCGGTTATCTGTTCCTGGTGGGGCAGTATGAAAGCTGGACCATGCCGGTTTCGATCCTGCTGTCGGTCATCGTGGCGCTGTTTGGCGCGGTGGCGGCGGTGGCCGTGGTGGGCAGCGACATCAACCTATATACCCAGATCGGGATGATCATGCTGGTTGGGCTGGCCTCGAAGAACGGCATTCTGATCGTCGAGTTTGCGATGGAGCAGCGGGCCAAGGGCCTCTCGATCCGCGAGGCGGCGGCCGAGGCCGCGCATCAGCGGTTCCGCGCGGTGATGATGACCGCGCTGTCCTTCCTGCTGGGGGTGGTGCCGCTGCTGGCGGCGAGCGGCGCTGGTGCGTCGAGTCAGAAGGCCATCGGCATCGCGGTCTTTGGCGGCATGCTGGCCGCGACTGTCGTGGGCGTGATCCTGGTGCCGGTGCTCTATGCGGTGATGCAGGGGCTGCGGGAATGGGTCAAAGGCATCGGTCGCAAGGCCGACACGCCTGCCGAGGACACCACGACCCCGGCGGAGTGACCCGGGCCTGAGAAACGAGGCGCCCCATGCTGGTCATGGGGCGTTTTTCTTTGGCTGGATTTCAGGTGGCGGCAAGAATGTCCTGCAACGCCTGCTCGGACAGTGGCGCCGGGTTGACCTTCATCGAGGATGAGGTCTGCGCAGCCTTTGCGATTGCCGCGTGATCGCCGGAGCGGACACCCATGGCAGCCAGGGCCGGCAGGCCGTTCCGGCGTGTCCAATCGGGAAAGGCACCGATGTGATCAAGGTTCAGATGCCGGGTGATCCACCCTTGCACCTCAGCGATCCGGCGGGCGGTATCCGAGCCTGCCGGAACCGCCTCTGCATTGGCGGTTAGCACATGGGGCAGCAGCGCCCCGCAAATCGCCCCGTGCGGCGCACCGGGGGCCATGCCACCGATCACCCCGGCCAACCCATGCACGGCTCCCAGTCCGGCATTGGCCAACGCCAGACCGCCGTAGAGCGAGGTCAGCGCCATGTCGTCCCGGGCGGTTTCGTCCTCGCCCTGCATCAGCCGGTTCAAGGCCCCCAGCCCGCGCGGTATGGAGTCGCGACAGAGCGCGTCGGTGAGCGGGTTGGTCCGGTTACAAAGATAAGGCTCGATCACCTGCGTGACCGCATCCAGCCCCGAGGCGAGCGTGAGCGCGCGCGGGGTATTGTCGGTCAGCGCCGGATCGACCAGCGCCACATCGGGCAGCATCAGCGTATCGCGCAGGCTGACCTTGCGCCGGTGTTCCGGTACACCGATCACCGCGTTGCGGGTGACCTCGGCCCCGGTTCCGGCGGTGGTCGGGACCGCGATGAAGGGGAGCGGGTCGGCAGTGAGTGGCAGGCCCTTCCCCACTACTTCGAGGTGGTCCAACACGTCCCCGGTTGCCGGCAACAGGGCCGCCAGCGCCTTGCCCAAGTCGATCACCGAGCCACCGCCAAGGGACAGCACGCAATCGGGCCGAGCCGGGCGCGCCTCAGCCAATGCGGTGGTCAGCATGTCCAGATCGGGTTCGCGACCGCAGGCGATGCGGGTAACTTCCACGTCATGATCCGCGCAATCCCGCAAGGTCCGATCAACGCCCCGGCCCGAGGCGCCATGCACCAGCAACACCCGCTTGCCAAAGCCCGAGGCGATCTCGGCCATTCTGCCGGACACGCCCCGGCCAAACTGGATCTGCCCGGCAGTGGCAAAGGTAAAAGGCGTCGCCCGGTCGGGCATCAAACCTGCGTGGTCGCGGCGACCGCGCGTTTCCAGCGGGCGTATTTTTCGGCGCGCAGGCTGTCGTCCATCCCCGGATCAAAGCGCCGCTCAAGCGCCCATTCGCGGGCGAAGCCGTCCATGTCGGGATAGATCCCGGCCTTCATGCCTGCCAGCCACGCCGCCCCCAGCGCCGTGGTCTCCAGCACCTTGGGCCGGTCCACCGGTGCGCCCAGAATGTCCGACAGGAACTGCATCGCCCAATCGGACGCGCTCATGCCGCCATCGACACGCAACACCTGCTGTGCCTCGCCCGCGCCCCAATCGGCTTGCATCGCTTCGAGCAGATCGCGGGTTTGGTAGCCCACGCTTTCCAGTGCGGCACGGGCGAATTCCTCAGGTCCCGAATTGCGGGTCAGCCCATAGACCGCGCCCCGGCATTCGGCATTCCAATAGGGCGCGCCAAGCCCGACAAAGGCGGGCACCAACACCAGGTTCTGTGTCTCATCGGCGGCTTGCGCCATGGGCTGGGTCTCGCGCGCCTCGCGGATGATCTTGAGCCCGTCGCGCAGCCATTGCACCACGGCGCCCGCGATGAAGATCGAGCCTTCGAGCGCATAGGTGGGTTTGCCGTCCAACTGATAGGCGATGGTGGTCAGCAGCTTGTTCTGCGACCGCACCGGCGTGTCGCCGGTGTTAAGCAGTGCGAAGCATCCGGTGCCATAGGTCGATTTCAGCATGCCGGGCGCAAAGCACGCCTGCCCCACCGTGGCGGCCTGCTGGTCGCCCGCCACCCCGAGGATCGGGATCTCGCGCCCGAACAGGTCGGACCGCGTGGAGCCAAAATCGGCGGCGCAATCGCGCACCTCGGGCAGCATCGAGACGGGGATGTTCAGCAGGCCGCAGATGGTGCTGCTCCACCGCCCCTTGCGGATGTCATAGAGCAGCGTGCGGGCGGCGTTGGTGGCGTCGGTCGCGTGCACCTTGCCGCCGGTCAGCTTCCAGATCAGGAAACTGTCGACGGTGCCGAAGAGCAACTCACCTGCCTCTGCGCGTTCGCGGGCGCCGTCCACATTGTCCAGGAGCCAAGCCAGCTTGGTGCCCGAGAAATAGGGATCGAGCAGCAGGCCGGTGCGGTCGGTGACCATATCCTCGTGCCCGGCCTCGCGCAGGCTGCGGCACATCTCGGCGGTGCGGCGATCCTGCCAGACGATGGCGTTGTGGATCGGTTTGCCGGTGGCGCGGTCCCAGACCAGCGTCGTTTCGCGCTGGTTGGTGATGCCGATGGCGGCGATGTCGCCGGTCGAGAGCCCGGCCCGCTCGATCGCCTCGCGGCAGGTCCCGGCGGTGGTCGACCACAGATCGGCAGGGTCATGCTCGACCCAGCCCGAGGCGGGGAAATGCTGGGTGAACTCCTCTTGCGCGGCCGCAACGACCGACATCTTCGCATCGAAGATGATCGCGCGGGACGAGGTGGTTCCCTGATCGATGGCAAGAATATGGGTCATCTTCGTCTTTCCCTCTCTATTCTGCCGCAGCAGATGTACCGTTCTTGCGCCGCGCCGCCATCCAGGCGTCCAACGCGGCGATCTGTTCCGGGTTCAGCCGCAGCCCCAGCTTATTGCGCCGCCAGACCACATCCTCGGCTGTGCGGGCGTATTCGCGATCCATCAGCCACGCGATCTCGCGCGCGGTCAGAGTGGCGCCGAAATCCTCGCCCAGATCGCTTGCCGCCTTGGCGTCGCCCAGAACCTGCGCCGCTTCGCTGCCATAGGCGCGCACCAGCCGCCGGGCCCAGAACTCGGTGAGATAGGAGTGATCGGCCCGCAGGCGCGCGATCAGGTCCCCGGCTCCGTCCACAGGGAAATCTCCGCCCGGCAACGGCACACCTGCGGTCCAGTGTCCGGACAGGCCGGGGAAATATTCGGCGATCTTGTCCATCGCGCTTTCGGCCAACCTCCGATAGGTGGTGATCTTGCCGCCGAAGACGTTGAGCACCGGTGCCCCGCCGCCATTATCCACCTTGAGCGTATAATCCCGCGTCGCCGCCGTGGCGCTGCTGGCACCGTCGTCATAGAGCGGGCGCACGCCGGAATAGGTCCAGACAATATCTTCGCGCGTGACCGGTTGGCGGAAATATTTCGACGCAAAGGCGCAGAGATAATCCTGCTCGGCCTCGGTGCAGGCCGGCGGCTGCGACGGGTCGGGATGGTCCTGATCGGTAGTGCCGATCAGGGTGAAATCGGTCTCGTAGGGAATGGCAAAGATGATACGGCCATCCTCGCCCTGGAAGAAATAGCATTTGTCGTGATCGAACAGCTTGCGCGTCACGATATGGCTGCCCCGGACCAGCCGCACCCCTTCGCGCGAGTTGATGCGGATGCGGCTTTGGATGATGTCGCCGACCCATGGCCCCCCGGCATTCACCAGCATCCGCGCGCGCAGGGTGCGGGTTTCATCGCGGTCGGTGTCGCGGATCGTGACCTCCCACAGATCGCCTGCGCGTTCGGCCGAGATCACCTCGGTCCGGACCAGGATTTCCGCTCCGCGCGCCTCGGCATCGCGGGCGTTCAGCACGACCAGCCGCGAGTCCTCGATCCAGCAGTCGGAATACTCGTAGGCGCGGCGGAATCTCTCGTGCAGCGGCCGGCCCTCCGGCTCGGTTTGCAGATCCAGCGAGCGGGTGCCCGGCAGGATCTTGCGCCCGCCCAGATTGTCATAGAGGAACAGGCCCAGACGGATCAGCCAGGCCGGGCGCCGCCCGCGCATCCACGGCATCACCCGGCTCAGCAGCCGCGAGGTGGGCGTTTCCGCGTCGAACCGCATGTCGCGGTGATAGGGCAGCACGAAGCGCATGGGCCAACTGATATGCGGCATGGCGCGCAGCAGGGTTTCACGCTCGATCAGAGCCTCGCGCACCAGCCGGACCTCGAAATATTCCAGATAGCGCAGCCCGCCGTGAAACAGCTTGGTCGAGGCCGAGGACGTGGCAGAGGCCAGGTCGTTCATCTCGGCCAGCGTAACCGACAGACCCCGCCCCGCCGCATCGCGCGCGATGCCGCAGCCGTTGATCCCCCCGCCAATGATGAAGAGGTCGCAGACCTCCGTTTCCCGGCTATGCGCCACCACCCGACTCTCCTGTTGTGAAGATGGGCACATTAATGCCATTTACCTTCGGTAGGTCAACTTTCTTTTTCGATTATGTTCGCTTTCTTGCCAGCCTGCTGCGTATAGCGCTAAAACGCAAATTCCTTCCCGCGTGCCGAACCCGCCCCAGGACCATGTGAGTCACGCGGCGAATCCAGCATCACGTCTTTCCAACGTGATCAGTTTTCCCTTGGGGCGTGTTTCATTTTTCTCGCTTGCGCGATCCGCGAAAGATTTTGCATGAGACCAGAAAAACATCGAAAGTGAGCGAACCAGAAACTTGGGGGCACGCATGTCACTCTCATTCCGCCAGTCGGACATCCTCGAAATCGCCCGGGTCGAGGGCCGGGTGACGGTCGAGGATCTGGCCGAGCGCTTTGGCGTGACGGTCCAGACCATCCGCCGCGATCTGACCGAACTGTCCGAGGCGGGCAGGCTCGACCGGGTGCATGGCGGGGCGGTGCTGCATTCAGGCGTGTCCAATATCGGCTACGAGGACCGGCGCGGCTTGAACGAAGAGGCCAAGGTCAGGATCGCCCGCAAATGCGCGGTCGACATCCCGGACGGTGCCTCGCTTTTCCTCAATATCGGCACCTCGACCGAGGCGGTGGCGCGTGAGCTGTTGTCTCACAAGAACCTGATGGTGGTGACCAACAACATGAATGTGGCCAACATTCTGGTCTCGAACCCCGAGTGCCAGATCGTGGTGGCGGGCGGCGTGCTGCGCCGTTCGGATGGCGGGTTGATCGGCAATCTGACCGTGTCGATGATCGAGCGGTTCAAGTTCGATTACGCCATCATCGGCTGCTCGGCGCTGGATCTGGACGGCGATCTGCTGGATTTCGACTTTCAGGAGGTCACTGTCAGCCAGACGATCATCGGCCGAGCCCGGCAGACCTTTCTGGTGGCCGATCACTCCAAATTCCAGCGCACCGCACCGGCGCGGATCGCGTCGCTGTCCAGTGTCGATGCGTTCTATACCGACCTGCCGCTACCCGACGATCTGGCGCAGCGCTGTGCGGACTGGGGCACGCGGGTCGAGTTAGGCTGAGTGCGGATCTTGGCGCCCGGCGGTCAGACCCGTCCCTTGCGGGTCGACAGCAGCAGGTTGGTTTCCGACCGCGTCACCCCATCCATGCGGCGTATGTCGAACAGCACCCCGTCCAGTTCCTCCAGCGTTTCGGTGCCGATCTCGGCGATCAGGTCCCAGGTTCCATTGGTCGAGTGAACCGCACGCACCTGCGGCATGGCCGAGATGCGGGACCTGATCCGCTCGGTCCCGCGCCCCTCGATCCCCAGCATCATCAGGCCGCGCACCGGGCTCTGCGCCACGTCGCGGCGGGTCACGACGGTGAAGCCCACGATCTCGCCCTCACGCTTGAGGCGCTGGAGGCGGGTGCGCACGGTGGTACGCGTCACCCCCAGGTGCTCGGCCAGTTCCGACAGCGAGGCCCGCGCGTCGCGATGCAGCGCCGCCAGAAGGCGGGCATCCAGATCGTCCATTTTGTCATTCCGTTTCGGTCATCAAAGTTCCTTTTTGAGCAATTTGATCTCTTCCCGCAAGAGGGGTGGATACGCAAAATGGCGACATGGAAAAGCGTGATATTCTTCTTGTCGGAGCCCCGATGGACGCGGGCAAGCGGCGTCAGGGCTGCCGGATGGGGCCCGATGCCTACCGTGTGGCGGGGATCGAGCAGGCCCTGGCCGATCTGGGCCACCCGATCCGCGATCTGGGCGATGTCAGCCCCGATCCGGTCGATATACCGGACCATGACCACCTGTTTGCCCTGCCCGAATGCGTGGGCTGGACGCAGGCATTGATGCGCAGCGCGCGGGAGGCCGCCGCGCAGGGCGTGCCGATCTTCATGGGCGGCGATCACGCCCTGTCGATGGGCACCGTCGCGGGCATGGCCGCCCATGCGCAGGATTTGGGTCGCCCGCTCTTTGTCCTTTGGCTTGACGCGCATAGCGATTTTCACACCCCCGACAGCACAGGCAGCGGCAATCTACACGGCACGCCGGTGGCGTATTTCACCGGTCAGGCCGGGTTCGAGGCCTTCCCTGCCCTGCCCGCGCCGGTGCCCACCCAGCAGGTGGGCATGATCGGACTGCGCTCGGTCGATCCGCATGAGCGGGCGGCGCTTGAGAAGGACAACGCCATGCTTGCGGATATGCGCAGCATCGACGAGCATGGCATCAAGGCGCCGCTGATGGCGTTTCTGGACCGCGTGCGGGCTGCGGGCGGCATCCTGCACGTGTCGCTGGATGTGGATTTCCTGGAACCCGCCATCGCGCCCGCCGTGGGCACCACCGTTCCCGGCGGTGCCACCGAGCGCGAGGCGCATCTGGTGATGGAACTGCTGCACGAAAGCGGGCTGGTCTGTTCGCTGGATCTGGTGGAGCTGAACCCGTTCCTCGACGAGCGTGGACGTACCGCGAAACTGATGGTCGATCTGGCCGCTTCGCTGATGGGGCGCCGCATCTTCGACCGCCCGACCCGGAGCTTCTGATGCTGTCCCTGCAAGCCCCTTCCGCCGTGGTGATGATCCGGCCGCACGCCTTTGCCTCGAATCCCGAGACCCGGGATGACAACGCGTTCCAGACGCTGGCCAACCGCTCTGCCGAAGCCACCTCGGCCGCTGCGCGGGACGAGCACGACCGTGCCGTGGAGCAACTGCGCGCGGCGGGTGTGACCGTGCATGTCTTTGACGATCACGGTAAGCGCGACACGCCCGACAGCGTGTTTCCCAACAACTGGTTCTCGACCCATCCGGGCGGGCATGTGGCGATCTATCCGATGTTCGTGCCCTCGCGGCGGCGCGAGCGGCGCGCGGACGTGATCGAGATGCTGAAACAGGACTACCGCGTTCAGGACGTGATCGACTATTCCGGGCTGGAGCAGGACGATCTGGCGCTGGAGGGCACCGGGGCCATGGTGCTCGATCACGCGGGCCGCATCGCCTATACGGTCAAATCCCACCGCGCCGATCCGGTGCTGCTCGAGCGGTTCTGCACCCATTTCAACTATGAACCCATCGCGTTCGAGGCGCGCGACGCGCAGGGCCGCGACGTCTACCACACCAATGTCCTGATGGGGATCGGCACGCAATATGCGATGATCTGTCTGGACATGATCACCGAGCGAGAGCGGCGCGAAACCGTCCGTACCCGGCTGGAAGAAACCGGGCGCACCGTCATCGACCTGAGCCATGACCAGATCGCCGAGTTCGCCGGGAACGCCATCGAACTGACCGGGCGCGACGGGCTGGTTCTGGCGCTCTCTGCGCGCGCGCTGGCCGCCCTGACGCCCGAGCAGATCGCCATCATCGAGGCCAGCGCCACGCCGCTGCCACTCTCGGTGCCCACCATTGAAACCGCCGGCGGATCGGTCCGCTGCATGATCGCCGGCATCCACCTTGCCCGCCGATAGGAGTACGTGATGCAACCTTCCGACAAGGCCCTCGTGCCCTTCGTATCCGTCGACAACATGATGCGCCTGATCCACCACGTGGGGGTCGAGCGGATGATGACCGAGATCGCCGATCAGATCGAAGCCGATTTCAAGCGCTGGGAGAGCTTCGACAAGACGCCCCGCGTGCCCGCCCATTCGCCGCATGGGGTGATCGAGCTGATGCCCACCTCGGATGGTGAGGCCTATGGATTCAAGTATGTGAACGGTCATCCCAAGAACACCTCGGAAGGGTTGCAGACCGTGACCGCCTTTGGCCTGCTGGCCGATGTCTATACCGGCTATCCGACCCTGCTGACCGAGATGACGATGCTGACGGCGCTGCGCACGGCAGCGACCTCGGCCCTGGTCGGCAAGTATCTGGCGCCCAAGGGCTCGACCACGATGGCGATGATCGGCAATGGCGCGCAGTCCGAGTTCCAGTGCCTCGCCTTCAAGGCGCTCTGCGGCATCGACACCGCGCGGCTTTACGACACCGACCCGGCGGCGACCGCGAAATGCGCGGCCAACCTGGCGGGCAAAGGGCTGACCGTGGTTTCCTGCAAGACGGCGGAAGAGGCCATCGAGGGCGCGCAGATCATCACCACCTGCACCGCCGACAAGAAATACGCCACCATCCTGACCGATAACATGGTCGGCCCCGGCGTGCACATCAACGCCATCGGCGGCGACTGCCCCGGCAAGACCGAGTTGCACCGGGACATCCTGTTGCGGTCCGAGATCTTCGTGGAATATCCCGAACAGACCCGGGTTGAGGGCGAGATTCAGGCGCTGGACCCCGATCATGCGGTGACCGAGATGTGGCAGGTCATGACCGGCCAGGCCGAGGGCCGCCGCGATGAGAGGCAGATCACCCTCTTTGACAGCGTAGGTTTCGCGATCGAGGATTTCTCGGCCCTGCGCTATGTGAAATCCGCCATCGAAGGTACCGAGTTCTTCGAACCGCTCGACATGCTGGCAGACCCGGACGACCCGCGCGATCTGTTCGGCATGCTGATGCGGGCGGGTTAGAGCGCCAGTCGCTCAAGCACGGGTCCCGGGTAAGTTGATCTTGCCCGGGGTCTTTTTTCTTCAGGAACGCCCGTATTTCGTGTTGGTGCTCTCGGAGCCCGAAATGGGCGCTCAATACTCTTTGACGTCGCTATAGTCCCCTGCTTGCCGGGCTTCACAACCTTCGTGTGCCTTGGGACGACGTTCATCATATCATTGTGGGAGAGTTGCTTTTAAGGTCTGAACATCAATTGGTTGGACTTAGTGGTTTTCGTTTTCGGCGGCAAACTGAAGCTTGGCACAACTAGGGACAGGTAGACGACTCAACTGCCGAACCTGCTTACAACGACTTGGAGGGACACCGAGCAATGCATTTTCCTAATTTTCGATTCCGTCGCTCGATTCACTCAAATGCAAGCGCGCTTCTTTTATCTGGAGCCTGTTCTTTGCTGGCGCCCCATACCAGCGCTCAAGAAATGGTGACCGCAGATACGCCCTTGAACGAGATTCGCAAGATCCATGATTTCTTCTCTGATGAAGATAAAAAGGTGCAGATGCTGGCGCCAAGTGAGCGCACTCTCTACGCATGGCAGAACATGTCGCGCTTTTTCCGAACTGCGCAAATTCTCCGAGCCGGATCAATCAGCGACTTGCCGGAAAATCTTCAGCCCTCCATCGGCGACATTGAATTCACCAGGGAGGACGGGTCGGTTTCGACCGTCAACGAACAGTTCGAGAACTATCCGATGGATGGGCTGATTGTTGTGAAGGACGGCGAAATCCTTTTCGAGCACTACAAAACGATGCGGGAGTTCGACAAACACAATTGGTACTCATCCGGCAAGATCCTCGGCAGTACACTCCTCGCACTGCTTGAGGAGGAGGGCAAAGTCGATATCACGAATCCTGTAAGCACTTATATTCCGGAACTCCAAGATTCGGTCTGGGACACTGTGCCCGTCGAACATGCCCTCGATATGGCAACCGGGCTGGACTCAACCGAGTTGGACGAGCCGGCCGGAGATTCCCGCACCAATCCGGAGCAAGGGTGGTATCGTTGGGTTTCTACGATGGGGCTTCTCGACAACCCGCTTGGTCTGGAAGAAACGCCTTTGGAAGTCTTGAGCGGCATGACACGCCGAATGCCGGGATACGAGGTGTTTGAATACAATTCGATCAACACATTCGTGGTCGACGTGATCGTGGAGAACGTCTCTGGAAAACCGCTGCCCGAGTATCTCAGCGAGCGGATTTGGCGAAAAGCCGGGATGGAGCACGATGCCTTTGTGGCCGTTAGCGACGATGGACTGCCAGCAAGTTTTGGCGTGATGAATTCGACGCTCCGCGACATGGCCCGCTTCGGGATGCTATTCACGCCGAGTTGGAGCACGATCGCAGATGAACAGATTATCTCTGACGCTATAATTCAGAATATCCAGACCGGTGGCGACCCGGCCATCTATCAGCGGGGCTATCTCGGTGAGCTGAACGCGCGAAAGGGTTTTCCCGAAGACGAAAACATCGCAAATCGCTACCAGTGGGATGCTGTATTTGAAGATGGCGATTTCTGGAAAAAGGGCGTCGGTGCACAGGGCCTTTACATTTCACCCTCACGTAATCTTGTGATTGCCTATTTCTCTACTGGAAGCGGTGACGATCAAGAAGAAACCATGGCTAGGGCCATTGCGAAGCAGTTTTGACACCGCAGGATCTCCAGGCGATCCGTGACCAAGTACTTTGTCCATCTGCTTAGGTTGCGCAAATTTAGGTTTCTCGTCCAAGGTCTGTTCCGTCCCGCACAGCAGACCAATATGACGTGCGGACACTTCCTTTTCTTTTATGCTTCAGTTGGCTGTCCGGACTATCCCTCATTGCCGCAATGGTGATTTCTGGTGCAATCTGTGCTAGCCTATCAGCTATTGTATGTTCACATTTGTAACTGGACTCATCCATGCAGGACCTTCTTGAAACGCTGCGCTCAGCCTCGCGCGACGGTGCCGATCCATTTGTTGTCGAGCTTGTCTTTCCCGAAAACGCCTCTCCTGCCGATATCTCTGACCGGATCGAACAGGCGCTGCCCGGCGCGGCGGCCCAGGTCGAGAGCGCTTTTGACGAGGAGCAGGATCAGTTCTTTTTCGCAGAATTCAGCGGCACCAATGTCGCCGGGCAAGAGGCCACAGCTTTTGAGTTTGCCCGCCGTCTGCGCGCCGCTCTGGATGCGATTGAGGCCAACCCGGTACTGCCCGAAAGCCTCTATGGCGCGGTCGCGGTGGGCGCCGTCACCACCGAGGCCGGTCTGTTCAACTGTTCCACCCCGCGCACCAATATCCGGCCCTTCGGCTGGGTGCACAAGGTCATCCGCACTCCGCAGGCGTGGCAGCGCAGCCGCGGCGCGGGCTCGACCGTGGCGGTAATCGACACAGGCTATTCCTCGCATGGCGAGCTGCAGGGGGCGCTGGATCTGACCCATCAGCTCAACCTGGTCGAGGGGGGCACCGATGCCTCGGACCGGTTCAGCGACGGGCCACTGCGCAATCCCGGGCATGGCACGCTGGTGACCTCGGTCATCGCCTCGCGCGGCAGTGCCGACATGAACGGAAATACCGGTCAGCCCGGCGCGGTGACCGGTTCGGCGCCCGAGGCCAAGGTGATGCCAATCCGTGCGATCAAATCGGTGATCAATCTGGACCAGCGCACCCTGCCCCATGCGATCGCCCATGCCATCAACAATGGCGCCGATGTGATCACGATGGCGCAAGGCGGACCCGGACGCGTCGCCTCGACCGAGCGGGCCTTGCGTCAGGCCGTGCAGCGTGGGCTGGTCGTGGTGTGTGCGGCAGGAAACTGTTGGCCCAATGTGGTCTTTCCGGCGGCTTACGCGGCCAACGGGTTGTGCACGGCTTTGGCCGCCGTGACCCGGAGCCTACAGCCCTGGGCGCGGTCCGGGCGGGGCCCTGAGGTGACGCTGTCGGCGCCGGGAGAGAATGTCTGGGGTGCTGCCAAGCGCAAGCCGGATGATCATGACTGGGGGATCAAGGCGTCGCAGGGCACTACGCTGGCCACCTCGCTCGCCGCCGGGGTTGCCGCGCTATGGGTAGCGCGTCACGGCGGGCGGACGGCTCTGCGCCACAAAGCTGCCGCTGCGGGCACCACGGTGCAGGCGATGTGGATCACCAGCGTAACCCACGGGCTGAGCAAACCACCTGTCTGGGGAGGTGCCAATGATCTGGGCGCGGGCGTGCTGGATGCCAAATCCACTCTGGACGCGCCTTTGCCGCAATCGCTGACCGGGCATGAGGCCGTGGCCGAATCCGATCTCGGCCCGGCAGGGATCGAAAGCAGCGCCAACATCCTGCTCACCCATCTGGCCAACCACGCACCGGCAGCGGCAGCGGAGTTTTCCTCGGATCTGGCCGATTACGCGTCCGAGCTGCTGTGGCTCAGCCACCGCACCGGCGCCCGCGCGCGGGCTGCTGAGACCTTGGGTGCCGAGGCCGCATTGGTCCCGGACACCACCAGCCCCGGACTAAGCGAAATCCTGGCCGACAAGCCCGCGCTCAAGGCGGCTGTTGGCGCGGACTAGGCCGGTGGCGGGCGACGAAAAACTGACGGCAAACGACCTGCAGCCGCTCTTGCAGGATCGCCCGGAACTGGTGAACGACACCATCGAGGAGGTGTTCCAGTCCGCCGGTCACGGAGGCGATATCGACAGTTTCCGAAGTGTGGCGCAGCTATTTCCCGAAGGAAATGCGCTGGCCGGGCTGATGGTGGAGCGGTTGCTGGACAAAGGGCTGATGGCGCGCTTTATCGCCGCCTTGCGGATGCGTGGGGTCGAGCCCCTGCCCCCTGACCCGGATCAGTTGACCGATCCGGTGGCGCTGGTTCCGCTCAACGGTGCGGCGGACCATGACGATCTTGATATCGACCAGATCGGCGAATTTGCCAGCGGCGCCAAGGCGTTCCGGTGCCGGGTGATGGTCGATGAACAGGTGATGGGCAGCGGCGCAATGGTGTCGCCGCGGCTGATCCTGACCTCGGCGCATGTGGTGGACGCCTATGCACCGGATGCGGCCACCGGCGTCGATCCGTCCACGGTGCAGGATGTGAGCGTGCAGCTTTCGGATGGCAGCCGCCATCAGGCACGCGCGGTCTGGGTCGCCCCCTGTTTCGAAGGCGAAAAGACCGGGCAGATGCCGGAAGGCCCGGATGCCTCTGCCCTCTGCGATGCCGCTCTGTTGCGCATCCGCGCACCGCTGGGCCGGACGCTGGGGCATCTGTCGCTGCCCGCCGAGCCGCCCGACTGGGTGGGGACCGAAGCCTTTGTGCTGATCCACTTCCCCGAAGGTGCCGAAAAGGGCATCGCCGTCGGCCACCTGCGGCGCGAACAGTTGGACGAGGCGCGTCATGTGCACTCGATTTCCACGCATGGAGGATCGTCGGGCGGCGCGGGGTTCGACCGATCCTTTGCCTTTGTCGGGCTGCATCAGGGCCGGTGGCGCAACGTGCGGCGGCTGGTGCCCTATCACCATTTCGCGGCCAATGACGATTTCCGAACCCAGATCGACCGCGATTGCCCGCCCCGCAGGCTGTGGTCGCTGAGCGACGATCTGGATGGCCATTTCGTCATCGGGCGCAACGGGTTTTTCGACGCGCTGACGGCGATGCTGGAAACCGAGGAAACCAGCCTGCGCGGCATCTGGATCAAACGGACCGAGATCGACGGGCGGCAAGGGATGAATTTCAGCTTCAACCTGCTCGACCGGTTCCTGGACGTGAATGAGGGCAACCACCGGGTGGTACGTCTGGAGACGGGGTTCAACCGCCGCGATCTGGTCGACGCGGTCCGCCAGCGCGCCCTGCTGGGGGCCGGTCCCGTGGCCGCCCGCGCCGGTGTGGCTGCTGATGAAACCACCGATGCCGCGCACGAGGATGACCGCATCAAGGCACTGATTGAGGAGTTGCGCGCCCAGTGCCAGGCCCGGGACGAGATGCTGTGGCTCTATTTCGAGAACCCCGAAAGCGGTCAGATCGATCACACCCGGTTCCAGTTGGAGCACCTGATCGAAGAGGTGCTGGACGCGCCCGAGATGCGGCTGGTCCTCAGCGGGTGCGAAACCTATGACCTGCGTGCGCGCACCGTGACCAGCATCGACGAGGCCGCGACCGACACCCGCCCCGCCGTCTTTGTCGATTACATCCGGCCCTTCCTGCGCCGTGACGTGTTCGATTGCGTCCAGTTGATGACAGAGGCGCTGGAGCTGGATTGGGACGAAGGGGTCTGCAATCACATGGTGGACCGGGCGCTGGACGGCATCCCGCCGGTGGTGGCCAACCGGTTTGCGACGACGAAACTGCCGCTGGTGGCCGACCGGCTGCGCAGCGAGGCGCGGCACGATCTGGGAGAAGACCTCAACGCCGGAGGTGCCCATGAAGGTTGATCCGCAGAACCGCGACCTTCTGGACAAGCTGCGCTGGGTGGCGGCCGTTTCGGGCGCGTTCAACCCGGTTTCGGCGCTGATGGAAATCGGTGGCGCGGAACTGGCCGAAACCCCGACCCGGTTGCTGGATATCGTGAGCCTGCTGCGGCCTGACTGCACGGTTGAGCGGGATGACAAGCAGGACCTCTGGCTGATGCGCAACAGCGTGCGGCGCAAGGTGCTGTCGCGCTCCTCGCCGTTCGGGGGTGAGGGCACGTATTCCGAGCGACCCACCGAGGTTGAGCAGGCCCTGGCCGGAACCGGTCCCTACGCGCCGGACAGCATCGATGGTCACATCGAGGCCACGCAGGAGGCCGAGCCTCTGCTCGACCTGATTCAGGTGCTGGACCGCGCCGGGCCGGGTGCGCCGGGCTATTCCCGCGTCGCGGCGCTGCGGGGTGCGGTGAACAGGCTGCAGCAGGCCCAGGCCAACGAGCGTGCGCTTGCCACCGGCTTTTTCGGCCGCACAACCGAGCTTGATACCATCAATAAATGGCTGTCGTCGCCGTCGGACTGGGCCGAAACCGGCACACCTCCGCGGCTGCGCACGTTGCATGTGTCCGGCCTGCCGGGCATCGGCAAGTCCTTTTTGCTGGAACGCATCATCCAGATCGCGCGGCAGCGCGGCATGGTCATCCTGCGGCTGGATTTCGACCGCTCGTCGCTGACCGTGCAGGACGATCATGCGCTGTTTGACGAGCTGTCGCGCCAGATCGGCAACGGCCTGCCCCGCACAGCAGAAGCGCTGCGTCAGGCCCGGCTGCGGCGGGCCGAGACGCTGGCCGATCTCGAAGGTCTCACCCGGCGCGGTCAGTCGCGCGAGATCATGGGGGCGATCCGCGATGCGCTGAGCGGGTTCGACGGCAGCTTCCTGATCCTGCTGGATACGCTCGAAGTGGTACGCCAGCGCGCCGATGTACAGGTGCGGCTGCTGTTCGAGCGGCTGGACCGGCTGGCTGAGTTTGCGGGCTGTCCGGTGTGCCTGATTTCCGCCGGTCGCCGCGATTCGATTCTGCCTGCCGAAAAGCGCGTTGCCCATCACATCGACCTGACCGGGCTTGAGGACCCGGTGGCCGAAACCTTGCTGGAAAAACGCGGTGTGGACGTCGAAAACCGGCCCCCCATCCTGCGCATCGCCAACGGCATCCCGTTGCGACTGGTGCTGGCCAGCAAATCGGTGGAACTGGGCGCCCGGCCCGATGATGACCTGCCCGAGGGTGCGCGGGGCAATCAGATCGAGGGCTACCTCTACCGCGCCATCCTCAGCCGGGTGCCGCGTCACCTGCGCGACGTGGCGCTCAAGGGGCTGGTGCTGCACCGGATCAACGCGGATGCGCTGTGTCAGGTGGTAGCGCCGGTTCTGGGCATGACGTTGGATGACACGCAGGCCCGGCGCATTCTGGACGATCTGGCCCATCACCACTGGCTGGTGCGCCGCGATGGTCCCTGGCTCATGCACCGCAGCGATATCCGCAGCGCGATCCTGAGCCTCATCTATGAAGACCACTTTAACGAGGCGCATCAGATCGACCGGATTGCCGCCGATTGGTTTGTCGGCGTTCAGGATGTCACCGCGCTCTATCATCAATTGCAGCTATGCCGTGACCCCGGCGAACCTGTGCCGGACGTTGGTTCGGAACTGGCCCTGGAGTTCACCGACGACATGTTGGGCGACCTGCCGCCACGGGCCAGCGATGCCATCCGTCAGGCGCGGGGGGAGCGATCGGATTTCGGGCGGCGCGCCGAAAGCAAACCCGCGTCGGATTTTGTCGGGCGCGAGGCCGAGTTGAGGGTGATGCGCAACTGGCTGTCCTCCCCCTCGGAATGGGCGGGCAAAGGCAAACCGGCGCAGCTGCGTACCCTGCATGTGTCCGGCCTGCCCGGCATCGGCAAGTCGCATCTTCTGGATCAGATTGGCCGGGTTGCGCAGGAGCGCGAGATGGTGGTCCTGAGGCTGAACTTTGACAGACCCTCGCTTGCGGCGGGCGACGACATTGCCGTGATGGACGAGCTGTCCCGCCAGATCGGCAACAGCCTGTCCGGCTCTGCCGAACGCCTGCGGCAGGCCCGTCTGCGCACCGTCGAGGCGACCGCCGGGCTCAAGACCCTGCCCGGGCGGGTCCAGCCCCGTGAAATCAACGATGCGATCCGGGACGCGGTGCGCGGATCGGGCAGCACCCTTGTCATACTGCTGGATGCGCTTGAGGTCGTGCGCCGCCGCTCCGAAGTTCGGGTGCAACTGCTGTTCGAACGTCTGGATCGTCTGGCTGAGCTGATCGGGCGCCCGATCTGCCTGATCTCAGCCGGGCGCCGCGAGTCCATCCTTCTCGCCGAAAAGCGGGTGGCGCATCATGTCGAACTGATGGGCCTTGAAAACTCGGCGGTTGAAACACTGCTCGAGCGTCATGGCGTGGCCAAGGAGGATCGACCATCCATCGTCCGCATCGCCGACGGCAATCCGCTCCGCCTGATGCTTGCGATCAAGTCGCTGGAGAACGGCGTCAAACTGGACGAGAAGCTGATCGACGACATCAATGAAGATCAGGTTGAAGCGTATCTCTATCGCCGCATTCTCGATCGCATACCCAATCCCCTGCGCGACATCGCGATCAAAGGTCTGGTGCTGCTGCGGATAAATTCCGACGTGTTGCGCAACGTGCTTGCGCCGGTTCTGGAACTGGAGCTGGACGAGGCCGACGCAGAACGGACGGTCGAGGACATAAAGCGTGAACTGACTTGGCTTATACATGAGGACGGCTCGTGGCTTGTGTACCGCAGTGATGTCCGCAGAGCGTTTCTGAGCCTGGTTTACGGCGAGTTTCCAGAGATAGCACAACAGATCAACCGGAAGGCCGCCGAGTGGTTTGTTGGCGAGCATTACGCCACGGCTCTCTATCATCGGCTTCAGCTCAGCCGCGACCCGAATGAGCAATTTCCGGACATCGCGCCGGACACCGCCTATGAGTTCACCGATGACATGCTGGATGACCTTCCCCAGCCTGCGAGTGACGCCGTGCGGCAGGCCCGTAGCCAAAGGTCGGAATTCGTGCACCAATTCCAAGACGAAGGCGACATGCCGGGCGACGCGTTCTCTGTCCTGCTGAACCAACCCTTCGCGGTAGATGCGCCTCAGCCGCCTGCGCCGAGCCCGCCCCCGCCGCGCGAAACCAAGCCGCAACTGGCCTTCGATCATCGCCTTCAGCGCGTCATTTATGTGAAACCCGAAGATGCCGGCATGCCACAGCCGGTCGACGAACGCGCCATTCGGGATGTCGAGATCATGATGGAAAAAGGCGAGCTGCGCGAAGTTCCCGGCATCATGGCAAGCGGCTTTTCGACCCCGTTCGAGCTGATCAGCGATGCCGGCCTGGTCGCGATGGCACATGCCTGGCGCACCGGGCAGTGGACGCTGGTACAGCAGATCTTCGACCACCTGCCGCAGGGCTTTTTCGAAGAGGCCCTGAACACCTCCAAACCCGATCTGGTCAGGGCGTTGCTCGAGATCTGGGCCGAGTTCCGGTTTTCCGGCTGTCTTGAGCGGTTGGCGAAGGGAGATCTGGACGACGTTCTGGCGAAAGCGACGGATGTCTATTCGAGCAGCATTCTGGCAGGCTGCGCCCTTGATGCCATGATGCTGCAAGTGCCTTTCGGGCGGGAATACTCGACGCTGAACGAAGACGCCAAGGCGCAGCTTTTCCCGTTCCTGCCCGGCGGCGATGAGAAAATGGCCTGGAATGAGCGCGACCGCGCCGACCGGTTGCGGGCCAATCTGGGTATCCAGCAGCGGTTCGACGGGGGTGCGATGGATTTCGCGCCGCAAACCTACGGGCGCATCATCGCGCCGCTCAACCCCTATGCCACGCCACTGGTGGAATATGTGCGGCTGGATCAGATGACGCGTCAGGATGGTGGCCGCTTTGGCAGGGATCTGGCACGGCTGCGCGAACTGTTCGCTGAAATCCGGTTGCTGATTGCACCCGATCTGCGCGGGCTGGAACAGGTGGCGCACGGGCTGTCATCCTATGCCTCGGACGCAGCAGAGGCGCTGGCCAATGCAGGGATCGCGGCAGAGGTGCTGGGGGCGTATGCCTTTTTCCGCCCCGCCCGCGACCTGCCCGCGCTGGCCGATGCCGCCGAACGCTGGCGGCGCACGGTGAACGGGCTCTGGTCCTATGGGTCCTCGCCGCCCGAGGGCTGGATGTCCGACGTGCAGGTGGATCATCAGGCCATGGCGGTGGCCGAGCGTCTGGACACACGCGAACTGGCGCTGTCGCTGCTGTGGCTCTTTGCCCCGGCCGAGCGGTATCGGGCGCAGGCCCGCCGACGTCTCATACGGCCCTATCAGGACGCGTCGGCCAGATGCGGCGGCGATCTGCACGTCGCGCTGCGGCTGCTGCAACAGGCGGGGCTGCCGCTCGCGCAGAGCGCCTCACTGGCAGCGCTCGCCGCCCGTGGGGTGTCGGCAGAAGAAATTTTTTCGTGATATGATAGATATTTGTAAAGGAGATTTGATATGACCGACCGCGCATTTACCGAAAGCCTGAACCGGCTTGAAGGGCTGCGGGCCAATTGGGATTTCGACAAGCTGAAGCAGGTGATCGACGATGGCCCACCGATTCTGAAGGAGTTGGGGCTGGCCGATGCCGCAGCGGCCAAACAAATGCTTGACAGCGAACCCGGGCAGCTTGAGGCGGCGGGCCACTCACCCGTCCAGCTCGAAGCGATCGTGCGCGCGGTTGGCCGTCCGCCGCTACTGGTGCGCAACGGGCAGGTCGAGGGCAAGACCCAGCTCGGCGCCGATTTCGCGCAAGGCACCGACATCAAGATCACCAATATCGAACCGCTCCTCCCCTCGGTCGGTCGTATCGAGTTCCGCAATCACGACATGACCTGGGGCGGCACCGGCTGGGTGATTGATGAAGAGGATGATGGCAGCCTGCTGGTGATCACCAACCGCCATGTGGCCAAGCTGGTGGCGCGGCGCACCTTTCTGGGCGACGGCGTGTTCATGTTCGGCCCCGGCAACATCCAGTACGGCGCCGCCATCGACTTTCTGGAAGAGGTCGAGACCTCAGAGGATGACAGCCGCACCGTGCGCATCCAGAAATTCACCTATATCGCCGACGATATCTCGGCGGATGTGGCGCTGGCGCGGATCGACAAGCCGGGCGATGGGCTGGCGGTCACGCCCCTGCCCCGCGCCGAGGCAGATGCCGAAAACGGAGAGATGATCGCGGTCATCGGCTATCCGGCCTCGGACGGCTCGCGCAACGACCGGACCCAGATGGAGCGGTATTTTCAGGGCCTTTACGACGTCAAGCGCTTTGCCCCGGGGTTTGTGCAGGTCGCCGACGATGCGGCGCGGCTGGGTCATGATGCGACCACGCTGGGCGGCAATTCCGGCAGCCCGGTGATCAGCCTCGACAGCGGCAAGGTGGTGGGGCTGCATTTCGCCGGACGTTTTGGGATCGGCAACAGTGCCGTGCGGGTCTCTACCCTGACCGGGCTGCTGGATGACGGTGCGGCGGGAGATGTACACCCCTCTGCCGGAGGTCCGACTGAAGCGCCCGAGGGCCATGAGGCCGACCATTTTGCCGGGCGCGAGGGCTATGATGCCGAGTTCCTGCAGGTGGTGCCGGTGCCGCTGCCCAAGCTGTCGGACCGGATCCCGCTCACCGCGCCCAGCGATGCCACGCCCGAGCGCCCGTTCGAGCTGCGGTATCAGCATTTCAGCGTGCTTTACGGCGGTGCGGTGAAGGGGCCGCTGCTGACCGCGCTCAACGTTGACGGGGAGCAGACCAAACGGGTCAAGCGCGGGTCGACCCGCTGGCGCAAGGACCTGCGCATCCCCGCCGAGCAGCAGTTGGACAAAGAGGCCTATGGCCACGCCGATATCGACCGGGGTCATCTGGTGCGCCGCGCGATCACCAACTGGGGCGAAACCCACGAGATCGCCAAGCGCGCCAACAAGGACACGTTCCACTACACGGTGGCCAGCCCGCAGCATCAGGGGTTCAACCAGAACCACCAGACCTGGCTGGGGCTGGAGGATTACATCATGGACAATGTGCGCACCCACGGGTTTCGCGCCAATGTGTTCACCGGCCCGATCTTTACCGGCCACGAGCCGCCGCTGGGCGATACCGACGCGCCGGTGCCGCTGGAGTATTTCAAGCTGGTCACCATGCTGGCCGAAGCCCCGGAGGAGGACGGTATCCTGCGCCTGCACGCCACGGCCTATGTGTTGTCGCAGGGGCAGCTGATCCACAGCATGTTGTCGGATCGGGGCCATGTCGAGGCGGTCGAGGGCTTTGCGTTTGGCGAGTACAAGACCTTTCAGGTGCGGATCTGCGACCTTGAGGCCGCGACCGGGCATGATTTCGGACAGCTTCGCGACTTCGATCCGTTGGCACGCGCGGACGGGACCGAGGCTGGCGAGGCGCTCGCCGTCACCATCTGGGATCTGGAGAATATCCGTCTGTGATCCCCGACGGGCGGCGCGGGCCGCCCGCTACAGCGTTTTGCGTTTTATCTGAGATACGTGCATCGGAATGCGCGTTCGACCGAAGGGAGAGGCAGCGTATTCCGATTCAAATTAAACGCAAAGCGCTCTACCCCGCCAGAGATGGCAGGTAGAGCACGATGGCCGGGAACGCCACCAGCAGTGCGATTGTGATGGCGTCGGCCACGAAGAACGGCGCCACGCCGCGAAACACGTCCTGCACGCTCAGATCGGGGCGGACGCCCGCCACCACGAAGCAGTTCAGGCCGATGGGCGGGGTGATGAGGCAGAACTCGGCCATCTTCACAACCAGAATGCCGAACCAGATGGCGCACATCGGGCCGGACATGCCGAATGTGCTATCGGCGGCACTCACCGCCTCGCCCCCATTCAGCGCCATCACCGCCGGGTAGACCACCGGCAGGGTCAGCAGCAGCATGCCGATGGCGTCCATGAACATGCCCAGCACCGCATAAGCCAGCAGGATGCAGATCAGGATCAGCATCGGTGACATGGCCAGCGAGGTGATCCAGTCCGAGAACGCACCCGGCAGGTCGGCAAAGCCCAGAAAGCGCACATAGATCAGCACGCCCCAGATAATCGAGAAGATCATCGCCGTTAGTTTGGCGGTTTCCAGCAGGGCCGATTTCAGCTGCTCCCACCGCATACCGTGAAACAGTGCAAAGCAGAACACGATGAAGGCACCGATGGCGCCGCCTTCGGTGGGGGTGCCCCAGGCCTGATCTCCGAACGGGTTGTAGACGAAGCAGATGATGATCAGGATCACCGCCACAATGGGCAGCGCGCCGGGCAGCGCCGCAAGGCGTTGGCGCCAGGTGAAGCCGGTGACGGGCGGGCCGACGGTCTTGAAGGCCACAGCGATGCCGACGATGAGCAGGCCGTAGATCACCGCCGAAAACGCGCCGGGGATGAAGCCCGCCAGCAGCAGCTTGCCCACGTCCTGCTCGACGATGATGGCATAGATCACCAGAATGGCCGAGGGCGGGATCAGCGAGGCCAGCGTGCCGCCCGCCGCCACGACCCCGGCGGCGAAGCGTTTGTTGTAGCCGACATCCAGCATCTCGGGGATGGCGATGCGGGCGAAAACGGCGGAGGTGGCGACCGAGGCGCCTGACACGGCGGCAAAGCCTGCGGTGGCGAAGACGGTCGACACCGCCAGCCCGCCCGGCACCCAGGCGATCCAGCGCTTTGCGGCCTCGAACAGCGCCCGCGTGAGCCCGGCGTAATAGGCCAGATAGCCGATCAGGATGAAGGTGGGGATCAGGCTGAGCGTGTGCGAGGCGACTTTCGAATGCGGCACCTGCCCCGCGGTCTTGACCGCAACGGTGATTGCCTTGCCGAAGCGTTCGGGGTCATAGCCGAACCGGGCCCAGAAGATCCACACGAGGCCGATGAGCCCCGCCAGCCCGGCGGCAAAGGCCACGCGCATGCCCGCGACCACCATGACCAGCAGCCCGCCGGTGACCCAGAGGCCGATCTCGATCGTGTCCATGCCCTACTCCTGCCCCTCGAGCTGCTCGGCCTCGGCCGCGGCCTGCGCCGCCGTGTCCTGTATCAGCGGCACCGCCACCGGCGCCTCAAGCCCCAGCAGGAAGGCGCGGCCATAGCCCCAGACCTGCAGCACCAGCCGCAGGCACAGCACCGAGAACGCCACCGGCGCCAGCAGTTTTGCGGGCCAGATCGGGATGCCGATATCGATGGAGCTGTCACGGCTCCAAAGTGGCACGCCGAAATCGAAAGAGCGGTCGAAATGCGCCCAGCTGCCCCAGACCAGCGCGATCATCAGGATCAGGATCAGCAGGACCGAGATCAGCTCGAACAGCCACAGCGCCCGGCCCCTCAGGCGTCCGATCATGATATCCATGCGGATATGCCCGCCGTCGCGCTGCACGAAGGCAATGCCGAGAAAGGCAATCAGCGGCATCGCCTGTTCGATCCAGTCCACATAGCCGGGTAGCGGCGCGTTCATCGCGTTGCGCCCGCCGACCGAGACCACCGCCAGCACCATCAGCGAGAACACCGCCAGCCCGCTGACCAGCGCCATCAACCGCTCAAGCCGCAAAAGCTGCCGGTCAAGACGGCTGAGCAGGCTGCCATCCTCCAGCACCGTGGCATGTCCTGCCATCGCAGAACTCCTTTGTTGAGGGGGAAATCCGGGCGGTCAGGCCGGGCACCAATGGGCGCCCGGCCAATCGCTTAGTTGCCGCCGCGTTGCTGCAGCAAAGTGGCTTGCACCAGATCGTAGAGGTCCTGCGCAGGCAGGCCCTGACCGGACATATCGGCGATCCACTTCTCGCGGATCGGATCGGCGGCCTTGGCGCGGAACTCCTCGATCACCTCGTCAGAGATGTTCACTTTCTCGACGCCCTTCTCTTCCAGCACGCCGTCCCATTTCTTGAGCAGCTCGCCATAGTTGGCGAGGTAATGGGCGATGGCCTCGTCAATCGAGCTGTCCAGCGCCTCGCGATGCTCAGCGCTGAGCGCCTCATAGGCCTCGATATTGACCACGACGGGGCAGTTCACCGTGCCGGGGTTCAGGTTGGCGGTCCACCAGTCGGCCTTGTTGATGGTGCCGAAGGACAGATGCGCGTGCTGGGCGAAGGCCACGGTATCGACCACGCCGGATTCCATCGCGTTGTAGGCCTCGGTTGCGGGCACCGAAGTGGGCACGCCGCCCACCGCCTCGAACGCCTGGCCCAGACCGCCGGTTGCACGCACGCGCATACCGTCGAACTCGGCCAGTTGATCGCGCGGATCGCCGGTGCCGACCAGATTGTATTGCGGCATGGGCGAGGTCATGAGGATGCGCGCGTTCCACTGTGCCATTTCGTCCTGCACCGCCGGATGGCCATAAACGGCGTGGCTGACGGCGACCTCTTCCTCAAGCGTGTTCACACCCAGAAACGGCAGTTCCAGCACAGTAATCGCCCGGTTCTTGTCGCGATGATAGCCGGCGCAGAACTGCGCCATCTCGAAGGCACCGATCGAGATGCCGTCCAGATTCTCCTTAGGCTTGGACAGGCCGCCATAGCTGACGTTCATGGTGAACTCGCCACCGGTTTTCTCGCTCACCAACTCGGCCAGTTTCTCGACATGTTCGGTAAAGGCGCGGCGTTTACCCCAGACCGACACATTCCATTCGGTGGCGGCCGCTTCGGCGACAAAGGCAAAGCTCAGGGCGGCAACGGCCGCACCGGTCAACATCTTGGTCATAATGGACTCTCTCCCTTGATTGCGGCCCTCTGGCAGGCCGCTTGCCGCTCAAGCTAGCGCCAACACCCCACCCTGCCAACCCCCGGGGAGGCGCGGCCCGAGTCATCCCTGCGGGCTTGCGGCGGCAACTGCCGCTCGCCCGGACGGCGCGCAACAAAATGTCGCGGCGGTTGTGCCGCGCTTTACGATCCTCTCGCAGGGCTTGCGCAGCTGCCCGCCCATCGCGAGCGGAAATTCGTTGACTCGTTAGGCATTGAAAATGAACATGTTTGCGGAAACGCCTTGCACTCGAATTTACAGAACCGGACGAAACAGAGAAAAATATTTACACATAAACCGTTAGATTACGGTAATTTATTTCCTTATTTTCAGATCCGGGTATTATTTGCGCAGGGTAGGAACCGGATCGACAAAACCCGCGCCACGGGCGAAAACGGTCGCACAAATCTCAGTCAGAGGGAGGAGCCTCAGAATGACAGCCGCCGCTCAGGCAGATGCCAAAGTATTTCCGCCATCCGCCGACACCGTTGCCCGCGCACATGTCGATGCTGCCAAGTATGATGAGTTGTATGCCGCCTCGATAGCCGACCCTGTTGCGTTCTGGGACGAGCACGGCAAGCGGGTCGACTGGATCAAGCCCTACACGCAGGTCAAGGACGTCAACTACAGCTTCGGCAAGGTCGGCATCAACTGGTATGCCGACGGCACGCTGAACGTCTCGGCCAACTGCCTGGATCGTCACCTGAAGACCCGTGGCGATCAGACCGCGATCATCTGGGAACCGGATGAGCCCACCGACGAAGCGCAGCACATCACCTATGCTGAACTGCACCGCCGCACCTGCCGGATGGCCAATATTCTCGAGTCCCTGGGCGTGCGCAAAGGCGACCGGGTGGTGATCTATCTGCCGATGATCCCCGAGGCCGCCTATGCCATGCTGGCCTGTGCCCGTATCGGCGCGATCCATTCCATCGTCTTCGCCGGTTTCTCCCCCGACGCGCTGGCGGCCCGGGTCAATGGCTGTGACGCCAAGGTGATCATCACCGCCGACGAAGCGCCGCGCGGTGGCCGCAAGACGCCGCTCAAGTCGAATGCCGACGCCGCGCTGCTGCACTGCAAGGACAGCGTGAAATGTCTGGTGGTCAAGCGCACCGGCGGGCAGACCACCTGGATCGACGGGCGCGACTACGACTACAACGAAATGGCGCTGGAGGCCGATGACTACTGCGCCCCTGCCGAGATGAACGCCGAGGACCCGCTTTTCATCCTTTACACCTCCGGCTCGACCGGCCAACCCAAGGGCGTGGTGCACACCACCGGCGGCTATCTGGTCTATGCCTCGATGACGCACGAAATCACCTTCGATTATCATGACGGCGACATCTACTGGTGCACGGCGGATGTAGGCTGGGTCACCGGGCACAGCTATATCGTCTATGGCCCGCTGGCCAATGGGGCAACCACGCTGATGTTCGAGGGCGTGCCGACCTACCCAGATGCCTCGCGCTTCTGGCAGGTCTGCGAAAAGCATAAAGTCAATCAGTTCTACACCGCCCCCACTGCCCTGCGCGCCCTGATGGGTCAGGGCAACGAGTGGGTCGAGAAATGCGATCTGAGCGATCTCAAGGTGCTCGGCACCGTGGGTGAGCCGATCAACCCCGAAGCGTGGAACTGGTACAACGAAGTTGTCGGCAGCGGTCGCTGCCCCATCGTCGATACCTGGTGGCAGACCGAAACCGGCGGTCACCTGATGACCCCGCTGCCCGGCGCACACGCGATGAAGCCGGGCTCGGCCATGAAACCCTTCTTCGGCATTCAGCCGGTGGTTCTGGACCCACAATCGGGTGTCGAGATCAGTGGCAACGGGGTCGAGGGCGTGCTGTGCATCAAGGACAGCTGGCCCGGACAGATGCGCACCGTCTGGGGCGATCATGAGCGGTTCCAGAAAACCTATTTCGCCGACTACAAGGGCTATTACTTCACCGGTGACGGCTGCCGTCGCGACGAGGATGGCGATTACTGGATCACTGGCCGTGTCGACGACGTGATCAACGTCTCGGGCCACCGCATGGGCACCGCCGAGGTCGAAAGCGCGCTGGTGGCGCATGCCGCCGTGGCCGAGGCCGCCGTGGTGGGCTACCCCCATGAAATCAAGGGCCAGGGCATCTATTGCTACGTCACCCTGATGAATGATCGCGAGCCCAGCGACGATCTGCTTAAAGAGCTGCGCACCTGGGTCCGGACCGAGATTGGCCCCATCGCCAGCCCGGACGTGATCCAGTGGGCCCCGGGCCTGCCCAAAACCCGCTCAGGCAAGATCATGCGCCGTATCCTCCGCAAGATCGCCGAGAACGATTTCGGCTCGCTGGGTGATACCTCGACACTCGCCGATCCGTCGGTGGTCGAGGATCTGATCGAAAACCGGGCCAACAAGTGAGGGTGTGATGGACGCTGCCGTAAAAACCACCCCCACCGTCCTGATCCTTCTCGGCCCTCCGGGCGCCGGGAAGGGCACGCAGGCCCGGATGCTGGAAGAGCAGTTCGGGCTGGTGCAACTGAGTACCGGTGACTTGCTGCGTGAAGCCGTTGCCGCCGGGACCGAGGCCGGTAAGGCCGCCAAGGCGGTCATGGATGCGGGCGATCTGGTCAGCGATGGCATCGTCATCGCCATCCTGCGCGACCGCATGGCCGACCCGGACTGCGCCAAGGGCGTGATCCTCGACGGCTTCCCGCGCACCACGGTTCAGGCCGAGACGCTGGACGGGCTGCTGGCCGAGACCGAGCAGCAGATCAACGCCGCCATCAGCCTCGAGGTCGAGGATGCCGAAATGGTCACCCGCATCTCGGGCCGCTACACCTGTGCGGGCTGCGGTGAAGGGTTCCACGACACGTTCAAGCAGCCGGCGGTCGAGGGCAAATGCGACAAATGCGGCAACACCGAGTTCAAGCGCCGCGCCGATGACAACGCGGAAACCGTGAAGTCGCGCCTGGCTGCTTATCACGCCCAGACCGCGCCGCTGATCGAATACTACGCGGGTCACGGTGTGCTGAAAAAGATCGACGCCATGGGACAGATCGACGAGATCGCCCAGGGCCTCGCCTCCATCGTCAAGGGGGCGATGAACTAGGCGGGAAAGACCCCGGGGGACGAACCACTACCTTCCCCCAACCCCTGAGGAATACCCGGATCAACCGCCTTGGCGGACCGGAGAAGGCATGCCTGCGGCCAGACGTTTGCGCAGGCGCATGGAGAGGGTTTGTCCGGCACCGGACACCCCTGGAGAAAGCAAGGAGGAACCGCGTCATGGCGGATCAATCGACAAACTCCACGCAGGCGGCCGAAGCCGAACAAGGGTATTGGCAAGCCAACCTGCGGATCATCATCGTCAGCCTGATCATCTGGGCTGTCGCTTCGTTTGGGTTCGGCATCCTGCTGCGCCCGCTGCTTGCCGGCATTTCCGTCGGCGGCACCGATCTGGGCTTCTGGTTCGCGCAGCAGGGATCGATCCTGGTCTTTCTGGCCCTGATCTTTTTCTACGCCTGGCGGATGAACAAGCTCGACCGTGAATTCGGCGTGGACGAGGAGTAAGACGCCATGGAACAGTATACCCTGAACCTGCTGTTTGTGGGCGCGACCTTCGCGCTCTATATCGGCATCGCGATCTGGGCCCGGGCGGGCTCCACATCCGAGTTCTACGCCGCGTCGCGTGGCGTGCACCCGGTCACCAACGGGATGGCCACGGCGGCCGACTGGATGTCGGCGGCCTCGTTCATCTCGATGGCCGGCCTCATCGCCTTCGGCGGCTACGGCGCCTCGTCCTTCCTGATGGGCTGGACCGGCGGCTATGTGCTGCTGGCGCTGCTGCTGGCGCCTTATCTGCGCAAGTTCGGCAAGTTCACCGTGCCCGAGTTCATCGGCGACCGGTTCTACAGCCCGACCGCGCGCATGGTGGCCGTTGTCTGCCTGATCGTGGCTTCGGTCACCTACGTGATCGGCCAGATGACCGGTGTCGGCGTGGCGTTTTCGCGCTTTCTTGAGGTGTCGAACACCGTTGGCCTGCTGATCGGCGCCGGCGTCGTGTTCATGTACGCAGTTCTGGGCGGCATGAAGGGCATCACCTATACCCAGGTGGCCCAGTATTGCGTGCTGATCACCGCCTACACGATCCCGGCGATCTTCATTTCGCTGCAGCTGACCGGCAACCCGATCCCGGGTCTGGGTCTCTTCGGCGACCATGTGTCGGGCGAGCCGCTGCTGGCACGGCTGGATCAGGTGGTGACCGATCTGGGCTTTGCCGCCTATACCACCCAGGACGGCACACCCTCGTCGGTGATCAACATGACGCTGTTCACCTTCTCGCTGATGATCGGCACCGCGGGTCTGCCGCATGTGATCATCCGCTTCTTCACCGTGCCGAAAGTGTCGGATGCCCGCTGGTCGGCCGGCTGGGCGCTGGTCTTCATCGCGCTTCTGTACCTGACTGCCCCGGCCGTGGGTGCCATGGCGCGGCTGAACCTGGTCGACACGATCTATCCGAACGGCACCAACGAGCAGCCGATCGAGTACGAGGCGCGCCCCGACTGGATCAAGAACTGGGAGGTCACCGGCCTGCTCAAGTTCGAGGACAAGAACGGCGACGGCAAGATCCAGTGGTATAACGACAAGTCCGACACCTTTGCCGCCACTGCCGAGGAACGCGGCTGGAGCGGTTCGGAACTCACCGTGAACCGCGATATCCTGGTGCTGGCCAACCCGGAAATCGCCAACCTGCCCGGCTGGGTGATCGCGCTGGTCGCGGCCGGCGGTCTGGCGGCGGCGCTGTCCACCGCGGCCGGTCTGCTGCTGGCGATTTCGGGCGCAGTGAGCCATGACCTGATCAAGGGGCAGATCAACCCGCAGATCAGCGAAAAGGGCGAGTTGCTGGCGGCCCGGATCTCGATGGCGGTGGCGATCGTGGTAGCGACCTATCTGGGTCTCAACCCGCCGGGCTTCGCCGCCCAAACCGTGGCGCTGGCCTTCGGTCTCGCCGCGGCCTCGATCTTCCCGGCGCTGATGATGGGCATCTTCTCGAAGCGCATCAACAACAAGGGCGCGGTTGCGGGGATGCTGGCAGGTCTGCTCTTCACGCTGATCTACATCTTCCTGCACAAGGGTTGGCTCTTCATCCCCGGCACCAACAGCTTCCCGGACACCATTTCCGGCTCGCTGCTGGGTATCCAGTCGACCGCGATCGGCTCGATCGGCGCCGTCATCAACTTCGCCGTGGCTTACTTCGTGTCGAACGCCACCGAAGACACGCCGCAGGAGATCAAGGATCTGGTCGAAAGCGTGCGCATTCCCCGTGGCGCAGGCGCAGCTCAGGATCACTGAGATGCGGGGCGGCCAGACTTCCCTCCCGAATAGGGGCCGCCCACTGTGACCCGACTGATCCCGCCCGGCTTGTCCGGGCGGGACTTTTTACTTCAAGAGTTGACGGTAGACCCGATGCCCCTGTCGCCAGAGCAGATCACCCGCTTTCTGAAATCCGTCCATCCCTATGACGCATTGCCCGTCGACGTGCTGGAGACCATCGCATTGCAGGTCGAGGCCTGGGAGGTCGAGCGGGACTTCGCGGTCTACGATCTGGGCGAGACGCTGCCGGGTCTGTTCGTCATTCACGAAGGCCAGATCGAGATCACCGACGAGAACGGTGTCGTCGTCTCGCATCTGGGCCTGCGCAATTCCTTTGGCGAGCGTGGGCTTTTGCGCGACGGCAAGGCCGCGACCAGCGCCCGGGCGGATGCCCATTCGGTGCTGCTGGTGCTGCCCCCTGCCCTGTTTCGCGAGCTGATCGCCGAACATGACGTGGTGGCCAAGTTCTTCAACCGCGCCCGTGGCCCCCGCCCGCAGCAGGAGACGTTGGCCACCAGCCCGGTCGATACGCTGATGGCCCGCGACCCGGCCACCTGCTCGCCGGAAACCTCGGTGCAGGAGGCCGCACAGCAGATGCGCGCGCGCGGGATTTCCTCGCTCTGCATCACCGAGGGCGAGACGCTGCGCGGCATCGTCACCGTGCGCGATCTGTCGGGCAAGGTGGTGGCCGAGGCGCTGCCCGCCGCCACGCCGATCTCGCAGGTGATGACCCCCTCGCCGCTGACATTGTCGCCCGGCGCCATCGGCTCGGACGTGCTGCATGCGATGATGGAGCATCGCATCGGCCATATCCCGATTGCCGAGGGCGGGCGATTGGTGGGCATCGTGACCCAGACCGACTTGACCCGGTATCAGGCGGTCAGTTCGGCCGAGCTGGTCAGCCGCATCGCCCGTGCGGACAACGCCGAAGAGATGGCCAAGGTTACCGCCGAGATCCCCCGCCTGCTGGTGCAGCTGGTCGCGGGCGGCAACCGGCACGAGGTGGTCACCCGCCTGATCACCGACATCGCCGACACCACCACCCGCCGTCTGCTGGCCCTGGCCGAGGCCAAGCTGGGCCCGCCGCCCGTGCCCTATCTGTGGCTGGCCTGCGGGAGCCAGGGGCGGCAGGAGCAAACCGGGGTGAGCGATCAGGACAATTGCCTGATGCTGGATGACAGCGTGCGCGAGGGCGACATGCCCTATTTCGCGTCACTGGCGAAATTCGTCAGCGACGGGCTGGATACCTGCGGCTATTTCTACTGCCCCGGCGACATGATGGCGACCAATCCCCGCTGGTGTCAGCCGGTGCGCATCTGGCGCGATTATTTCGCGGGCTGGATTGCCAAACCAAACCCCGAGGCGCAGATGCTGGCCTCGGTCATGTTCGACCTGCGGCCCATTGGCGGTGCGTTCGACCTGTTTGCCGATCTGCAGGCCGAGACGCTGAAAGCCGCCAGTGCCAATTCGATCTTTGTGGCCCACATGATCTCGAATTCGCTGAAACATACGCCGCCGCTGGGCCTGTTGCGCGGCTTTGCCACCATCCGCTCGGGCGAGCACCGCAACACGCTGGACTTGAAGCACAACGGCGTGGTGCCGGTGGTCGATCTGGGCCGCATCTATGCATTGCAGGGGCGATTGCCCGAGGCCGGAACCCGCGCCCGACTCAAGGCGGCAGAGGCGGCGGGCGTGCTCAGCCCCTCGGGCGCGCGAGATCTGCTCGACGCTTATGATCTGATCGCCGAGACCCGGCTGGAGCATCAGGCGGCCATGGTCAAGCGCGGGGAGAAGCCGGACAATTATCTGGCACCCACCGACCTGTCGGACTTTGAGCGAAGTCATCTGCGCGATGCTTTCGTCGTGGTAAAGACGATGCAATCGGCCGTGGGGCACGGTAAGGGAATGCTGGGATAAGGCCTCCGCCACGGGTACGATTTTTCGGTGAAAAATCGTGCCTCCGGCGGGAGTATTTGGGAAAAGATGAAGTTTCGGGCGTCTGGAGGAGAGCCATGTTTCTGGAACTGATCGGTACGATCTTTGCAGGCTTTGCTGTGGCAGGTGTGGTGATGTTGGTCAACCGGCTCACCGGCGGGCGCTTGCCGCGCTGGCTGACGCCGGTGGCCGCCGGTCTTGCGATGATCCTGGTGACCATTGGCAGCGAATATTCCTGGTACGAGCGCACCCGCTCGGCCCTGCCCGAGGGGCTGGAAGTGGTGCAGGAGGTGGAAAGCCGTGCCTTCTACCGCCCCTGGACCTATGCGGCGCCCTTTGTGGACCGGTTTGCCGCCGTGGACACGGCCTCGGTCCAGACCAATGAGAACGTACCGGACCAG
Organism: Ruegeria sp.; assembly: GCF_040830605.1. GTDB lineage: Bacteria > Pseudomonadota > Alphaproteobacteria > Rhodobacterales > Rhodobacteraceae > Ruegeria. The sequence continues at coordinate 164,094 of NZ_JBFOMD010000009.1, forward strand.
CGGCTGGCCGATCTCTATTTCTTTGGCCGCTGGGCGCCGTTAGCGAAGCTGCCTGTTGCAGTGGACTGTGCCGCGGGACGGCGCGCCAATCTGGCTGACGGGGCGGAATTCGGCGCCGATGGCGCGGTGGAGAATGCCGACTGGGTTGCGGCCGGACCGGATGACCCGGTTGTGCGCGCGGTGTGCGAGGTGTCGTGATGCTGTCGGGCCTCAGCCTGCGCCTGCGCGTCTTTCTGTTCTTTGCCCTGCTTGCGGCAGGAGGACTAGGCATCGCCACAGCGGCGCTGGTGCTTGGCTATGGCCGCACCGGTCTGGCGGAGGCGTTCGACGGGTTTGTCTTTTCCGGTATTTTGATCGGCTTCGGTTATCTGGCCTTGGTCGTGGGCGTCTGGCTGCTCTTCGACGAAAACGTGGCCAAACCCATCGAACGGCTGGCCGCGCAGCTGCGGGTGCATGCCCATGCCGGTGGCAGCAGCGAGGTGGATCTGCACGCCACCCGTTATCTGGGCGATCTGGCTCCGGCAGCCGCGGGGCTGGCGGGTCAGTTGGGTGACACGGCGCTGACCACAGCCGAGGCCATCGCGCAGGAGACCGCCCGGCTGGCCGATGAAAAGGCGCGGCTGACGGCGCTGTTGACCGAGATTCCGGTGGCCATGGTGCTGGTGAACCCAAGCCATCAGATCGTGCTCTATGACGGACAGGCGGCGGAGGTGCTGGCGCAGATCGCGCCGCCCCGGCTCAATGCGTCGCTGTTCGACTATCTGGACCGGGCGGGTGTCGAGGCGGCCTATGCCAAGCTGGCGCGCAGCGGGATGGAGGTGTCCTGCCAGCTCACCGGCGCGGATGGGGCGCAGAGCTATGGTACGCGCATGAAACCCCTGGGCGACGCACCGGGTTATCTGCTGGTGTTCGATGACGCGTCAGTGCAAATCTCACCGGATGCCGCGCGCCCGCTGGTCTATGATTTCGACCTGCTGGACACGCCCGGAGACGTGGCGTTCGAGCACCGGCGCCTGCCCGACTTGTGTTTCGTGGTGTTCGATACCGAGACCACCGGTCTGCTGCCGCACAAGGATGAGATCGTGCAGATCGGCGCCGTGCGGGTACTCAAGGGGCGGATCATCGAGGGCGAGGCCCTCGACATGCTGGTCGATCCGGGCATCCCGATCCCGCCCGCCTCGACCAAAGTGCACCGGGTGAGCGATGCCATGGTGCAGGGCGCGCCGGATATCGCCGAGGCGGGGCGGCTGTTTCATGCCTTCGCCTCGGACGCGGTGATCGTAGCCCATAACGCGCCCTTCGACATGGCGTTTCTGCATCGTCATGCCGGGCGGATCGGGGTGAGCTGGGATCACCCCATACTGGATACCGTACTGCTGTCGGCGGTGCTGTTCGGCGCCAGCGAGACCCACACGCTGGACGCGCTCTGCGACCGGCTGGGCGTGACCATTCCCGACGCGGTGCGCCACACCGCCCTGGGCGATGCGCAGGCCACGGCCGAGGTGCTGGTGCGGATGCTGCCGATGCTGGCCGCGCGCGGCATGGAGACCTTCGGCGATGTGATCGCCGAGACCCGCAAACACGGTCGTCTGCTGGAGGACCTGAACTAGGCGCCAGCATCGTCACTGGGCGGTGGAAGGCGTTTGCAAACGCCTTGACGCGGTTTCAAACCGCGTGAAAGCCGCTTGCAAGCGGCTTTGCTCCCCCATGGACAAACCGCGCGCGGCGTGGCACGTGAGGCGCGATCAAAGTATCAGGCGCGCGCATGACCGAGAACAGTTTCATCCCCGGCCCCGGACAGACCCTCGCCTTTCGCGAGGCTTTGGGGTGCTACGGCACGGGCGTTGCGGTCGTGACCACGATGGCCGAAGGTACTCCCGTGGCCATCACGGTGAATTCCTTCACCTCGGTTTCGCTGGATCCCCCACTGGTCTTGTGGTGCCTGGGCGAGGAGTCGAACCGGTACGATGCGTTCTCCAAGGCCGAGCAATATGCCATCCACGTGATGGCCGAAGGGCAGCAGGATCAGACGCTGCGCTTTGCCCGCAACGGCTGGGATTTCTCGCATGCGGACTGGCAGGCGGATGCCAGCGACACCCCGATCCTGAGCGGCTGTCTGGCCCGGTTCGACTGCAGCCTGCACGCCCGGCATCAGGCCGGAGATCACCTGATCATCGTCGGAGAAGTTTTGCGCGCCATGCACCGGACCGGCAAGGGGCTGATGTTCAAGCGTGGCCAGTACGGCGCGTTCACCGATCTGCTCTAACGCCTACTCATCCAAAGTTCCGTGTACCGCCAGCGCCTCAAGCTCGGCATCCCGCGGCGTGATCACGCGATAGGCCTCGTGCACCCCGGCCCCGGTCAATGTGCGGGCCACCGTGAGCAGCGTGTTGGGGGCGTGCTCATCGCAGAGCCCGGCCATCTGCGCGATCTCGTCCTTGGCCACGCCCTGCGCCGCCTCGACCGAGGGCGCGCCGTAGAGCGCAACGAAATGCTCGGCGAGGCTGCTTTCGAGCCGCTCGACTTCGGCGGCTTCGGCCTGTGTCACCGCGACAAAGGTGACGCGTCCGAAGGTCTCCAGCCCCAGCCAGCCATTGGCAAAGGCCTGCCGGGCCTTACCCTCCAGATCCCCCTCGCCCCAGTTGGAAAACTCGAACCCGCCTGAGATGCACCATTCACCGGTGCGCGCCGGAGAGTGAAACACATTCAGGTCGCTTTCGTCGAAATGGATCGCGCGGGCGAGTTTCATGTGTTCCCCTTCAAAAGCGTGCTCATCGGCACCAGATGCGTAGCCGAGCCGTCGCGGATCAACATGCCGAAACGTTCGTCGGTGCCCAGAAAGGTGCCGTCATATCCGCCCTGGCCGACCGGTTCGCCGACGCCGCGCAGCAGGCCCGTCCATTCGGAATGCAGAGGGGCGTTGCCGTCCTCTTCCCACCGGTTCAGCCAGGCCAGCATATGGCGCGACCAGCTTTCGACAAGCTGGACGGGGGTGATCTCAGCACAGCCCTCGTCATAAAGCGCGGTCACATCCGGCGTTTCGCCCGGCGCCGCGTCGGTCTGCATCAGCGGCAGCTCCCAGCCGACGACCAGCCAATCGGGCACAGCCGCCGGATCGGCGGTTGCGGCGGCGGCCCGGAAGTGGCCGCACCGGGCGCCATTGACGCAGATCGTGCCGTCCCAAACCAGATGTACCGCCACCTCGGGCGGGGCCAGCGCACCGAGCGCGTTCTGGAAGCCCACCGCGCAGAGCGGCAGCATCGCCATCGCGTCTTCCAGCGCTACCTCAGGCGCAAACACGACCGCCGTGCGTAACCGGTCGGCCTGAATGTTGTAGACCACCGTGCCGCTGTCACAGCCAAGCGCGGCCAGCGCTTGCGCGCGGTCGAACGGGTTCTCTCCGCCCCGGGCGGGCTGGCCCTGCAACAAGGGTGGAAAGGTGGGTTCCGTCATGCGTTGCCTTTGGCGATCATGTCCCGTGCGATGCGGCGGAAGGCCTCGGCCTGAGCGCTTTCGGGCTTGCTGACCACGATAGGCGCGCCGCCGTCGGCGGCCACCCGGATGTCGAGGTGCAGTGGGATTTCCCCCAAGAGCGGCACATCCAGCGCCTGTGCCTCGTTCGCGACACCGCCATGGCCGAACACATGCTCTTCATGCCCGCAATTCGAGCAGATATGGGTGGACATGTTCTCGATCATGCCATGGATCGGGGTCTTGAGCTGTCGGAACATGTCTATCCCCTTGCGGGCGTCGATCAGGGCCACGTCCTGCGGGGTCGAGACGACAATTGCGCCATCTACCTGGAATTTCTGGGAAAGCGTCAGTTGCACGTCGCCGGTGCCCGGCGGCAGATCGACGATGAGGATGTCGAGCGCGCCCCATTGCACCTGCCCCATCATCTGCTGCAGCGCGCCCATCAGCATCGGGCCGCGCCAGACCACCGCCTGCCCCTCGTTCACCATGAGGCCCATCGACATCATGGTGACGCCGTGGTTGCGCAGCGGCAGGATGGTCTTGCCATCGGGGCTGGCCGGACGGCCCGAGACGCCCAGCATACGTGGCTGCGACGGGCCATAGACATCGGCATCGAGCAGCCCCACCCGGCGGCCTTCGGCGGCCAGCGCGCAGGCGAGGTTGGCGGCGACGGTGGATTTGCCTACGCCACCCTTGCCGGAGGCGATCGCCACGATCCGGTCCACGCCCGGCACCGCCTGAGGGCCGGTCTGCGAGGGTTTGGGTTTCGGCTTGAGATCCGGCGGTGCCTTTTCCGAATGCGCCGTCATCATGGCCGAGACCTTTTCGATGCCGTCCACCATTTGTGCCGCCTGTTCGGCAGTGGCGCGCACCGGCTCCATCCGCTCGGCCTGTTTCGGGTCGATCTCCAGCACGAAGCGCACGGTGTCGCCTTCGACATTCAGCGCCCGCACCAGACCGGCGCTTACGATGTCCTGCCCCGAGACCGGGTCGGTGATCTTTTTCAGGTTCGCCAGAACCGCGTCGCGGATGCTCATGCGTCGCCATCCTTGATCACACCGGTCACGGTATGTTCGACCTCGAGCCCGTCGATGGTCAGCACCACCTTCGCCTCATAGCTCTGGCCCGCGGGATTGCCCGCCTTGCGCAGCCCCTCTTCGATTGCCTGCTGGCTGGTCACGCCAACCTGCTTGAGGAACTTGCGCATGGACATGTTGTAATCGCCGCTCATCGCGTGGGTCTCCGTATCATTCGCCGCGTTTGACGCAATCGCCCCGCCGCCGTTAGGCTGGGCCATGCGCTTTGCCCTGTTGTGCCTGAGCCTGATGCTCTCCGCCAGCCCCTCTTGGTCGCAGGAGGCGCTTGGACTGATGGCACCCGACGAAGTGGCACGATCCGGCCTTTTGAAACATATTCTTCCGCGCTTCTCTCTCAAGACCGGAATTCGCGTGGTTGCGGATGAGGCCGGGCCGATGGAGATCGCCGTCGCTGCCCCGGGCGATCCGGTGTTTCGGGGCGGCGGGGTCACCTACTACCTGCGGGTGAGCGATGAGCAGCGGCAACAGCGGTTCCGGGACTGGATGCTGTCCGAGATCGGAAAACGCACCATCGAAGGGTTTCAGCCGGAAGATGGCCCGCCCTTTACCGCCAGTTTCGACACAGTGGAGGTTGTCGAGGCCCCGGCCTTTACGGGCAATGCGGCATTGGGTGCGGATCTGGCGCTGACCCATTGCGGGCGCTGCCATGTGGTGGGGCCGCAGAACCGGATGAACGGGCTGGGCTCGACCCCGTCTTTCGCCGTGCTTCGGACGCTGCCGGACTGGTCGGACCGGTTCCAGCAGTTCTATGTCCTGCGCCCGCATGGGGCGTTCACGCAGGTCAAGGATGTCACCCCGCCCTTCGATCCCGAGCGCCCGCCGCCCATCGTGCCGGTGGAGATCACGCTGGACGATCTTGAAGCGATCCTGGCCTTTGTTGCGGTAACCAGCGCAGCCGATCTTGGGGCGCCGTTGCAATTTCAGTGAGGCGCGGGCGGCGTTGTCGCAGGGGGCTCTGCCCCCGTCGCGCAAGGCGCGACTCCCCCGGGATATTTTTGAACAGAAGAAGGTGGGGACGGTTTGGGTGGGGAGGCAGGTGTCAGTGGTCCTTGCGCTTGGTGAAATAGTCGTCCGTTGTTGTCACTCTTGGTTTTGGTGCCGCCGCAAACGGATTGTCTTCGCTGTGGAATTGCGCCTTGACCCTGCAGTCGTCGCACATCTGGATCATCCGCGCCTGTTCGGATGAGGCAAACATCGGATGCGTGCCTGCCAGTTTCTCCATGATCCGCTCGATGGTGGATTTCACCCCGAACAGAGCGCCGCATTCGATGCAGGCAAAGGGTTCCTCCTCGTGCAGCACCCGCTGCGACAGGGCGGCATCGCTGAGATCCAGTTGCGGCACCAACGTTATGGCGTTTTCGGGACAGATGGTGCGGCAGAGGCCGCATTGCAGGCAGGCGTCCTCCTGAAAGTTGAGCTGCGGCAGGTCGGGGTTGTCGATCAGGGCGCCCGAGGGGCAGAGCGACACACAGCTCAGGCAGAGCGTGCAAGCCTCGGTATCGACCGCAATGGCGCCATAGGGGGCGCCTTCGGGCAGTGGCATCGTGGGACCGCCGGGGTTCAGCGCCTGTGCCGCCAGTCGAGCGATCTGGCGGCGGTTACCCAGCGGCAGCACCGGGTCGGGCAACGGGTCAAGTTTTTCCTGCGCATAGAGCAGGTCTGAGAGGGCATCGGGATCGCTCTCGTCGATCAGGCCCAGCCGGGTCGGCCCTGCCAGCGCCTCGGCCAGCGCCAGTTCGCAGGTCAGCGCATCGCGCTCGGTGGTCGGGGCCAGCAGCACGTCCACGCGGGAAAAGCCATGGGCCAGACCGGCCAGCATCTCGGCATGGCCGAAGCCCGAGACCACGCCCAGTTCCAGCGGAATCATATTGGCGGGCAGGCCGCGCCCAAAACGGGCCGCGAGCCGGATCATCTCGGCCCCATGCGCGTCATGCACCAGCAGCCGGGGCGCGTGGCCTCCGGCCTGCCGGAAGGTTCGGGCCAGCACCTGCATCCGGGCCAGCAGGAAGCTGACCGGCGGGTCCTCATAGGTGATTGCGGTCGAGGGGCAGAGCGCCGCGCAAGCGCCGCAGCCGGCGCAGATCATCGGGTCGATGGCGACATGATCACCGGCCGGCGTGATGGCCCCGGTGGGGCATATATCGAGGCAGTTGGAGCAGCCCACCTGCTCGGCCCGGGAATGGGCGCAGAGGCTTTCCTCGAGCCGCACATAGAGCGGTTGTTCGAATGTTCCGATCAGTTGCGCCGCCTCGAAAGCCAGCCACGCCACCGCCAGCGGGTCGCGTGGGTCGGCGCGCAGATAGCCCTCGCGCTTGTGCGGGGCCTGCACCATCGGGATGTCACCGGTCAGGTCGATGATGATATCGCATTGCGACACCGCCCCGTCACGCGGCGCGGTCCAGCCAAAACCGCCGCGCCCGCCGGGCTCAACGTGCTGCACCCCGTCCAGGCGCAGTTCGAACCCGCCCAGCGCGCCCGAAACCTGCCGCATCCGGCCCCGCACCACGTCATAGGCGCGCGACAGCGGCCGGGCATCGTCCGTGACCAGCACGGTGACCACCAGGCTGTCCGAAAGCTGCGCCGCCAGATCAAAGGCCACCTCACCCGGCCCTGCGATGAAACAGACGCCTTCGCTGATCACATCCGCCGAGGGGGTAATCGGCGCCGGCAGCAGCGCCTCGGCGGCCAGCGCGGCCATCTTCGGGGTGGCATCGGCGCCCTGTTCGGACCATCCGGCGCGGTCGCGCAGGTCCACAAAGCCGGGGGCATCGATTTCTAGCTCGGCGGCCAGTTCCGTGAAGGTGACCTGTTCCTGCCCGCAGGCGATCACCACCTCGCCCTCTTGCCGCAACAGCTCGGCTGCCGCGCCCAGCTCGGCAGTGCAGAGCGCAGTGTGAACCCGCGAACAGGTGGCATCGCAGGCCGACCCGATCGCCGCGCGGTCCACGTTTTGCGAGCCGCCGCAATCACATAGAATGAGTTTTTTGACCATGCCCTCCCCCGGACGCCTTGCAGTCCGCCTGCCAGCCTAGGCGCAGACCATACGCGGCGTAAAGGGTAGCCGCAGCCCAGATCAATTTTTCACCGGCTCCTCTGTTCGCACCCAAAAACTGCATTATAATACATCTGAATGCGCACGGCGCATATTGTCGGAACTATCGAAAAACCTCCTGAAAATTTGGTGATCTCGGAAGTTTTGGCCCTTCGCGGGCTTGGCACAGGGCGCCTTTGTGTACCATAGTTCACCAAGCGGAAGGCCACGGAGAGCCTTTCGGGGGAGGAACACGTGGCTGGGGCCGCTATTCGCATCGAAATGCCGCTGGGCGTTGTCGTCCGGAAGACGCCGGGTGTCACCCGCTGGGCGCGCTGGAACTGGACTGCGGTCGCCGTTCTGCCAGGCGCCGGGCCTGCCGACTGGGTCGAGCTGCGGCGCGAGGGCGATGCGGTCGAATATCATGCGGCCACCCTGCCCCTGACCCTCTGGGCCGCCGAGGCCGAGGCCTATATGGCCAACCTCGCCGATGCGCAGCCGTCGATCTATCTGGTCCTGCGCGACGAGGCCGGGGACAAGCGCCCGCTGGATGCGGTGCTGGTGACCGCCTCACCCTTTGAAGGGCAGGACTATGCCGACACCGGCGAGGAGATCGTCGAGAAGATCCCGATGACCGAGGGCCTGATCGCCTGGGTCCGCGACTTTGCGCTTGAGCACTACCGCGATGATGGCTTTGTGAAGCGCCGCCGTGACAGAAAGCGGGTCGATCTGGTCGAGGATGGCAAAGGCGATGCCCGCATCCGTCAGGCCTCGGACGTCTACCGCGCGCCACGGAGGGTTCTGCAATGACCCAGCCGCGCGATTTCTGGTCCCGCCGCAAGGCCGGGGTGCAGGCCGAGACCGAAGCCGAACAGGCGGCTGTCGAGGCTCAGGTGATCGCGCAGGAACAAGCGGCGCTGGAGGATAAGAGCGACGCCGAGATTCTGGCCGAGTTGAATCTGCCCGATCCCGACAATCTGCAAGCGGGCGATGATGTGACGGGCTTTATGGCCCGCGCCGTGCCCGACCGTCTTCGCCGCCGGGCGCTGCGCCGGTTGTGGCGGCTGAACCCGGTTCTGGCCAATGTGGACGGGCTGGTTGACTACGGCGAGGATTACACCGACGCCAGTTGTGTCATCGAGAACCTGCAGACCGCCTATCAGGTGGGCAAGGGGATGCTCGCCCATGTCGAGACGCTGGCCCTCGAGGCGGAGGAGCCGGACGATGAGACCGATGACGACTTGGTCGCAGAGGAACCGCCCACTGCCGAGCCGGAGCCCGCAGCCGAGCCACAGCTTGCCGAAGCGGCGCCCGAACCGGAACCGGATAACACCCCCACCCCGCGCCGGATGCGGTTCGAGTTTGAAGGATAGACCATGGTGACTGCCCCATCCGCCCCTGCTGCCATCCCCGAAGAGGACCGCCTGCGCGCGGATTTTTACAACTTCCTCGGCCTTCTGTTGGCAGGTCCGCCGGATCAGTTTCTGCTGGACCAGATGGCGGGGCTGAGCGGGGATGACACGGAACTGGGTCAGGCCATCGGTGCCATGGCACGGGTCGCAAAGGTCACCAAACCCGCCGCTGCCGAACGCGAATTCAACGCGCTGTTCATTGGGCTGGGGCGTGGTGAGCTGCTGCCCTATGCCAGCTATTATCTGACCGGTTTTCTCAATGAAAAACCGCTGGCGCAGCTGCGGCAGGACATGGCCGCGCGCGGCATCACCCGCGCGCCGAACGTCTATGAACCCGAAGACAACGTCGCCTCGCTGATGGAGATCATGGCCGGGCTGATCGTGGGCCGGTTTGGCTCCGTGGCCGATCTTGAGGACCAAAGGACGTTCTGGAACAAACATGTCGGCCCCTGGGCCGGGCATTTCTTTACCGATTTGGAAGCCGCCGAGAACTCGGTGCTCTATGCCTCGGTCGGCAGTGCCGGCCGGGTCTTCATAGAGATCGAGCGCGAGGCATTCCGGATGACGGCGGCGTGATCCGCCACTCGCCGGCGCCCGCCCGGGCGCTAAATCGCAAATGGGAAAGGAGGACTCCCATGAGCAAGAGCAAGGAAGATGGCGCAACGCGCCGCGACTTCCTGAAACTGGCCGGAACCGCAGCGCCCGCTGCCGTTGCCGCCGCCAGCCTGAGCGGCAAGGCCGAAGCTGCCGAGCAGCCGACGGATGACACCCGCATTCAGGACACGGCGCATACGCGCGCCTACATCGACAGCGCGCGCTTCTGAGCGCGGCCTTTGACAGCGCATCTCGGCGCACCGACAGCGCCCGGCCACGATCCGGACGAGGTCACACCCGGCAGACGGTTGCGATTGGCCCTGACGCCGGTTTTGGGAGGACCAAGCCAGCCGCGTGAAACGTGGCCAGCAAGGGAGGAGAGAAATGCTTAGGAAAAAGACCAACGGGGTTGCGAGACGCCCCCAGCGGACTTCGATCCTGTCCAAGGTCGGCGACACGCGCGTTGACCGCCGCGCATTCCTGCGCGGATCGGGCCTGACGATCGGCGGCCTGGCCGCGATCAGCGCCACGGGTGGGACCGTGACGCCCGCCAGCGCCCAGACGGCAGCAAACACCGCCGTCGAAACCGTGAAATCCGTCTGCACCCACTGTTCGGTCGGGTGCACCGTGATCGCCGAAGTGCAGAACGGCGTCTGGGTCGGGCAGGAACCCGGCTGGGACAGCCCGTTCAACCTGGGTGCGCATTGCGCCAAGGGGGCCTCGGTCCGCGAACACGCCCATGGCGAGCGCCGCCTCAAATACCCGATGAAGAAAGAGGGCGGCGAGTGGAAGCGCATCAGTTGGGAAGAGGCGATCAACGAGATCGGCGACGGCATGATGCAGATCCGCGAAGAAAGCGGGCCTGACAGCGTGTACTGGCTGGGTTCGGCCAAGCATAACAACGAACAGGCCTATCTGTTCCGCAAATTCGCCGCCTATTGGGGCACGAACAACGTGGACCATCAGGCGCGTATCTGTCACTCGACCACCGTGGCAGGCGTTGCGAATACATGGGGCTACGGCGCCATGACCAATTCGTATAACGACATCCACAACTCCAAGGCCATCTTCATCATCGGCGGCAACCCGGCCGAGGCCCATCCCGTCTCGCTGCTGCACGTTCTGCGCGCGAAAGAGCAAAACAACGCGCCGCTCATCGTCTGCGACCCGCGCTTTACGCGCACCGCGGCCCATGCGGATGAATATGTCCGGTTCCGCCCGGGCACAGACGTCGCTTTGATCTGGGGCATCCTCTGGCACATCTTCGAGAACGGCTGGGAGGACAAGGAGTTCATCCGCACCCGTGTCTGGGGCATGGACCAGATTCGCGACGAGGTTCGCAAATGGAACCCCGATGAAGTCGAACGAGTGACCGGCACTCCGGGATCGCAGCTGCGCCGGGTGGCGCGCACCATGGCCAACAACCGTCCCGGTACGGTGATCTGGTGCATGGGCGGCACGCAGCACACCAACGGCAACAACAACACCCGCGCTTATTGCGTGCTTCAGCTTGCGCTTGGCAACATGGGTACCTCGGGTGGTGGCACCAACATCTTCCGTGGCCATGACAACGTGCAGGGCGCGACGGACCTTGGTGTGCTCAGCCACACCCTGCCCGGCTATTACGGCCTGTCGAATGGCGCATGGGCCCACTGGTCCCGTGTCTGGGGCGAGGATGTGGATTGGCTCAAAGGGCAGTTCGCGACGATCAAGGACAAGGAGGGCAAGGACAAGCCGCTGATGAACGAACGTGGCATTCCGGTCTCACGCTGGATCGACGGCGTACTGGAGGACCCGGCCAACATGGATCAGGACCACAATGTCCGCGCCATGGTGCTGTGGGGCCACGCGCCGAACTCGCAAACGCGGGGGCCAGAGATGAAGACGGCGATGGAGAAGCTGGACATGCTGGTCGTTATCGACCCGTATCCCACCGTTTCCGCCGTTCTGCATGACCGCACCGATGGCGTTTACCTGTTGCCCGCCTGTACGCAGTTCGAAACCCGTGGCTCGGTCACGGCCTCGAACCGCTCGCTGCAATGGCGCGACAAGGTGGTCGATCCGCTGTTCGAAAGCCTGCCGGACGAGGTCATCATGGCCAAGTTCGCCAACAAGTTCGGCTGGGCGGATCGGCTCTTCCGCAATATCGAGATGGAAGACGCCGAAACCCCGAATGTCGAGAGCATCACGCGCGAGTTCAACTCGGGCCTCTGGACGATCGGCTATACCGGTCAGTCGCCGGAACGTCTGAAAAGCCATATGGCCAACCAGCACACGTTCGACCGAACCACGCTGCAAGCCATTGGTGGACCCAATGACGGCGAGTATTACGGTCTGCCCTGGCCTTGCTGGGGGACGGCAGAGATGGGTCATACGGGGACGCCGAACCTCTATGACATGTCGAAACCGGTGGCCGAAGGCGGCCTGACCTTCCGCGCCCGTTTCGGCGTGGAACGCGATGGCGACAACCTGCTGGCCGAAGGGGTCTATAGCGCCGGGTCGGAAATTCAGGATGGCTATCCCGAATTCACGATGCAGATGCTGATGGACCTTGGCTGGGATGGTGACCTGACCGCCGAGGAACGCGCGGCGATCGACGCTGTTGCGGGGCCGGAAACCAACTGGAAGACCGACCTGTCCGGCGGTATCCAGCGGGTTGCGATCAAGCATGGCTGTGCGCCCTTCGGGAACGCCAAGGCCCGTGCGGTCGTCTGGACCTTCCCGGATCCGATCCCGCTGCATCGCGAGCCGCTATACACGCCGCGCCGCGATCTGGTCGCGGATTATCCGACCTACGAGGACCGGCATGCCTATCGCCTGCCCACCCTTTATGCGTCGATTCAGAAGAACGACTTTTCAAAGGATTACCCGATAATCCTCACGTCAGGTCGTCTGGTCGAATATGAGGGTGGCGGTGAGGAAACCCGGTCGAACCCGTGGCTAGCCGAGCTGCAGCAGGACATGTTCGTCGAGATCAACCCACGCGACGCCAACAACCTTGGTATCCGCGACGGGGCACAGGTCTGGGTCGAAGGTCCCGAAGGCGGCAAGGTCAAGGTGATGGCGATGCTGACCAACAGGGTCGGTGCCGGTGTGGCCTTCATGCCATTCCACTTTGGCGGCCATTTCCAGGGCGAGGATCTGCGACACAAATATCCCGCAGGCGCCGACCCCTATGTCTTGGGTGAAAGTTCCAACACCGCCCAGACCTATGGCTACGATTCAGTAACCCAGATGCAGGAGTCGAAATGTACTCTATGCAAGATCTGGGCAGCGTGAGGAGGACGATAAATGGCTAGAGCGAAGTTTCTCTGCGACGCTGAACGCTGCATCGAATGCAATGCCTGCGTAACTGCGTGCAAGAACGAGCACGAGGTGCCCTGGGGCATCAACCGCCGCAGGGTGGTGACGATCAATGACGGCAATCCGGGCGAACGCTCGATCTCGGTGGCCTGCATGCATTGTTCGGACGCGCCCTGCATGGCGGTGTGCCCGGTCGACTGCTTCTATCAGAACGAAGAAGGGGTCGTCCTGCACTCCAAGGACCTGTGCATCGGTTGCGGCTATTGCTTCTACGCGTGCCCGTTCGGCGCGCCACAATACCCGCAGGCGGGCAACTTCGGATCGCGCGGCAAGATGGACAAATGTACCTTCTGCGCCGGCGGCCCCGAGGAGACCCACTCGACCGCCGAGTTCGCCAAATACGGGCGCAACCGGATCGCCGAAGGCAAGTTGCCGCTCTGTGCCGAGATGTGCTCGACCAAGGCGTTGCTGGCCGGTGACGGCGATGTGGTCTCGGCCATCTACCGCGAACGCGTGGTGGCGCGCGGCTTTGGCTCGGGCGCCTGGGGTTGGGGCACCGCCTACGACCAGAAGGGCGGCTGACACGCGCATGGGACGGCCCCGGAGATGATCCGGGGCCGCTCGCCCCTATGAAACCCCGCCTTTTGGCGGGGATGCGTTGCGCAACGGAGGCATGGCATGACCCCAGACGTCTATTGGATTCTGCGGCTGGCGATCAATGACGGGCAGGAAGAAGCGTTCGAGACGCTGATGCCCGAAATGGTCGCCTCAACGCTCAAGGAAACCGGCGCCAAGGCCTACGAGTGGCACCGCGAGGGGTCCGAGGTGCATATCTTCGAGCGCTATGCCAGCGCCACAGATGCGATGATCCACATGGGCAATTTTGGCGCCCATTTCGCCGACCGCTTCTTGGCGGCACTCACCCCCACCGGCTTTGACGTCTACGGCGCCGTCAATGACGAGGTGCGCCAGGCGCTGGGTCCGATGGGCGCCAATTTCTACGACCAGGTGGGCGGCTTCGACCGCTGATCCGGAACCTTTGGGAGACCCGACCGATGCGCCCTATGCTTTCGCTGCTCATCCTGCTGATCTGGACCACCTTCGCCTGGGCGCAGGAGGCCCCTGCCCCCGATCCGGACCGCACAGCCACCGGCGGCGCCACGACGCTGGAGGATATTCTGGCGCGCCAGCGCGGCGAGAAAGTGGATAACAGCCATCGCGCGGGAAACACCGGTCAGGGCAATGTCGAGGCACTGATCGGGCAGTTGGGAACGCGCGGCATCGCCTCGGACAGCGATCTCTACCGCGCGTTGCGCTACGGCTCGGCGGATATCACCGTCTCATCCCGCAGCCCGGCGGCGGAGGTGATCATTCAGGACAGCGGTATGTGGTGGCTCAACTTCCGCACCGGCCCGCTGCGCCTTTACGGCACCTACGCGATGGGCGGGATGCTGGCCATTCTGTTGCTGTTTTTCCTGATCCGGGGCAAGATCCGCATCGATGGCAAAAAACCCGGGCGCACCGTCACCCGCTTCACCGGCTTCGAACGCTTCGGCCACTGGCTGTTCGGCGGTTCGTTCCTGATCCTCGGCGCCACCGGCCTGATCACACTCTATGGCCGCGATTTTCTGATCCCGCTCATCGGAAAATCCGGCTTTGCCACCATCGCGCTGGCTTGCAAATGGCTGCACAACAATCTCGCCTGGGCCTTCATGTTGGGGCTGGTGATCATCACGCTCAATTGGGTGGTGCACAACATCCCGAACCGCCACGACCTGAAATGGCTGGCGGCGGGCGGCGGCCTGTTCACCAAGGGCAGCCACCCACCCGCGCGCAAGTTCAATGCCGGGCAAAAGCTGATCTTCTGGGCCTGCGTCATCCTCGGCATCTCGATCAGCCTGTCGGGCCTGTCGCTGCTGTTTCCGTTCGAGCTGCCAATGTTTGCCAAGACCTTTGTGGTCGCCAATGCCACCGGCTTGCCCGAGTTGATGGGTCTCACCCTGCCCGAGCAGATGTCGCCGCATGAAGAGATGCAATACGCCCAGCTCTGGCACCTCATGGTCGCCTTTGCCTTCCTCGCCATCATCTTCGCCCATATCTATCTGGGCTCGGTCGGGATGGAGGGCGCATTCGACGCCATGGGCACCGGCGAGGTCGAGGAACAATGGGCCCGCGAACACCATTCCCTGTGGCTGGAGGAGGTCAAAGAGGCCGACGCCTCACGAAGCGCCCCCTCACCGGCGGAATAGATGCGGCGTCTGGCGCTGGTTCTGGCCCTGCTACCGCTGCCCCTGAGCGCGGCGGAGTTCTTTACGCTAAAAGGCCATGGCGGCCCGATCATGGGCATCGCCGCCGCCCCGGACGGGCGCATCGCCACCGCCAGTTTCGACAATTCCGTAGGGGTCTGGAACAGCCACAAGCCGCGCTGGCTGGAAGGGCACGAGGCCGCCGTCAATACGGTCATCTTCAACGGCATTGCGGTCTATTCGGCGGGCGACGATTTCACCCTGCGCAGGTGGCCCGGCGGCGATGTGGTGGGCCGCCACAAGGGCAAGATTGTGAATATCGCGGCCTCGAAAACCCATGTCGCCACCGCAAGTTGGGACGGCACCATCGGGATCTGGCCAGTGGATGGGTCCGACCCGAAGATGCTCGGCCCCACCGGCAGCGGCGTCAATGCGGTCACGTTCAGCCCGGACGGCACGCGGCTCTACTCTGCTGGGATGGATGGCATCCTGCGCGAGTGGGACATGGCCAGCGGCGCCGAGATCCGGCAGATCGTGAAACACGGTTTCGGCATCAACCAACTGGTGTTCAACACTACAGACGGCTGGCTGGCCTATGGCGCCGTCGATGGCGTCACCCGCATCATCGACCCGGAGACCGGCGCGGAGTTGCACGATTTCACCCTCGACCGCCGCCCCATTCTGGCGCTGGCGCTGAGCCCCGACCGCCGCCAGCTCGCGGTGGGGGATGGCCAAGGCTATATCATGGTGATCGACACGGAAAGCTGGACCATCTCCCACGATTTCCGTGCCACCCTGCGCGGGCCGGTCTGGGCGTTGGCGTTCTCTCCCGATGGCGAGAACATCCACGCGGGCGGCATCGACGACGCCATGTATAGCTGGCCGTTGGCGTCGCTGTCCGAACATGAGCAGATGGCAGGCGCCGAACGCAGCTTTCTCAAGAACCCCGACGAGATGGGCAACGGAGAGCGCCAGTTTGCCCGCAAATGCTCGATCTGCCACGCGCTGACAGCCGACGGCAAACGCCGCGCCGGGCCGACGCTGCATGGCCTGTTCGGACGCCGCGCGGGCACGCTGCCCGGCTATCTCTATTCCGGGACGCTGAAGAACGCGGACATCATCTGGACGGATGAGACCATAAATGCCCTTTTCGATCAGGGCCCGGACCATTACATTCCGGGCTCCAAGATGCCGATGCAGCGGATCGCCGGGGACCAGGACCGCGCCGACCTGATCGCCTATCTGCGCCGCGCCACCGCAACGGACAACTGAGCCGGAGGACCAAAGATGAAAGCCTTTCTTGCCGCTGTCGCCGCGATGGTCGTGATCACTGCCTCCGCCCCGTTTGCGCTGAAACAGATCGGCTTTACCTCTGCCGATGCCACCGCCGGCCCCGCCGTGCGCCTCGACTGAATGGCCGAATACCTGACCACCCGCGAACTGGCCGACCTGCTGCGCATCGGCGAGCGCAAGGCCTACGATCTGGCCTCGTCGGGCGAGATTCCCTGCGTCCGCGCCATGGGCAAGCTGCTGTTTCCCCGGGCTGAGGTCGTGGCCTGGCTCAACGCCTCGCGCTCGGGGCCACAAGTGGCCGACCCACCCCTGCCCCCGATCGTCGCAGGCAGTCACGATCCGCTGCTGGACTGGGCGCTGCGCGAAAGCGGCTCGGGGCTGGCCACCTATTATGACGGCTCCTTTGATGGGCTTGAGCGGCTGAAATCCCGCTCGGCCCAGGCCGCCGCGCTGCATATCCACGAGGACGACGGGTTCAACACGCGCGCCTTGCGCGACGCTCTGGGCGAAGCTCCGGTGGTGCTGATCGAAATCGCCAGCCGCCAGCGGGGGCTGCTGCTGGCCCCCGGCACCAAAGGCATCTCCGGCTTTGCAGACCTGAAGAACCGGCAGGTCGTCCTGCGCCAGCACAGCGCCGCCAGCCAGCGCCTGTTCGAGGCACAACTGGCCACGCATGGCCTGACCCATGACGATCTCGCCGCCCTGCCCGCCTGCGCCCGCACCGAAGAGGAACTGGCGATTGCCCTGCATGACAGCAAGGCCGAAGCAGGCTTCGGCCTCGGCGCCTTGGCGGGTCTCTACGGGCTGGACTTCGTCTCAACGCATGAGGAACGCTTTGACCTCGCCATCTGGCGCCGCGCCTTTTTTGAGCCGCCGATGCAGAACCTCATAACCTTCCTGCGCTCCAACCGCTTCGCCACCCGCGCCGAGGAACTGGGCGGCTATGACCTCACCGGCCTCGGCCAAATCCACCACAACGGCGCCAGCGGCTAGCAATACAGCCCGCCGGACAGGCCCCTGCATCTTCATCTTTTTAAAAATACTCCCGCCGGAGGCACGGCCCGTTAGGGCCGTATCTGTGCATTCGGAAAGAACAGCTGCTGCCCATCCAATCGATAAGACGCAATCGCCGTCTGCCCGTCCTGCCCCAGCAACCAGTCGATGAATCTCTGCCCGGCCTCAGCCCGCACGCCCGGATGCCGTTCGGGGTTCACCAAAATGACCCCGTACTGGTTGAAAAGCCGCGGGTCACCCTCGACCAGCACCTCCAGATTCCCTTTGTTGCCAAAGGCGATCCAGGTGGCCCGGTCGGTCAGCGCATAGGCGCCCATCCCGGCGGCAATGTTCAGCGTTGCGCCCATGCCCGAGCCGGTCTCGCGATACCATTCACCCGAGGCCGCCCCGGCGTCGATACCCGCCGCCTGCCAAAACCGCATCTCAGCCTTGTGCGTGCCGCTGTCATCGCCGCGCGAGGCAAAGGGAACCTCGGCCCCGGCAACGGCAGTCAAGGCCGCCACGATGTCCTGACCGCCCCCAACCCCTGCCGGGTCCGACTTGGGCCCAATCAGCACGAAGTCGTTATACATCACGTCGAAGCGTTCGATGCCCCAGCCCTCGGCCACGAATTCTTCTTCCGCCGCCTTGGCATGGACTAGCAGCACATCGCCGTCGCCATTTCGCGCGTTGCGGATCGCCTGCCCGGTGCCCACGGCCACCACCCGCACCTCGATGCCGGTCTCGGCCTCGAATCCTGGCAGGATGTAATCCAGCAGCCCCGAATTCTGCGTCGAAGTGGTCGATTGCACCACGATGAAGGGCGCCTCGGCCTGCGCCGCCCCTGCCCCCAATCCAAGCGCGATTACACCGGCCCGGACCCAAGTTCCGATCATTCCACTCTCTCCTGTCACATGCGCGCCGGAGCGCGTTGCGTTCATTATCATTCACGCAGCAGGCTGCGGCCTTATTTGATTGCGCATGCCCGAACAGCACAAAACCGGTTCCCACTTTTGCGCATCATGCTCTAGATCAGCAGCCCCCCCGCGAGGTAGCGCCTTGCCGCCTCGCTCCGCGGGTTTTGCAGCACTTCATCCGCAGGCCCGTGTTCAACCACGTGCCCGCCCTGCATCATCACCACATCCGCCGCCAGGCGCCGCGCCTGACCGATGTCGTGGGTTACCATCACGATCCGCACCCCACGGCTCGAGGCGCGCAGGATCATCTTTTCGATGGCCTGCGTCGCCGCCGGATCCAGCGCGCTGGTGGGTTCGTCCAGAAACAGCACCTCGGGCTCCGTCGCAAGTGCCCGCAGAATCGCCAGCCGCTGCGCCTCACCACCTGAAAGCGAGCGCGCCGATTGCCGCGCCTTGGCGGCCAGCCCGCCCTCGTGCAACAGCTCTTCGATCCGGGCGCGGCGGGCGGGACGGTTCAGCCCCTGCCGCCGGAGCACGAAATCCAGATTGGCCGTAACCGAACGCCGCAGCAGCACCGGACGCTGAAACACCATCGCCTGCCGTGCCTTATGCGCCGGCCCGAGGTTATGACCATCCTGCAGCACGCGCCCGGCCTCGGGCACGATCAACCCGTGCAGGCAGCGCAGCAGCAGGCTCTTGCCAGCGCCGTTCGGGCCCAGGATCAGAGTCGGTCCCGGCCCGTCCAAGAGCAGTGCCGGCACATCCAGCAGCGTGCTGCCATTGTGTCCGATACGCAGGCCGCGCGCCTCGAGTACACCCATGGGCTCAACCGCCAGGTCACGCATGGCTCAGTCCCTCCTGTTCCGCCCGCAGGCTCAGCAGGCTGACCAGCGCATTTACCGCGACCGCGATGCCGATCAGGATCGCCCCCAGCGCCAGCGCCAACGCCAGATTGCCCTTCGAGGTTTCCAGTGCGATGGTGGTGGTCATCACCCGGGTCACATGGTTGATGTTGCCGCCCACAATGATCACCGCGCCCACCTCGGCAATCGCCCGCCCGAACCCGGCCAGCAGCGCGGTGACTAACGCCAGCCGCGCATCCCACAGCAGCACCGGCACCGAGGCTAGGCGCGACACGCCCAGCGAGCGGAGCTGTTCGGAATATTCCTCGGCCAGCATCTCGACCACCTGCCGGGTCAGCGCCGCGACAATCGGCGTCACCAGCACCACTTGCGCGATGATCATGGCGGTCGGCGTGTACAGCAGTTGCAACACCCCCAACGGGCCCGAGCGCGACAACATCAGATAAACCAGCAGCCCCACCACCACCGGCGGCAGACCCATCAGCGCGTTCATCAGCACGATCACCGCGCGCCGTCCTCGGAACTGCCCAACCGCCAGCGCCGCCCCCAAGGGCATGCCGATCATTGCAGAAATCAGCACTGCCAGCAGCGACACGCGCAGCGACAGCAGCACAATCGCCCACAGCTCGGCATCTCCTTTGAGGATCAGGAGAAGTGCGGTGCTGATTTCTGATGCAAAATTCTGCATTATCTCCCAACTAGAAACGCTAAGCGGATCAACTGCATGTTTCTTCGCCCTTATTCTAGTTCACCAACCCTACTTCGCCAGCCTCAAAACCGACGATCATCACAAAAAACACGGCCCCTCGGGAAGGGGCCGTGACGATGGCCTCCGCCATCCTGTTCGGTCTGGTACCCGTGTCCGCAGGCTCAGTTCAGCGCCGCGTCGGTGATCTCGTGGGTCCAGGCGCCCTCGGGCTCGGCCGTGATCACCGGATCCGAGCCACCGGCCAGCAGCGTCTTGACCGTGCGGTCGAAATCGGCCGGGTCCAGCGCGCCGTTCGATCCGGCAGTCAGCTTGGCGATCTCACCCATCATGCGCTTCTGGTGCTCTTCGGTCTGCGCACCGGTCGCATCGTTGTCGAGCACGATCCCGGCAGCGTCATCCGGGTTCTCCTCGGCCCATTTCCAGCCCTTCATCGACGCCCGCACAAAGCGCTGCATCTTGTCGACGAAGGCCGGGTCGCTCAGCTTGTCCTCAAGCACATAGAGACCATCCTCCAGTGTCGCCACACCCTGATCTTCGTACTTGAAGGTCACCAACTCATCCGGGCTGACGCCAGCATCAATGACCTGCCAGTATTCGTTGTACGTCATAGTGCTGATGCAATCGGCCTGACGCTGCAGCAGCGGGTCCACGTTGAAGCCCTGCTTGAGCACTTCGACGCCAGTCTCGCTCTTGCCACCGGTGTCGATGCCCAATTGGCTCATCCAGCTCATGAACGGGAACTCGTTGCCAAAGAACCAGACGCCCAGCGTGCGGTTCTTCAGGTCCTCAGGGGCGGCGATGCCGGCATCCTTCCAGCAGGTCAACATCATGCCGGAGCTTTTGAACGGCTGCGCGATATTGACCAGCGGCAGGCCCTTTTCGCGCGCGGCCAGCGCGGCGGGCATCCACTCGACGGTCACATCGGCACCGCCACCTGCGATCACCTGAGTGGGCGCGATGTCGGGACCGCCAGGAAGGATGGTGACGTCCAGCCCCTCCTCCTCATAAAACCCCTGATCCAGCGCCACATAATATCCGGCAAACTGCGCCTGGGTCACCCATTTGAGCTGCAGGGTAACCTCATCTGCGGCCCAGGCGCCGCCGGCTGCCAATGTAAAGGCGGCAACCGCCCCGCTCAGTAGCTGTTTCATCATCTTCTCTCCTTGTTGCAATTGGCGCCCCGTTTCGGGGTCATTCTTGATTATCCTACCCTATCCGCGCTGCGAGGGATGCCAGAAGGTCACTGCCTTTTCGATCACCGCCACCAGCCCATAAAACGCCGTGCCCGCCAGCGCCGCCACCACGATCTCGGCCCAGACCATGTCCAGAGCCAGCTGCCCCACGCTGGTCGAGATGCGAAACCCCATCCCCACGGTGGGTGAGCCAAAGAACTCGGCCACGATCGCCCCGATCAGCGCCAGCGTGGTCGATATCTTGAGGCCGTTGAACACGAACGGCATCGCCGCCGGAAACCGCAGCTTGAAAAAGCTCTGCCAGTACGAGGCGGCGTATGTCTCCATCAGATCGCGCTGCATCGCGGTGGCCTCGCGCAACCCGGCCACGGTGTTGACCAGCATCGGAAAGAACACCATCACCACGACCACGGCAGCCTTGGACTGCCAATCGAACCCGAACCACATCACCAGAATGGGCGCCGTGCCCACGATGGGCAGCGCGGCCACGAAATTGCCCACCGGCAGCAACCCCATGCGCAGAAAATCCGACCGGTCGATGGCAATGGCGGTCAGGAACGCCGCGCCGCAGCCGATCACATACCCGCTCAGCGCACCCTTGAGGATGGTCTGCACGAAATCGGCCCACAATATCGGCAGGCTGTCGGCAAACCGAACCGCGATGCCCGATGGCGCGGGCAGGATCACCAGCGGCACCTGCAAACCCCGCACCAGCAACTCCCACACGCCGACAACGGTCAGGCCGAAGATCACCGGTACCAAAAGCTGCACCCCACGCAGCCCGGCATGAGGCCCCCCGGCCAGCCGCGCATTGACCCACCATCCCAGCAGCCAAAGCGCCAAGGCAAACACCACCAGCATCATCGCGCGCGCCCCGCCCCCTTCTTCTGTTCAAAAATATCCCGGGGGAGTCGCGCCTGCGCGACGGGGGCAGAGCCCCCTGTGTCCAACCTCGCCATCACACGATCCCCATCCGCTTCAGCACCCCACGCTCGATTAACCCCAGCAAACCCACCAGGCAAGCGGCCAGAATCGCCGCCGCAAACAGCGCCGACCAGATCTGCACGGTCTGGCCATAGTAGCTCCCCGCCAACAGCCGCGCACCGAGACCCGCCACCGCGCCGGTGGGCAGCTCGCCCACGATGGCACCAACCAGAGACGCCGCGATCCCGATCTTGAGCGAAGCAAAAAGATACGGCATCGACGCTGGCAGCCGCAGTTTCCAGAACCCTTGCGACCGGGTGGCGTTGTAGGTTTGCAGCAGATCAAGCTGCATCGCGTCCGGGCTGCGCAGCCCTTTCACCATGCCGACAACGACCGGAAAAAAACTCAGGTAAGCCGAAATCACCGCCTTGGGAATGATCCCTTGCACGCCCACGGAATAGAGCACCACGATGATCATTGGCGCCAGCGCAATGATCGGTATGGTCTGGCTGACGATGGCCCAGGGCATCACCGACATGTCCATCACCCGGGAATGCACGATCCCTACCGCCAGCAGAATGCCCAGCCCCGTGCCGATGGCGAACCCCAGAAGCGTCGCACTCAGCGTCACCCAGCCGTGATAGACCAGCGAGCGCTTCGAGGTGATCTTCTTGCCCACCGTGGTCTCCCACAGTTCCGCTGCCACCTGATGCGGCGCAGGCAGACGGGGGCGATCCTGCGCCCACGTGGCCGGGATGACAAAGCTGTTCCGGGCGGCCAGTCCAAATTCGTTCAGCCCCCGCCGCTCCTTGGCGGTCGCGGGCATCACCGCGGCCCCCGCCCGTTCAGCTTCGGTCAGCACCCCCTGGATATTCATCGGAATGCAGGCCGCGTACCACAGGACGACGATTGAGGTGACAACGCTCAGAATGGCGAGAATGGATTTCATGCGTGCCACTCCATTCTGATCACCGGAAGCGTTTCGGGCGGCTCGGGCGGCAGGCGACCGGCCTCGACGAACCCTTCGCGCCGGTAGAACCGCTGCGCATCCCGGTTCGGTTCATGCGCGGTCAGCCACAGGCTCTGCCGCCCCTCCTTGGCCTTGTCCAGCAGGCGCTTGCCGATCCCCTGACCGGTTCTGAGGCAATAAAGCGCGCCGACCTTGCCCGCCTTGGGATCGACGGACATGTAGCAATCCAACGGATCGCCCGCGACCCAGATCTCGCGGGCCGGGAATGCCTCGCGGATCAGCGCCTCAAGCTCCTCCTGCGGCAGTTCGGGCGGCATCCAGTCCGTCTCATCCATCCAGGTGCTGATCACCCGGGCACAGGCAGGGACATCCTCGATCGTGGCGCGTCTGATCCCGGTCTCAGTCATCACTGCCCGTCCTCATGCCCGGCCCGGAGCCCTTCGCGCACCCGGTGCGCCACCTCGATGAATTCGGGCGTGTCACGAATATCCAGCGGACGCTCTTTGGGCAGCGGGCTTTCGATCACATCCGTGATCCGGCCGGGACGCGGGCTCATCACCACGATCTTGGTGCTGAGATACACCGCCTCGGGGATCGAGTGCGTAACGAAACCGATGGTCTTTTCGGTCCGCGCCCAGAGCGCCAGAAGCTGCTCGTTCAGGTGGTCCCGCACGATCTCGTCCAGCGCTCCGAAGGGTTCGTCCATCAGCAGGATGTCGGCATCAAAGGCAAGCGCTCGCGCAATCGAGGCGCGCTGCTGCATCCCACCCGAGAGCTGCCACGGGAACTTGCTACCAAACCCTTCCAGATCAACGAGTTCCAGAACATTCTTCACCCGTTCATCCTGTTCGGCGCGGGAGTATCCCATGATCTCAAGCGGCAGCTTGATGTTCTTGGCAATGGTCCGCCACGGATAAAGCCCTGCGGCCTGGAACACGTAGCCATAGGCCCGGTTCCGCCGCGCCTCGTCCGGCGTCATGCCATTGACCGAGAGCGCACCGCCGGTTGGTGTCTCCAGCGCTGCGATACAACGCAGAAAGGTGGTCTTACCGCAGCCGGAGGGGCCGATGAAGCTGACGAACTCACCTTTCTCGACCGTCAGGCCGACGTCCTTGAGCGCATGGACCGGGCCGTCATTGGTCTGAAAGGTGAGGTCGAGGTTTTTGGCTTCGACGACCGGTTGAGCTTGGTGTTGCTTCATGTTTTTTCTTTTGTGTAGAGGATCAGGTATGCCGAAAAAAGAGCAGCTGGAACGCCAAATATTACTGGCCAATATTGGCGAAACTCAAAAACACCTGAAAACGTATTGTCGTTCCCCGAGAGATGGAGTCCGAACGGGATTCCCAAAGAGCTAACAAGGCTAACTGTTATGACTGCCGACGCGGTTGCTAAACCGGGCGCGAGCCGGGCGATCAACATCAGAGACACCACCCCACGATAGATTGCAAACCCAGGTAACAAAGCGATTATGAACACCGGCACCCAAATCGGACTTCCCCAGAAAAAGAGAAATCCAAAAACCCAAGGGAGACCCATAATCATGCTCATGCGTTCCGAAGCATCCGTGGAAGCGATTGCGAAAAGCGACATCGCCATGAGTGCAAACAGAATGGTCACAGCGACAAATCCCGCATAGCGGCCCAGCGGGGGGCGCCCGAGTTCCCAGGCTTCTTTCTCCACTTCAAACCCCCGTCGCCGGAATACCGCTCCGCTCCACCGGGCGCGGTGCGGTCAGTTCCTTCCATGTGCTCAGCGCCTTGTTCACCGTAGCATTCGCCTCGCGCGCAACGAATTTGCCGTGGCCTTCCTGAGTACGGATTTCGCCGTCATGCACAGCGACGTGTCCACGGGTCAGGGTAAAGCGTGGCAGACCCTTGACGTCATGGCCCTCAAACACGTTGTAGTCGATTGAGGATTGCTGCGTAGAGGCCTGAATGGTCTTGGTTTTCTCCGGATCCCACACCACCAGGTCTGCATCCGCTCCGACCAGCACCGCACCCTTCTTGGGATAGCAGTTCAGGATCTTGGCGATATTGGTCGAGGTCACGGCCACGAACTCGTTCGGCGTCAGACGTCCGGTGGCCACGCCATGGGTCCAGAGCATCGGCATCCGGTCCTCAAGCCCTCCGGTCCCATTCGGGATCTTGGTGAAATCGCCTACGCCATAGCGTTTCTGCTCGGTGGTGAAGGCACAATGGTCGGTGGCCACGACAGACAGGGACCCGGATTGTAGCCCCGCCCACAGGCTGTCCTGATGCTGCTTGTTGCGGAACGGAGGCGACATCACCCGGCGCGCGGCATGGTCCCAATCGGGGTTGAAATACTCGCTTTCGTCCAGGGTCAAATGCTGGATCAGCGGCTCGCCCCAGACCCGCTTGCCCTGCATCCTCGCCCGGCGGATCGCCTCGTGGCTGTCCTCGCAGGAGGTGTGCACGACATAAAGCGGCACCCCCGCCATGTCGGCGATCATGATGGCGCGGTTGGTGGCTTCGCCCTCGACCTGCGGCGGACGGGAATAGGCGTGCGCCTCGGGACCGTTATTGCCCTGGGCCAACAGTTTGGCGCTGAGCTCCGCCACCACGTCGCCGTTTTCCGCGTGCACCAATGCGATGCCGCCCAGTTCGGCCAGACGCTGGAACGAGGCGTACATCTCGTCATCATTCACCATCAGCGCGCCCTTGTAGGCCATGAAATGCTTGAAGGTGTTGATGCCGCGCTGTTCGATCACGGTCTTCATGTCGTCGAACACCTGCTCGCCCCACCAGGTCACCGCCATGTGGAAGGAGTAGTCGCAATTTGCGCGCGTCGACTTGTTGTCCCAGCGCTTGAGCGCATCCAGCAGGCTCTCGCCCGGATTGGGCAGCGCGAAATCCACCACCATCGTGGTGCCGCCCGCCAGCCCAGCGCGGGTGCCGGATTCGAAATCGTCCGAACTGTAGGTGCCCATGAACGGCATCTCAAGATGCGTATGCGGATCGATCCCGCCGGGCATCACGTAGCAGCCTGTGGCATCCAACTGCTCGTCCCCCGACAGGCTTGGCCCGATCTGAGCGATCACGCCGTTCTCGATCAGCACATCCGCCTTGTAGGTCAGATCGGCAGTGACGATGGTTCCGTTCTTGATGACTGTAGTCATGTTCTCATCTCCCTGCGGACGCACACGCGCCTTTCTTCATCTTTTCTCAAACACTCCTGGGTCCGGGGCGGAGCCCCGGGTTATTCCACGATCTCCGCCGTCTCGACCACAGCATGGAACAGCACATCCGCCCCGGCAGCGGCCCATTCCCGGCTGATTTCCTCGGCCTCGTTATGGCTCAGCCCGTCCACGCAGGGGCACATCACCATCGCCGTCGGCGCCACCCGGTTGATCCAGCAGGCGTCGTGACCGGCGCCGGAAATGATATCCAGATGCGAATAACCCAGCCGCTCGGCCGCGCCGCGCACCGCCGCCACGCAACCGTCGTCGAACTTGACCGGATCGAAGCCGCCGACCTTTTCGAATTCGATCTCCAGCCCCATCGCATCCGCGATTTTCTGGCCTTCGATGCGCAGCCGAGCCTCCATATCCTCGATCACGCTCAGCTCGGGCGAGCGGAAATCGACCGTGAACACCACCTTGCCCGGGATCACGTTGCGCGAGTTGGGATGGACGTCGATATGGCCCGCCGCCCCCACCGCATGCGGCGCATGAGACAGCGCAATCTCATCCACCTTCTCCAACACCCGCGCCATGCCGAGCCCCGCGTTGCGCCGCATCGGCATCGGGGTGGAGCCGGTATGGGCGTCCTTGCCAGTGATCGTCACCTGCGTCCAGCTCAACCCCTGCCCGTGGGTGACGACGCCGATATCCTTGCCCTCGGCTTCGAGAATCGGACCCTGTTCGATATGTAGCTCAAAGAACGCATGCATCTGGCGGGCGCCGGTTTCCTCTTCACCGCGCCAGCCGATGCGTTTCAGCTCGTCGCCGAATTTCTTGCCCTCGGCATCCTCGCGGTCATACGCCCAGTCCTGCGTGTGAATGCCCGCGAACACACCCGAGGACAGCATCGCGGGGGCATAGCGGGTGCCTTCCTCATTGGTGAAGTTGGTCGCCACAATGGGGTGTTTGGTCTTGATCCCCATGTCGTTCAGGGTGCGGATGATTTCCAGTCCACCAAGCACGCCCAGCACGCCGTCATACTTGCCGCCCGTCGGCTGCGTATCCAAGTGTGAGCCCACATAGACCGGCAGCGCATCTGGATCCGTGCCCTCGCGCCGCGCGAACATGTTGCCCATCTGGTCGAGCCCCATCGAGCAGCCCGCCGCCTCGCACCAGCTCTGAAACAACGCGCGGCCCTCGCCATCCTCGTCGGTCAGGGTCTGACGGTTGTTGCCGCCCGCCACGCCGGGGCCGATCTTGGCCATCTCCATCAGGCTGTCCCACAGCCGCTCGCCATTGATCCTGAGATTCTGCGCCGGCGCTGCCATGTCTCTCCCCCTGTCGCTTGCGATTTGGCTCGCTTTTGGTGTCGTGATTTGACCATCTGGTCAAACTCACGCTATCACGGGTCTGACATCAGTCAAGAAATTGCATCGCGCAGCGGGAGATTTGTGCCAATCTGCGCGCGTTTGGCGGAAAGAGAGACACGAAGCCCAGATGCCTGAGGACCGCGCGCCGACCCGAATCCAGAAAAAGAACCGCGCCGCCATCCTTGAGGCGGCGCTGAACGTGTTTTCCACCCACGGATTCCGCGGCGCCACCGTCGATCAGATCGCGACCGAGGCCGGGTTGAGCAAGCCCAATCTGCTTTACTACTACCGCAGCAAGGATGCCATCTATGCCGCCCTGCTCGAGAGGCTGCTGGACACCTGGCTCGATCCGCTACGGGCCATCGACCCGAATGGCAACCCTTTGCAGGAACTGCTGAGTTATATCCGCCGCAAACTGGAGATGAGCCGGGATTATCCGCGCGAAAGCCGTCTATTCGCCAATGAGATCATTCGCGGCGCACCGCATATCCACGCGGTGCTGTCCGCAGATCTCAAATCGCTGGTGGATGAGACCGCCCAACTGATCCGCCGCTGGATCGCCGAAGGGCATATCGCCGAGGTGAACCCCTATCACTTGATCTTCTCGATCTGGTCTCTGACCCAACATTACGCCGATTTCGACGTCCAGATTCGGGCCGTTCTGGGGGATGCCGAACCCGATCCTTATCCCGGCGCCAGCGCCTATCTGGACCAGCTCTTTACCCGGCTGCTGACCCCTCAGGGGTGACAGCTATTTCGCCGGTTTCAACACCAGGATACCTTGAGAATGACAATCGCAATCGCCAGCAAGATGGTGAAGCCGCCCATCCTCTTGACCGTGCTGATCTTAGGCACTTTCCCCGCTTCCTTGACGATAGCGGTGTACATCCTGGGCTGCTGCACCCCGGCCATATGCTCCTGCGCCGAGACCTTGATGAACTTGTCGAAATCCTGAAGCGCTTTCACCTTCTTGGTGACCTGGACCATGAAGCGCTGGTCCAGTTGGCGATCCTCCTTCAGCTTCTCCATCATCTCGTCGATCGAGCGTATCAGCTTCTGGATATCGTCCAGATCCTTCCGGACCTGTTTCTAGTGCTGCACAAAACTCTTGGCGGCAAGCGCGTCGCGCTGCTTTGCCTTGGACAGGGCTACATTCTTTTTTGGACCTGTCCCGATCCAGTCTCGAAACCTTGTTGCCGCCCTTGTTCCGGCCCGGCGGCGGCGCTGACGTGACATTCTCCTTTGATCCTGTCCGTCAGCGGCATTCTAGCGCCGAACCAGTTAGTGCAGGATACCGGTATCCCCTACTCTGCCGCCTTTGCCATCGGATTGTTGGGATGCGTGGTCCAGTTGGCATATTCGGCCTCGACCACCGCGCCGGTACGCGGATCTACCTCACCCGGCTGCATTTCGACCATCGAGATACAGCCCTCCACCGGGCAGACATCGACACAGAGATTGCAGGCCACGCATTCCTCGTCGATCACCTCGAAAGTGCGGTCATCCGAGATCGAGATCGCCTGGTGCGAGGTATCCTCGCATGCCGCATAGCAACGGCCGCATTTGATGCACTGATCCTGATCGATCTTCGCCTTGGCGATGTAGTTCAGGTTCAGGAACTGCCAGTCAGTGACATTGGGTACCGCGCGGCCAACGAAGTCGTTGATGGTGCGGTATCCCTTCTCGTCCATCCACTGGCTGAGCCCGGTCTTCATCTCTTCGACGATACGGAAACCGTAGGTCATCGCCGCCGTGCAGACCTGCACATTGCCGCAGCCGAGGCTGATGAACTCCGCCGCGTCGCGCCAGGTGGTGATGCCGCCGATGCCCGAGATCGGCAGGCCATGCGTCTCGGAGTTGCGGGCAATCTCAGAGACCATCGACATCGCGATGGGCTTGACCGCCGGACCACAATAGCCGCCATGGCTGCCCTTGCCATCGATCGAGGGCTCGGGGCTCATGGTGTCGAGATTGACGCTGGTGATCGAGTTGATCGTGTTGATCAGCGATACCGCATCCGCACCGCCATTCTTGGCCGCAACCGCAGGTTTGCGGATATCGGTGATGTTCGGCGTCAGCTTCACGATCACGGGCCGGTCGTAATATTGCTTGCACCAGCGGGTGACCATTTCGATATATTCCGGCACCTGCCCCACGGCCGATCCCATGCCCCGCTCGCTCATCCCATGCGGGCAGCCGAAATTGAGCTCGATCCCGTCGGCTCCGGTTTCGGCCACCCGCGGGAGGATCGCTTTCCACGCGGCTTCTTCACAGGGCACCATGATCGAGGCGATCAGCGCCCGGTCGGGATAGTCCGCCTTGACCCGCGCCATCTCCTCAAGGTTCGTCTCAAGCGGGCGGTCGGTGATCAGCTCGATATTGTTGAGCCCCAGCAGCCGCCGGTCGGCACCGTAGATGGCGCCATAGCGCGGGCCGTTCACGTTCACCACCGGCGGGCCTTCGGCCCCCAGCGTTTTCCAAACGACACCGCCCCATCCGGCCTCGAAGGCGCGGCGCACATTGTATTCCTTGTCCGTCGGCGGCGCGGATGCCAGCCAGAACGGGTTGGGGCTGGAGATGCCCAGAAAGTCAGTCGTCAAATCAGCCATTTATCCGGCCTCCCTGATGCGGTTCCGCATCTTCATCTTTTCCCAAATACTCACGTCGGTCCGCCTGCCGTCACGCGGACAGGCTGGCGTGAATGTCCATGGCGGCGTCACGGCCTTCGGCCACCGCGGTCACGGTCAGGTCGTCGCCCCCCGCGGCACAGTCGCCCCCGGCCCAGACGCCTTCGACCGAGGTACGCCCCGGCCCGGTCACCGCAATCTTGCGCCCGTCGAGCGCCAGGCCGTCAGGCGCGCCTTCCAGCGTCTGGCCGATGGCTTTGAACACCTGATCGGCGGGCAGGCGCACAGTCTCGCCGGTGCCGGTCAGGTCACCGCCTGTGCCGAAAGTATACTCCAATTCGATCTCGGCTGCTGCCCCGTTGCCATGCACCGCCACGGGCTGGACGTTGAACATGATCTTGACGCCCTTCGAGGTGGCCAGATCCTGTTCAAACCGGCTGGCACCCATGGCGTCGCGGTCGCGGCGATAGGCGATGGTGACATTCTCGGCGCCCAGCAGTTTCGACTGCACCGCCGCGTCCACCGCCGTCATGCCGCCGCCGATCACCACCACGTTGCGGCCCACCGGCAGGGCCGACAGATCCCCGGCCTGCCGCAGCTCGGCAATGAACTCAACCGCGTCACGGACGCCATCCTTATCCTCGCCTGCCGCGCGCAGGGCGTTGACCCCGGTCAGACCGATGGAGAGGAATACCGCATCATGGCTGTCGCGCAGCCCCTCCAGTGTGATCCCCTGCCCCAAGGCAGAGCTGGTCTCAATAGTGATACCGCCGATCTTGAGCAGCCAATCCACCTCGGCCTCGGCGAAGTTTTCGGTGGTCTTGTAGGCGGCGATGCCGAATTCGTTGAGGCCGCCGGATTTGCCGCGCGCCTCGTGGATCACCACGTCATGACCCAGCATCGCCAGCCGGTGGGCACAGGCCAGACCCGCCGGACCGGCGCCGACCACGGCCACACTCTTGCCCGTGGGCGCCGCCCGTTCGAACGGGTGAATGCCCGCCGCCATCACGGTATCGGTGGCATAGCGCTGCAGCCGCCCGATCTCGACCGGCTTGCCCTCAGCGGTTTCACGCACGCAGGCCTCTTCGCACAGCGTCTCGGTCGGACAGACCCGGGCACACATGCCGCCCAGAATGTTCTGGTTCAGGATCGTCTGCGCCGCCCCTTCGGGATTGCCCGCCTGGATCTGGCGGATGAACATCGGGATGTCGATGTCGGTGGGACATGCCACCTGGCATGGCGCGTCGTAACAGAAATAACAGCGATCCGCCGCCACCGCCGCCTCATGCGGTTCATAGGCCGGATGCAGGTCGCTGAAGTTCTGGGCAATCTCGTCGCTGGATAGCCGCCCGGACACGATACCGGGGGCCGTCTGGCCGTGTGCCATCACTCTCTCCCTGAGCTATGTTTTCTGCCCACCAGAGTGCCACATCTGAATTTTTTATCAATTGGTAAAATTTATCGAGGGGTCAAAAAAGTAAAAACCGGGCCGTTTGACCCGGTTTCCCCGCGTTTTTTTGCAATATTTTGCTGAGATTCCGGGCGTCACACCATGCCCGAAAGGTGCCCGGACTTGATCCAGACCCGCGCACCCGCGCCGCCCGCGACCCCGTTGAAGGTCGATCCCGGCGGCAGGCGCAGCCAGTCCCAGGTGCCGAACTCCTCGTCCGCCTCGGCAAAGCCGCCCTCAATCACGAAGACCTCGATCCCGGCAGAAGCGTCGTGTTCAACGGCCTCACCCGGCGCCCAGGTTTCGATGCGCACATCTTCATGCGCGTCGCGGAACAGGGCCACGTCACCGCCAGCGTTGATCGAGCGGCGCACCTCGGTCCGGTCCGCCGGGTCGAACTGGTGCAGCTTGACCAGGATGGTCGCCCCCTCCTGCGCCGAGGGCGTGTGCGAGGTGGTCGGCGGGTTGCGCACATAGCTGCCCTTGGGGAAATCGCCACTTTCGTCCTGAAACACGCCGTCGAGCACCAGAAACTCCTCACCGCCATCATGGGTATGGGCGGCAAAGGCGCTGCCGGGGGCGAACCGAACGATGGTGGTGGCCCGGGCCACCTCCTCTCCGATCCGGTCCAGCATCTTACGCTCGACCCCAGCAGAGGGGGACGCGACCCAGTCGGCCTCGTTAAAATGCACGGCAGCGCGCTGGGTGAAGTCGGCGTTGATCCTCATCGGCTTTCTCCTGACCTGCTTGGTGTCGATAAGTGGCCGGGCGGCGCGCGATTGCAAATGCAATCACAAAATCGTGGCTGGGATGCTGATCCAGGTTATCACAGGATGCGCAGGTATCGAGATATCCAATAGCAGATTTCGGACAAACATCTTGTCGCTACACCGATCCCGGCGCGAACCTGTCTTTGACAGGGAGATCAAGGGAGAAAGACCGATGGCACGGCTGAGCGCCTTCAATTTCCAGAAATGGATCGACGAGCACAAGCATCTGCTGAAACCACCCGTGGGCAACCAACAGGTATGGGAGAACGCAGATCTGATGGTTACCGTGGTGGGCGGCCCCAACAAGCGCACCGATTACCATGACGATCCGGTCGAGGAGTTCTTTTATCAGCTCAAGGGTGACATGGTGCTCAAGCTCTATGAGGGTGGCGAGTTCTACGATGTGCCGATCCGCGAAGGCGATATCTTTCTGCTGCCGCCGCATGTGCGCCACTCACCGCAGCGCCCGCAGGAGGGTTCGATCGGGCTGGTGATCGAACCCAAGCGTCCTGAGGGCGCGCACGACGCCATCGAGTGGTACTGCTTCAACTGCGGCACGCGCGTGCATCGGGCCGAGCTGATCCTGGAGAGCATCGTCCGCGATCTGCCGCCTGTTTATGACGGTTTCTACGCCGACGAAGCCGCCCGCACCTGCCCCGATTGTGGTGAGGTCCATCCCGGAAAAGAGCCACCGGAGGGTTGGGTGAAACTCTGATCCGCGCTTAAACTCGCGGAAAAACAATGATTCTATCAGGGAGAGAGACATGACTTTCAGCTTCAAGGGGCTGGCCCAAGGGGCCGCCTGCGCGGCGCTTGTACTGGCCGCACTGCCCGCCGCCGCCAAGGAATTCCGCCTCGGCCTCATCACCCCGCCGCCGCATACCTGGACCAAAGCTGCCGAGGCGTTTGGCGCCGAACTGGCCGAAACATCGGGCGGCGCGCATAGCGTGACGGTGTTTCCGGCGCGGCAGTTGGGCAATGAGGCGCAGATGCTGCAGCAGCTGCAGACCGGCGCACTGGACATGGCGTTCATGACGGTGGCCGAAGTGTCGAACCGCGTGCCCAACATGGGCGCCTTCTATGCGCCTTATCTGGCCGCGAATATCGACCACGCCGCCGCGATCCTGCGCTCGGACACCGCGAAGGGGATGCTGGACGTGCTGCCGCAGGAGGCCGGAGTGGTTGGCGTCGGCTATGGCTCAGCAGGGATGCGCCAGATCCTGAGCCGGGGCGAGGTGAACTCGGCCGATGACCTCAAGGGGCTGAAGCTGCGGATCACGCCGTTCGACCCGATCCTCGATTTCTACAACGCTCTGGGTGCCGCGCCGACGCCGATGCCCCTGCCCGCCGTTTATGACGCGCTGGCCAACGGGCAGGTGGACGCCATCGACATGGATGTGGAACTGATCAACGTGCTGAAATACCACGAGCACGCGGACACGATCTTGATCTCGAACCACATGATGTTCCCGATGGTGGGCCTGATCTCGGCACGGGTCTATGCGGGCCTCAGCGATGAAGACAAGGCGATGATCTCGGAACTGATGGCCAAGCATGTGGACAGCACGCTGGACGTCTATATCGCCAAGGAACCGGAATGGACGGATTCGCTGACCAAGGTCGGCAAGACCTTCAAGGAGGTCGATTCCAGTTTCTTTGGCGATGCCATCGGCCAGTGGGAGGAAACCTGGACCGCCAAGGCCCCGTCCCTGCCCGATCTGCGCAAGGCCGCCGAGGACACCAAGTAAGCTACTGAAATGATGCGGAACGGGCCGGGCACGCTCCGGCCCGATTTGTGTAGGAATAGGCAGGTACATGCTCCACAGGGCATCCCACTTCTGGGCACGGGTTGAGATCTTTCTGGCGGCGGCGCTTGCAGCCTCGATCACCGGGCTGATCCTATTGAACGTGGTCACCCGCGCGGCAGGCAATGCGATCTACTGGGTCGATGAGGCGGCGATCTATGCCATGGTCTGGATGAGTTTCCTGGCGGCCTCGGCTGCGATCCATTATCGCTCGGCCATTTCGGTCACGCTGATCAACGAGGTGCTGCCCGATCACGCGCGCCGCTGGCTGACGCGCTTTGTCGATCTGGTACTCTTTGTCTTCGCCTGCCTGATGGTCTGGATCTGCCTGCGCTGGTTCATGCCATGGCAACTGATGCAGGCCGGGTGGGACGTGAAGGCGTTTCAGGGGCAGACCTTCAACTTCATCTATGCCGAGCCAACCAACACCATCGGCATCAGGAAAGTGTGGATCTGGCTGGTCATGCCGCTCTTCACGCTGGGTGCCCTGCTGCATGCGACGGCAAACCTGTTCCACCCCGGCAGGGCCGCGCAGGTGGAGGCCGCCGAATGACCCCGATCCTGTTCCTGATCCTGCTCTTCGCCTCGGTCCCGATTGCCTTCGTGCTGGCGCTGACCGCGCTCTGGTACATCTATGACAGCGGCAATCTGGTACTCTACGACAGCTATGCGCAGCAGATCTTCTCAGGCGTCGAGAATTACGGCCTGCTCGCCATCCCGCTGTTCATCCTGACCGGAGAGTTGATGAACGAGGGCGGTATGACCCAGCGGCTGGTACGCGCTGCACGGGTGTTCGTCGGCGGGTTTCGGGGCGGACTCGCCTACATCAATCTGCTCGCCAACATGTTCATGGCCGCCATCATCGGCTCGGCCGCCAGCCAGATCGCGGTAATGTCCCGCGCGATGGTCCCGGCGATGACAAAGGAGGGCTACGACCCCGGCTTTTCCGCAGCCACCACTGCCGCCGGAGGGTTGCTGGCCCCGGTCATCCCGCCCTCGATGCTGTTCGTGATATATGGTGTGCTGGCACAACTCCCGATCGGAGATCTGTTCATCGCTGGCATCATTCCCGGCCTGATCATGGCGGCGGCCTTCTTTGTCGTCGTGGCGCTGATCGGGCTGGCGCAGGATTTCCCCGCAGGCGAATGGATGACGCTGACGCAAGCCGCGCGCGCCCTACGCGACGCCCTGCCCGCCTTTCTGATCCCGCTTGCCATCGTCGGAGGCATCCTCTTTGGCATCGCTACCCCCACCGAGTCCGCCGCTGTCGCCTCGCTGATCGCCTTTGCCGTGGGCTGGCTGATCTATCGCGAGATCGACCCGCGTGATCTGGGGCGGCTGTTTGTGCGCACGGCGACCAACTCCTCATTGGTGATCTTCATGATCGCCGCCGCCAATGTGTTCGGCTGGGTGGTGGTCTATGAGGAACTGCCGCAAAAGCTGGCCGCGTTCATCTCGACAGTAACATCGGACCCGTTCACCTTCCTACTGATCGTGAATGCCTGCCTGCTGTTTGTCGGCATGCTGATCGACGGCATCGCGGCTCTAATCCTGGTCACGCCGATCCTGCTGCCGATTGCGGTGAACACCTATGGCATCAATCCGTTCCAGTTCGGCGTCGTCATCAGCCTGAACCTCGTGCTGGGGCTGCTTACGCCACCGGTGGGTGTAGGCCTTTACATCGCCTCGGCCATGTCCGGGGTACGGCCCTTCACGATCTTCACCGCCCTCTGGCCATTTCTTCTGGCGGTCGCCGGGGTGCTGATCTTGCTCAGCTATTTCCCGATCCTCAGCACCGCGCTGATTTAAGGTCGAGCGCCGGTCGCCCAAGCGCCAAGCCGGGCAATTTCGGGGCTTTTTGCACGTCAGCCGACCTCGTATAGTGCCCGCCAACGCAACACTTGCTATGAAAAACAGACAGGCGGCTGGAACAAAGAATGGCACGCAATCGGGCGCCGAACTCATCCTTCAACATCGTCATCATCGGACAAAACAATCGCTTGCAATACGAGGCGGTGCTGTTTGCCGCCTCCCTGCGTCACACGTCCCCAGATTTCCAAGGTCGCCTGTTCGTAGCAACACCGCAGCCCGGACCCAAGTGGCGGAATGATCCGAGCATCAGAAATGCAGATGTCCTGAAGGCACTCAAGCAGTTGGACGCCGAAGTTCTTCCGTTCGAAAACCGGGTTTTCGGCGAAGCCTTTCCCTATGGCAACAAGATCGAAGCGCTTGCGGCACTGCCCGAAGGTGAGCCGTTCGTCTTTTTCGACACCGACACGCTGATCACCGGTGATCTGGCATCGGTTCCGTTCGATTTCGACCGCCCGAGCGCGTCGCTCAGATGCGAGGGGACATGGCCGAACCCGACGCTCTATGGCCCCGGACATGACGGGATCTGGAAGGCGCTCTATGACCGGTTCGGACTGGATTTCGAAAGCTCGCTGGACCTGAGCCAGCCCGAAGGCTACTGGCGCCGCTATCTCTATTTCAACGCCGGATACTTCTACTATCGCTGCCCGCGCGTCTTCGGCCAAAGATATCTGGACTACGCCAAGACCATCCGGTGGGAGGATATCCCGGAACTGGCCGGGCAGAGCCTTGATCCATGGCTCGACCAGGTGGCATTGCCGCTGGTCATCCACTCCTTCGGTGGTGGCCGGGACGCTTTGCCCTCCGGCCTTCTGGACGGTTCGATCAGTTGTCACTACCGCCTGTTTCCGCTGCTTTATGCGCGCGAGAGCGACCACGTGATCGACGTTCTGGAAACCGTTGCCGCGCCCAACAAGTTCAAGAAAGTTCTGAAGAACTACGAACCAATGAAGAAGCTGATTTTTCAGAACAAGGGCGAAAAGGTCCGGGCGCTGTTCGATCAGGACAACCTGCCACGCAAGGAACAAGCGATCCGCAACCGCATCAAATCCGCGGGGCTCTGGCTGCGTTAGAGGCGCGAGATTGCCGGGCATCAAATTCTTCGATCCGGATTGTCCCGATTACAGTCTTTGCATTTAGCCCCAACGGAGGGCCGCGCCCTCCCTCGGGTGGGCGCTCGTTCGGGGCGTGGTCAGCGGTTTATCTCAAAAGCCCCGGACGACGAATGAATGGCGCGGGGCATCGCCAATGCGCCCTCCCATGCGGGAGGGAGGGCGCGGCCCGGCGGCACTACGTGCCTGGATTCCGGGCCTAAATAAGTGGGGCGAACACGGCGCGCTTACGATCAAATCCAACGTGGTCAACAAGGCTCCGTTGTGCGGGGCCAAGGGATGCCCTACACATTGCGGCAATCAATATTCGCGAGGGAGACTTTGAACATGTCCAACGGCCCCACTTATGGCTTTGATACGCTGCAGATTCACGCAGGCGCCCGCCCCGACCCGGCGACCGGCGCGCGGCAGACGCCGATCTACCAGACCACAGCCTATGTGTTCCGCGATGCCGATCACGCCGCCGCACTCTTCAACCTGCAAGAGGTGGGCTATATCTATTCGCGCCTGACCAACCCGACCGTGGCGGTTCTGCAAGAGCGCGTCGCAACGCTGGAAGGTGGCGTTGGCGCGGTCTGCTGCTCGTCTGGTCACGCGGCTCAGATCATGGCGCTGTTCCCGTTGATGGGGCCGGGCTGCAACGTGGTGGCCTCGACCCGGCTCTATGGCGGTACGGTGACCCAGTTCAGCCAGACGATCAAACGCTTTGGCTGGTCGGCCAAATTCGTCGATACCGACGATCTGGACGCGGTGAAGGCCGCCATCGACGACAACACCCGCGCAGTGTTCTGCGAATCCATCGCCAACCCAGGCGGCTATGTCACCGATATCCGGGCGTTGGCTGACATCGCCGACGCGGCGGGCATTCCGGTGATTGTCGACAACACCTCGGCCACCCCCTATCTGTGTCGTCCCATCGAACAGGGCGCAACGCTGGTGGTGCATTCGACCACCAAATACCTGACAGGCAATGGCACGGTCACCGGCGGCTGCATCGTCGATTCAGGCAAGTTCGACTGGTCGGCCAGCGACAAGTTCCCCTCGCTTAGCACACCGGAACCAGCCTATCACGGTCTGAAATTCCACGAGACCTTTGGCCCGCTGGCCTTTACCTTCCACGGCATCGCCGTTGGTCTTCGCGATCTGGGCATGACCATGAACCCGCAGGCGGCGCATTATACCCTGTTGGGGATCGAGACCCTGTCCCTGCGCATGCAGCGCCATGTGGAAAACGCGGAAAAGATCGCCGCCTGGCTCGAAACCGATGATCGGGTCGAGTATGTGACCTATGCCGGGCTGCCTTCGTCGCCCTATCAAGAAAGGGTGAAACAGCATTATCCCAAAGGCGCAGGCGCGCTCTTCACCTTTGCGGTCAAGGGCGGATATGAGGCCTGCGTGAAACTGGTGAATGCTTTGGAAATCTTCAGCCACGTCGCCAATCTGGGCGATGCGCGTTCCCTGATCATCCACTCGGCCTCAACCACCCATCGGCAGCTGACGCCGGAACAGCAGGAAGCAGCGGGCGCCAGCCCGAACGTGGTACGGGTGTCGATCGGGATCGAGGATGCAGACGACCTGATTGCCGATTTGGATCAAGCCCTCGCCAAAGCGTGCGCCTGACCACAAAGGCATAAAGAGATTGCCAAGACAGTGTTCCCGCATGGCTCGAAGCGCCATGCGGGATTTTCTTTTGCTTGCAGCGACCTGCCATTTCACTCCCCAAGAGCTGGTACCCGGCGGCACGGATCGGCAGCGGGATGTGATTTATTGGCGCCAAGCCTAATCCTGTGCGCAATATAGACTTCACGCATATGCTCGCCGGCGCAATGAGCCGCCCGGCAACATTGAGTTTCCCGGCGTGGCTTCTTGTTTGCGTGTTGGAGGGACCTCGGTTGCGAAACGACGCTGGGCAGAACCTGCACAGAGGGGATCAGGCAGGCCAAAACTCTTTTGTCCGAAACAACTCCACGGCATCGCCTTGGGATTGCAGGCAGACGAGTGACAACCTGTCGTCAATTCAAACCAGCCCATCGAAGCGGGACCGTCGCTCGACACCGGTCAGCCGTCGCTGCGCACGGCAAATACCTCCTGCGGGGTTTTTAGCCCTTTTAGGGTGTGCGTCCCGACCGACCGGGCCGGTATGCCCGCCTGTCGTTGAAAATCGTTTGAAACCAACAGGGGTTCGCTGAGGTTACCGCACAAGCTCGCCACCCGGGCTGCCAGATTCACGTCCCGCCCGATCACTGTGTAATCGAGCCGCAACCCCGACCCGACATTCCCGTAAGCCACCTCGCCAAAGTGCAGGGCGACACCCACGTCAAAGCGCGGGGACGTGTCGGCTGCGTTTACCCGTGCCAGCCCCTCGCGCGCGGCCTCCATGGCACGGATGCAAGTCTGCTTGCCCTCGCCTTCCGCCCGGAAAATCGCCAGAACACCGTCGCCCATGAATTTCAGCACTTCACCCCCGGCATCTTCGATAGGCGGTACGATGCAGTCGTAATAAGCGTTAAGCAGTTGCGTCGCCTGCTCGGCGCTCATTTCCGAGGTCAGTTCGGTGAACCGGCGCATATCGGCAAACAGGATGGCCGAGCGGATATGCATGACCTCGCCCCGGTGCACATCGCCGGACAGGATGCGTTGCTGCGGCTCGGCCCCGACATACATCCGCATAACCTCGCGCATCGCGCGGGTGGTGGCCAGAATGTCCTGACACGCGGCCAAGGCCGGAAACACTGTGCGGAGAAAGGCGATGTCGGCGGGCGAAAATCCATCTGGTGACCGCGTGGCGAAGCTGAACGTGCCCGCCATCCCGCTTTTCATGAAAACCGGCGCCATGATGTAGTGGGTGTGACCGGCCTGTTTGAGCTCGGTCACGATGTCATAGGTCTCATCAGGGGTGTCCGGCAACCACAGCGTGACCCATTCTCCGGTTTCGTGCACGACGGCCGCCGGTGAGCGTGTGTATTCCTCCCCGCTTTCCTTGGTGTAGGGGAACAGGTAGCTGCGCGCGCCGCTTTCGACCTCCCAGAACCGGGCACTGGCGACCGCCTCGGCATGCAAAAGCGGGACAATGGATGTCGCCCGCGCCAACGGAACGCCCGCCCGGCAAATACGTCCGGACATCTCGGTCAAGACGTCATCGGCATCCTCGGCCTGCAAAGCCTCGCCCAGCATGTAGTGGATGAGATCGAATGCGGGCTTGAGCCGATCTGACGGCAAGTTGTCAAAGGCCTGTGCGGTGAGTTTCATGAAGCCATTCTAGGTCCTCTGACCTTATCGGGCCAGCACGCTGACTGACGCCGACTTAAAGCACTTCCCTGAAGCCACACCCGGCGGGGAGGTTTCGCATGAACTTCACATTGCAACATGTTGACAAATATTGCATTCAAGAACTCACAGACGCCCTAGTGACGTCCAGTCATCGCCAATGAAAAAGGAGCTTCTCCAGCTCCTTCCCCAAGTTCGGCAGTTAGTTATCCCCAATGGCAAAAACCATCGAAACCGACGCCTCGACCGTCACCTCTCCGGCGGCCACGGGCACACCCCCGGCATCCGCCATCGACATCTCGGCCATCCGCATCATCGGCCGTCCGCCGCCGCCGTGATCGCTGATCGAGATCACCTGTCCCAGCGGCACACCGCCGGCCTCGGCCAATTGCCGGGCTTTTTCCATTGCGTTCTCCACGGCTTTGGTACGCGCCTCGGCCGATAGCGGGTCCGGGTTCTGCACTCCAAAGCTCAGACCGCCGAAATCATTGGCGCCGTCCCGTATCACCGCGTCCAGAACACTTCCCAGCGCGTCCAGGTCCCGCACCCGCACGAACACACGGTTGGATGCGACAAAACCGGTGATTCTCGGCACCTCGCCTTCCAGCCCGCGCCGGCCGGTCCACACTGGCGACAAAGACAGGTCGCGGGTTTGGACGTCGCGGGGTTCAATTCCCATTTCTTCCAGCCGGGCCAGGATCTGCGTCACCGCCTCCGAGGTTGCCTGCATCGCCTGTACTGCCTCGGCGTTCTCGTTGGTCACGCCCAGTGTGATTGTTGCCATGTC
The DNA here is from genome assembly GCF_040830605.1 of Ruegeria sp. Classification (GTDB taxonomy): domain Bacteria; phylum Pseudomonadota; class Alphaproteobacteria; order Rhodobacterales; family Rhodobacteraceae; genus Ruegeria. The sequence continues at coordinate 205,309 of NZ_JBFOMD010000009.1, forward strand.
GGGCACGGCTTCGACCGTACCGGTGCCATTGACCGTGATCCGGCGCTCTTCGGCGTGGGCCAGGCTTGCCGCGGCTGCCAGCAGGGCCGCCGCCAGAAAAGTAAATGTCTTCAAACCGCTTCCTCCCATTGCTACCCCTTCAAGATGGGTGCGCGGGGCTTTGCCGGGCAAGGGGAGAATGAGTGTTTTTCTTTCCCTCGGCGGGAACCTGCTTTAATCTCGGCGCGCGGGCCCTTCGGGGTCTGCGTAAGAACTTGTCTATGCGGTTTTTCAGACCATGAAACCCGGCTTTGCGCTGTCATTGTCAATCGAGGGTATTTCGCTGCTGCACCGGGCCGAAGGCGGCTGGCGCAGCGTCGGCAATGTTCCCGTGGATACTGCTGACCTGAACGAAGCCATGCATCAGTTGCGCGAACGCGCGCTGGAACTGGCGGATGATCTACGCTGCAAGGTGATCATCCCGAACGACCAGATCCGCTATCTGAGCGTCGAAACCGGCGACCAGCCCGAGGACGAACGGCAGTTTCTGATCGAGGCTGAGGTGGCAACCGCAACGCCTTATGAGCTGGACAAGCTGGTCTTTGACACCGTCGATGAAGGCTCGCGCACCTATGTTGCGGCGGTGACGCGCATGACGCTGATCGAGGCCACAGGATTTGCGGTGCAATACGGGTTCGAGCCGGTCAGTTACGTCGCCATTCCCGAACCCGAGGAGTTTCCGGGTGAGCCGTTCTTTGGCCCCTCTCCCGCCGCTGCGCAGCTGACCGGCGCTGACGCCGTTGAACCCGACGGCATCGCGATTGTCGTGATTGGCGACGTAGAGTTGCCGGAAGATGAGCAGATCTCTGAGGAGGAGGTTTCGGACGAGGAACAGACCGAAGAGGTCAGCGACACCGAAACCGAAGAGATCGAAGAGCAGGCCGATGACGCGCCGATGCCCGGTTTCTCATCCTGCCGTCGCCCGTCTCTGGACGAGTCCCCTGCACCGCCAATTACTCCGGAGCCCATTGCCGAAACTGAGGCCCCGACCACCGCACCGCTGCGCGCGGAGAAGGCTGTCGACTTTGCTGAAAGCAGTACCGATGACCCTGCGCCCCCTACCGCAGAGATCCGTCCGATTGCAGAGCCTTCGAAGGCTCCGGTATTTGCGGCCCCCACGATCCCCGGTGTCGATCCGCGCGACGAGGCCGAGCGGCTCACGATCTTCGGTGCCCGGGGTCAGCTGTCTCACCGCAGCAAGTACCGTTATCCGGCCTTGGCGGCGTCGTTTGTTACCGTTCTGGCGGTGGTTGGCTGGGCCGCATTGGGCCCGTCGGACGTCGAAGAACCGGTCGGTTCCGACATCGCATTGGAAGACACTGCCGAACCCACGCCCGCCCTCAGCGAACCGGACACACAGCAGGATGTCGCCGCCCTACCCGGCCTGAGCGACACCGACAATGCCGTGCTGGACGCGTTGAATGTCGCACCACAGCCGGTGGAGCAGCTGGATTTCGACCCCGAACAGGAAGAGGCGCTGTATGCGGCGACGGGCATTGCCAGTGACGCCCCGCAAACGCCCGAGGCCCCGACGATCATACCGGTGGACGATGTCTATGTCGCATCCATCGACCGCACCGACCTGTCACAAGATGCGCTGGCCTTGCCCCTGGCCCAGGAATTCGACACTGACCAGCCCATTGATCGGGTCGCCGTGCCCGGCGTAGCCGGAGCTGAATACGCATTGGACGCGCAAGGGCTGGTGGAACCCACACCCGAGGGCACGCTCAACCCGGATGGGGTCATGGTGTATCTCGGGCGCCCAAGTGTCGTGCCACCACCAGTGCCGGTCCGGTTCGAGACCGAGCCCGAGGTGGATGTCGCGCAGGACCGGTTGGAAGAGCTGCGGCCGCGTACGCGGCCTGAAACACTGGTGGAACAGAATGAGCGGCTGCGGCTGGGTGGCCGGTCGCTTGAGGAACTGGCGTCGGTCAGACCGAAACTGCGCCCGGCCTCGGCGCAGTCCCGGCAAGTGGCTGCCGCGGCTTCGACCCCGGCTGTGCTGGTCTCTCCCAAGCCGAAGCGGCGACCTGCCAATCTGACTGTGGCAGTGGCCGCCGCAGCGGCGGCGAACAATCGGAACCTGGGCTCAACAGCTGGCTTGAGCGGTGGTTCATCGTCCGACGAAAGCGGCACCTTCGCGCCCCGGGCGGTAAAGCCCAAGGCGCCGTCATCGGCATCCGTGGCACGGCAGGCCACGCTGGACAACGCCATCAACCTGCGGCGTATCAATCTGATCGGGGTCTATGGGACGCCCGCCAATCGCCGGGCACTGATCCGGCTGCCCAGCGGACGCTACAAGAAGGTCAAGGTGGGCGACCGGGTGGATGGTGGCCGGGTGGTGGCCATCGGTGACAGCGAACTGCGCTATCAGAAGGGCAAGCGCAACCTGACCTTGAAGATGCCGAGCGGCTGAGCTCAGTTGAAATAGCATACGGCGCTTTTTCTGAGGCGGCTGAAAAATGCGACTAGTATTTTGATCTATCGGATAAAACCCATTTCTATTCCGTTGATTAGCGAGTGTTCATACAATAGAAATCGACGAAGATATGTTCGTTAGATTTGTTTGCAAACGTCCCCATCCCAGCGCCGACGCGGAACTCGGTATGTTCGCGGCAAGAGACGAAATAGATTTCTCTTGGCAACGCGGAAGTGTCCAGCGGGCACAGGAAGAAGCTTTTTATTGGTTCACTGCGGACGGTGGCGATGGGCTGATGTATCCGCGCCTAAAAGGCAAAGCTCGAACCCCAAACGTAAGGAAATCCTTGTTCTGGTTCAGAGAGGATGCGCGTTTCTACAACCGTGAAGCGGGAAGCGTAGTCATGCGAGCGCGCGAACTTGCTGCGGCAATCACGCTAGCGGGATGCGAGATTCGAGAAATCAAACTTAAAGACCCAGAAAGAATAATCTGGGAAGACAGCCGGCAGGTGCTCGCACTTCCAGAACAAAGAAAGATTCCAAGAGCATTCTGGTAAGCACGTTAGGGCACTCGCTTCATCTGCATGACCGTCATAGTTCCTCACCGCTGCACCTAAGAAAGAAAACGCCCCGGCCGACAGCCGAGGCGTTCTCCGTTTCCGGCGCAGGAATACACTGCCCCGGCCTCCCGTATACCGTCACTCGGCTGCTGTGATCTCACCGCTCTCGATCTGCTCGCGCTCGATGGATTCAAAAAGCGCCTTGAAGTTGCCCTCACCAAACCCGTCATCGCCCTTGCGCTGGATGAACTCGAAGAAGATCGGCCCGATCACGGTTTTCGAGAAAATCTGAAGCAGGATTTTGGTCTCCCCGCCATCCACGACCCCCTCGCCGTCGATCAGGATGCCGTGCTTCATCATCCGGTCCTTGGGCTCGTTATGGCCCTGCACACGGTCATAGGACATGTCGTAATATGTCTCGTTCGGACCCGGCATGAATTTCAGACCCTTCGCTGCAATCGCATCGGTCGAGTCGTAAATGTCGTCGGTGCCCACAGCGATATGCTGGATGCCCTCGCCCTTGTACTTCTTCAGGTATGACACGATCTGCCCGGTCTCGCCGCGGTCCTCGTTGATCGGGATGCGGATGCGACCACAGGGCGAGGTCAGCGCGCGGCTGTAGAGGCCAGTGAATTTGCCCTGAATGTCGAAGAAACGGATTTCCTTGAAGTTGAACAGATCGCCATAGAACCTGAACCACTTGTCCATGTTGCCCTTGTAGACATTGTGGGTCAGGTGATCGAGGTAATAGAACCCGTCGCCGCGCGGCTTGGATTGCTTGTGCCACTCGAATTCTGCGTTGTAGGGCGAGGTTTCGTAATACTGGTCGATGAAGTAGATCAGCGAGCCGCCGATACCCTTGATCGCGGGCACATCCATGGTCTTGTCGGACGCATCATAGGGCTCGGCGCCTTTCGACACGGCGTGCTCATAGGCCTGTTTCGCATCCACCACGCGCCAGCCCATTGCGGGGGCGCAGGGGCCGTGTTCGGCCACAAACTTGGCGGCAAAGCTGTCGGGGTCGGCATTCAGGATGTAAGTCACGTCGCCCTGCTGCCACAGTTCGATGGCGGGCTTGTCCTTGTGGCGGGCAACCAGTTCGTACCCCATACGTTCGAAGAGGTCGCGCAGTTCCTGCGGCTCGGGGTGGGCGAATTCGACGAATTCGAACCCGTCGGTGCCGGCGGGGTTTTCGTTGCTGATTACGGATTTCGGGGCGTTGTGCGGGAACGGACCCATGGCGCGTCTCCTGTGGCGAGAGTGTCTGTTTAGCTGACTCAAGAATACGCCTTAGTTCGCGCTGTTTCTGCGCATTGTTTTCAGGTAACATCCGGTTACATGCGGAGATGCCGCATCAAGTGACATGATATCGAGGATTTCCCGCACATGCTGGATGCCATCGACACCCGCCTTCTGGCCGCGCTGCAAAAGAACGCGCATCTGACCGCGCATCAGTTGGGTGAGTTACTGAACCTGTCGCCCAGTCAGGCCGGGCGACGACGGCAGCGGTTGGAAAGCGACGGCTATATTACCAGCTATGCCGCGCGGCTCGATCCGCTGAAATTGGGGCTGCATGTGCAGGGCTTTGTGCAGGTGCATCTGGGCACCCACGGGCCCGACCAATCCGCCAGTTTTGCCCGCATGGTTGACACCCGACCGGAGATTACCAGCGCATGGACCATGACCGGAGAGGCGGATTACCTCCTACATGTGTATTGCATTGATCTGCCCGCCCTCAACCGCTTGCTTCACGAGGTGATCCTGCCGCATCCTGCGGTTGCCCGTGTACAAAGCCAGATCGTGATGGATCAACTCAAGCGCGACGCGCCGCTGCCCACCTGACCCGGCGAAAGGACGAAAATGGAAAGCTTCCTCTACCAAGCCTCGATCTATTTGGCGGCAGCCGTGATCGCCGTGCCGTTATCTGCACGGCTGGGTCTGGGATCGGTGCTGGGCTATCTGGCCGCCGGCATCTTCATCGGGCCGATTCTGGGCCTGGTTGGGGCGGAAACCGAAAGCCTGCAACATGTGGCCGAGTTCGGCGTGGTCATGATGCTGTTCCTGATCGGGCTCGAGCTTGAGCCCAAGGCGCTCTGGGACATGCGGGACAAGCTGTTAGGCTTGGGCGGCCTGCAGGTGATGATATCGACACTGGTGATCACCGCAGTGGCGATGTTCGCGGGCCAGCCTCTGAGCGTCGCGCTGGCCGTGGGCTTGACCCTGTCACTTTCCTCGACCGCCATCGTGCTACAGACACTGTCCGAAAAAGGCCTGATGCAGACAAACGGCGGGCGCGCGACCTTCTCGGTGCTGCTGACGCAGGACATCGCGGTGATCCCGATCCTCGCTTTCCTGCCGCTGCTGGCCTCGGACGCGGTTCTGCGTATCCGCGAGGACGGGTCAATCAGCCGTGGCGGCGAAGGCGGAGATGCGCACCACCACACGCTGTCGCTGGTCGAAGGGTTGCCTGGCTGGGCAGTGACACTGGTCACCATCGGTGCAGTGGTCTTCGTGGTGCTGGCGGGCATCTACCTGACGCGGCCCCTGTTCCGCTACATCCATACGACCCGTCTGCGCGAAATGTATACCGCACTGGCGCTGATGATCGTCGTGGGCATCTCGTTTCTGATGACGCTGGTGGGCCTCTCCCCCGCTTTGGGCGCCTTTCTGGCGGGCGTGGTTCTGGCCAGCTCGGAATTCCGGCATGAACTGGAAAGCGACCTTGAGCCGTTCAAGGGCCTGTTGCTGGGGCTGTTCTTCATCACCGTCGGTGCAGGCATCGACCTCGGTTTTTTCTTCGCCGACCCGCTGGACCTGATCGGGCTGGCCTTACTGGTGATCTTTGCCAAGGGGGTCATCCTGTACGTTGTGGGCCGCGCCTTCAAATTGAAGGGCCGCGACCGGTGGCTGTTCACGCTGGGGCTGGCGCAGGCGGGCGAGTTCGGGTTTGTGTTGCTGGCATTCTCAACCCAGCAGAACGTGATCCCGCCGGGGCTGGCGCAGAAGCTCTTGATGATCATCGCGCTGACCATGCTGATCACACCGCTTCTGTTCATCATCTACGATATCCTGTCGCGCAACATGCGCGAGCACCGGCAGCAGGTGGCACCCGACGAGATTGACGAGAAAGGCCCCGTGATCATCGCTGGGATCGGGCGTTTCGGGCAGATCGTCAACCGGCTGGTGCGCGCCAGCGGGTTCAAGACCATCGTTCTGGATCACGACATCGAAACCATCCAGTTGATGCGCCGGTTCGGGGTCAAGGGCTTTCTGGGCGATCCGACCCGGCCTGAGTTGCTCAAGGCCGCTGGGCTGGAAAAAGCCGAGGTGCTGGTAGCCGCAATGGACGACCACAAACAGGTCACGCGGCTGGTGTCTTATGCCCGCCGTGCCCGTCCAGACCTACACATCATCGCCCGCGCCCGCGACCGAACCCATGTTTATGAGCTCTATCAGGCGGGTGCCAACGACATCGTGCGTGAGATGTTCGACGGATCGCTGCGCGCCGGGCGCTACGTGCTGGAGAATATCGGTCTGAGCGAATACGAGGCCGCGCAGGCCGAGCAGACCTTTTATCACCATGACCGGGGCTCGCTGCGTGAATTGGCCGATCTGTGGATACCTGGCATGCCAACAGCAGAGAACAAGAAATACATCGAGCGCGCGCGTCAGATGGAGCGGGATCTGGAAACGGCCCTTTTGGAGCTTGCCGAAGAGCACGCGAAACAATCCGCATGAAAAAGCCCCGGTAGCGAACCGGGGCTACTTTGTGCACATTTACCGCTGGGTTACCCGTCTGACACGCCCGCTTCGGCAAAGGTCGCCATACCGGAATGGCAAGCCACTGCGCTTTTGAAGATGTTAATCGCCAGCGCCCCGCCCGAGCCCTCGCCGAGCCGTAGGCCCAGCGACAGAAGTGGCTGCTTACCCAGTTTTGCCAGCATTGCGGCATGGGCGCCCTCAGCGCTCTGATGACCTGCCACAGCGTGATCCAACGCACCCTCGGTGGTCGCTGCCAGACAGGCTGCCGCTGCCGAACAGATGAACCCGTCGAGAATGACTGGAATGCGCAGCACCCGGGCAGCGGCAATCGCTCCGGCCATGGCCGCAAGCTCACGCCCGCCGAGACGGCGCAGGATTTCCAGACCGTCGCCACTGCCGCCATGCCGTGCCACGCCCTCGGCCACGACCCTGGTCTTGTTGGCCAGCCCCGCATCATCGACGCCGGTGCCCCGCCCGGTCCAATCGTCCGCCTCACCGCCGAACAGCGCGCAGGCGATGGCCGCCGCCGGAGTGGTATTGCCGATGCCCATCTCGCCCACGACCAGCAGGTCCGACTGCGGATCGACAGCGCTCCAACCGGTGCGCAGCGCGGCGAGCAGGTCCTCTTCACTCATCGCCGGGTTTGTCGTGAAGTCTGCTGTGGGTCGGTCCAGCTCCAGCGCGTGCACATCCATCTTGGCGCCCGCCGCCTTGGCCAACTGGTTGATTGCAGCGCCGCCATGCTGGAAGTTCAGCACCATCTGCTCGGTCACTTCCGGCGGAAAGGCCGATACGCCCTGCGCCGTCACCCCGTGATTGCCCGCAAACACGATCACCTGCGGCGCGTTGATTGCGGGTCGCGCATCGCCTCGCCAGCCGGCGTACCAGATCGCCAGATCCTCAAGCCGCCCCAGCGCGCCCGGCGGCTTGGTCAGTTGCCCGTTCCGCTCCTCGGCACCTCGCGCGGCGGCGGTGTCAGGCCCGGATGCGCCCGTCAGAAGATCGCGGAACGTGGTCAGGTCGGTGAGTTCGGGCAGCATGGAAAGCCTCGTTGCATCAGAGTGTTCCTGCGTGTTTAACCATTGCACCGAAAGCCACAACACCCTGAAAGGCCTGGGAGTGACCAAAAACGACACGCGATTGTTCTCGGCCTGGGATATTCCGCTGGCGCTGGTGCTGCTGACGCGGCTGCCGCTGCCGCGCCTGCCTGAGCGCGTGTTCGAACGGCAAGCCGCCGCCGCCTGGGCCTTTCCACTCGCCGGCCTGGCGGTGGGGCTGTTGGCCTGTCTGATCGGCTGGGCTGGCATGGCGGTGCATCTGCCGCCTGCGGCTAGTGCCGGGCTGGTGCTGACGGCTCTGATCGTCACCACGGGTGCGATGCACGAGGATGGGCTGGCCGACACGGTGGACGGGCTCTGGGGCGGTTTCACGCCCGAGCGGCGACTGGAAATCATGAAAGACAGCCACATCGGCACCTACGGTGTGCTGGCGCTGATCCTGGCGCAGCTCTTGCGGTTCTCAGCACTTGCGGCGCTGATCGCAGCGGGGGCGCTGTGGTCTGTTCTGGCCGCAGCCCTCTGGTCCCGCGCGCTGATGCCGGTTCTGATGACCGTCCTGCCCAATGCGCGCGGATCGGGCCTGAGCCACGAGGTCGGCGCCCCGTCCCCCACCGCCTGCGCCGCTGGGATGGTCCTGGCACTGGGTCTTGGACTGGCAATGTCGGGCGTGGCGGTGCTGATTCCGGCTCTGATGGCCGGTCTCGCCGTGGCTGTGCTGGCGGCGGTCGCCAAAGCAAAGATCGGCGGCCAGACCGGCGACATTCTGGGCGCGGCACAGCAGTTGGGCGAGATCGCGTTTCTGCTGACGATTTTGATTCAACTTTAGCACCTGCCCAAGCAAAAAGGCCGCCCCGTCGAGGAGCGGCCCTCCCTTAAGAAATCCCTGTCTCTTACGCGGCGCGCGAGGTCAGGACGTCGTCCACCTGCTTGGCCGCGGAAATCTCATCCCCGCCCGACACGGCGGCCACTTCGCGGGTCAGGCGTTCCAGCGCCGCTTCATACAGCTGACGCTCGGAGTAGCTCTGCTCGCGCTGGTCGTCGGTGCGGTGCAGGTCGCGGACCACCTCGGCGATCGAGATCAGATCGCCCGAGTTGATCTTTTGTTCGTATTCCTGCGCCCGGCGGGACCACATGGCACGCTTGACCTTGGCCTTGCCCTTGAGCGTCTTCATCGCCTGGCTGATGACGTCCGGCGAGCTGAGCGAGCGTAGTCCGGATTCGGTGGCTTTGTTGGTCGGCACCCGAAGCGTCATCTTGTCCTTCTCGAAGGAAATCACGAACAGCTCGAGCGCATATCCCGCGACTTCCTGCTCTTCGATCGAGATGATCTGGCCAACGCCATGCGCCGGATAGACCACATAGTCGTTCGGGCGGAATTCGAGCTTTTTCGACTTGGTCATTCAGTCTTTCCTTGTCTGCAGACCGGTAAACGGGCGACAAAAAGCCACAAGCGGGGCGAATAAGGCCCCGACAGGCAGCGTGGTTGTCATAACATCAGAACCCCAAAGCGAGCATACTTTCGGAGCGCATCCCGATCTTTTTCATCATTTGAAGTATTAACATATCACAAAAACCAACAGACCGGAAGCTGACCATGGGTCACCTTCTGGTAAGTCTCATGTTTTCAGGGGTCTGACCGCCGCTCTGGCCAACAGTCCCCCTAAGAGCGCGCGCGAATCGCTCAGCCGCCCTCGCCCGGCGCTTCCGAAAAGTATTTCTCGAGCTTGCCCTCTTCGCCATCGCGTTCCTCGGCGTTGGGCAGCGGGTCTTTCTTGGTCACGATCACCGGCCATTGCTCCGAGAACTTGCGGTTGAATTCCACCCACTCCTCCATCCCCGGCTCGGTGTCGGGGCGGATCGCGTCGGCGGGGCATTCGGGCTCACACACACCGCAGTCGATGCATTCGTCGGGATGGATGACCAGCGCGTTCTCACCTTCGTAGAAACAGTCGACCGGGCACACCTCGACACAGTCGGTATATTTGCAGGCGATGCAGTTATCGGTGACAACGTAGGTCATGGTCGGAATCCACTTGTGGTTTGGGCGACTAGCTAAATCAGAGTGCCCCCTTCTTCAAGGGAGGATCAGTCGTCAGAGCGGCGAGAAAGATCAAGCGCCCGCCTTTCCCGCTTGGAGGGACGACCCTTTCCCTCATATTTCGGATTTAGCGGCGGGGTGTCCTGTTTTTCCGTCAAATCCGTGTACAACGTCTGCGCCTCGGGCGCCGGACCGCGCCGCTCACCCAGGGCCTCGATGCGGACCACCCGCACCTGTCGCCCCTGGGCAAAGGTCAGAACGTCACCCGGCCCGACGGTTTGCGCCGGTTTCAGGACCCGGTTCGAGTTGACACGCACATGGCCGCCGCTGACCTGTTTAGCGGCCAGGCTGCGGGTTTTGAAGAACCGCGCATGCCACAGCCACTTGTCGATCCGCAGCTTTGCCGGTGCGTCGGCCATGGGGGGTCAGTTGCCCTCCTTCAGCCCCATCAGCGCCGCGGCAAAGGGGTTGTCAGGGTCGATGGCCTTTTCCTTTTTCGGCGGACGGGACGAGAAGGTCTTGGCGCCCTGCTGAGGCTTGCCGCCTTTCTTGCCGTGCGGTTTGCCATGGGATTTTCTGGAGCCGTCTTGCGGTTTGCCGCGCGGCTTGCCTTTACCCTGGCCCTGACGCTGCTCACGACCCCGATGACCCTGGCCGCGATTTGCCTGACGCTGACGACCCCAGGTGAAGGTGTAGAACACTTCGATCTCAGGCTCGTCCGCTGCGGCATCGGAGGCCGGAGCCTCGGCTGCCGCCTCGGTGCTGTCGGTGGCCTCGGCTGGCGCCTCGGCGGGCGGAGCGACCTCCTCCGGTGCGGTCCCGGGTGCCGGGGTCTCTTCGGCGGCAGGTTGCTCGGGCGCTTCTGCCTCTGCTTCGGTCGGGGTGGCTTCCGCTGTTTCGGGTGTGGCTTCGACCGGTGCCGGTTTGACCTTTTCACGCTCACCGCGCTCGGCCTTGTAACCCAGCCCCTGCATCAGGTCGGCGAATTGCTCCAGCGTCATGCCGGTGATCGAAAGCATATCGGCCTTGGCCTCGAACCCACCCCGGCTGTCCTCGGAACGCAGCATGTCGGCCAGGCGCTCCAGCATGTCGATGCGGATCGCCCGTTCGCCGGCAGCGCGGTAGCCGCACATGGTGTCATAGCCCTTGGGCGCATCGTTGGCGGTGGGCACGGTGACCAGACCCGGCGGCGGTGCCTCGGGGAATTCCTGCAGACCGCCGGCCAGCGACCACAGCACCAGACGCAGACGGGTCGGAGCCGGTTTCAGCAAAAGCGGCATGAAGATGGTGAACTGGCCAAACCGGATGCCATGCTTGCGCAGGACGCCGCGGGCCTCCTGATCCAGATCCTTGACCTCTTGCGCCACATCTGCGCGCGGTAGCACACCCAGCGCCTCGACCATGCGGAAGGCAAAGCCACGGGCCAAGCCGGTCAGCTCCTCGTCACGCGACAGGCCCAGAAGCGGCTCGAACAGGGCCGCAACCTTGCGGTCGATGAAGTGCTGCAGACGGCGTTGCACCTTCTGTTCGACATCCGGGCCTGCGGCCTCATCCACAAACACCTCGACCATCGGCTTGAGCGGTTCCGCCCCGGCAACCAGCTTGCCCACGGCATATTCGCCCCACATCAGGCCGCCCTGATCGGTGAAATCAATTTCGGTATCAGGTGCGTTGTAGAAGCGGTCGGCACGCAGGTGGAATTGCGGCGCCAGCGCCTGCAGAGACGCGGCTTTCAACGCTTTCGCCTCGGCGCCTTGTGCGCTTTTGTCCGGGATGAACCGGAACCCTTCCAGACGCCCGACGAATTCGCCTTCGACGGTCACTTCACCCTTGTCATTCACTTCGGCCAAAAGGGCCTCCTTTTGCTTGAGCCGGCGCAGCAGAACTGATGTACGCCGGTCCACAAATCTCTGCGTCAAACGCTCGTGCAGAGCGTCCGACACCCTGTCTTCTACAGCGCGGGTTTCGGCACGCCAATGGGTTTCGTTGCGCACCCAGCCATTCCGCTGCGCGACATATGTCCACGTGCGAATATATGCTAGCCGTTTGGAAAGGGCATCAATATCTCCGTCGGTGCGGTCGATGCGGCGGATTTGCCGCGCCATGAAATCCTCGGGTATGGCGCCGCGTTCGTGCAAATGGCCGTAAATCACCTCTAGCAGCCCGGCATGTTCGGCGTGACTGATGCCCCGGAAATCGGGGATGCGGCAGACGTCCCACAGCAGCCGAACCGAGGTACCGTCGCTGGCACGCGCCGCAACCTCGGCCACCTGTGCCAACGATTTGAGCGCATTCAGGTCGTCCGCTGGGCGCGCTTTGAGCAAGTGTTCGCCGTCCGGGCTGGCCTCGAGCGAGGCGATCAGGGCGTCGATCGAACCGAATCGCAGCGCCGCGTTGCGCCAGTTGAGCTTTTTCAGCGGCGTGAAGCGGCTGTCCATGATCGCCTGCGCCACACCGTCATCCAGCGGCGGTGCCTCACCGGTGACGCCAAAGGTACCGTCGGACATACCGCGCCCGGCCCGGCCCGCGATCTGTGCCAGCTCGTTCGGGGCCAGAGGCCGCATCCGCCGCCCGTCGAACTTGCTGAGCGCGGAAAAGGCCACGTGGTTGATGTCCAGGTTCAGACCCATGCCGATGGCATCGGTGGCGACCAGATAATCGACCTCGCCATTCTGATAGAGCGCCACCTGCGCGTTCCGCGTGCGCGGGGATAGCGCGCCCATCACCACCGCAGCGCCCCCTTTTTGCCGCCGAAGCAACTCGGCGATGGCATAGACGTTTTCGACGGAGAACCCGACGATGGCACTGCGCGCCGGCATGCGGCTGATCTTTTTCGAGCCGGAATAGACCAGCTGCGACATCCGCTCGCGCCGGACGAATTGCGCCTGCGGCACCAGCGCCGCGATGGGGCCGCGCATGGTGTCGGACCCCAGAAACAGTGTCTCATGCGTGCCGCGTGCCCGCAGCAGGCGGTCGGTGAAGACATGGCCGCGTTCCGGGTCGGCGCAGAGCTGAATTTCGTCGATGGCGACGAAATCGGCGCCCATGCCCTCGGGCATCGCCTCGACCGTGCAAACCCAGTATTGGGCGCGGGGCGGCACGATTCGCTCTTCTCCGGTGACCAGCGCCACCACCGAGGGGCCACGGATCGTCACGATCTTGTCATAGACCTCGCGCGCCAGCAGCCGCAGCGGCAGGCCGATCACACCGGTGCGGTGCCCCAGCATCCGTTCGATTGCGTAGTGCGTTTTGCCTGTGTTGGTCGGGCCCAAGACGGCCACGATTCGGGATGACCCGCTCACCTTTGCCCCCTGCCCCGCTGTCCGGGACTTTAGAGTGCCTTACCCGCGATCTGGGGCTTCAGCCGATTCACGGCCTTGGTTACTTCCTCGTGATGGGGATGTATAGCCAACGCGCGGGAGTAGGCCTCATAAGCCTGCTCGGGCCGTTCCAAGGCCTCGAAGATCAGGCCAAGCCCATAGATCGCATCGTAATTATTTGGGTTGAGCGTCAGCGCATGCTCAAGATCGGCCAGCGCCAGACCGTAGCGCTCCATGCCAAAAAAGACCGACGCGCGGGCGTGCCAGCCTTCGGCAAAATCCGGCGCATGATCGGTCAGCGCCGTCAGATGTTCGATCGCGGCATGGGTGTCACCGGCCTCCAGCGCATCGCGGCCACGTTCCAGCAGCAAGTCAGCCGAGGCCGAACCCGATTTGTCCCACAACGCCTGCAACTGCCGTTCCAGCCGCTGCGCCTGCGCCGGATCGGCCTGCAATAATGCGCCGAGCAGGGCGGATTCGTTGCTGGAATCCGCCTCTTGTGCATGTCCAGTCACGGAATACATGACTATGAACATGATTGCCGCAACGGTACCTTTGAGATTGGGGTGTGCAATGCTCATAACAAAGGTCACTGTAGCGTGGCGTCTGTCGGAGTCCAATCACGGCGCCGTTTCAACATGAGGAAGAACATGAGCGACATTCTTGAGCAGGCCGCGGCCGCACTGAACGAAAAACTGTCGGGCGGCGATTTCGACGCCTCGGCGAAGTTTGCCATCGCCGATCTGGGCGCGATCATCCTGGACGCCAACGGCGCACGGGTTGGCGACGAAGAGGCGGATGTGACGCTGAGCGCCGACGCCGACACCTTCGAGCAAATCCTGAGCGGTGATCTGAACCCGACCGGCGCCTTCATGTCCGGTAAGCTGAGCGTGGACGGCGATATGGGCATCGCCATGAAGCTTGCATCGGTGCTGGCCTGATGACACTGACGCCGGCCCCTTTGTTCGACGATATGGCCGGCGGACCCGACGGCGGTCAGGCCCACTGGCTGCAGACCGCCGACGGTTTCCGGATTCGCGTTGGCCACTGGCGCCCCAAGGATCAGGAACATGGCACGGTGATGATGTTCCCGGGCCGGACTGAATATATAGAAAAATATGGCAACGCCGCGGGCGAATTCGTATCGCGCGGTTTCGCCTTTCTGGCAGTGGACTGGCGCGGTCAGGGGCTGGCCGACCGCTTGCTGCCCGATCCGCGCGTAGGCCATGTCGAGAATTTTCCCGACTATCAACACGATGTGGCAGTGGTACTGGAGCTTGCCGAGGCGCTGGAACTCCCGAAGCCCTGGCACGTGATCGGCCATTCGATGGGTGGCGCCATCGGGCTGCGGGCGGTTTACGAGCGCGGCTGTTTCGCGTCCTGCGGCTTTACCGGGCCGATGTGGGGCATTTTCTTTACGCCGATCATGAAGCCGCTTAGCCGATTGACCGCGTATTGGGGCCCAAGGATCGGACTGGGAGAAAAAACGCCGCCGACAACAACACTTGAAAGCTATGTGGTCTCGCAACCTTTCGAGGGCAACATGCTGACCCGCGATCCGGACATGTATCAGATGATGAAGGATCAACTGGCGGCGCATCCTGAGCTTGCGTTGGGAGCGCCCTCGACCATCTGGCTGCGCGAGGCGCTGGAAGAATGCCAGTATCTGATGGCCAAGCCCGCCCCGGACGTGCCCTGCCTGACTTTCCTGGGCAGTCACGAACAGATCGTCGATCGCAAGGCGATTCGACGGCGTATGGCCAATTGGCCGCGCGGCACGCTGGTCGAAATCCCCGATGGCGAGCATGAGGTGCTGATGGAACCCGCCGACATTCGCGGCCCGGTCTTCGACCAACTGGCCGCGCTGTTCTCGGGCGATCAGCCGGACGGCGCCCGTCAGAGCGCCTGACCCGGACCTGCTCGCTTGTGATCCATGCGCCCCACGCTTAGATGTGGGCAAACGCAGTTTCACGAGGTGTCCGATGCTCAACCTTCCCTTTCCCGTTCGCGATGCCAACGCCACCGGCGGCGCCGACGATCTGGGCAACCTGCCCGAGTGGGATCTGACCGATCTCTACACCTCGGAGGACGCCCCTGAACTGGCCCGCGATCTGGACTGGCTGGAACAGGAATGCGCTGGTTTCGCCGCCGATTACGAGGGCAAGCTGGCCGATCTGGACGCCGAGGGGCTGCTGACCTGCGTGCTGCGCAACGAAAAGATCAGCACCATCGCGGGCCGTATCATGTCCTTTGCGGGCCTGCGCTATTACCAGCTGACCACCGATGCCGACCGGGCCAAGTTCATGTCGGACATGCAGGAGCGGGTCACGATCCACACCACGCCGCTGGTCTTTTTCACGCTGGAGCTGAACCGGATCGAAGATGAGGCGCTCAAGGCCCATTTCGCTGCCAATGCGGATCTGGCCCGGTACGAGCCGGTCTTCCGTCGCATCCGCGCGATGAAACCCTATCAACTCAGCGACGAGCTGGAGAAATTCCTGCACGATCTGGGCGTGGTCGGCGACGCTTGGGAACGTCTCTTCGATGAAACCATCGCCGGGCTGACCTTTACCGTCGATGGCGAAGAGCTGAACATCGAGGGCACGCTGAACCTGCTGACCGAGCAGGACCGGGCCAAACGCGAGGCCGCCTCGCGCGAGCTGGCACGGGTGTTTCAGGAGAACGTCAAGACATTCGCCCGTGTCCACAACACCCAGTCCAAAGAAAAGGAAATCATCGACCGCTGGCGCGGGATGCCCACGGCGCAGACCGGGCGGCACCTGTCGAACGATGTCGAACCCGAGGTGGTCGAGGCCCTGCGCGAGGCCGTGGTGGCCGCTTACCCCAAGCTCTCGCACCGCTATTACGAGCTGAAACGCAAATGGCTGGGCCTCGACAAGATGCAGGTCTGGGACCGCAACGCGCCGCTGCCGATGGAAGACACCCGCATCGTGAACTGGGCCGAGGCCGAGAAAACGGTGATGGATGCCTACAACGCCTTCGACCCGCGCATGGGTGAGATCGCGGCGCCCTTCTTCTCGAAAGGCTGGATCGACGCCGCCGTTAAACCCGGCAAGGCTCCGGGCGCTTTCGCCCACCCCACGGTGACCGAAGTGCACCCTTACGTGATGCTCAACTATCTCGGCAAACCGCGCGACGTGATGACGCTGGCGCATGAGCTGGGCCATGGCGTGCATCAGGTATTGGCCGCCGGTCAGGGTGAGATGCTCAGCTCCACCCCGCTGACATTGGCCGAAACTGCATCAGTCTTTGGCGAAATGCTGACCTTCCGCAAGATGCTGGACGCGGCCGAAACGCCCGAACAGCGCAAGGTGCTGCTGGCGGGCAAGGTCGAGGACATGATCAACACGGTGGTCCGCCAGATCGCGTTCTACGATTTCGAATGCAAACTCCACGCCGCACGCCGCGAGGGCGAACTGACCCCCGACGACATCAACGCACTGTGGATGTCCGTGCAGGCCGAATCCCTCGGCCCCGCTTTCGAGTTCATGGAAGGGTATGAGACCTTCTGGTCCTACATCCCCCACTTCGTCCACTCGCCCTTCTACGTCTACGCCTATGCCTTCGGCGACGGGTTGGTGAACGCGCTCTACTCGGTCTACGCATCCGGCGCTGACGGGTTCGAGGACAAGTATTTCGAGATGCTCAAGGCGGGCGGCTCAAAACACCACAAGGACCTGCTGGCACCGTTTGGCCTTGATGCGAGCGACCCAAAATTCTGGGACAAGGGCCTCAGCATGATCTCGGGCTTCATCGACGAATTGGAGGCGATGGAAGGGTGAGATGTTGATCCAGGCCGCCAACAGCCTGGGCGGCTGTATGTTGTGGCGAACAGAGCGGTCATTGGCTGTTTTCGGATGCCCGTGTTAGCATTGAGCACCCCCTCAACGAGGTCTGCCGAAATGTATTCTTCGCAGAGTCTTTATCGCGCAATCGATGATAACCAGCCTGAACTGGCCCGCGACGTTCTAGACACGAACAAGGAGCTGGCGAATGCGCCGGATGAAACGCCACCGCCTATCCATTGGGCGATTTTTCGTAACCGGCTTCAGATCGTCGAATTGCTTCTCGACTACGGTGCAGACATTGAAAGGAAAGATCAGGATCGCGGCGCCACGCCGCTCGACTACGCAATCATGTATGGGCGAATGGACATTGTCCGCATGCTGATCAATCGCGATGCCGACACCGATGGGCGGCTTGAGCTCGCACGGCGAGCGGCGGCAGGTGCATTCGATGAGTTTCCAGATTTACCATCTCGCAAGACATATCAGGAAGTCGCCAAAATCCTACAGGCAGAGATCGGCAATAAATAAGGCAAGCGCGGCCAGGATCCCTTGCGTTGGGCACCCAGACCAAAGTCAACTCATATGGATTTCAGCTTTCGTTGATTGCAGCCTCCATGCGGACCATCGCCAAACTCACTTCAACTGACTGTCTTTCGATCCCCGCCGGTTGATGCCGCCGCGTGCTTTGAAGGCGCGGTCCCGTTCCTGCTGGCAGTCAATGCACAGCTTCACCCCCGGCAACGCCACGCGCCGTGCCTCGGGGATCGGCTCTTCGCATTCGGCGCAATGGGTCAGGCTCTCGCCCGAAGGCCGTTTTTGCGCCTGCATCCGCGCCAGTTCATCGCTGATCGAGGCTTCAATCTGTTCGCTTACCGCGCCGTCGCGCGCCCAACCTCCGGCCATGGCTCATATCCGTTGTTCGTTGTCCGGACAGAGTAGATGACCCGGCCCGCGCGAGGCAAGCCGCCCGGGGCCGCGCAATCGCCGTGGGTCACAGCGCGGCGGCCTTATCGAAGACCTGATCGATCATATCCTGCGTGCCGCGCGAGAACTCCAGCGGGCAGGCATAGGGAACGCCCTCTCGCACGGACCGGACAAATGCCTCGACCTGGAGCTTGTAGTGGTTATCCGCCGGGAACCGTGTCACGAGGACTTCAAGACCGGGGCGGTGCAACTCCACTCTCGCTTCGCCGAACACGCGGGCATTGAACGGTGCGGTCAGGCGAATAAGGCCTTTCTCACCGTGAAACACCATCTCCTGATAGGGGTGCATGCGGATCGAGACGTAGCTGGAATAGGTAAATCCCGGGAAGGTCGCCTGGATTTCGGTGAACGCGTCGATCCCGTCTTCCCATCGGATCCGCGAGGTGACCGAGACCGGCTCCTGCCCGGTCGCAAATCGCGCGGAACCGATCACGTACACGCCGATATCGCGCAGCGCGCCGCCGCCGGTTTCCGCGCGGTTGCGGATATTCCCGGTGTCGGCGCGATTGTCGAAGCTGAACGCGCCCGAGACATGCACCAACGCTCCGATTGCCCCGTCGGAGATGAGTTGCCGGACCAGTTGCCATTGCGGGTGATGCACGATCATGTAGCCCTCGGCGGCGAGCAAGCCGGTCTCATCGCGTTTTGCGATGAGGGCGTCGAAGTCCGGGGCCCGCATGCCCATCGGCTTTTCGCACAACACATGCTTGCCCGCTTCGAGCGCCCGCAGGCTCCATTCCGCATGCATGTGATTTGGTAGCGGGACATAGACCGCGTCCACATCCGGGTCAGCGAGCAAATCCTCGTAGTTCAGATGGGTTTTCAGGTCCGGGCAAAACGCCTGAAACGGGTGCGCCTTTTCCGGGCTGGACGTGGCCAGGGCCGTCAGCGCCGCCCCATTTGCGGCATGGATTGCCGGCCCCATGTATTCGCGTGCAAACTTTGCCGCACCCAAAATGCCCCAGCGGACCGGTTCGTTCATGTGTCCTCTCCCTGCAATTGACCACCACCATAGTTGGGCAAACCGCCCCCGCAACCCCGTCCGGTACACGCACCGTCAGCGCCGTCCGGCTCATGCGGACGGGGCCCGACGCAAAGTCATTCTTTTTTCTCGCGACGAGGCGCGTACTCTTTCAGCAACAGCTCAGGGAGATGGAACTATGCTTCGGTTGGTCAAATGGCTCTGCGGCCTTGCGCTGGTCGCGCTTGTCGTCGGTGCGGTGGTCTTTTTCGGGTTTCTGCCCGCCTATATCGAAGAAAGGCGCAACAATGTCATCGACCATGCCCCCTATCCGGTTTCCGATGCGGCTGCGGCGCTGCATGAAACACTGATCGTGGGCGACCTGCACGCCGATCCGCTGCTCTGGAGCCGCGATCTGACCAAGCGGGGCACCCGTGGCCAGGTGGACATCCCGCGCCTGATCGAGGGCAATGTGGCCGTGCAGGTCTTTACCGCCGTGACCAAATCGCCCGCCGGTCAGAACTATGACAACAACGCCGCAGACGCCTTTGACAACATCACCGTGCTTGCCGTGGGTCAGCGTTGGCCCCTGCGCACTTGGGGTTCCCTGCGGGAGCGCGCGATCTATCAGGCCGAAAAGCTTCACGCCTTCGAGGCTAATTCGGACGGCCGCCTGAAAATCATCAAATCCGCCGCCGATCTGGAGGCGGTTCTGGCCGCCAAGGCAAACGGCGAACAGGTGGTCGGCGGCCTTCTCGGCATCGAGGGCGGCCACCCTCTGGAAGGCGATCTGGCCAACCTGGACCCGATATACGAGGCCGGGCACCGGTTGTTCGGCCTGCAGCATTTCTTCGACAACGAGTTGGGCGGCTCGCTGCACGGGCAGGCCAATTCCGGCCTCAGCGATTTCGGGCGTGAAGTGGTGGCGGAACTGGCCAAACGCCCGGTGGTAATCGATCTGGCCCATTCCAGCCCGCAGGTTGCCCGCGACGTGCTGGAAATGACCGACATCCCGCTGGTTGTCAGTCACACCGGCTTGCACGGGTTCTGCCCGGTCAAGCGCAATTATCCCGATGACCTGATGCGCGACATCGCCGTCACCGGCGGCGTCATCGGCATGGGATACTGGGCGGATGTAACCTGCGGCGACATCACGCCCGCGGGCATCGCCAAGATGATCGTGGCCGCGATCGAGACCGTTGGCGAAGACCACGTCTCGCTGGGCTCGGATTACGACGGGTCCGTGGAAACCGCGTTCGACACGTCGGAGTTGGCCGCGCTGACATCTGCCCTGATGGAGACTGGTCTCACCGAAACGCAGATCCGCAAGGTCATGGGAGAGAACATGATCCGCGTTTTGCGAGACCGTTTGCAGTAACGTCGGATTGCGGGAGAGCCGGACAGTTTGCACTGGCAAGCCGCCTGAAAAACACATCCTTGCGGGCCGAACATTGCGGTCGCCAAGGCACTTGGAATCTCAAGAAAGCTGATCTTTACCCGATGAGGCCCGACTGTGATTGCCAGTGAACTCGGCTGGCGGACATCGGCCATCACCATCGGTGGCCTCCCCGGCCATTGATCCACGGCATCATTTGCCCCGTACCCCAAACATCCTCGCAAATCAGATGCCGGCCATTCCTTGCGCCCTTCTGTTGCGAGGACGTGCAAACAGGGTGGGAGACAAAGCAGAATGGAAGCGACACAAACACTGACCGGCATCGTGCTGAACAGCGGCGCCCCGGGGACTTTTGACACCGACAACAGCGATTTCGACCTGCTGCGCGAAGCGGTCATTGCTGCGGGGCTGGCGGACACGCTGAACAGCGACGACGTCGCGTTGACCGTATTTGCCCCGAACGACGCGGCCTTTATCGGACTTGCCCAGACTCTGGGTTTCAAAGGCTCGGACGAAAACGGAGCGCTCAGCTATATCATCGAGGCCCTGACGCTTCTTGGCGGCGGCGATCCGGTCCCGCTTTTGTCGGAAATCCTGAAATATCATGTGGTTGACGGCAAGTTCAACCTTGAAGCAGTAGCAGGTCTGGGGAACGGCGCGGCCATTGGCACGCTACAAGGCGGGGATCTGAAGCTCAATCTGGCAAGCATGCCCCCGAGCCTGGGTGACGCGGATGATGGTATCCATGATCCCGGCCTCATCGCCTTTGATATCAAGGCCACAAACGGGATAATCCACGTTCTGGACGGCGTGCTGTTGCCGATTTCGGTGACGGATATTCTGACGCAGAAAAACACCGACTTCATCCTGGGCGACGACTCGGATGAATTCTACTTCACCGGCAGGGGCAATGACTTCGTCGATGGCAACGGCGGCAATGATGTGATCAGAACCGGCAAGGGCAACGACGTGGCCCTTGCCGGCACCGGAAACGACCTGATGTTCGGCGGCCGCGGGGCTGACCTGCTGCGTGGCGAAGACGGCCATGACATCATCCATGGCGGTTCAGGCAAGGACACGATCGATGGCGGTTTAGGCAACGATCTGCTGAAAGGCGGGCGCGGAAACGACATACTTAGGGGTGACGAGGGTAACGACGTCATTCACGGTGGCCGCGGCAAGGATCTGATCGACGGTGGCGCGGGAAATGACCTGCTGTCCGGCGGCTGGGGCAGCGACACGTTCGTTTTCGAGCAAGGCGACGGCGACGATGCAATCGTCGGGTTCCGGGCGGGCTGCGATAAGATCGACCTGTCGGGTTACGACGGTATTACCAGTTTTGCGGATATCGAGGACGATATCGACGGTGGGTTCTTCAGAACCACCATCAAACTGGAAAACGGCGACAGCATCAAACTTTTGGGGGTCTGGGAGAGCCAGCTTTCGGAAAGCGACTTTATCTTCGCGTGATCGCAGGCCGAAGCCAAATGAAACAGCCCGCCGTGATCAGCGGGCTGTTTTGGTTGATAGAAGCGTAAGGTCAGGCCGAGGTCAGCATCCCCTTCTCACGGGCCAGTTCGCGCATTTTCTTCTGCAGCTTCTCGAACGCCCGCACCTCGATCTGGCGGATGCGCTCGCGGCTGACCTTGTACTGCGTGCTCAGCTCTTCCAGCGTCACCGCCTGATCCATCAGACGGCGCTGGGTCAGGATGTCCTTTTCCCGGTCGTTCAGCACCGCCAGCGCCTCGGCCAGCAACTCGCGCCGCGCCTCCAGCTCATCGCGGGCCTCGTAGTCGCCCGCCTGGTCGGCGTCTTCGTCCTCAAGCCAGTCCTGCCACTGCATCGAGCCTTCGCCTTCGGTTCCGACCGTGGCGTTCAGCGACGCGTCGCCACCGGACATGCGGCGGTTCATGCTGATCACGTCCTCTTCGGACACGCCCAGATCGGTGGCGATCTGCGCCACGTTCTCGGGACGCAGGTCGCCCTCTTCCAGTGCACCGATGCGGGCCTTGGCCTTGCGCAGGTTGAAGAACAGCTTTTTCTGCGCCGAAGTTGTGCCCAGCTTCACCATCGACCACGACCGCAGGACATATTCCTGGATCGAGGCGCGGATCCACCACATCGCGTAGGTCGCCAGCCGGAAACCCTTTTCCGGGTCGAATTTCTTGACCGCCTGCATCAGGCCGACATTGGCCTCGGATATTACCTCGGCCTGCGGCAAGCCGTAACCACGGTATCCCATGGCGATCTTGGCGGCCAGCCGCAGGTGCGAGGTAACCATCTTATGCGCGGCCTCGGTGTCCTGCTCTTCGACCCAGCGCTTGGCCAGCATGTATTCTTCTTCCGGCTCCAGCAGCGGAAACTTGCGGATTTCCTGCATATAGCGGTTAAGACCGCCTTCCGGAGTGGGTGCGGGGAGGTTTGCATAATTTGCCATATTCCGTGTCCCTCCTTGTAATGTTTATGGCTTTAACATGGATATGGGTCATCCATGTTGCCCTTTCAAGAGGTGGGGCTACTATATTGTGATTAAGCTTCCATTAAGGAAACATGAGAATGCGTGTATCACGCGCATGTGCAAATCATGTCAGCGGCGCGCGTAGTGCGGCGATCAGGCCTGCCATGTCCTGAGGAATCGGGGCCTCGAACCGCAGATGCTCCCCCGTTACAGGGTGTTCAAAGCCCAGGATCGCTGCGTGCAGCGCCTGCCGGGGAAACGCACGCACCGCCTCTGCCGCCTGCGTAGGCAGTGCCTTTTGCGCCAGTTTGCGCTTGCCGCCATAGACCGGATCGCCGATCAGGCCGTGGCCTGCATGGGCCATATGCACGCGGATCTGGTGGGTGCGGCCGGTCTCCAGCCAGCATTCGATCAGCGCCACAACCGGAGGCGTGCCGAACGGCTCGACTATCCGCGCCCGCGTGACGGCGTGACGGCCACCGTGAAACAGCACCGCCTGTTTCTGCCGGTCGGTCTTGTGTCGCGCCAATTGCGTGGTCAGGCGCAGGACATTGCCCGGTTCGAAACTCACCCCCTTGACCCCGCGCAGCCGGGGATCGTTGGCGTCCGGGACCCCGTAGCAGAGCGCGCGATAATAGCGCTCGACGCTATGCGCCTCGAACTGGGCGGCCAGACCCTGATGGGCGGCATCGGATTTGGCCACGACCAGCAACCCGCTGGTTTCCTTGTCGATCCGGTGGACGATGCCGGGCCGCTTGACGCCCCCCACCCCGGAGAGATCGTCACCGCAATGGTGCAGCAGCGCGTTGACCAGCGTGCCGCTGGGCGAGCCCGGCGCCGGATGCACGACCATGCCCGCAGGTTTGTTGACCACGATCAGATCGGCATCCTCGAACACGATGTCCAGCGGGATATCCTCGGGGCCGATATGGCTGTCCTCGGCCTCTTCCACGGTGATGATGATCCCGGCGCCCTCGGCCACCCGCGCCTTGGCGTCGGTCACCACCACGCCATCGACCCGGACGGCGCCTTCGGCGATCAGCCGTGCCAGGCGGGTCCGCGACAGGGCCGCCTCGGCTGGCACATCCCGCGAAAGCGCCTTATCAAGGCGGGGCGGCGGCGCGGCCGCAATGGTGAATTCTATCAGGCGGGTGCCCATGACTGTCCCTTCCGACCCCCAGGAACCGCAGGAAACGCCGCAGCTAAGACTGCTTCGGCGCATGGTCATGCTACTGACCGCGGTGATGATTGGCGGGGTTCTAGTCACATTCGCACTGATTGTCATCCGCCTGTCGGATCGTACCCCCGCCCTGCCCGATCAGGTCGAATTGCCCGACGGTGCCAAGGCCCAGGCGGTTACGATCGGCTCGAACTGGTATGCAGTGGTGACCGACGACAATCGCATTCTGATTTTCGATAAAACCACCGGCCGGATGCGGCAGGAAATCACAATCGAGTAACGGAAACACGTCCCGAAAAGGGCGGTTGTAGTGACATTCGCGGGCCTGGTGGATGGTACCGCCTCCCTGGCTTGAACAGGGGACCTCTGGATCCACAATCCAGCGCTCTAACCAACTGAGCTAAGGCGGCACTTGTGAAGGGCGATGTACCCAACCGGCCTGCGGAATGCAAGGGGCTTAGAGCTGAATTTTCCAGCTTTGTTCGACCAGATCGACCCCGAAGGAATGCACCGGTTTGCTGTCCACCAACTGCCAGCCCGTCGCTGCATAAAGCGCGCAAGCAGCACGGTGGCTTTCATGGGTCCAGAGCCGCATGTCGCGATATCCGGCATCCCGCGCGAAGCCCATGCAGGTGTGCAGCAGACGCTTGCCCAACCCCCTGCCCCGCGCCTCGGGCAGTAGCAGGAACAGGCGCAGCTTGGCCGTGGACTCTCCGGCCTTGACGCAGAAGATACTGCCCAGCCGGTGGCCGTCCTGCTCGGCAATCCAGCCCCTTTCGAGCGTCGGGTCATGATCGGCGATGAAATCGTCGAGGATTTGCACGACCAGTTGCCCAAAGGTGTCGTCGAACCCTTCATCGCGGGCGTAAAGCGTGCCGTGACACTCAACCAGCCAAGGGGCGTCATCGGGGCGGAACGGGCGCAGGGTGACATCACTCATGCCCCATCTGACCGCAAAGCCCGCTTGATTCTCAACCCGTTGCGGGCTAGCACAAACGCTCATCTCCGGAGGCTGACATGAGCATCAATACCGAGCGCGATATCGAGGCGAATCTGCAGATCGGGCCGACCGATCAGGGCATGGTGCGCCTGTTTATCGAAGCAGGAGATATCGAGATCCCGATGGATTTCGACCCGGAAGAGGCCGAGGAAATCGCCGAGGAGATTCGTGCCGCCGCTCAGGCCGCGCGCGCCGTGAAGGGCTGAGCCCTAAAGCCTCGGATCGCGCAGCGCCCGCAGGCGCCGTGCCGCGTCCATCGCAAATTTCTGGATCAGCTTCTTGCGCCGCGCCGGTGCGATCTTGTCCTCGGGAGCCATGCGAATGACTTCGGCGTCATAGGCGTCGGCGATGATCAATCCCGTTTCCGATGGCAGCAGGTCGGTCGGAAAGTCGGTATCGACCGCCCAGAAGAACCGGTCGCACCATTCCAGATAGCCCTGCCACTTGGCATCCGACTGATAATCGGCGCGGCTGGATTTGCACTCGATCACCCACAGCTCGCCCTTGGGGCCCAGCCCCATCACATCCACGCGCAATCCGCGTGCGGGCACAAATTCCTCAACGGAAACAAAGCCATGGCTGGCCAGGTGCCGCGCCACGCCGCGCGCGAGTTTCTGTCCGGGCTGCAAATCCAGTGTCATGCGCCAAAGGTGAACAATTCATGAACAAAAATCAAGGGCACGTGGCGCACTTGACATGATACCAAAGGGTATCTTATTAAATAGGATACCAAACGGTATCACTTAAGGAGGTACCATGACCGACCAGACCCAATACGCCTTTCGCGCCCTGGCCGACCCGACCCGGCGCGACATCGTGCGGATGCTGGCCGCGGACGAGATGACCATCGCGCAGCTGACCGAGCGGTTCGACATGACCCGCGCGGCAGTGAAAAAGCATCTGACGGTGCTCTCGGATGGCGGCCTCATCACTGTCGAGCCAAGGGGGCGCGAGCGCGTCAACCGGCTCAACCCGCAGGGCATGGAGCCGGTTCTCGACTGGTTCAGCTATTTCGACCAGTTCTGGGACGACCGCCTTGCCGATCTGAAAGAAGCCATTGAAAGGAAAAAGAAATGACCCAAGCCGTTCTGGAGAAATCCATTTACCTGCGCGCCGAACCCGAAACCGTATGGGCCTATCTGACCGAACCGGATCGGCTGGCCGAATGGTTCCACAAGCCCGAACGCCCGCTGGCGTCGGGGCAAAAGCTGGAGATGTACGGCACCACCAGCGGCGATCTGCTGATCTGGGGCGAGGTGCGCGCTGCGCGGCCGCCGGAGTATCTGGAATATACATTCACCGTCAAACCCATGGGGGATGCCATCAGCGTGGTGAAATGGACGCTGGAACCGGTCGCGGGCGGCACCAAGCTGTCGCTGCTGCATGAGGGCCTGCCGCAGGGCGCCGAGGCGTTCGGTCTGGTTTTGGCGCTGGACAAGGGCTGGGACGGTCATTTTGGCGAGATGCGCGAGGCGCTCAACGAAACTGTTCCAGCCTGACCCCTTGTGCAACCCCGCCGGGAGGCCTACTTAGGCGGTCGGCGGGGTCTGCCCTTCTCGTGACAGGCAGCATTCCGGTGGCCTTAAGCAATTCCGAGGGAGCTGGCTCTGTTCAGGTCCTGGCCTGATTATCTGGCGCCCACCTGTAAATACAGGTCCTCGGGAATCAAAGCCGCACGGTTGACTGGTGGTCCCGCCACACTTCCCCTCCTGTTGCTCAGATCAGGGTTAGCGTTTTGCGCCAGCCTCCTGCCGGATCAGCGTCGGTTTGATCGCGTGCGCAACGGGCGTGCCACGGCGGGGACCTTTCGGTTTTTCCGCCATGCTCATGATCTTCCACGCGAATTGCACCCCGGCAAAGACGATGCCGTTCATGAACCAGATCATGCCCAGCGCGATCAGTCCGCTGTCAGAGCCAAAGATGAGACCCCTCAGATTGGCCACGTTCAGCACCAGAAGCAGCGCGACGAACACCGCCGAGATCACGAATCCGATGGCCACCTGGGTGATGTAGAGGCGGATCAGTTTGGGCATGGTGAGTCTCCTTGCGCTCTGACATTCAGTTTAGCGCATATTAGACCCGGGTACAGCACACAAAGGCGTGTCAGAACGCCTCGGGTTGCGCCTCGCGCGCCATGTGATCCAGCACGGCATTGACGAATTTCGGCTCGCGGCCCTCGGGGAAGAAGGCCCGCGCAATGTCCACGAATTCGTTGATCACCACCTTGGGCGGGGTGTCGTGATGCGTCAATTCGGCGCCTGCGGCGCGAAAAGCGGCGCGCAAGGTCGGGTCGATGCGGGCAATCGGCCATTTCGCCACCAATGCCCGGTCGGTCATCTGGTCGATCTGCGCCTGATAGTTCACGGCGTCATCGACCAGCTTGCGGAACAGCGAGATATCTCCGTCCAGCATCTCGTCGCCCTCATAGACCGCGCCGAACCGGTGATCCAGAAACTCGTTGACCACGGCTTCGATGGTCTGGCCCGACTGCTCCATCTGAAACAGCGCCTGCACGGCATAAAGCCGCGCGGCGGATTTCATCAAACGTTTCCGGTTGCCCGGTTTGGGCGCGTCTTTGGTGCTCATGCGGTCTTGGGTCCGTTGCTGTCGCCTGCCAGAAGGATCGACTCGGACGGCGGTTTAAAGCCGACCCCCTTTCTGGAAGCGCCCCACTTACGGCTGAGCGCGATCAGATGCAAGGCCGCAGCAGCAGCCCCGCCGCCTTTGTTCTGATCGGCGGGATCGGCGCGCACTTCGGCTTGTTTGCGGTTCTCGACCGTGAGGATGCCGTTGCCGATGCAAAGCCCCTGCAGGCCCATCAGTTGAATGGACCGACTGCTGTCGTTGCAGACGGTGTCGTAATGCGTGGTCTCACCCCGGATCACGCAGCCCAGTGCCACGTAACCGTCGAAATTGCACTGCCGGTCGGCCATGGCGATGGCGGTGGGCACCTCCAAGGCGCCGGGCACTTCGGCGATGTCCCAGGTACCGCTGGCAGCCTCGATCTCGGCCTTCGCACCCGCGACCAGATTGTCGGCAATGTCCTTGTAGTAGGGCGCCACCACGATCAGCAGCTTCACCGGTGCATCGAACTCGGCACGCGGCAGGATATAGTGGGTTTCTTGTCCGGCCATGTCAGTCGTCCTTCAGAATCGGTCGGGTCCCGACGATGGACAGCCCATAGGCATCCAGACCCAGATATTTCGTCTCGGGCGTGTCGGTCAGCAGCACCAGTTCGTGCAGCCCCATCTTGGACAGGATCTGCGCCCCCAGCCCGGTCTGCTTGATGGTGCGCGGCCCTTCGTCCTCGCTGGCGTAAAGCGAGTTGCGCGGCTGACGGAATAAACAGACCACGCCGCGCCCCTCGGCGGCGATCTTCTGCATCGCGCGCGGCAGTTCCTGCGGCGATTTCGGGCCGAGGCCCAGCACGTCCGACGCCTCATGCAGCGCATGGGTACGGGTCAGCACCGGTTCAGGCGTCGAGATATCGCCCTTGATCATCACCACGTGCTCGATGCCATGGGTCTGGTCGGTGAAGATCCGCAGCTCCCACTCGCCGCCATATTCCGAAGCGATGGTCTCGCGCGAGGTTTCGACCACCAGATTGTCGTTGCGCGACCGGTAGGCGATTAGGTCGCTGATGGTACCGATCTTGAGCCCATGTTCCTTGGCGAACGCCACCAGATCGGGCAGCCGCGCCATGGTGCCGTCGTGCTTCATGATCTCGCAGATCACACCCGAGGGGTTCAGTCCCGCCAGCCGTGAGATATCCACCGCGGCCTCGGTATGGCCCGCGCGCACCAGCACCCCGCCCCGCTTGGCCCGCAGCGGGAAGACGTGGCCTGGCGTCGCGATATGCGCCATCGTGTTCTGCTCGTTGATCGCGGTTGCCACGGTCAACGCCCGGTCGGCGGCGGAAATCCCGGTGCTCACCCCCTCGCGCGCCTCGATCGAGACGGTAAAGGCGGTCTCGTGCCGCGACGAGTTGTTGACCGCCATCATCGGCAGCCCCAGCAGGTCGATCCGCTCGGCGGTCATCGGCAGGCAAATCAGCCCGCGCCCATGCGTGGCCATGAAGTTGATCGCCTCGGCATCGGCGAACTCGGCGGCGATCACCAGATCGCCCTCGTTCTCGCGATCCTCGTGATCGACCAGGATATACATCCGGCCCTTGCGCGCCTCGTCGATGATCTCTTCGATCGGGCTGATCGCGTCGCGCAGCTGGGCCTCGACCGGACCCGGGGTTTCAAAGCTCATGGGGCAGCCTTTCGCTGAGCATCTCTTGTGTGGCGGGATAGACCACCCATGCGCCAAAGACCAGACCGCAAACGGCATCGGCAGGGCTGGACGCGGCGTAGAAAGGGCGGATAGCGTCCCGGCAAGGGAAGAGAGGAGTTCCGGATGCGCGTATCCCGCATGATCACCGCCGTCGAGACCCATGCCGAGGGCGAACCGGGCCGCGTCATCACCGGCGGCCTGCCGCACATCCCGGGTGAGACGGTGTTCGCAAAGATGCGTTGGATGCAGAAAAACCTCGACGACGTACGCCTTCTGATGCTGCGCGAGCCGCGCGGCAATCCCGGGCTCTGCTGCAATGCGATAGTGCCGCCCTGCGATCCGTCCGCCGATGCGGGGTTCATCATCATGGAGCAGATGGAGTATCCGCCCATGTCCGGCTCGAACACGATCTGCGTGGTTACGGTGCTGCTGGAAACCGGCATCCTGCCGATGGTCGAGCCGGTGACCGAACTGACGCTTGAAGCGCCTGCGGGCTTGATCCGGGTGAAGGCGGAATGCCAGGACGGCAAGGTCAAACGCGTCGAGTTTCGCAACGTCCCCGCCTTTGCCATGCATCTTGATGCACCGGTCGAGGTGCCGGGTCTGGGCACGGTCCATGTGGACGTGGCTTGGGGCGGGATGTTCTTCGTGCTGGTCGAGGCGGCAAAACTGGGCGTGTCGCTTGATGCGGAGAATGGCGCCGAGATCGTTCGCGTCTCGGAAGCGATCCGTCATGCCACGGCTGAACAACTCCCCGTAGTCCACCCGGAAAACCCGCAAATCACCGGGCCCACCATCACCAATCTCTGGGGCCCGCCCCTTGTCCAGGGCACCCACGGGCGCGGAGCCATCACCATCTCGACCGGCCCCTACGATCCGGCGCGGCCACAGGACGCCTCGGGCATCCTGGACCGTTCCCCTTGCGGCACCGGCACCTGCGCCAAGATGGCGGTGCTGCATGCACGCGGGCTGCTGAACGCGGGCGAGGACTACGTAAACGCGGGACCCTTGGGCACCACTTTCACCGGGCGCATCACCGACACCACCACGGTCGGTCCCTACCCGGCCATTATCCCAACATTGTCCGGTCAGGGCTGGATCCACGGCACGACAAACTGGACGCTCGATCCCTCTGACCCGTTTCCCGCAGGCTACACGGTCGGAGACATGTGGTAGCAAGTGGCCCATGGCACAGCTTGGCGGCGCCCGCACGCCGCAAAAATGCCTGAATCCTGTCGAACGAGCGTCAAAGCCCCACCGTATCTGTTTTCGCAACAAACTGTTGCCGCAAGCCGGAGGGGGCAAAAGACATGACGCATGTACTGACTGCGCTCTCGACCGCAGGCTCAGCGTTGGCTGCAACGCTGAGACGAAATCGTCTGTTCTTGTCTCTGGTGCTGATCTACACATTTGCAGCCGCAGCGGTAGGCCTCTTCATGGGGATCCCTTTTTGGACTAGGGTGCCGCCGGTTGTGCTGACTATTCTGGATATCCTGAAGTTGTTCCTGATCATCATTGGCACCGGCATTATTGTCTGGCGGTTCATCCACTGCCTGTTTCGGGTTAAACCCGACAAACCGGTCCGATGGCTGATGTCCGATTTGCGCTCAATCCTGCGCGACGTCACGCATCCGGTGGACGGCATCCTGTGCTTTATGCTCATCGCGCTGATGTCCGCAAGCTACGCGTTTTTTAAAGATCTGATCCCGGTCGTGAATCCGTTTCAGTGGGACACGTATTTTGCCGCACTGGACCGCAGCCTGCATGGCGGGGCCGATGTCTGGACCCTGCTTTGGCCGCTGTTTGGCTCTCCAACCGCGACGAGCGCAATCAACGTGGCTTATCACGCCTGGTTCGCGCTGATTTACCTGGCTGTGTTTGCGGCCGCCTTCGACCGCCGCGATCCCGAGCGTGGGACCGTCTTTCTGGTCGCGTTCGCACTGACCTGGGCCGTCGGCGGCAGCCTGCTTGCGACACTCTTTTCTTCCGTGGGCCCGGTCTATTACGAAGCCTTCGGCTTTGGCGACACCTATGCCGGACAGATGGAGAGGCTGAAGCAGTTGAACGAAATCAGCCCCGTTTGGGCACTTGAACTACAGCAGAAGCTGCTTGAGGGCTATCAGTCTCAAAGCGGCATGCGAGGCATCTCGGCCATGCCCAGCATGCATGTGGCCACCAGCGCGGTCGTTGCCTTGTTCGGCTTCAGCTATTCAAAGGCGCTGGGATGGCTGCTGACGGCCTTTACCGGTGTCATCCTGATCGGATCGGTCCATTTGGGATGGCATTACGCGGTCGACGGATATCTCTCGATCGGATTGGCAGCGCTGTTCTGGTGGGTGGCCAAGATCCTGACACGGCGGTTCGGCGCAACCGAAAACTATCCGCAGTCGGCAAGTCTGGCCACGTAACGGGCCAGCGTGTCGATCTCGAGGTTGACGGCATCGCCCACCGCCACGTCGCCCCAGGTGGTCACCTCTTTGGTGTGCGGAATGAAGTTGATGCCGAAATCGCAGCCATCGACATCGTTCACCGTCAGCGACGTACCGTTCAGTGCCACCGAGCCTTTCGGAGCGATGAACCGTGCGAGTTCCTTGGGCGCCTGCAGGGTGACGCGGGTGCTGTCCCCCTCGTCCGCGACGGCCACCACCTCGGCCACGCCATCCACATGTCCCGAGACGATGTGACCGCCCAGTTCATCCCCGACTTTCAAAGCACGCTCCAGGTTGAGCCGCTTGCCTTCGGTCCAGGTCCCCAGATTGGTCTTGGACACCGTCTCGGCACTGATTTCGACATCGTACCAGTCGTCGCCCAGCGCGATCACCGTCAGGCAGACACCGTCACTTGCAATCGAGGCGCCGATATCGATACCCGCAGTGTCGTAGCTCGTTGCGATCCGCGCCCGCAGATCGCCCCGCTTTTCCAGTTCCACCACGGTGCCGATATCTGTGACGATGCCCGTAAACATGTTCTCAACCCTTTCAGGACCAGCATTCATGGCCGGGGTAACGCCCCCTGCCTCTGTGGACAAGCCCCCACCTTGCCATCGGGATGCACCATGCCGTAGTTTCGACGGAATTTTCTGCCAGACTGAATCAACCGCCACCACCGCAAATGGACCGTATGACACTTAACGAGGCCCCTTCCGGACGTGTGTTCCTGTTTCTTCAGGGCCCGCACGGCCCGTTCTTCGATGCGTTGGCAAAGATGCTGCGCACGGCGGGGGCTACCGTGCTGCGTGTCGGGTTCAATGCCGGGGACCGTGCCTTTTGGTTTCACAAGGACAGCTATATTCCCTATCGGGGCACACTTGCTGAATGGCCGGACACCCTCGATACCCTGCTGGCAGAGCACGGTGTGACCGACATCGTGCTCTATGGCGACACCCGGCCCATCCATGCCCGCGCCACTGAGGCCGCACGGGCACGCGGGCTGACCCTGCACGTGTTCGAGGAGGGGTATCTGCGCCCCTGGTGGGTCACTTACGAGCGCGGCGGTTCGAACGGGCATTCGCGGCTGATGGAGATGCCGGTCGCCCACATGCAGGCCGCTTTGGTTCAGTCTGATGCAGAAGCTCCCCCGCCTCCATCACATTGGGGCGACATGCGCCAACATCTGTTCTATGGGGCGCTTTACCACTGGTTCGTGATGTTCTGGAACCGCCGCTATCGCAATTTCCAACCCCATCGCGACCTGCCGGTGTCGCGCGAGTTTCATCTGTATCTCAAGCGCTTGCTGATGATGCCGCTGCACTGGCTTCAGCGCAGGCAGGCAACGCGCAACATTCGCAATGGCGGCTTTCCCTATCATCTGGTGCTGCTGCAACTGGAACATGATAGCTCTTTCCAGAATCACTCGCCCTTTGCGTCGATGACCGAGTTTCTGGATCGTGTGTTCGAGGGGTTTGCGCACGGCGCACCGCGTCACCATCATCTTGTCATCAAGGCGCATCCGCTTGAAAACTACCGGGTTCCGCTGCGCCGGGAAATCCGGCAATTGGCAAAGCGGTATGGCCTGACCGACCGCATCCACTACGTGCCCGGGGGCAAGCTGGCCCAGTTGCTTGACGATGCACGCAGCGCGGTCACGGTGAATTCCACCGCCGGTCAGCAGGCGCTTTGGCGGGGAATTCCGCTGCGTGTGTTTGGAGCCGCTGTTTATGCGAAACCGGAGTTCGTTTCGACCCAACCGATCAGCGCATTTTTTGCAGCCCCCGACCGCCCCGACAGCCGTGCCTATCGCGATTACCGCCACTATCTGCTTGAAACCAGCCAGATTCCGGGCGGTTTCTATTCGCGCCGTGGACGTCGGCAACTGTTGCGCCGGGTGGTCGATATGGTGCTCAGCCACGAAGATCCCTATCAGGCCTTGACCTCTGGAAAAGCGGCAGCACGGCAACACTTGCAGGTTGTGACCTGAGCGAAGCGCGCCGTGAGGCTGGATAACCGCGGCCGATTTCGGTACTTTGCCGCCAACTCCTGAGGCAGAAACAGAACCGGTCGAGGACCCCAAACAGTGAAAACCCCCTCTTTCCGTTGGGCCAAATGCACCGCCCTTCTGGCCGCGCTTTCCATTGTGGCCGCGTGCACACTGCCCAAAGTCGGGCCGAACAAGCGCGAAATCTTCGAAGGTTCCGTGCTCAACAACGGCGACGCGTTCGTTGTTGAAGTGAACGACCGTGTTACGCGCGCAACTGCGGTGGTTCCGGCGCTTGGGTTTTCCCCTGCCTTCCAGAGCGCGTCCAACCTGACCGCAGACACGATCCGACCCGGCGACGTTCTGGGCCTGACCGTCTGGGAAAACGTCGATGATGGCCTGCTGGCAGGCGAGACCAGCAACGCAACCATTCTGGAAGAAGTGCAGGTCGACAGCGACGGGTTTATCTTCGTGCCTTATGCCGGGCGGGTCCGCGCCTCGGGCAACACGCCTGAGCAACTGCGCGCCGTGATCACCAAAGAGCTGGAAGAGCAGACGCCGGATCCTCAGGTTCAGGTCCGTCGCGTTGCTGGCGATGGCGCGACCGTTTCGCTGACCGGCGCCGTTGGCGCGCCCGGCGTCTACCCGATCGAACGCCCGACCCGGACCCTCGCCAATATGTTGGCCAAGGCCGGTGGAGTTTCGGTCGAACCGGAAATCGCGCAGGTCACCGTGATCCGCGGCAACCAAAAAGGACAGGTCTGGTATCAGGATCTGTTCACCAATCCGCAGCTCGACATCGCACTCCGCGGCGGCGACCGCATTCTGGTCGAACAGGATACCCGGTCCTTTACCGCGCTTGGCGCCACCGCCAGCCAGGCCCGGGTTCCGTTTGAAAGTCAGGACCTTTCCGCGCTTGAGGCGATTGCGCAGGTCGGTGGCTTGCAATCTCTTTCGTCTGATCCGACAGGGATCTTCATTCTGCGCAACGAACCGGCCGAAATCGCCGGTCAGGTTCTGGGCCGGAACGACCTTCAGGGGGCGCAACGCATGATCTATGTGCTGAACCTGACCGAGCCCAACGGATTGTTCGAAGCCCGTGATTTCGTGATCCGGGACGACGACACGATCTATGTGACCGAAGCGCCCTACGCACAATGGACCAAGACCATTTCGCTGATCGCCGGCGGTCTGACCCCTGTTGCCAATGTCGCGACGCTGACCGGCAACTGACGGCATGAGCCATGATCCGGATTCGGCGGCCGGGGGCGAACGCTCCCGGCTATTCGTTTATAACGGGGGCTTCCTGACCCAACGCCGCATCCGCCGTATCCTGTCGCTGGCAGGGTATGACCTGCGCCTTGGCCTGCCCGGACCATCAGACATGGTCGGCATCTGGGGCAACAGCCCCACCGCCCATCGCGGGCGGGCGGTGGCCGCGCGCC
Organism: Ruegeria sp.; assembly: GCF_040830605.1. Taxonomy (GTDB): domain Bacteria; phylum Pseudomonadota; class Alphaproteobacteria; order Rhodobacterales; family Rhodobacteraceae; genus Ruegeria. The sequence continues at coordinate 240,428 of NZ_JBFOMD010000009.1, forward strand.
GCAATGCGCCGCTCTTGCGGGTAGAGGACGCCTTTCTGCGCTCGCTTCATCCAGGGCGCTTGGGCGAGCCGCCGTTGGGGCTGTTGCTCGACCGGTCCGGGGTGCATTTCGACCCTGCCGCGCCGTCCGATCTGGAGACCCTGCTGGCCACCCATCCACTGGACGACACCGCACTGCTAAACCGCGCACGCGGCGCGACGGAGCGGATGCGAGAGCTGCATCTGAGCAAATACTCCGCCTTCGACCCCGAAGCGCCGGTGCCCCAACCCGGTTACGTATTGGTCGTTGATCAGACGAGGGGCGACGCCGCCGTCACCGCAAGCGGCGGCGATGAGGCGCTGTTTCGCGAGATGCTGGTCTTTGCTCAGGAGGAGCATCCGGGCGCGCGGGTGATCATCAAAACCCATCCCGAGACTGCCGCCGGGCATCGGTCCGGACATTACACATCGCAGGACGCAACCCGGCGCGTCACCTTGGTGGATCAGCCGGTCAGCCCCTGGGCTCTGCTCGAAGGCGCGGTCGGGGTCTACACGCTGTCCTCGCAATTTGGATTCGAGGCGATACTGGCCGGACACAAACCCCGGGTGTTCGGGCAGCCCTTCTATGCGGGCTGGGGTCTGACACAGGACGAACGCCCCCTGCCCCGTCGTCAGCGCCACCTGACCCGCGCGCAGTTGTTTGCAGCGGCGATGCTGCTCTACCCGACGTGGTACGATCCCTATCGTGACCGGCTGTGTGAGCTGGAAACCGTGCTGGACACGCTCGAGGCACTGACCCGCGCATGGCGGCAGGATCACCGAGGCTGGACCGCCTCGGGCATGCGGCTGTGGAAGCGGCGCCCCTTGCAGAAGATGTTCGCGCAACAGAAGAAGATCCGCTTTGTTGAAGCTCCCGACCCCACCGATCCGCGCCCGCATATGTGCTGGGCCAACCGGGCCGGAGACCGGGATGGCGTGGTCCGGGTCGAAGACGGGTTTCTGCGCTCGCGCGGGCTGGGGGCTGAGTTGGTGCCGCCGGTGTCGCTGGTGACCGACGATCTGGGCATCTATTATGACCCGACCCGGCCCAGCCGGTTGGAAGCGCTGATCGCCGCGCGCGAGACCCTCCGCCCCGATCAACAACTCAGGGCTGAACGTTTGGTGGCGCGGCTGACCGAGGGCGGGCTCAGCAAATACAATCTGGGCGGCGCCGTGCTGCCCGATCTGCCGGAAGGGCACCGTATCCTCGTGCCCGGACAGGTCGAGGATGACGCCTCGATCCACAAGGGTGCGGGGACTATCCGGACAAATCTCGACCTGCTGCGCACGGCACGTGAGGCCAATCCGGAGGCGGTGATCATCTACAAACCGCATCCAGATGTGGAGGCCGGGCTGCGCACCGGTGACATCGCGCCCACCGATCTGGCGGACGTGATCGCCAGCGGCACCGATCCGGCGGCGCTGCTGATGCAGGTGCACGAGGTCTGGACCATTACCTCGCTCACCGGGTTCGAGGCGCTGTTGCGCGGGGTCAAGGTGACCACGTTGGGTGCGCCGTTCTACGCAGGCTGGGGGCTGACGACTGATCTTGGACAGGTGCCTGCACGCAGGGGCGCGCGACCGTCGCTCATGGGCCTCGTGCACGCGGCGTTAATCGACTATCCGCGCTACCTGGACCCGGTGACCGGCCTGCCCTGCCCGGTCGAAGTGGCGGTGGAGCGGCTGAGCGCGGGACATATCCCGCATCCGGGGCTGGCCAATCGGCTCTTGTCCAAGCTACAAGGCACCTTTGCCACCTATGCGCACCTCTGGAGGTAGGCCGCAAAGCCGCCTGCAAGCGGCTTAAGCGGTTTCCAAACCGCTTTAAGGCGTTTTCAAACGCCTTTTTCCGCTCTGTGATTCCCGGGATGCTTATCTCAGGGCGCGCGTCCAGCGGTGCAGGATATCCGAACCGATAGGCCGGGTTTCGACCAGTTCGAACCGGGGCGCATCCTCCAGCCGGTCCAGACCCAACGCGCCCACCGCGGGCAACCCCTCGGCTCCGATTGCGATCCCCGCCGAAAAACCGATCAGCTCATCCACCAGATCCTCAGCCAGCAACGAGGCTGCCAGCGCCGAGCCACCCTCGCAGAACACCCGGGTCAACCCGGCCTGCCCCAACTGCTGGAGCAGGTCCGCCGTATCGAGCTGCACGCCATGCACCGCACAAGAAATCAGACGCGCACCCAGCCCCTCCCAGGCGCGCATACGCTCGGCATCGGCACCCGGGCCATGACACAGCCAGACGGGAACATCGTTGGCGGTGCGCGCCAACTGCCCCATCAGCGGCAGGTCCAGATGGCGCGAGACCACCACCCGCACCGGCTGGTGCTCAATCCCCAGATCGCGCACGGTCAGCGACGGATCGTCCGCCCGCGCCGTGCCAGCGCCGACGATGACCGCATCGTGGCGCGCGCGCATGGCATGCACCACACGCCGCGCCTCGGGTCCGGTTATCCACTTGCTCTGCCCCGTCGCCGTGGCAATCCGACCGTCGAAACTGCTGGCCAGTTTCAGCGTCACCAGCGGACGGCCCTGTTCGGTTTTCAGAAAGAACCCGGCATGATCCCGCGCGGCCTGATCGCGCAGCACGCCGGTCGTCACCTCGATTCCCGCCTCACGCAACTGAGCAAAGCCCTGACCGGCAACGCGTGGGTCACTGTCCTCGACCGCGCAGACCACCCGGGCCACGCCTGCCGAAATCAACGCCTCGGCGCAGGGCGGGGTTTCTCCGTGATGGGCGCAAGGTTCCAGCGAAACATAGGCGGTCGCACCGCGCGCGGCCTCTCCGGCCTGCGCCAGCGCCTCGGTTTCCCCATGCGGACGCCCGCCCGGCTGAGTCCAGCCGCGCCCGACGATCCGGCCACCTTGCACAATCACGCAACCCACTGCGGGGTTGGGCCAGCATGTTCCTTGTCCGCGCCGGCCCAGTGACAGGGCCAACGCCATGAAACGCTTATCTGTGTCGTTCACTCTTCAGCCGGAGGTTGCGGCGGGCGCAATTCATGGACAAACTCCTCGAAATCGTCGGCCGCCTGGAAATTCTTGTAGACGCTCGCAAAGCGAACATAGGCGACCGTGTCGATCCGCGCCAGCGCTTCCATCACGATCTCACCGATCTTGTTCGAGGCGATATCGGTCTCGCCCATACTCTCAAGCCGCCGCACGATGCCTGAGATCATCTGGTCGATGCGGTCCGGGTCAATGGGACGTTTCTGCATCGAGATGCGGATCGACCGCTCCAGCTTGTCGCGGTCGAAATCCTCGCGCTTGCCGTTCGACTTAATGACCACCAGATCGCGCAGTTGCACGCGTTCATAGGTGGTGAACCGCCCCCCGCACGCCGGACAGAACCGCCGCCTGCGGATCGCCACGTGATCCTCTGCGGGCCGTGAATCCTTGACCTGAGTATCGATATTTCCGCAAAACGGGCAGCGCATTCGCCGTCTCCTCGTCCCTTGTCCGCCTCTTTTTGTGAGCGCTCCGGCCCACTTATCCACAACTATAGGATAACCGCTAGAGTTTGGGTAGACGGAATTTCACACCGCAAGATAAAGGATGTCAGGCGAAATGCACAGCGACCCGGCGCGTATGCGGGGCACGGCGGTGTTCGAATAGGTAAACACCCTGCCAAGTGCCAAATTCGGGCGTCCCGTTTGCGACCGGGATCGACAGGGATACCGGCATCATCGCCGCCTTGATATGGGCGGGCATGTCATCCGGACCCTCATATGTGTGCCGCAGATAGGCCATCGACGGATGATCAGACGGCGGCACCAGCCGTTCAAAAAAGGCGTGCAGATCGGTTTGCACCTCGGGATCGGCGTTTTCCTGGACCAGCAGTGAGCAGGAGGTGTGGCGGACAAACAGCGTCAGCAGCCCGTCCTTGTTCGTGGGGCGCATCCACTCTCGCAGCTGTGCCGTGAATTCATAGAGGCCGGGGCCCCAGGTCTCGATCTGAAATTCGGTCTGCATGTTCCCTAGATGCCCGTGGGGCTGACTGCGTTCAAGCTCTCGCTAGTCATCGCAATCCAGGAACACGCATTCACCGAAAAAACGGGATGACGTTACAGAGGGAATTAGCCCGCTGAACGCTCATGCTGTCGCCCACCGGGAAACCGGTGCGAAGCCCACCTCCCTGCAACGGCGTGACACCTGCGGCGGTTGGGTTAAGCGTGAATTGCACCGCGGTGCGCCGCCCGGTCGTGACGCTCCGCCCACGGCCGCTGACGACATAGATCTTCTGGTTCCAAGGCGCCCCCGCAGCGCGGCGGGAGAAGTCGGAGGCTGCACACCAGATGGCATCCGAGCTGGTATCGGTGCGTGGGATAACCTCGAACACGGAGCCACTGATGGGGTTCACGCGCGCACCGTTCTTAGCGCTGAAAGCCTGCGCCTCGGCAGCAAGCGTGAATGTTGCGGCAACGGTCAATAACAATCTGAGTTTCATTGGTCTAAATCTCTCTTTTGGTGCCTTTGCGACAGAACTAGTTACGTCACTAGGATCCGCACAGATCAATTCACGGCAAATTCAGAACCCGTAAGTACCATCCTTTGCCGGTTGCAACCAGCCTCGATAGCGGATCAGGCGCCCCAGAAAGGGCAGCGCGGCAGCCACATCAAAGCAAAACCGACCATCGGAATCCTGCCGTTCGGTCGTGGTTGAGCGGGGTAGCAGCCAGCGCGGGCATGGTAGCCCACCGACCGCCAATCGGGATATGTCGATGGCAATGCCTTCCTCTATCCTGCGCGGGGAGAGCCACAGGGTAAGCGCCCCCAACTGCTCGCGTACGGTTCCTGATTCGGCATCGAAAGTGAGAGCCGAGCGGGTCACATGGCCGCCGAAGTCACGGACCCAAACCCATGTCCCGTGGTCACGCGTGATGGTCAGGCTTACCGGCACGTCCCGTCCGGATGAAGGAAACCAACCCAGCCACAGCAGCGCGGCGATAAGCCAGCCCCGCCCCCGCTCGATCCGGCACCGGCCTTGCAGCCGCCCCTGAAACCGATGCAGCGCGTATACCGCTTCCGGCAGGTCCGCGCCCGGAGCCAAGGCTTGCAGAAACGGATCGTCCATGCCTCAGAACCCCTCGGGCGCAAACCGCGCCCGCACGGCCGCATCGGGGATCATGCATTGCGCGTACCGGCCAAAGATCGCGTACCGGTTACGGGCAATGGTGTAATAGAGCGGGTCCTTGACCACCTTGGGCAGGAAGCGGCAGACGGAAAGCAGCGGCCACAACCCCGGCAGGGCCCGCATGGCGGCAGCAAAGGCATCGAGCCGTTGATGCACACGGCCTCGGACAATCACCAGGTTGGTTTCGAACTCGTCTATGGGCAGACCGAGTTGGCGATAGAGGCGCTGACCAAGCGGAGATTGCGCGGTGGCAAAGGCAAACCTCCGTGCCCGGTCGCGGCGCAGCATGAAGCGGAAGAAGCCCGAGCACAGCACGCACTCGCCGTCGAAGACGATGAGGTCGGTGTCCAATTCGGGCTCTGCATCCAAGTTTTCAGCGCCTTGTTTTCGAATTCCATCCATGGTTGAACGCAATGAACACCTTGCTCCAAATAGAAGATTATCCTTCAAATGACCATTACGCTGGAAGAATGCATCGGAATTGCGACATTTTGCGTCGCCGTTTTTGTCGCCGTTCAGGCGCGGCAGATTGCAAAATCCGCTGAGAAGCTCACGCAGGCATCAAACAACATCTCTTTCGAAGCCAACCGGATCGAAGCGGAAAAGGTATTGATCGCCTGGTCGCAACGGGTTGCAGCCAGAATCTCTGCTGCGACGGCGCTGAGAATCCAAAGCGAGGTTGCCATCGACAATCCCGCTTTCTACGAACGCCGCCGAAACATCAGGACCGAGCTGTTCACGCTGCAGGCCGAGGGAGAAATCGTTCTTAAACAGAAGGATGCCAAGGTTCTGGTTCTGATGCGCGAATTGGACACGATGCTCAGGTCACCGGAATTTGCGCCGCCCAAGGCTGGAGACTACGACGATATCCGCCTGCCACAGATCTCGAAACTGCGCGCGGTTCAGGCATCGTTCGTCGGAGAAATGCAGAACCTTGTCGACGTGCACTGGCTTCAGGCATCGAAAGACGCCGGCGAGTAGGTCAGTGCCCCGCCAAGAAAAAGGCGCCTCCGGAGAGGCGCCCTTACATTATTGATCCAGGAACGAGCGCAGCTTGCGCGACCGGCTGGGGTGTTTCAGCTTTCTCAGCGCCTTCGCTTCGATCTGGCGGATACGCTCGCGGGTCACGCTGAATTGTTGACCCACTTCCTCCAGCGTATGGTCGGTGTTCATGCCGATGCCAAAGCGCATCCGCAGAACCCGTTCCTCGCGCGGGGTGAGCGAGGCCAGAACCCGGGTCGTCGTTTCCTTGAGGTTTTCCTGAATGGCGCTGTCCAGCGGCAGCACTGCATTCTTGTCCTCGATGAAATCGCCAAGCTGGCTGTCTTCTTCGTCGCCGATGGGCGTTTCGAGCGAGATCGGTTCCTTGGCGATCTTCATCACCTTGCGAACCTTCTCGAGGGGCATCTGCAGCTTTTCGGCCAGTTCTTCGGGCGTCGGCTCACGACCGATCTCGTGCAGCATCTGGCGGCCGGTACGGACCAGCTTGTTGATCGTCTCGATCATGTGCACCGGAATACGGATGGTCCGCGCCTGATCCGCGATCGAGCGCGTGATCGCCTGACGGATCCACCATGTCGCGTAGGTCGAGAACTTGTAGCCGCGGCGGTATTCGAACTTGTCCACCGCCTTCATCAGGCCAATGTTGCCTTCCTGAATAAGATCAAGGAATTGCAGGCCGCGGTTCGTGTATTTTTTGGCAATCGAGATCACCAGACGCAGGTTGGCCTCGACCATTTCCTTCTTGGCCTGACGCGCCTCTTTCTCGCCCTTCTGAACCTGCTGCACGATGCGGCGGAATTCGCTGATATCGAGACCGACATACTGGCCGACCTGCGCCATGTCGTTGCGCAGTTCCTCGACCTTTTCCGACGAGCGCTCGATGAACATCTGCCAGCCCCGGCCGGGCTTCTCGGCCATTTCCGACAGCCAGTTGGGGTCCAGTTCGCGACCGCGATAGGCCTCGATGAACTCGCGCCGGTTGATGCGGGCCTGGTCGGCCAGTTTCACCATCGCGCTGTCCAGCGACATCACGCGCTTGTTGATGCCATAAAGCTGGTCGATCAGCGCCTCGATGCGGTTGTTGTGCAGATGCAGCCCGTTCACCAGTTCCACGATCTCGGCGCGCAACTTCTGATACGTGGCCTCATCCTTTTCGCTGAACGAGCCATCCTCGTTCAGAGTGGCCGAGATGCGGCTGTCCTGCATTTCCGACAACATTGCGAAATCGGTTGAGATACGCTCAAGCGTGGTCAGCACCTGATCCTTGAGCGCGGCCTCCATCGCGGCCAGCGACATGTTGGCCTGATCGTCCTCGTCGTCATCATCGTCAGTGGCAATCGGGTTGCCATCGGCATCCAGTTCCGGGCCGGTATCCTTGGCGGGCTTCGCGGCCTGTACCGCCGAGGTATCGACGACCGGCTCTTCGACATCGCCCTCTTCGTCCATCTGGTTACCGAACGTGGCCTCCAAATCGATGACGTCGCGCAGCAGGATATCCTCGCTCAGCAATTCGTCGTGCCAGATGGTGATCGCCTGAAAGGTCAGCGGGCTTTCGCAGAGCCCCAGGATCATCGTGTTCCGGCCCGCCTCGATCCGCTTGGCGATGGCAATCTCGCCCTCGCGGCTCAGCAGTTCGACGCTGCCCATTTCGCGCAGATACATGCGCACGGGGTCGTCGGTACGATCCAGTTTCTCGGTCTGGGCCCCGGCCAGCGTGATCTCACGCGCGCCTTCGGTGGTGACGATCTCGGTCGAGCCCTTCTGCTCTTCCTCTTCCGCCTCTTCATCCTCGATGATGTTGATGCCCATTTCGGACAGCATCGACATTACGTCTTCGATCTGTTCCGAACTCACTTGATCCGGCGGTAGAACCTGATTGAGCTGATCGTAGGTGATGTAACCCTTCTCGCGAGCCTCCGCGATCATCTTCTTGACCTGGGTCTGGCTCATGTCCAGCGAGATTTCCTGATCCTGCTCGTCGGATTTGCGTTCCTCGTTGGTGTCCTTGGCGGCCATTCAGTGCTCCTGCAGGGATGGGTGATTCGTTGGAACCGAATCATTAGCGCGAAGAAGTGATTCGGCCACCCGTTTACCCGTTTTTCTTTGTCGGTTCCTTAGGAAAACGCACAATCACCGGCGTTTCCGGTCAAAGTTGATGCCCGCCATGATCGCCTCGAACGCCTCGCGCTCGTCCCGGTTGATTCGGGCGCCGTTGTCGGCGACATCGAAAATCGCCTTGTCCTCGTTCTCGCTGCGGCTTGCGCGGTTGCGCTCCTCGGCGGCCTGGGCCACGCGCCAGGTCAGGGCCTCGTCATCCAGTTCAGCGATTTCCTCACGGGCTTCGGCGATTTCAGCGGCATGCCCACGGAGCGCAGAGAGTTTTGCGAGTTCTTCGGCCAGGGTCATCTCGGCCGCTTCCAGATCGCCGGGACGGCGCACACAGGGGCTGATGGCCACATGGCGAAGGGCGTGGAGGTTTTCAAGGGCCTCAGGACCCAAAACCTGTTCGATGTGATCCTGTAGCATCTCGGGCGAGTCGATGGCGTGGCGCAAGATCACGTCGCGCAGAGCGGCATGGTCGGGATCGCGGCATTCCATCTTCTCGATCTCATGCTCGAACTGGATTACCACCTGCGGCGTGGCGATGGTGGCAGCGAGGATCACCGCCTCGCGCATGCGGATCTGGCTGTCCTCGCCGGACGAGGCCAAGAGCGAGGCCTTGGTGGTCGAAACCGCGCCAGGCTTAGCCCGTTCCCATTGCCCACGCGGCTGCCATTTGCCTTTTTTACCCCCCCGCTGCGGGCGGAAAAGCTGCCAGCGCAGGTCCTTCATTTCCTGCCCGTAATGCGAGCGGATCGAGGGGTCGCGGATCAGCCTGATCTTTTCGCGCAGCGCCTTGTCCAGCGCTGCCTTGCGCTCGGGGCTGTCAAAGACGCGGCCTTCGGTTTCGCGCTGCCAGAGCAGTTTGACCATCGGAATGGCCTGATCCAGCACCGCTTTCACCGCAGGCGCCCCTTCGGCCCGGATCAGGTCGTCGGGGTCCTTGCCTTCGGGCATCAGGGCAAAGCGGAGGGATTTGCCCGCCTCGAGCAGGGGCAGCGCCAGGTCGATCACCCGCATCGCCGCGCGCAGACCAGCGGTGTCGCCGTCGAGCGCGATGATCGGCTCATCCGCGACCCGCCAGAGCAGTTGCAACTGGTTTTCGGTGATCGCGGTGCCCAAAGGCGCGACCGAGGCGCCGAACCCGCCCTCGGCCAGCGCGATCACGTCCATATAGCCCTCGGCCACGATCAGTGGCTGGCCCTGCCCCGCCGCCGTGCGCGCGGGGCCGTGGTTGTAGAGGCTGCGGCCCTTGTCAAAAAGATCGGTCTCGGGCGAGTTCAGGTATTTGGCGTTGTCATTGGGGTCCATCGCCCGACCACCAAAGGCGATGCAGCGGCCGCGCACGTCGCGGATGGGAAACATGATCCGGTTACGGAACGTGTCATAGGGATTGCCGCCCTTGTTCGAGGGTTTGGCGAGCCCCGCCCCCAGGATCAGATCCTCGGCCACGCTCTTGCCGCGCAGATGATCCCAAAGGTTCTGCCAGCCGTCGGGGGCAAATCCGATCTCCCACCGCTCGAGCGCAGGCTCGGCGAGCCCCCGCCGCGTCAGGTAATCGCGCGCCGCGGCCCCCGCGCCGGTGTTGAGCTGCAGGCGGAAGAATTGTACCGCCTGCTCCATCACCTCGGCCAGTTGCGTGCGGCGATCCTGTTTCTCCTGCGCGCGCGGGTCGCGTGCGGGCATGGTCATCCCGGCCTCGCGCGCCAGAATCTCGACCGCTTCGATGAACGAGACATTCTCGGTCTCTTTCACAAAGCTGATCGCGTCGCCCTTCGCATGACAGCCGAAGCAGTAATAGAACCCCTTGCGGTCATCGACGTGGAACGAGGCGGTCTTTTCCTGGTGGAACGGGCATGGCGCCCACATGTCGCCCTTGCCCTGATTGGACTTGCGCTGATCCCACATCACCTTGCGCCCGACAACCTGTGTCAGGCTCAGGCGGGTGCGCAGCTCGTCCAGAAATCCGGGGGGCAGTGACATGGGTCAAATCTGACAGAAACCGACACGCACGCCAAGCACCCGGCGCGCGTTGTCCACAGGCAATTGCGGCAGCAGTGGATTACTGCTGCAGGCAGAGCTCCAGCCAGGCCGCGCTCAGGTCCTTTTTGCGCACGTCGCGCATCTTCTGCTCGTAGACCCACGGGGTGATCAGCGGGATGGCGGCATTGTAGTTCTCGGGCCAGTCCGGACCGGTCTTGGCAATTGCGGCGGGCACGTCGCGTTCCTTCACCCGATCCAACCGCGCCTGCTGGATCGCGGCGACCACATCCGCCTGATACTGGCAGCTTTGCTCTTTGGTTTCAGCAGCATGGACGGGCGCGGCCATCAGAACAGTGGCGGCAAGGGCAAGGCGAAACATGCGTGTCTCCGTGAATTGTTAAAACTCGGGCGCAGTCTATCCGCGTGCGGCAACACCTTCCATGGCCGTTTTCAGATCGTGAACCAGTGTCTCGGCCATGGAGCGGAACACCATGATCTGAAACGTCTTTTCGCCCACCTTCGTGATCGAGGCAGACATGTGAAACAGCAGGCTGCGCACCGTGTGCCCGCGCTTGAACTGCGCCGGGCGCAGGTCGACGGGCACCAGACGCGCCAGCACATCTTCGACCCCGTCGCCGTCAAGCCGCACCACGGCCCAGGCATCCGACTGATCCACAAGGGCCGCGTGTTCGGCCAGAGACGCATCCGGCGCGGGTCCCATCAGCATCGCCTGCGCATGGCCGAACCAGACCGCCCGCGCCCCGGCCTTGCCGGTTGCCCGGTTGGCCGCTGGATAGGTCATGCCATGCGCGGCTTTCAGCGCTGCCGACAGATCGTTGACCCGGCCCTTGTAGGGCGCAATCGAGGTCATTGTGCCGGGGTCTTCCTCGGTCAGTTTCACCGATCCGACCGTCAGCGGCAGCAGCCCCTCGCAGGGGGTCTTGGCACTCAGCTTATCCACGCACACGCCCTCCTTCGGGGTCAAAGAACACCGGGTTCACCACTTCGCAGAGCGTCGTCACCCCGCGCAGCCCGTCCACCATCTTGACGATCTCGCCATAGCGCGCCGGACCGTCGGCCAGAAAGCCCAGACCCAGCATGCTGCCCAGCGTCGGTGAGTAGCAGACCGAGGTGACATAGCCCTGGTCGTTCACACGAACCGGCTCGGCCTCTTCCTTGTAAAGATGCGCCCCGGCCAGCAATTCCCTGCTTTCGCCGATGGGCTTGAGCCCCACAAGCTGCTCACGCCCGTCCTCTTCCAGACCGGGACGCTCGGACATAGTCTTGCCGATGCAGTCCTTTTTGGCCGACACCATCCGGCCCATGCCGATGTCGAAGGCAGTCGTGCGCCCATGGATTTCGGAATGGGTGATGAACCCTTTCTCGATCCTGAGCACATTCAGCGCCTCCATCCCGTAGAGCCCGCCACCGAGCGCCTCAGCCCGCTCGGTCAGCACGTCGAAGAGGCTGGCGCCATACCGCGCGGGAACCGCGACTTCATAGGCATGCTCACCCGAGAACGAGATGCGGAACAGCCGCCCCTCGACCCCCAGCACCTTGACCGGGCCACAGGCCATGAACGGCCAGTCCTCATCAGTCAGCGGTGCCTCCAGCAGCCCGTTCAGCAGCTCACGCGATTTCGGGCCGGCGACGGCGAACTGCGCCCATTGTTCCGTCACCGAAGTGAACGCAACATCCAGATCGGGCCGCAGCCCCTGGGCCACAAATTCCAGATGCTTCATTACATCGCCCGCGCCCGCCGTGGTGGTGGTCATCACATAATGATGCTCGCCCAGCCGCGCGGTGGTGCCGTCATCCATCACATGCCCGTCCTCGCGCAGCATCAGGCCATAGCGCGTGCGCCCCACCTTCAGCGTCGAGAACATGTTGGTGTAGACGAAATCGAGAAACTCGCCCGCATCCGGCCCCTGAATGTCGATCTTGCCCAGGGTCGAGACATCGGCCACGCCCACCGCCTCGCGCACCAACTGCACCTCCCGGTCGCAGGATTGCCGCCAGGTGGTTTCACCGGCCTTCGGGAAATAGCTCGGTCGATACCAGAGCCCTGCCTCGATCATCGGCGCCCCGCGCGCGACGGTCGCCTTGTGCGAGGTGGTGAAGCGCTGCGGCTTGAACCCCATCCCCTCGGCCCCGGCACCAAATGCCGCAATGGCGACCGGAGAATAGGGCGGACGGAACGTCGTGGTCCCGGTCTCGGGAATCCCCCGCCCGGTCGCATCGGCCAGCACCGCCAGCGCGGCGACGTTCGAGTTCTTGCCCTGATCGGTCGCCATCCCTTGCGTGGTATAGCGTTTCATATGCTCGACCGAGCGGAAATTCTCGACCGCCGCCTGTTTCACATCCTTGACCGTGACGTCGTTCTGGAAATCCAACCACGCCCGGCCCTTGCCCGGCACGGCCCAGAGCGGCGCGATCTCGTACGGCGCATCCTCGGCCTGCGGCAGCGCCAGATCGGGCGTCTTGAAGCCCAACTCGCCCAGCACCTCGCGCGCGGCAGCCGCTCCTTCGCGCAGACAAGCGGAAGTCGAGAACGTGCCGTTGCAGGCCCCGGCCACGACCATGCCCGGCACCGCGCCCGGCGTCGGCACGAAAGCAGCAATGTCGCGCTGCCAGGTGGGGCGCCCGTTCATGTGACAGGTCAGGTGTACGGACGGATTCCACCCACCGGTCATCGCCAGGCAATCGGTCTGGATCTTTTCTTCGCCGCTCGGGCGGCGCACGGTGATGCTCTCCAGCCCCTTGCGCCCAGAGCTGCCGCAGACCTGCGCCCCGCGCAGGACCGGATAGTCATCCGAGAGCGGCGCGTCATGGCGACTGTCGATCACCGCGGCCACGTGTACGCCAGCCTCCAGCAGATCGCGGGCGGTACGGTGGATGTCGTCGGTATTGCCGAACACGGTCACGTTGCGCCCCGCGCTCACACCCCAGCGGTTGAGATAGGCCCGCACCGCCCCTGCCGTCATGATGCCGGGCCGGTCATTGTCGCGGAAGGCCACAGGCCGCTCCAGCGCGCCTGCCGCCAGAACTGATCGCTTGGCCACGATGTGCCAGAACGTCTCAAGCGGCGCGCCATGGGGGCGGTTCCCGGTATGATGCAACACTCGTTCCAGCGCGCCGTAAGTGCCCTGATCATAGGCGCCCGTCACGGTGGTTCGGGTCATAAAGCGCACATTGTCCATCGCCCTGAGCTCAGCCAGAACCTCATCGGCCCAGACGAAACCGGGCTTGCCGTCGACCTCATAAGTCTCGGCCAGCAGGCGGCCGCCCATGCGACTGCCCTCATCGGCCAGGATCACATCCGCCCCGGCCCGGCCCGCTACCAGCGTTGCCATCAGACCCGCAGGCCCGGCACCGATCACCAGCAGATCGCAGAACGCATAGGCGCGCTCATACTTGTCTACATTGTCCTGACCCGAGAGCGCACCCAGCCCCGCCGCGCGCCGGATCGCGGGCTCATAGACCTTTTCCCAAAAACTCTTGGGCCACATGAAGGTCTTGTAATAGAACCCCGCGCCAAAGAAGGGTGCGGCCAGATCGTTCATCCCCAACACATCGAAATTCAGCGACGGCCAGCGGTTCTGACTGCGCGCGTCGAGCCCGGCATAGATCTCCTGCATGGTCGCCCGCACATTGGGCTCCTGCGATGCACCCTGCCCCACGGTCACCAGCGCGTTCGGCTCTTCGCTGCCTGCCGTCAGCACCCCGCGCGGGCGGTGATACTTGAACGAGCGCCCCATCAGCCGGATGCCATTGGCCAGCAGGGCCGAGGCCAGCGTGTCGCCCTCATACCCGGAATAGCGCACGCCATCGAACAGGAAAGGCACCGATTTCGACCGGTCCAGCAGGCCCTTGCCATCAACCCTCATGACCGCGCCTCCGATGCCAGTTCGGTGCCCAAGACCTCATGGGTCACCGTATTGCGGGTCACTACCACCCAGGCGCCGCAGCCGCCCTCGTGATACCACAGGTCCCGCGTCACCCCGGCCGGGTTCTCGCGCAGATAGACGAAGTCGTCCCACGCTTCTTCACCGGCATCCAGCGCCGGCCGGTCCAGATCCACGGCGGCACCGCGATAATAGAACTCCCGGCGATCCCGCTCGCCGCAATGCGGACAGGTGATCCTCATGGCCGCACCCCCATCTTCATCTTTTTACAAATACTCAAATCCGACATCTGCCACGCGCCCCTAGTGTAGGTTGTGCTGAGAGCCCTTGCCCTCTTCATCCATGATCCCGCGCCCGGTCCGGAACCGATCCAGGCGGAACCGCGTGGCATTCTCGTGATACCGATCCGTAGCGATCAGATGCGCAAACACATTCCCCGAGCCCGGCACCGCCTTGAACCCGCCATAGTTCCAGCCGCAGTTCAGATAGAGTCCGTCGATATGGGTTCGGTCGATGATCGGAGAGCCGTCGGGCGACATGTCCATGATCCCGCCCCAGCTGCGCAGGACCTTGGCCTTGCCGATCATCGGCACCAGCGCCATGCCCGCCTCCATCACGTTTTCAACCGTGGGCAGGTTACCGCGCGCCGCATATGAGGCGTAGAAATCCAGATCGCCGCCAAAAACGAGGCCGCCTTTGTCCGACTGGCTGATATAGAAGTGCCCCATGCCAAAGGTCACTACATGGTCGATGCAGGGCTTCAGCCCCTCGGTGACAAAGGCCTGCAACACATGGCTTTCGATCGGCAGGCGCATCCCCGCCATCGCCGCCACCTGCCCTGACCGGCCCGCAACCACCATGGCCACCTTCTTGGCCCGGATCGCGCCGCGGGAGGTCTGCACGCCTTTGACCGTGCCGTTTTCGATATCGATACCGGTGACTTCGCAATTCTGGATCAGATCGACACCGCGCTGATCGGCACCCCGCGCAAAACCCCAGGCCACCGCGTCGTGGCGCGCGGTGCCGCCGCGCGGATGGTAGAGCCCGCCATAAAGCGGAAAGCGCAGGTTGTCGTGGTTCAGATAAGGCAGCATCTTGCGCAGCTCTTCGCGGCCCAGCAGGATCGCATCGTCCCCCTGGCTGATCATCATGTTCCCGCGCCGCGCCGCCGCGTCCCGCTGGCCGTCGGAGTGGAACAGGTTGATGATCCCCCGCTGCGAATGCATCACGTTATAGTTCAGATCCTCTTCCAGGCCTTCCCACAGTCCCAGCGAGTGCGAGTAGAACTCGGAATTGCCCTGCAGGAAGTAGTTGGCCCGCACGATGGTGGTGTTCCGTCCCACATTGCCGCCACCCAGATAGCCCTTTTCCAGCACCGCCACGTTGGTCAGCCCATGCTCCTTGGCCAGGTAATAGGCCGTGGCCAGACCATGCCCGCCGCCGCCGATGATGACGATGTCGTACTCGGCCTTGGGCTTGGGATCGCGCCAATGCGGCGTCCAGCCCTTGTTGCCAGTCAAGCCTTCCTTCAGAATTCGAAGCCCTGAAAACCGCATGTGCTCTCCCCTTGTCGCAGGCTGAAACTGACCCGCCGGGAAACACCTATCAACCCGCCATGGGCCGGGCCATATCGCTTTTCGACAAATACTGTCCTACGCGCGACCGTTTTCGTCGTGCTTGAGACACGCAGCGCATTGCCGGATGACTTTGGGCGCCGAACCTTCAAGTTCAAAGCAAGACACGCCCCAAATGGAGCGCGTCTCGGCTTTGTTTGATCACGGAAAACCTACAAGCCTTTAGCCCGATAGCTCTTGGCCACCTTGTCGATCGCCACGATGTAGGCCGCCGTCCGCAGATCCCCGACGTCCGACCTGTCATGCCAGACCTCGGCCATCGACTGATATGCGATCCGCATCGTGTCATCGAGGCCCGAGCGCACCAGTTCCAACTCACCAGCCCCGCGCAGATACTGAGCCTTGAAGTTCGGTGACATCGACCAAGCATCGCCCAGATAACGGTCCAATCGCTGTAGCTCGCTCACGATCAACTCATGGCGTGCCTCTTCCTGGCGGCGCTGCATGCGGCCAAAGCGGATGTGACTGAGGTTCTTGACCCACTCAAAGTAGGACACGGTCACACCACCCGCGTTGGCATACATGTCCGGAATAATCACGGTGCCTTTCTTGCGCAGAATCTCGTCGGCGCCAGCGGTGACAGGCCCGTTTGCCGCTTCGATGATCAGCGGCGCCTTGACTCGTTCCGCGTTGGATAGGTTGATTACCCCTTCCAGCGCGGCAGGAACGAGAATATCGCACTCTTCCTCAAGCACGGTCCCGCCGTCAGGCACATGCGTGGCGTCGGGGAACCCGGTCACACCGCCATGCTTGACGATCCATTGCCGCACCGCCTCGACATCCAGGCCGTCCGTGTCGAACAGCGCTCCGTCCCGTTCGATGATGCCGATGATCTTGGATCCGTCCTCTTCGCTCAGGAACTTGGCAGCGTGGTAGCCCACGTTTCCAAGCCCCTGTACGATCACCCGCTTGCCATCGAGCGAGCCCTCAAGACCCGCTTCCGCCATATCTTTGGGATGACGAAAAAACTCGCGCAGCGCGTATTGGACCCCTCGGCCCGTGGCCTCAACACGCCCGGCGATCCCGCCCGCATTCAGCGGCTTGCCGGTCACACAGGCGCGCGAGTTGATGTCGGTCGTGTTCATCCGCGCGTACTGATCCGCGATCCACGCCATCTCGCGTTCACCTGTCCCCATGTCGGGGGCCGGCACATTCTGAGAGGGGTTGATCAGGTCGCGCTTGGCCAGTTCATAGGCAAAGCGGCGGGTGATCTGCTCCATCTCATATTCTTCGTATTCGCGGGGATCGATGCACAATCCGCCCTTTGAACCGCCAAACGGCGCCTCCACCAATGCGCATTTGTATGTCATCAGCGCGGCCAGCGCCTCGACCTCATCCTGGTTCACGGCGGTGGCGAAACGGATGCCGCCCTTGACGGGCTCCATATGCTCGGAATGCACCGATCTGTACCCCACGAAGGTGTGCATCTGCCCCCGCAAGCGCACCCCGAACCGGACCGTATAGGTCGCGTTGCAAACGCGGATTTTCTCTTCGAGGCCAGGCGGCAAATCCATAAGGGCCGCCGCCCTATTGAACATCAGATCCACACTCTCGCGAAAGCTGGGTTCGGTTGTTCGGGTCATGCAATCCTCCCTGCCCGTTTCCGACTCACGTCATGGCGTTTTGTCGCACCCAGCTTATGACGGTTCAATTAAGAAGTGCCAATTTTTTCGGCAAAGGCTTTGGTCTGTTTACATTTTATTAGCGACTCGGGCTTCTCATCGGCGAGGGCGCGTCATTGTCCCATGCTGAGAAACAGAAATCCGCCAGCGGCGCAAAGTATCCCGCGTTTCTGTACAATAATGGCTATATAGCAACAACTTCGCCCAAATCCTGCCATCTTCTATCTATAGTTTTCTCAGGTCAATTTATCTAAGGTCGGCTGCTCGGCCATCAGAGGGTTTGTCATGCGCATGGGTTCTTGGAAGTCGGTGGTTGAACAAAAGAAAACTGCCCCTTTTGCCAGATCGGAGATCGGAAAGTTCGCGTCCGGCGAGGATGGCAGCATGACGATCAATGCACTTTTCCTCTTTATCACCATCCTGGCGATCACCGGTCTGGGCGTCGACCTGATGCGCTTCGAGCGGAACCGGTCAATCCTGCAATACACCGTCGACAGGGCAGTGCTGGCGGCGGCTGACCTCGACCAGACGATTCCTCCGCAACAGGTGGTCGAGGCTTATTTGGACAAAGCCGGTCTGGGCGAATACCTCACCGGCGTGGATGTGCAGGAAAGCATCGGCTACCGGAAGGTGACGGCGACCGCCGAGATGGAGGTTCCGACGCATTTTGTGAACTTTACCGGCGTTCGGTCGTTCAGCGCACCGGCTGCAAGTGCCGCCGAGGAAAGCATCGGCGGCGTCGAGATATCGCTGGTACTGGACGTGTCAGGCTCAATGAACAGCAACAACCGGCTGCCGCGGCTGAAGGTTGCGGCCAAGGAATTCGTGGACCAGATGATCGAGAACTCCGAGGACGGCAAGCTCTCGATTTCCATCATCCCCTATGCATCGCAGGTTTCGGTGCCGGATAGCATTTTTGATCAACTCAACGTCTCCACTGAGCACGACTACTCCAACTGCGTGAACTTCACGTCTTCGCAGTTCTCGAGCCGCACGCTTTCACCGACGGATCCGCTGACGCGCACGATGCATTTCGATCCCTGGTACAATTATGATGCCCGCATCAACGCATCTCCAGACATTTTGGGCGAAGGTACGAGTTCCGGTTCCTCATTGCCGGTTTGTGAAGCACGCGAGTCCCGCGAGATTTTGCCGCTGCAAAAAGACGCAACCGTGCTCAAAAACTACATCGAAGGCTTCATTGCCCGTGGCAATACCTCGCTGGAAATCGGCATGAAATGGGGCACCGCCCTTCTTGACCCGAGCATGCGTCCTGTTGTTTCGCAGTTGGCGGCCAACAACGAAATCCCCAGTGTTTTCGGCGACCGCCCTGGCGCATATGGCACAAGCGAAACCCTCAAGGTCATCGTGCTGATGACCGACGGGGCAAACACCACACAATACTATATCCCTGAAGGTTATCGTGGGGACAACTCTACAGTCTGGTGGAATGAGCAGGCGAAGAGGTACTCCACCTTCGACGAAAACAACAACCGCTACTATTGGGACAATGCCACCTCGGAATTGGACGCACTCAGCAATTGGCAAGACCACGCGTACGGGAACGGCACATACGAGCGTTGCATCAGCACAAACCAATACGGTAACTGCACCGACACCCGAGAAACGGAAGAAGAAGGAACCGCTACTGAACTCTCTTTCGGGGAACTCTGGGCCTACACCTCGATTTTGAGCAACTACTACACGAACTTTCAGCCATGGATGGGTTCGGCGGCTAACTACCCGTGGTACTATGATATTCGCAAGGGTATCGATGCCGGTGTCAAAAACTCGCGCACTCAGTCCATCTGCTCGGCAGCCAAGGACGCGGGCGTGATTGTATACACCATCGGCTTTGAAGCGCCGTCCGGGGGGGTCTACCAGCTGCAAAACTGCGCCAGCTCGGACAGCCATTACTATGAGACGGAACCAGGTGTAAGCATCTCGGATGTCTTTGCCTCGATCGCATCGTCGATCCGTAAGCTGAGGCTGACTCAATGATCCGCCGCGTGGCAAACTTCCTGCGCCGTTTCCGGCGCAACGAATCCGGCAACATCGTCGTTGAATTCGTCATTGTCTTTCCGATCGTCATGGTAACTGCGCTCTCTGGGATCGAGTTGGGCTTTGTCGCTCTGAACCACGCGATGCTTGAGCGGGCCGTGGATCTGACGGTCAGGGACATTCGCATCGGAACCGGCACGGCCTTTACCCATGATGCGATCAAGGACACCGTTTGTGTTCGAGCGGCTTTCATCCCGAATTGTGACGCCAACCTGAAGTTGGAAATGATACAGTTGGATCCGTTTGCCGGTGTAGCCCTGCCCGCCGATCCGGATTGCACGGACAAATCCGAAGAGGTCCGGCCGGTCCGTTCATTCGCAAACGGGCAGAGCAACGAATTGATGGTACTGCGCGCATGCGCAAAAATCTCGCCCGTTTTTCCGACCTCCGCACTTGGCCGGAGACTGGGGGACAATGCAGACGGGCAATACGCGCTGACGGCCACGACCGTTTTCGTTCAGGAGCCGAGGTAAGACATGTTTATGGCTAAACTCCGCAACCACCTGAGGAAATTCGCACGAGATACAGAAGGGGTCATTGCGATTGAGACGATGCTCACCCTCCCCATCATCTTCTGGACCATTATCGGGTGTTACACCTTTTTCGATGCGTACCGGCAGAGCGCATCGAACCTGAAAGCCGCTTACACGATTGGCGACCTGATTTCCCGCGAAACCCAGGAGATCGACGAAACTTACGTGGATTCGATGCATCAGCTGATGCAGATCATGATCCGCAACACCGAAAACGTAAGCATGCGTCTGACCCTCATCGCCTTTGACGAAGAGGAAGACCGTCACTTTGTCAGGTGGTCGACCGTGCGAGGATTCGACACTGAATGGACCGACGGCAACGTCCACCTGATGCGCGACCGGCTGCCGCCCATGCCCAACGCCGACACGCTGATCGTTGTCGAAACCAGCAACGACTTTCAGCCGCCGCTGGTCTTTGGTGTCTTGTTCAATTGGGGCCTTATCGGTGAGATCGAGCTGAATAATTTCATCTTCACCCGTCCCCGTTTCACCAACGAGATTGCGGCCAGCGTTTAAACGCCGTCTCGTTCCGCCATCAAGGCGGCCAGAGTTTCCGACATGAACTTGGTTTGTGCGGCGGCAGTAACGCCGCCGACACCGATTCTACGGCCCAGGCGCCACCAGAGACCGGGTGCCCAGGTGCCCTCCCCTGCGGTTCGGGTCCGAAGCAGGAAACCGTTGGAGGGCTTGAAGGCGAACACGCCGCGGTCCATCGCCTCGACATCGGTAACCTGGGCTATGACAACCCCGGCGCTTGAGCGAAGCTCTGTTGTAGTGAGTTCGATCCGGTACGCAGTTGCCTGGTACATCCGCTGCGCCAACCAGAGCGCAAGAATGCCCATCACGATCAGAAATACCTGCCACCCGAGTGCAGGTGGCGTCGCAAGCGCCACGTAGATAACCAGCACGCCCACGGTCACCAGCATCCCTACCCCGATCCAGCGGCGGGGCGCCGAAGCCTCGACCACGGCAAGTATCTCGTCCTGCATCGCACCTCTCCGTTTTGTTCTGACTGTCGGATACTGCAAATCCGGGGCAAGCGACAGGGCCTTGCTGCCACCATCAGGCCCCCACAAATTCGCACAGCATCGGTGCCGGAGCGCAAATTGATCGCAGCAACGCACGATTTATCTTGGGGCAAAGCTACAGGAGGCCGATATGTCCCTCAGACCAATGATTGAAACCCGCAAGGCTGTGCCCACGATGGAGGGCGCAGGCGTCAAACTTCACCGCGCCTTTGGGTTTCAGGATCCGGAAGAGCTCGATCCTTTCCTGCTGTTCGACGATTTCCGCAATGAACGGCCCGAGGATTACCTTAAAGGGTTTCCCTGGCACCCGCATCGCGGCATCGAGACCATCACCTATGTCCTGTCCGGCACGGTTGAGCACGGCGACTCGCTGGGCAATACCGGCACGCTTGGAGCAGGCGACGTGCAGTGGATGACCGCAGGCTCGGGCATCCTGCATCAGGAGATGCCCAAGGGGAACGCGAGCGGTCAGATGCACGGGTTCCAGCTCTGGGGCAACCTGCCCGCGAGCCAGAAGATGACGGCGCCGCGCTATCAGGATGTGCGCGGCAATGATATCCCCGAAGTGGTCGATGATGACGGCACCCGCGTTCGGGTGATCGTAGGTGAGTTCTGGGGCAAGAGAGGGCCGGTGGACGGGATCGCGGCGGATCCGCAATATCTAGATATCTTCGTGCCCGCGGGGGTTAGGAAAACCTTTCACATCGACACCTATCGCCGCGCCTTCGCCTATGTGTTCGAAGGCCAGGCCGCCTTTGCCGGTGCCTCGGCACCCACAGGCGTACTGCTCGAGAAAGAGGTGGCGGGACAAGAGGTCAATATCCGCGACATGTCCGGCGACCGCACATTGGTGCGCTTTGGCACCGGTGACGAGATCACCGTGCAAGCCGGACCTGAAGGTGTGCGCTTCCTGCTGATCTCAGGCGCGCCGATTGCCGAGCCGGTGGCGTGGCACGGGCCGATCGTGATGAACACGAAAGAGGAATTGCGGCAGGCCTTTCGCGACCTGCGCAACGGAACGTTCATCCAGCCCGCCCATTGATCCTGTAGGGCGCGCTCAGTCCCTGCTCTGCGCGCCCACGGTCTTGCACACCATCTGCCAGTAGGCGTCGGCCACCTGCTCGCCCGACAAGCGCCCTTCGGGCCGGTACCAGGTATTGACCCCGGTCAGCATCGCGATCACCCCCAGCGTCGCGATACGCGGGTCGGGCACGTCGAACTGTCCCTGAGCCACACCATCCTGCAGGATCGCTTCCAACTCGTTCTCATAGGCCCGGCGCAGCCCTTCGATGGCCGAGAAATTCTCCGGGTCCAGATTGCGCAGCTCCATATAGGCGATGAACACCTCGTCGGGGCGCTGCAGGTGATAGCCGATGTGAAATCGGGTGAACGCCTCGAGCCGCCGCAGTGGATCGCCCGAGCGGTCCTGACCCGCCCATGCCGCGAGCAGCTCATCCATATGGGTTTTCATCAGACGGAACAGCAGGCTCTGCTTATCGGGTATGTAATTATAAAGCGCCCCCGCCTGCACGCCGACCTCACCCGCGATCTGGCGCATCGAGACGGCGGCATAGCCATACTGCGCAAACAGCCTCAGCGCCGCCGCCTGAATGCGCGGGCCGGTTATATCGGAATGGGAACCTTGGGTACGTGCCATGCCGTCACGCTATCTGAACATGCGTTCAGATAGAACCCCGCTTGATCCGCCGCACCGAAACGGGCATCAAACACTCAGGCCACAGCCAAAGAGATCCCGATGCCCGTTCTGTCCCGCGCTATATTGCTGATTGCCCTTGCCGGTTGCACGCAGGTGCCCGCGTTGGACGAGCGGTTGACCCCGGATCTGCGCAACGCGCCGTACCCCCGGCTGATCCCGCTGGACGACGCGCTTGGCCCACCACCCAATCCGCAGCAGGAGGCCTCCGAGTTGGAGGATCAGCTGACCGCGCGCCGCGACCAATTGGCAGCGCGCGCCCGGCTTTTGCAGGCTCCGGTGGTCGATGACACCGCCCGCGACCGTCTGGAACAGGATATCGACGGCTGATCCCACATCGGTGCATTGCGCCCCTGCCCCGAACCGGCTAAGGCACGCGGCAACGGACGGGCCGGTGGCGGCCGGATCTTCGAGCAGAAAGGGACCCTCAGGATGACACAGGCGCTGCGGCTTGGGATTGCAGGTTTGGGGACCGTTGGCGTGGGCGTGGTCCGGATCATCCGGCGCCAGGCCGATCTGCTTGCGGCGCGCACGGGCCGCCGGATCGAGATCGTGGCGGTCTCGGCCCGCGACGCGGACAAGGATAGGGGCGTCAGCCTGTCGGGATATGCCTGGGAAACCGACCCCGTGGCGCTGGCCAAACGCGACGATATCGACGTCTTTGTCGAACTGATGGGCGGCTCGGAAGGGGCCGCAAAGGACGCGACCGAGGCAGCGCTGGCGAGCGGCAAGGATGTGGTCACCGCCAACAAGGCGCTGCTGGCCATCCACGGGCAGGCGCTGGCCGAACAGGCCGAGGCGGCGGGCCGCGTGATCCGGTTCGAGGCCGCCGTTGCGGGCGGCATCCCGGTGATCAAGGCGCTGACCGAAGGGCTGGCCGGAAACGGCATCACCAGGGTCATGGGCGTCATGAACGGCACCTGCAATTACATCCTGACCCGGATGGAATCGCAGGGGCTCGGCTATAACGCCCTGTTCGACGAATGCGCCAAGCTGGGGTATCTCGAAGCCGATCCCAATCTGGACGTCGGCGGCATCGACGCGGCGCACAAGCTGACGCTGCTGGCCTCGATCGCCTACGGCACCAGACCCAATTTCGACGGCATCGAAGTTGAAGGCATCCAGCGGATTGAGTTGGAAGATATCCGGCAGGCCTCGGACATGGGCTATCGCATCAAGCTTTTGGGCGTAGCGCAGCGTTCGCCCCGCGGGCTTGAGCAGCGGATGCAGCCCTGTCTGGTGCCTGCCGACTCGCCGCTGGGGCAGCTTGAGGGCGGCACCAACATGGTGGTGGTCGAGGGCGACGCGGTCGAGCAGATCGTGCTGCGCGGCCCCGGCGCGGGCGAAGGCCCAACCGCCAGCGCCGTATTGGGCGATATCTGTGATCTGGCGCGCGGGCTGCACATCCCGACTTTTGGCCAACCCGCCGATACGCTGGAAGCGGCGCAACCGGCCCGCACCGGCCTGCCCGCGCCTTACTACCTGCGCACGGCGCTGCTGGACAAACCCGGCGCGCTGGCCAAGGTCGCGGCCATTCTGGGTGAGGCCGGCATCTCGATCGACCGGATGCGCCAATATGGCCACACCAACAGTACGGCTCCGGTGCTGATCGTGACCCACAAGACAACCCGTGCGGCGTTGGACGAGGCGCTTTCGGCGTTGAAGGAAACAGACGTCGTCGCGCTTGAGCCCGTCGCCCTGCGCATCGAAGAGCTCTGAGCCTTCCTCTTGCAGAGGCCGGGCGGGACGGGCTATGCCCGTTGAAACGTCTTCAATGACCAAGGGATAGTGACATGAGCTCTGACGACACCACCTTCCATGACCGCATGCTGTCGCTGGGTCTGGCCCGCGTTGCCGAACAGGCGGCGCTGGCCTCGGCCTCGCTGGTGGGTCGTGGCGATGAAAAGGCCGCCGACCAGGCCGCCGTGAACGCCATGCGCGAACAGTTGAACCTGCTGGACATCGCAGGTGTTGTGGTGATCGGCGAGGGCGAGCGTGACGAGGCGCCGATGCTTTATATCGGCGAAGAGGTCGGCACCGGCAAAGGCCCGGGCGTCGATATCGCGCTGGACCCGCTCGAGGGCACCACGCTGACCGCCAAGGACATGCCGAACGCGCTGACGGTGATCGCCATGGGTCCGCGCGGCTCGATGCTGCACGCGCCGGATGTGTACATGGACAAGCTGGCCATCGGTCCGGGCTATGAGCCGGGCGTGGTGATGCTGGACATGTCGCCCCGCGAACGGGTCGAGGCGTTGGCGAAAGCCAAGAGCTGTGATCCTTCCGACATTACCGTGTGCATTCTGGAGCGTCCGCGGCACGAGGCGATGATCTCGGAAGTGCGTGAAACCGGCGCCTCGATCCGGCTGATCACCGACGGCGACGTGGCCGGTGTCATGCACTGTGCGGAGGCTGAAGAGACCGGCATCGACATGTATATGGGCCAGGGCGGTGCGCCCGAGGGCGTTCTGGCCGCTGCGGCGCTGAAATGCATGGGCGGGCAGATTTTTGGCCGCCTCCTCTTCCGCAACGATGACGAGCGTGGCCGCGCCGCCAAGGCGGGCATCACCGATCTGGACCGGGTCTATGCCCGCGACGAGATGGTGACGCAGGACGTGATCTTTGCCGCCACCGGCGTGACCGGCGGCTCGCTGCTGCCGCGTATCAAACGCGAGCCAGGCTGGGTCGAGACCACAACGCTGCTGATGCGCTCGAAGACCGGTTCGGTCCGGCGCATGTCTTATCGCACGCCGCTGGCGCCGCATCAGTAAGCGGCTTGCGCCGCTGCCTCCGGCGGGAGTATTTGTAAAAAGATGAAGGGCCGGGTCCGCGATGGGCCCGGTCTTGGTACATTGGGAGACGCGGTGAGTTTTCTTGGGGTTGAGCAGTCACTGACGGGGCGGCGCTGGGTCGGGCCTTCGGTTGAGTTGGAACGCGCGTCCGAGATGATGGCGCAGCAAACCAGCCTGCCGCGCGCGGTCTGTCAGGTGTTGGCCCGAAGGGGCGTTCCGGCGATGGAGGCCAAGGGGTTTCTGGCGCCGACTTTGAAGGAGCTGTTGCCCGACCCGCGCGGAATGAAGGATATGGAGGTCGCCGCCACGCGGTTTCTGCAGGCGGTGCAACGCAATGAACGGATCGCGGTCTTTGCCGATTATGACGTGGATGGTGGCAGCTCAGCCGCGCTGCTGCTGGTCTGGTTGCGGCAGATGGGGCTGCAGGCGACGCTCTATGTGCCGGACCGGATCGACGAAGGCTACGGCCCGAACGTGCCCGCCATGCAGGAGCTTGCGACACGCCACGATCTGATCATTTGTGTCGATTGCGGCACGCTGAGCCATGAGCCCATCGCCGCCGCGAAGGACGCGGATGTCATCGTTCTGGATCACCATCTGGGCGGCGAGACCTTACCCGACTGCGTGGCCGTGGTGAACCCCAACCGGCAGGACGAGAGCGGCGATCTGGGCTATCTCTGTGCGGCTGGTGTCGTTTTCCTGATGCTGGTCGAGGCAGGGCGGCAACTGCGTGAGGCCAGGGCGAAAGGGCCCGATCTGATGGCCCTGCTGGATCTGGTGGCGCTGGCCACGGTGGCCGATGTGGCGCCGCTGATCGAGGCGAACCGGGCGTTGGTGCGGCAGGGGCTCAAGGTGATGGCGCAGCGGCATCGGCCCGGGCTGGTGGCGCTGTCGGATGTGTCGCGGATGGATGCGGCGCCAAGCTCCTACCATCTGGGTTTTTTGCTGGGTCCGCGCGTCAACGCGGGCGGGCGGATCGGTCAGGCGGATTTGGGCGCGCGGCTGCTTTCGACCGAGTCGATGGTCGAGGCCGAGGCGCTGGCGCAGCGGCTGGATGAGTTGAACACCGAGCGGCGCGAGATCGAGAACACCGTGCGCGCCGCCGCACTTGAGCAGGCCGAGCAACGGGGATTGGAAGCACCGCTGGTCTGGGCGGCGGCCGATGGCTGGCACCCGGGCGTCGTCGGCATCGTCGCCTCGCGGCTCAAGGAGGCGGCCAACCGGCCCGCCATCGTCATCGGCTTTGACGGGGATGAGGGTAAGGGTTCGGGCCGGTCGGTCTCGGGCGTCGATCTGGGCGCGTCGATCCAGCGGCTGGCCGCCGAAGGGCTGTTGGTCAAGGGCGGTGGGCACAAGATGGCTGCCGGGTTGACGGTGATGCGCGACAAGTTGGAACCGGCGATGGAGCGTCTGTCAGAGCTGCTGGCCAAGCAAGGCGCCAGTCAGGGCGGGCCTGCCGATCTGAAACTGGACGGGGCGCTGATGCCCAAGGCCGCCACCGTCGACCTGATCGAACAGATCGAACAGGCCGGGCCCTTTGGTGCCGGCGCCCCTGCCCCGCGCTTTGCCCTGCCCGGCCTCCAAGTGCGCTTTGCCAAACGGGTGGGAGACTCGCATCTGAAACTCTCGCTGTCGGACGGGATGTCCGGCGGGCTGGACGCCATCGCCTTTGGCGCCTTCGACGGCCCGTTGGGCGAGCGTCTGTCCAATCATGGCGGCGCGCGGTTCCATTTTGCCGGGCGGCTTGAGATCAACACATGGGGTGGCCGGCAAAGCGTTCAACTGCGTCTCGAGGATGCCGCAGACGTCGGAAATGACTGAAAACATGGGCCCTCAGGAACCGCGTAAAAAACTTTCACCAAACCGCATTTTTCCGCTTGCGGGGTTGGGCGGTAATACGTAAAAGGCGCTCCACAAGCCAGCGTGGCCCGTTCGTCTATCGGTTAGGACGCCAGGTTTTCAACCTGGAAAGAGGGGTTCGATTCCCCTACGGGCTGCCACTTTTCTCCGCTTATCATGATAGCCTCACAGATCGCGCTGTTTTTGTGCGATGTTGCTGCCTCCATTGTGCGGGCAAGAAAAAACCCCCGGACCGATCCGGCCCGGAGGTTCTCTTGCGTGCGCTGGCGGGTTACTCGCTCGGACTTTGCAGTGAGTTCGGATCGAAGGCCCCTCCGAAACCGCCATTGCCGCCGGACGGCTGCTCATCGGTATCGGTGTCTGGTACGTCGTCCTCTCCCTCACCGCTCAGCGTGTTCGGAGCGAAGACATTGCCGAAGCCGCTGTTGTTGGACGGTTTCGGAGCCGACTGCTGCGCTTCGCCTTGCTCGGCCTGTTCGGCCTGTTCGGCCTCACGTTGCTTGCGCTGCTCCTCACGCTTCTTGCGCAACTCCTGAATGCGCTTCTCGGCCTCAAGGCGCTTCTGCTCCTTGACGTCGGCGATGCACTGCGCAGGGCTGTAAACCGTCGCCGTGCCCACGACCGAGATCGTGGCGATGGCAAAGACCACCAACACCACCGCAGCCGCGTTGCCGGTGAAGAAGCCGGGCAGTCTGACCTTGCCGGTCACCTCACCCACCGTTGCCTGACGGCGCGCGGCAGCGACCACCTCCTTGCGCTTGATGCTCGCTTCGTTGAGCAGCGCGAAGAACACGGTCAGCACCACAATGATGAAGGCCAGTGCCGAGATCGCCGGGGTAATGCCGTAGCGCACCTTCTGCGCCAGCTCGATGGTAAGCGTCGGATATTCGCCGAAGGTGAAGGTCGTGGTGTTGTAGTTCTCGAACGAGGCGAGGAACGCCAGCACCGCGGCCGAGGCAATCGCCGGACGCATGAAGGGCAACAGGATCTTGCGGAAGGCCTGCGCGTGGGTCGCGCCCAGATCCAGCGCCGCCTCGGTCAGTGCCACGTCATAACGCTGCAAACGCGCCACCAGCACCAGCATACAGTAGCTGGCGATGAAGGTGGACTGGCCGATCACCGTCAGGAAGATGCCGTTCGACAGGAAGCTGTCCGCCCCCAGCCCCAGGAACCGGTTGATCCGGTCCCAGAACACCAGCGTCGAGATACCCAGAACCACGCCCGGGATCAGGATCGGTGCGATGATGATCGTGTAGTAGGAGGCGCGCAGCTTTGGCCAGATTTGGGTGAGCATCAGCGCCCCCGCCAGACCCATCGCCACCGACAGCACGACAGTGCCAAGCCCGATGATCAGCGAGTTCTTGATGCCGTTCAGGATGCGCTGATCCTGAAACAGGGCGCTGAACCAGTCGAAGGTGAGGCATTCCCACGGCGTGGCTCTTGGGAACTCGGACGAGTTGAAAGCGGTGATCGACATAATCACCAGCGGCCCGAGCAGATAGGCGAAGAAGATCGCCAGATAGACCCAGACGCTTATGCGGAGGAAGGAAGTGTTCATTTCCCGATATCCCCCATGTTCACCTTGAACAGCCGCATCACGGCCAGCACGAACAGGATGCAGGTCACCAGCAGAACGATGGCGTAGGCGGCCCCCTGCGGCCAGTCGTTGTTGTCATTGAACTGCTGATAGATCAGCTGCGTGAACCACAACGACGATGGCCCGCCAAGGATCTGCGGAGCCGCCAACGCGCCCGCGCTGAGCATGAAAACCATAGTGCAGCCCGAGCTGATGCCCGGCTTGGCATAAGGCACAACGACCCGCCAGTGGATACGCCACCAGGGCGCTCCCAGATCCCGTGCCGCCTCGATCTGGTTGTGATCCAGACTTTCGATCACATTGTAGATCGGGAAGATCATCAGCAGGATGTAGGCGTATCCCAGACCGGCATAAAGCGCGATGTCGTTGCGGATGAAGTCGAAGGGCGTGTCGAAGATGCCCACGCCCACAAGCACCGTGTTCAGCACCCCGGTCTCACCAAAGATGATGCGCAGCGCAAAGGCGCGCAGGATCTCGTTGATCCAGTAGGGGATGATCAGCATCAGCGCGAAGACGCGGATGTGGTTGCCCTTGGTCTGGCCGAGATAATAGGCGATGGGATAGCACAGGATCAGGTTGAAGATCGTCACGCAGACCGCCGCGATCAGCGTGCGAAAAAAGATCCTCAGATCCACGACGTTGTAGTCCTGGCTGCCGCCTTCGGGGCCGTAGACAAGGTATTTGTAGTTCTCCAGCGTGTAAACGTCCTTGGGCCCGCCGATCTCGGGCGGCGGCAGGTTGGGACGGAACGAAAAGTCGAGCATCGACAGCTGCGGCAGGATGATCAGGCCAATGGTCCAGAAGAGGACCAGGCCCAGAATCGCCAGCCCCATTCCGGTGCCGTTGCGGTTGAGGAACTCCTTGAGGAAGCCGGGCATTGTCAGGCCTCCTTATTCCGCAGCCAGTTCGCCCGCCGGAACGACCACCGCGTTGCGGGTCTCATATTCCAGCGTGATCGCCTGACCGGTATGGGATTCAAAGGATTGGCCCAGATTCGGGATCGACACCTTGATCTCCTTGCCGCCCTCACCCTCGGTGAAGATGTTGAAGACGTTGCCCTCGAACTCCTCATGTGTGACCGAGGCGGTCACGAAATGATCCCCGGTGACGCCGTCGGGCGCGATGGCGAAAGCCTCGGGGCGGATGAACATCATCGCCTCGTCCCCCTCTTTCATCTTGCCCTGATTGGCGGTCGAGATCCGCGCCACCAGATCGCCTGAGCGGTTGGTGGTGATCAGCGCTTCGCTTCCCATGACTTGTTTAACCTTGCCACGGAAGACGTTGTTTTCGCCTACGAAAGAGGCCGCAAATGCGGTCGAAGGGTCGTTGTAGATGGTCTTGCCATCGGCGATCTGGTCGATCACACCGGCGCGCATCACGGCAATGTCGTCCGACATGGTCAGCGCCTCACCCTGGTCATGGGTGATGTAGATAAAGGTGATGCCGACGCGTTTCTGAATCTCGCGCAGCTCGGTCCTCATGTGCTGGCGCAGCTTGAGGTCGAGCGCCGAGAGCGGTTCATCCAGCAGCAGCACATCCGGTTCGGCACAAAGCGCCCGGGCAATCGCCACCCGCTGACGCTGGCCACCCGACAACTCGCTGGGCAGCTTGTCGCCCTGATCCGGTAGCGCGATCATGTCCAGCAGCTCATCGGCGCGCTTGCGGCGCTCGGCGCTGCTGGCGCCCTTGATCTCCATCGAAAAGGTGATGTTCTCCCACACCTTCATCAGCGGGAACAGCGCCAGGTTCTGAAAGATCAGCGCGGTGGGGCGCTTGTTCGGCCCGATGCCCTTCATGTTGTTTCCGCCGATCAGGACATTGCCCTCGGACGGCTCAAGAAAGCCCGACACCGCGCGCAGGATCGTCGTCTTGCCACAGCCCGAGGGCCCGAGGAACGAGAAGAAATCGCCCCCGTTGATGTTCACATTCGCGTCGCGCACGGCGACAAAATCTCCGAACCGGATCCAAAGGTTTTCCAGATCGACTCCGACCCCAGCACTCATCTTTTGTTTCTCCCTCGCAATGCGGTTCCGCGTGGTACGGCCACATTTGTTTCTTGTCTTTGCGCGCGCGGCACATACAAAGAGGGCCCCCTGCACGTGCACAGGGGACCCGCATTCAGGGCGATCAGGCGCTCTTGAACTTGTTGACGAACTCGGTCCGGACCTCGGCATACCAGGGTGCCTCGGCCGGCCACGGGTTCAAGTTGGCCAGCGAGTCGCCGGGATAGGCCTCGGCAAAGTTCTTCTTGTAGACGTTACCCGCGAAGGTATCGGCGCCCAGAACCGGCGAGTTGTAGCCGTGGCTGTCGATGGCCACGCCCGCAGGTTCCTTGCGATAAGCGAACTCGAGGAAGGCATAGATCTGGTCGATATTGGCCGCACCCGTCGGCATCGAGACGCCGTCGACCCAGGCCATCGCACCCTCGACCGGCGCCTGATAGTGCACCGGCTCACCGGCGGCCTTCAGTGCCAGCGGCGGGCCGTCCCAAGTCTGACCGACGACCACACCTTCGTTCAGCAGGCCGTTCTTCTGGGTGTCGGCATCGTTCCAGATCAGCTTGATGCGATCCTTGCGGGCGATACACCAGTCGGCCACCTGGCCCCAGACCTTGCGCATGGTTTCCTCGTCGCCGTAAGCGGCCCAGATCGAGCCCGGCTCCATCTCGCCCGAGCGCTCCATGTAAAGGCCCGCGCCCAGCATCATCGAATGCGCGCGGCCCATGGTCTTGCCCGCGTTCTCTTCCGACCAGACGTCGCCGTAAGACGGCGCGTCGCCCTCGGGCAGCCACTTGTCGGTGCGATAGGCGATGCCCTCGGTGCCCCAGATATGCGGCAGCCAGTGCACGCCGTTGCCGCCGAAGTTCCACGCGTCGGTGCCGATCTTGGCCATTGCCGGGTTCACCGCGTCGACATTGACCTTGCCCATGTCGAAGGGCTGCAGCAGCTCCAGCGGCTCCCACTGAAGCGAGCGGTTGTTGGTTGGCGACACGATGTCGAAACCCTGACCCTTGGTGGCCTTCATCTTGTTGATGATTTCCTCGTTCGAACCGATACCAGTGTAGTTCACCTTGATGCCGGTTTCGCTTTCGAACTCGGAGATGAAGGACGGCGGCAGGTAGTCCGACCACATCAGGATGTTGATCTCACCCGAGGATGCCAGCGCGCTCTTGGAATAAAGCGGTGCGGCCAGTGCCGCAGCGCCAGCCCCCTTCAGAACCGAGCGGCGGGTTACAGTTGATTCTACAGCCATTAGTTACTCTCCCGTTTTTTGGACTGATTTGGCGTTGTTTTTCTTGGTTATACGTGAAGTCTTTGCGGTGCTTTCTACTCTCCTAAAGTGACAGTTTCATATTTTGGTAGGTCCAGATGCGATCACTCGTTTTTTGCCGAAGTTTTGGGATCGGCGCAGCCGACGAAACGATGCGCTGTGTCTTTGCATGATCCTGAAACCATTGCTTAAACGCAGTTTCAGGCCTTTTGCACCGACGGGTCATCTCGCAGGTCAATCTCACGTCTGCTTCCCCCAGTTGTGACTGCGCGACCGCCGTTTCTTGTTGTTCCCGGCGCATTGGCCTGACAGCAAAGCAGGTGGTCCGGCATCACGGTACCAATCTAGCACATTTTCCGGCCGCATCGCGGTCCGGCGCGACCTCCTGCAAGGTAACAGCGACCGCCCCCCGAGCCTCAGACCGCCATGCCGATCAGCGCAACGCCCAAGGCCATCAGAACCGCAGCTCCCAGCCGCCGCATCCAGTTGCCTTCCTTGAGGAAGACGAACCCGATCAGCGCGGCAAAGATCACCGAGGTTTCCCTGAGCGCCGACACCGCCCCGAGCGGCGCGAAGTTCTTGGCATATAGCACCAGCCCGTACGCCGTCATCGACACCAGTCCGCCGACAATGCCGGTCATCCAGACCTTGGCGGGCAGTTGCGCCAGAACGGCGCGTTTCCGGATACCCACGAAACCGGCGATGAAGAGGTGCAAAAAAGCGCCCCAGGCCCAATAGCTGAGCGTATTGCCCGACAGCCGTACCCCGATCCCGTCCACCACCGAATAGATCGAGATGCAGAACCCGGTGCCCAGCGCAAAGCCCAGTGCCGCCCGGCCCACGCCTGAGCGCAGCGCCTTCCAACTGCTCAGTTGGATGCCTAGGGCGATCAGGGCGATCCCACCCCAGGCCTGCCATGGCAGCACCTCGCCCACCAGGACCATCGCCCAAAGCGATACCAGCGCGGGCACGATGCCGCGGGCGATGGGATAGACGACACTCAGATCTCCATGCTGATAGGCCTTGCCCAGCATGAAGTAGTATCCGAAATGCACCACGGTCGAGAGCAGGATGTAGGGAAAGCTCTCGGCACTGGGCAGCGGCAGCAGTACCACCATGATCCCTGCGGGGATCACATGGCCAAAGGCCACAAGCCCCAGCGTGGTGGTCCGGTCGGCCGCCGTTTTCACGATGGCGTTCCAGACGGCGTGCAGCAGCGCCGCCGACAGGATGATGGCGATGACGAAGAGTGTCACGTGCGGGCCTTTCGCGCGAGGAAGGACCGGCCCTCAACGCGGGCCGGTTGGTCAGGTCATATGTCAGTCCGCCGGTCACAGCGCCGCGTTGAAGAGGCCGGTCAGGTTCTCTTCGGTCAGTTCGATCGGGTTGCCGCCGCAAGACGGGTCGGTGATCGCGCCCCTGACCAGCTCGGGGACCGCCTCGGCGGTCACGCCCAGATCCGAGAGGCTGCGCGGAATGCCGAGGCTATCGTTGAACTCCTGCACGAAGGCGCGGAACCCATCGAACCCGCCGCCAATCCCCAGATAGGCCGCTGCCGTGTCGAAGCGGTCGGCGATGGCAGGCGCATTGAAATCGAGCACCGCAGGCATGCAGACCGCATTGGTGGTGCCGTGATGGGTGTTGAAATGCGCGCCCACCGGATGGCTCATGGCGTGGATTGCGCCAAGGCCTTTCTGGAAGGCGGTTGCGCCCATCGCCGCCGCGCTCATCATCTGGGCGCGGGCCTCGGTATCAGCGCCATCTGCAAAGGCGCGCGGCAGGTAATCTTTGACCAACCGCATCCCCTCCAGCGCGATGCCCTGAGACATCGGGTGGTAATGCGGGCTCGAGAACGCCTCGACGCAGTGTGCAAAGGCGTCAAGCCCGGTGCCGGCAGTGATGAATTTCGGCATCCCCACCGTCAGTTCCGGATCGCAGATCACCACGGTCGGCAAAACCTTGGGATGGAAGATGATCTTCTTGGCGTGGGTCTCGGAATTGGTGATGACGCTGGCGCGGCCCACCTCCGAACCCGTGCCGGCCGTTGTCGGCACCGCGATGATCGGTGCGATGGCATCGGCGTCGGCGCGGGTCCACCAGTCGCCGATATCCTCGAAATCCCAGACAGGCCGCGTCTGACCGGCCATGAAGGCTACCATCTTGCCCAGATCCAGACCCGAGCCGCCGCCGAACGCGACCACCCCGTCATGGCCGCCCGCCTTGTAGGCGGCGACCCCCGCGTCGAGGTTCTGTTCGTTCGGGTTCGGGTCAACATCGCTGAACAGGCCCAGGCCCAGGCCAGCGGCCTCCATGATATCCAGAGTCGCCTTGGTAATCGGCAGATCGGCCAACCCCTTGTCGGTGACCAGCAGGGGGCGCTTCATGCCCGCCGCTGCACAGGCCTCGGGCAGTTCCCGGATGCGGCCAGCACCGAACTTGATCGCGGTCGGATAGGACCAGTTTCCAACAAGGCTCATGATGTCACCTTCTTCAGATGGTAAGATTTGGGACGGGTCAGGTTGTGATAGCCGATAACCGAGAGGCCGCCACCGCGCCCGGTATTCTTGCAGCCGGTCCAGCAGAGGCCCGGGTCCAGATAATCGGCCCGGTTCATGAACACGGTGCCGGTCTCGATTTGGTCGCCGACCCGTGCTGCACGATCCACGTCACGGGTCCAGAGGCTGGCCGTCAGGCCGAACTCGCTGTCATTCATCAGCGCGACGGCCTCGTCATCCGAGGACACTTTCATAATGCCCACAACGGGGCCAAAGCTCTCATCCCGCATCACCCGCATGTCATGGGTGACGTTTGTCAGGATCTGCGGGGTCAGATAGGCCCCGCCATCATCCTCAGCGAAAGTGTCGATATGGGCCACGGCACCGGCCTCGACCGCCTCGGCAATCTGCGCCCGCACCTCGTCGGCAAAACGTACACTAGCCATCGGGCCAATCGTCGTCTCGCTGGCCAGCGGATTGCCTAGCTTAAAGCCCTTCACGATCTCCACCGCCTTGGCAACGAAGTCATTATAGAGGCTTTCGTGAACATAGATCCGCTCGATCCCACAGCAGCACTGACCCGAGTTGAACATCGCCCCATCGATCAGCGTATCGACCGCTGCATCCAGATCGGCGTCTTCCATCACATAGCCCGGGTCCTTGCCGCCCAACTCGGTGCCGACACCGGTAAAAGTGCCCGCCGCCGCACGCTCCATCGCCTGACCGCCCCCGACCGAGCCGGTGAAGTTCACGAAGTCGAACGCATTGCCCGCAATCAGATCGTTGGTCACATCATGGCTTAGAAACACGTTCTGGAACACGTCCCCGGGCACACCGGCCGAAAGAAAGGCCTGGGCCATGCGCTCCCCCACCAGCAGGGTCTGGGTCGCATGTTTCAGGATCACCGTATTGCCCGCAATCAATGCCGGAGCGACCGTGTTGATCGCTGTCATGTACGGGTAGTTCCAAGGCGCCACGACAAACACCACCCCATGCGGGATGCGCTTGATATAGCGCTTGAACGTCTCATCCTCACCCACGGCGATATCGGCCAAAGACGTTTCAGCAATCGCCGCCATATGACTGGCACGCTCGTTGAAACCGCCGAACTCGCCGCCATAGCGCACCGGGCGGCCCATCATGTGGGCCAGTTCCGGCACGATCTCGTCATTCATCGCGCCCACAGCGGCCACGCCCGCCATCACCAGATCGATCCGCTCCTGCAACGGACGCGCGGCCCATCCCGCCTGCGCCGCCCGCGCCCGCGCCGCAGCCTCGAACGCGCCCTCGCGCGACAAGGTGTCGCGCTCAGCAAACACCGACCCGTCGATCGGTGAGATACATTTCAGTGTCTGGGCCATCCCAACCTCTTGACTGTTCGCAGGGCGCACCCCGCTTCATCTTTTCCCAAATACTCTCGCCGAAGGCCTCCGGGCGCGCCGCGCCCGGACCCATCGGCTTACGCCCGCTCGAACCCGCGGGCCACTTCCCAATCCGTCACCACACGCTCGAATTCCTCGATCTCCACCTCTGCGGCGCGGGTGTAATGGTCGACCACGTCATCCCCCATCGCCGCCCTCAGCATCCCCGAACCGTTCAGCGCATCGCGCGCGTCCTTCAGCGTGCCGGGGATCATCCCCGTCTCGCCCTGATAGACGTCGCCCTTGGTCGGCGGCTGCAACTCCAGCCCCTCCTCGATCCCGGCGATCCCGGCGGCCAGCATCCCGGCCATGGCGAGATAGGGGTTCATGTCCGAGCCCGGAATCCGGCACTCGATCCGCACCGCCTTGGTGCCGTCGCCGCACAGGCGGAACCCGGCGGTGCGGTTGTCCACCGACCAGATGATCCGCGTCGGCGCAAAGGTGCCCTTCATGAACCGCTTGTAGCTGTTGATGTAAGGCGCCATGAAATAGGTATAATCGGCGGCGTATTTCAAAAGACCGGCCATGTAGCTTTTCATCAGCGCCGACATGCCCAACGCATCCCCTGCATCATAAAACGCAGGCTGCCCATCCTTCCACAGCGACTGATGTACATGCGAAGAACTGCCCA
This sequence comes from Ruegeria sp., assembly GCF_040830605.1. Taxonomy (GTDB): domain Bacteria; phylum Pseudomonadota; class Alphaproteobacteria; order Rhodobacterales; family Rhodobacteraceae; genus Ruegeria. The sequence continues at coordinate 277,230 of NZ_JBFOMD010000009.1, forward strand.
CCTTTTGATGATGCCATTTCGGCAGGAAGGTCGCTGCATGACCATGCTGCCACGCGATCTCTTTCACCGCATTCTTGGCGATCGAGTGATATTCTGCCGTCGCCATCGCCGGTGCATATTTGATGTTCAACTCTTCCTGCCCGGTCTCTGCCTCACCCTTCGAGTTCTCGACCGGAATGCCCGCATCCCACAAATGGTTGCGGATCGGGCGCATCACATGCTCTTCCTTGGTGGTCTGAAGGATGTGATAATCCTCGTTGTAGCCCGAGATCGGCTCCAGATCACGAAAGCCTTCCTTGCGGATCTGATCAAAGCTTTTTTCGAACAGGAAAAACTCCAGCTCGGTCGCGGCCATCGCGTCATAGCCCATGCCCTTCAGCCGGTTCACCTGCTTCTTCAGGATCGCGCGCGGAGCATGCGGCACCTCTTTATGCGTGTGATGATCCAGCACATCGCACATAACCATCACCGTGCCCTCCAGCCATGGCACCGGACGCAGGGTGTCGAGATCGGGCTTCATGACGTAATCGCCATAGCCCCGCTCCCAACTGGTCGAGGCATAGCCGTCGGGCGTTCCCATTTCCAGATCGGTGGCCAGCAGGTAGTTGCAGCAATGGGTCTCTTCCCAGGCACCGGCAACGAAATGGCCGGCGTGAAAGCGCTTGCCCATCAGGCGGCCCTGCATGTCCACCATGCAGACCAGAACCGTATCCACCTCACCGGCGGCCACCTGCGCCCTGAGGTCCTCAAAACCGAGAGTTCCGCTCACGATGCCTCCTCCTTGATCGTGATTTCGTTCAGCGCCGGTTCGAGCAGCGCCAGAATATCCTGTGCCATTGCGGCAACCTGTTCGTCTGTCCGCAGCAGATCGTTGCGCACTTCTAGCATCACATTGGCCAGCCCCCGGCCAAGCGCGTGCAACCGCAGCGAATGGGTGACCCCATCCGCAGGGCCATAAGGTTCATTGCGTTCGATGCGGCGGTGTGGGATGCGACCTGCATGATCGAGCATGGCATCGATCAATCGGCTGTCCTCATCGTGCAAGAGGCCCAGCTCTACCGCCCGTGGCTGGTCGAAATAGACCGGTGTGAAGGAATGTACTGTCACCAGCACCGTCTCGGGTCCGCGCGTATAGAGCACCTGCGCGACCGCCTCGCAAAACGGCGCGTAGATCGCTGCAACGCGCGCATCGCGCGCCTGCTGGCTGAGCCCCACGTTGCCCGGCACCCCGATCATTTCCGATTTCTCCGGCATGGCGCTGGCCGCCTCGGGCGGGCGGTTGCAGTCATAGACCAGCCGCGACACGGTCGAGGCCACAACCGGTGCGTCCAGCGCCTGTGACAAACGCAACGTCAGCGCCCGCGCGCCCGGATCCCAGGCGGCATGGCTGACGCGATCCGCCTCGGACAGGCCCAATCCGTCATATTCCGCCGGGATGCGGTTGCTGGCATGCTCACAAAGTAGAACCACCCGGCCCCTGCCCGCTGCATTCAGAACCTCGACCGGAGCTGTCATCCCTTGACCTCCGCATCCGGGCTATCCTCCATCTGCGGCATTTCCTCGATCAGCCGCGTCTCCAACAGCTGGCCGTTGCGATAGAGGATCGGATAGGCCACGGCGGCGATATGGCTGTTGAACTCGCGGAACGCGCGCAGGGTTTCCAGATGGATATCACTGGTCTCAAAGCTCTCGGTGGTTCCGTGCTGCAGGCGCTTGAGGTGGCGCTTGCGGCTATCGCGTTCGGCCCGCTTGATCTCGGTTTTCTCAAGGCTCAGCAGCCGGGCGCTTTCCAGATCGTCGGAAATCAGCACGTTCGAGGCCAGCTTCATGTTGGCCAGAATGCCTTCATGCATCTCAACCAATTCCGACCAGCCGTCCTTGGAGAATGAAGCCCCCTTTTTGCGCATGTCGCCTGCCAGCACGGTCAGGCGCTTGGCCACCACATCGCCCGCGGTTTCCAGCCGGATGGCGTATTCCATCAGATCGCGCGCCACTTTGGCGTTGTCCTTGCCGAACTCCTCGGCTGGAATTGCGGCGACAAATTTGCGCACGCCCGAGAGGCACTCGTTCACGTCCTCATCAACATCCCGGACCGCGCGCATCTGCTCCTTGTCGCCGCTGCGGTAAAGCTCCAGCGACGGGCGGAACATCGCCTCGACCAAATCGCTCATCCGTAAGAGTTCGCGTTTGAGGCTGGAGAGCGCCTGACTGGGGCTGCCGATATTGCGCAGGTCCAGCGCGCTGGCAGTGCGGCCCGGCTGCACGGTCGCATCGGCGTTCTTCGGTTCGGGCAGCAGCTGCTCAAATGGTGCGCGCAGGCGAGCGCAGAACGGCAGGGCCAGCACCAACAGCGACGCGTTAAACGCCAGATGCGCGTTGACCAGCATCTGCCCGCCCTGCAAATCGCCCAAAAGGCCGTTGCGCAGCGCCATGTTCGCAGCAAATAGGGTGACCACTGCCCAAGTGCCGCGCAGCGCCAGATTGGCGAAGGGGATGCGCCGCGCCGGTAACTCCATGCCGCGCGTCAGCCACACCGGAATGAAGGCTGAGCCGAAATTGGCGCCGAGCACCAGCGACAGACCGGCCGCGAAGGGGATGGCGTCAATCTGCACCAGCGTCACGCACATCAGGATCGCCGCAACCGAGGAATGCATGACAAAGGCCAGCGCGCCGCCAACCAGAAACGCGGTGATGTAGTCGCGTGCCAGATACCCGGCGATGGCAGGCAGAAAGGCGCTGTCGCGGATCGGGTCCATCGCCTCACGCAGAAAGCGCAGCGAGATTAGGATGAAGGCAATCCCCATCAGGATGCGCCCCATCTGGCGTGGCCGCTTGGCCTCGGCCTTGACGAAAAGATAACCGCCCACAGCCAGCAGCATTGGCACCAGCCAGTCCAGCCGGAACGACAGGATCTGGATGATCAGGGCCGAGCCCAGATCGCCGCCCAGCACGATGGCCAGCCCCGCCGGAAAACTCAGCATCCCGCCGACGGCAAAGCCCGAGGTCAGCAGCGCCACCGCCGCCGAGCTTTGCAGCACGATGGCCATCACAATGCCCACAAGGCTGGCCTGCGCATAGCTGCGCTGCCCGGTCATCACCCGCTGGAACGAGGCGCCATAGCTGCGCTCGATCCCCGTGCGCACCATGCGCACCGCGTAGAGCAGCAGCATCGTCGCTCCGGCAAGGCTTATGATGAAGCTGACGATCGCCATGGCCTACCCACACACCAGTTCCAGCATCTCGGCATGCAGTTCGAGCGTCGCCGCCGAGATCACACGGCCATCCGAATTCAGGCTAAGGGGCTTGCCGTCCCAATCGGTCATCACACCGCCCGCAGCTTCGACAACCGCTAGAACCGGAAGGAAATCATAGGGTTGCAGGTCATAGTCGATCACTGCATCCACATGCCCTGCCGCCAGCAGGGCGTGCGGATAGCAGTCATAGGCAAAGCGCCTAGTCTGTCCCGACCGCATCAGCCGGTCGAACAGCGCCGGATGGTCACGGTGGATTTTGTCGCCCTCGTTCACGAACAGGATCGAGCGGTCCAGCCGGGTCTTGTCCGACACGCGAACGGGCTCGCCATTCAGTGTCGCCCCCTGCCCCTGCACGCCCAGAAACACCTCACCCAGCGCCGGCATACCGATCACGCCGAGCTGCGGCACGCCATCCACCAGATGCCCCAGCAGAAAACCGAATAACGGATGACCGGACAGGAACGAGCGGGTCCCGTCGATGGGGTCGATGATCCAGACATGCTTGCGGTCCAGCCCTTCGACGCCATGCTCTTCGCCAAAGACACCGTGATCAGGAAAATGCTCTGCCAGATACGCGCGCACCTGCGCCTCGACGCCCTTGTCGGCTTGCGTTACCGGGCTTTCATCGGCTTTGAACTCGACCCCGAGGCGCCCACGAAAGTAGCCGCGCGCCGCCTCGGCGGCAAGCTCGGCCATCTGCGCTGCATGAGCCGCATAATCACTTCTTACCAGCACGGCTTTCTGCTCCGGTCGCCAAATGAATCTTGATCCCCCAGTCTCTGAACGCTGCCGCCAACTCACCCTCGGGCGCCAGGTCCGTCACCATGTCGTGCACCCGGCGGGGGTCGGGGCCGCAATACGGGGCCGTCTCGCCATATTTGAAATGCGCCACAGCCACCAACGACCGCTCGGCGCTGTCGGCAACAACCGAAGCGAGGTCGGCTTCGGCGGCACTCAGGTACAGGAACCCCTGACGCGCCGAAATTGCGTCCGTGCTCAAAACGGCAAGATCGAATGCAAACCGACGCGCCTGCCGGTGCGTGACGTGCCCGAACGATCCCCGCTCATCACTTTGCATTTCACCGCCTAGCAGATGCACCCGGTTGTTGTTCACACCGACCAGTGTCTGCGCCACTCCGATGGAATTCGTGACAACGGTCAGATTGCTGCGCTGGCGCAGTTCCTCAGCAACAAAGGCCGTGGTCGAGCCGACATCCAGAAACAACGTCATGCCTTCGCGCACCATCGCGGCGACCTTTGCTCCGATCAGACGTTTCTCGTCAGAGTGCTGTGCAATCCGGCGGAAGAAGCTCGGGTCGCCCTGGGTACCGGCCAGATAGGCGCCGCCATGCACCCGCTCGATTGCCCCGGATTTCGATAGCGCCTTGATGGTGCGGCGCACAGTCTCTTCCGACACGTCCAGTGTCTTGGCCAGGTCTGAGTTCCGCGCAGCGCCGCCCAAACGGCGCAACGCATCCAGCAACTCCAACTCGCGATGGGTATGAGGTGCCCGCTTTTTCACATCTTTCCCCAAAAAATCCAAATCTTCCCACATGAAGACACGGGAATCGGTCAACGATCAAGCATTTTTGCTGATTCTGCCTGCAGTCAGGGGTTTTGGCCTAAGATGCGACTGGGCTACGCGAGGGCCCCGCGTATCTAAACGCTCAAACAATAAGGTTGATCTGCTGCATATGTCATCGGTGATCCGGTCAAGATTTAAGGCGGATGTTCAGCGGATCGAACGGCGCCTGCGTTAGTATAGTCGCCGACCGCCGGCGCCCGAGAATTTCGACCTCCAACTGATCCCGCGCGGTTCGGTCGCGCAGATACGCCAAAGCCAGCGTTTTGTCTGTGCGATGTCCGTAAGCCGCCGATGTAACCACACCGACGATCCGGTCGCCCCGCATAACGCTGTGAGCGTAGTGCGGATCGACATCGCCTGCCTCTATCTCAAGCAAGACCATGTCCCAGCGGTCATCGGTACCCATCCGGTTTGTCAGCGCTGCTTTCCCGATAAAGTCATGATCCAGCCTGATCAGAAAACCGACGCCCGCCTCTCCGGGGGTGCGCTCGGTCGTAAGATCCGACCCCCAGGCCCGGTAGCCCTTTTCCAACCGCATCGCATTCATGGCATATGCTCCGAACAGCCCCAACCCGTGGGATTTGCCTGCTGTCTCAAGGGCCAGAAACAGCTCCTGCATCCGGTCCATGGCGACGTGTAGCTCCCACCCCAACTCCCCGATATAGGATATGCGCAGAGCCCGGACGGGGATGCCGGCAACGGTGATTTCGCGCACCGAGAGCCAGGGAAACTCGGAGTTCAGATCGGCAGTTGTCAGCGCTGCAAGTACATCGCGGGATTTCGGGCCCATAAGGCTCAGAACTCCGTAATCTTCGGTGACACGGCAGAGGGTCACGTCGAAGGCGTTGGCATGGGCGCGCAGAAGGTCGTCGTCCGTATCCTCGGAGGCCGCAGCGGAAGTGAGATAGAAATGATCCTTGGCCAGAGCGCTGACCGTGAACTCGGACCGCACCCCTCCCGCAGGTGTAAGCGCATGGGTCAAAGCAATGCGTCCCAATGCCGGTGGGCGATTGGTTCCCAGAGCGTCGACAAAGCGGCGCGCGTCCGGTCCACTCACTTCGAATTTCGAGAAGACGGACATGTCGGCCAGTCCAACGGCGTTTGTCACCGTCGCGCATTCCTGTGCGACCGGTTGGAACCAGTTCGACCGGCGGAAACTTGGTACGGCTTCGTCGCCAGGCTTGTTGCTGAACCAGTTGGGGCGTTCCCAGCCAATGGCGGCGCCCATAACAGCGCCCCTGTCCAGCAGCAGATCGTGCAAAGGCGATAGGCGTTTGTTGCGGGCGGCGGGGCGTTCTTCGTGTGGATAATGCACCCCAAATTGCAGACCGAAGCATTCGACGGCCTTTTTCACACGATAATCGCGATCCGCCCAACTGCCGAAACGACGGCTGTCCACGGCGAGCGCGTCCATGGGCGGGGCGTCCTGAGTCATCCAATGCGCCAGAAACCAACCTGCCCCGCCACCTTCCATCACCCCCATGCTGGAGCCGGTCAGCAGCCAGGCGTTTGGCAGGCCATGCGCCGGTCCAATCAGCGGGTTGGCGTCCGGTGTGAAGGTGATCGGGCCGTTCACGACCGACTTGATACCACCGGTGCCAAGCGCGGGGATGCGCTCCATCGCGGCCATGATGATGTGCTCGACCCGGTCCAGATCGAGCGGCATCAGATCGGCGCCGAAATCCGGCGGGCAACCATCGACCGCCCAGGGTTGCGCCTCTTTTTCATAAGGTCCGAGGATCAGCCCGTCGCGTTCCTGCCGGACATACCAGCTTTCTTCCGGGTCGCGGATCATCGGCAACTCAGGCTGGCCCTGCTCGATCCGCTCGACCACCGCCGAAACCGTATCCGTCACCAGATACTGGTGCAGGAGCGGCACAGAGGGGATGTTCAACCCCATCATATGGCCGACCTCCCAACCCCAGGTTCCGGCAGCATTGACGATATGCCTTGCGCGAATGGTGCCATTCTTGGTCTCAACCACCCAGATACCGTCTTCGCGCCGAATCGAGGCTACCGGGTTGTACCGCAGGATCGTCGCGCCATTTTTGCGCGCAACTTTGGCCATCGCATTGGTCGCCAGCGAAGGGTCCACGTGGCCGTCATCAGGTTCGTATATCCCGCCCAGCAGGCCCTCGGTCCGCGCCAGCGGATGCAGGCGTTCGATGTCATCTACGGTTAACATCTGCAGGTCGTAGCCGGTAAACCGGCTGAGGCCTGCCACATGGGCGAATTCATCCATCCGGTCAGGGTTCGAGGTGATCCGCATCGCACCCGAGCGGTGGAACCCGCAGGTATCACCGGTTTCGGCCGGAAGAATGTCGCTATACAGCCTGACGGATGTGGCGCGTAGTTCTTGAATGGTCGGGTTATGCGCGAAATGGGTGCACAGCCCGGCGGCATGCCAGGTCGAGCCGTGAGTCAGATCGTTCTTTTCGGTCAGAACCACATCGTTCCAGCCGAGCTTGGTCAGATGATACATCAGCGAGACACCCATTGCGCCGCCGCCGATAATCAGGACCTGAGCATCGGTCGTCCTCATCCGCGCATCCTTTTGCCTGCGGGATCGAATGGAGGTCGCATCAACCCGTCAGCCTTGTGAAACGTTCCTGCGATTTCAATCTCGAAGCTCCGGTCGCACGTGGCCAAGATGTCTTCGCCCGGCGCGATCTCGATGAGCCCCAGAGCCAAGGTTTGCCCCGTTCGCGCACCGCGTGCTCCACTTGTGGTCAGCCCAACAACGCGCCCGCCCTCCCATATTGGCTCGTCATGCAAAACCAGCGGATGCGAAGGGATATCGAACAACACCAGTTTGCGGGTTAATCCCTGCGCTTTCTGAGCGGCCAGCGCTTCGCGCCCCAGAAACTGCTTGTCCAGATCGAGGGCAAAACCGAGCCCCGCCTCCAGCGGGGTGATCTCGGGGCCCAAATCGTGACCCCAATGCCGGAACCCTTTCTCGATCCGGCAGGCGTCCGCTGCGAAATGCCCCAAAGGCCGCGCCCCACGATCATAGAGCGCATCGAACACCGGACCTGCTTGGTTGGCGTCAATGGAGAGTTCCCAGCCTAGTTCACCGACAAAGCTGAGCCGCGTCGCTGTGACCGGCTGGCTGGCAACAGTGACGTCCCGGGACGTCGAGAACGGGAATGCGTCCCAATCATCGGGCGACAGAGATTTGAGAAATTCCCGAGACCCCACCCCCATCACACCGATCACAACCTCGGCTTCGGTCACATCCTCTATCTTCACATTCTTACCGGTGGCGTGGCGGCGCAGCCAGGCGAGGTCCTTGCGCCGGGTCGCAGCACCAGATGTCATGCGAAAACGATCCGCAGCGACGCGAACAATGGTGACATCCGCCTCGATCCCACCTTTTGCATTGGTCAACGGGGTGTACACCGCCTGCCCCACCGGAACATCCAAATTGGCGTTGGCCAGATACTGCATGAGCGTCAGGGCATCCGGCCCCCGAATGTCGAACTTGCTGAACGGGGATAGATCGATCAGCGCGATGCCATCCTGCATCTGCGCCGCCTCGCGCACGGCAATCGGGTGCCAGGGCTGGTCGCCCACCGAGTAAGACAGATTGCGCTCGTCTTTGTTCTGCGCGTACCACAATCCACGCTCCCACCCGGCGGTCAGGCCGAACTGCGCGCCCGCCGCCTGCCACCGGTCATGCAGTGCGGATTTGCGCAATCCCCTCCCCGCGCCGGGCTGCTTGAAGGGCCAGTGCAGGGCGAACGCGTCGCTGACGGCTTCTTCCATGCGGGTTTCGATATGATCCCTGTCTGCAGTCAACGGGTCGGCCCGAGCGATATCGACCTCCCAAAGATCCATCGGCGGTTCGCCAAGAAGCATCCAGTCGGCCAGGGCGCGCCCTACCCCCGCCGAACTCATGACACCGACCGAGTTCATGCCCGCCGCCACAAACAGCCCGTCCACTTCCGGTGTCTGACCGATCAGTGGTTTGGTGTCTGCGGTAAAACTCTCGGGCCCGTTCATGAAATGCTGAATGCCGGTCTCGGTCAGGGCCGGGATCAGGTCCAGAGCGCCCTCCATGAACGGCGTGAATTGATCCCAGTCCTCGGGCATTTCCAGAAACGGGCGGTCGCCTTCTGGGCCGAAAGCGTCCCAGATCTTGGCATTGGGCTCAAAGCCGCCGATCACCAGCTTGCCCGCGTCGCCCTTGACGTAAAAGCCGCGATCCAGATCGCGCAACACCGGGTATGGATACGGGATGCCTGGCATCGGTTCGGTGACCACGTACATATGCTCGACCGCTTGCAGCGGCAGCGCGACGCCCGCTTTTTCAGCCAGACGTTTCGACCAGGCGCCTGCACAAAGTGCAACCTGATCGGCCAGAAGCTCGGACCCGTCGGCCATCCGAACGGCCTTGGCAGACCCATTCTCGACCAGCAATTCCGCAACCTGGGCGTTTTCTCGGATCTCGACCCCCTTGGCCCGGGCCACCTTGGCATAGGCCATACACAGATCTACCGGATTTACATTGGCGTCCTCTTCGACATGCAATGCACAAACCACACCGTTCAGATGCAGTCCCGGCACCTCGATCTGCCCGGGCTCCAGAATGGAGGGCGTCAGACCGAGATGCCGGCCCAAGGACCCTATCCGGTGCAGCTCATCCATTCGCGCAACATCGCGCGCCAGCCAATACCCGCCGGTTCGCCGATACCCGGTCAAGTGGCCGGATTCCTGTTCTAGCCTGGGAAACAACTCAAGCGCATACATCGCCAGTCTGGTCATGCCGGGCGTGGCCCGCAACGGCCCGACGATCCCGGCCGCATGCCAGCTTGTCCCACTGGTCAGTTGGTTGCGCTCCAAAAGCACGACTTTCGCGCGTCCGGCCAAATGATAGGCCAGGCTGAGCCCAATGGCTCCGCCCCCCACGATGATGATTTGCACCATGCCTAAAACCTTGCGTCTTTCGCGCAGGATTGACTTCGGCTCATCTCAAGCACAAGAATTCACGCGAAAAATAAGAAAAACTAATGAAGGCGAGAACCAGATGAAGAAACAGCAGTCGGAAACGGAGATAAACCTGTTCCGGGCGCTTGAAGTTTTCATGGCCGTTTCCGACACGCGCCATATCACGCTGGCCGCATCGGCGTTGGGCATGACGCAATCGGCAGCGTCGCAACAGATAAAAAAGCTCGAGCGGGCGCTGAACACGCAGCTCTTCGACCGGACACACCGCCCGGTGGACTTGACTCATGCGGGCGACCTTCTGCGTCGCCGTGCCTTTCGTATCCTCAACGAGGTCGAGGATTTGCGGTCGGACCTGCGCCATATGCAATCCAGTTCGCTGCCGATACTCAGGGTCTCCATGCTGGCCTCCATCGCAACGACCCTGACGACCGGGATTCACGAGCTGGTGCATGACCGGCTGAGCATTCCAGAGCTTAGCCTGGCCGCCGGTCTGGCGACGGACCACCAGATTGCCCTCGATGCCCGTCAGACCGACATCGCCATCACCTCGGACCCGCAGTTCGATCTGACCGATTACGACTGCATCCCGATTCTGGAGGAGCCCTTTTTTCTCGTCTTGCCAGAAGGTTACGACGACCGGACGGATGACGTGCAGCGAATCGCTCAACGCCTGTCCTTTGTACGTTTTAGTTCGGACGCACCGGTTGGCCGCCGTACCGATCAGCACCTGCAACGCTGCCGTCTGGACCTGCCCCGCTCAATGGAGGCCGACCGCGCCTCGATGGTTGTTGCGGGCGTGAACACCGGCAAGTGCTTTGCCATCCTCAGCCCCACCTTGTTGATCGACGCTGTTGCCGAGGGGATGAACCTACGCATCGAACCGCTCCCCTTCGCGGGCTTCAAGCGGTCGATCCTTGCGGTCCACCGCAGCGACGATCTGGGAGACATCCCTCAGCAGCTTGCCGAGGAAAGCGGTCGCCTGCTGCGTCTGAGTTTCGAAAAGCTGCTGCCGCAAGTTGCTGAGCAGGTCATTTACCAGCCCTAATCAGGAACATTATTCGTGCTAATGTTGCCCGGTTTGGCTGTTCCAACAAAGGGTTCCCTGCAATGTTTCGCTCGTTACGTCTCTGCGGGGAAAAATGGCGGCAGGAGAAACCAGACGCGCGGGCCGACGGGCTCGCATGGCCGCCCGCGCAACCGGGGCCGACGTCTACGCGCCATACACGACCCGCAAAATCGGCAAGGTTAGTCTGATAGACGAGGACGCCGTCGCCATCATCGAACACAACGCCGACCGCATCCTGGACGAGATCGGCATGGAGTTCAGAGGAGACGCCGAGACACTGGAGTTGTTCAAACGTCACGGCGCGCGGGTAACGGGCGAGCGCGTGCGTTTTGACCCGGGCTGGTGCCGTGATCGGATCAGAACGGCTCCACCGGTTTTCACGCAGCACGCACGCAACCCGGAACGCTCGGTCCAGATCGGCGGCGATGCACAGGTCTATGCGCCAAGTTTCGGCCCGCCCTTTGTGCATGACATGGAAAACGGCCGTCGCTATGCGACGATTGAGGATTTCAGGAACATCACCAAACTGCACCATCAGCTTGGCGCCATAAATCACTCGGGCGGGGTTGTGGTGGAGCCGGTGGATATCCCGGTCCCTTTACGTCACCTGCACATGGCCCATACCCATCTCACCCTGAACGACAAACCGTTCATGGGGGCGGTGACGGCGCCAGAAAGGGCCCGCGACACCATCGAAATGTGCCGCATCGCCATGGGCAAAGACTTCGTCGACCGGAACTGTGTGCTCTATTCGGTGGTCAACACCAACGCCCCGCTGGTGATGGATGAAACCATGCTCTGGGCGCTCAAGGAATATGCGCGGGCCGGGCAATGCACCGTAGTGTCTCCCTTTGTCCTCGGTGGTGCGATGTCACCGGTCACGGTTGCCGCCACGCTGTCGCAGGTGCTGGCCGAGGTGATGGCCTCGGTGGCCCTGATCCAGTTGATCCGTCCGGGCGCACCCGCCGCCTTTGGTACATTCTTTTCGCCCATCAGCCTGAGAACCGGCGCGCCTACATTTGGCACCCCGGAAGGGACGCAGTTCCAGATGTGCGCCAAAACGCTGGCCGACAGGCTGGGCCTGCCCTTCCACTCGGTCGGGGGGCTGACGGCGTCCAAGGTGCCTGACGCGCAGGCCGGCTATGAAAGTCAGGCCCAATTGATGGGGGCGGCCATGGCGGGGGTGAATTTCATCATCCATGCCACTGGCTGCCTCGAAGGTCTGCTGACCACGGGTTACGAAAAGATTGTGATGGATGCGGACCGCTGCTCGGCCATGCAACGTTTTGTCCAGGGGGTTGACTTCTCGGAAGCGGCGCAGGCGATGGATGCGTTTTTCGAGGTTGAGCCCGGCGGCCATTTCCTTGGCGCACAGCATACCTGGGACAATTTTGAAACTGCCTTCTGGATGGGCGAAATGTCTGACAACGGGACCTTTGAACAGTGGCGGGCCGAGGGCGCGCAATGGCAGCATGACCGCGCCAGCGCAAGGGTCCGGCAACTGATCGACGAGTATGAGACACCGCCGATGGATATCGGAATTCGAGAGGCGCTGGATGATTTCGTTGCACGGCGCAGCCGGGAAATCGAAGGTGGGAACACGTGAGCCTGCAAACAGACTGGACGCTAGACGAGACCGCACGGCGGCGCGACACCTACTATGCCGCCTCGCAGCGCAGGTTCGTCCCCTTCAAAGAGCCAATGGTGTTCAGAAAGGGGTCGATGCAGTACCTCTGGGACGCGGAAGGCCGCAAATACATCGACTTGCTGGGGATGAACGTCTGTATTTCCGTGGGCCACAGTCACCCCAAGGTCGTGGCTGCCGCAATGGAACAGGCGCAGGAACTGACCCATTGCACCACCATGTTCTATCACCCCGTGCCTGCGCATTTTGCCGAGGAACTGGCAGCCACCATGCCCAATCCGAATGACGATATCGAATGGGTGGTGCACTTCACCAATTCCGGGTCCGAGGCGGTCGATCTCGCCATGACCATGGCCCGCGGCTATACCGGAAATCTCGATCTGCTGGCCCTTCGGTCCGCCTATCACGGCCCAACCGCCGCCGCCCAGTCGATCACTGGAATCTCTGGCTGGCGACATCCCGGCATGCCGGGCAATGTCGCTTTCGTGCCCGAGCCGAACCAATATCGCGGTATCTTCGGGAAAAATGCCGGGGCGGATCCTTACCTGGATGAGATCGACCGCACGATCCACGCTGCAACTTCCGGTCAGATCGCGGGCATCATCATCGAAAGCGTGCAAGGTTACGGCGGCATCATTGAAATGCCCAAAGGGTACATGTCCGGCGCCGCCGAGCGTGTCCGCGCCAGGGGCGGGCTGCTGATCGCGGATGAGGTTCAGGCCGGCTTTGGCCGCACCGGCGAGCACATGTGGGGGTTCGAAGCCGACGGTGTGATCCCGGATATCGTGGTCATGGCCAAGGGGATCGGCAACGGATTTCCTCTTGGCGCCGTCGTCGCGCGCAAGGAGATTGCCGCGCCTATGGCAGAGAAGTTCATGTTCCACACCTACGGTGCCAACCCCACGTCCTGCGCTGCAGGCCGTGCGGTTCTTCAGGTGATCAAGGAAGAGAACGTGCAGGAAAACGCCCGGGTCGTCGGTGCGGCGCTGCTGGAACGTCTTTATGTGCTGAAGGAGAACCACCCCGTCATCGGGGATGTTCGGGGGCGTGGCCTGATGCTGGCCATCGAAATGGTCAAGGACCGCAAAACCAAGGAGCCTGACCCGCAAACAACGGCCGCCGTGTTCGAGGCCTGCCGGGAAAGCGGGCTTGTCCTCTCAAAGTCCGGCCCTTACCAGTCCTGCCTGCGTCTGGTGCCACCGATGTGCTTGTCTCTGGCAGATGTCGATCAGATACACGGTGGGCTGGACAGGGCATTTGGCCAGTTAACGGGCTAGACCGGGTTTCCCGCAGAGCCCCCGGCAAACCTGACTGCCCCGGACCAACCGTATGGCCCATGTTGGACATTTTCATCGGGGCTTTTCCAACCTGTCTGGCGCCCCGGCTATCCAGCGTCAGCATCAGGCTCAACCAACCAAACCAATGACTTTGATTCCGAAGCTGATAGTGTGGTTGAATTCGGATTATTGAACGCATTCTGTTTGGGAGGGGTAGCCTTGGGTATGAACGCCATTCGCGGTGCAGTTTTCTCTGCTGCAATTTTCGTCGCCTCATCGGCCGCAGCAAATGAAAACGTAATGGTCGTTTTCGATGGGTCCAACTCGATGTGGGGCCAGATCGAAGGTCAGGCCAAGATCGAAATTGCCCGCGATGTGATGGAAAACTTGTTGGGGGAATGGGTCGAAGAGCGCAGCGTGGGGCTCATGGCCTATGGCCATCGCCGCCGGGGCGACTGCAGCGATATCGAGGTGTTGGTTGAGCCCGGCCAGCAGGCACGGCAGAACATTCTGGACCGAATCAATGCGATCACACCAACCGGCAAGACCCCCCTGACCGACGCGGTCGAGGCCGCCGCCAAAGCCCTGTCTTACACCGATCAACCCGCGACCGTCGTCCTGATCTCCGACGGGCTGGAAAGCTGCCAGCGCGATCCCTGCGCGTTGGCGCAGGCGCTGGAGAACAGCGGCGTGGCCTTTACCGCGCATGTCGTGGGGTTCGGACTGGCCAGCGATGAGGATGCCAGTTCGCTTGCCTGCATCGCCGAAAACACCGGCGGGCAGTACATCACCGCCGGAAGCGCCGAAGAACTGGGCGCCGCGCTCAGCACCGTTGGAACGGCTGTCGCTCAGGCCGCGCCGGAACCTGAGCCCGAGCCGGAACCAGAACCGGCCGCTCCGGAGGTTGTCGTTGCCGGACCGGACACGGCGGTGGGCGGTTCGGACATTCGGGTGACCTGGGCGCCTACGGTCGCCGAGGGTGACTATATCAACATTGTGCCGGTGGGCGCCGACCCCGGCGTCTTCGGAAACTATGTGCGTATCGGCAAGTCCACCGAAGTGAACTTGCCGGTCCCGGGCAGCGAGGGACTGTATGAGATCCGCTATCTGCACAATCAAAGCAAGGACACTCTGGGGCACGACACGGTTGAGGTTACCAAACCGGAAGTGAGCCTCAGCGCCGCAGACACGGTTCAGACCGGCGCGAAGTTCAGGGTTGAGTGGACCCCCACGATCAACAAACGGGATTACGTGGCGATTGTGCCGCTGGGCTCCGACGCGGGCACGTTCGGGAACTACCAGAACGTTGGCAATAACGAGGCGACCAACCTCAGTGCGCCAGCCGATCCCGGGCTGTACGAGCTACGTTACATCCTGAATGTCGACAAGCGCACCGTCACCTCGCGACAGATCGAGGTGACCGATCCGCAGGTTGTTCTGCAGGTGCCGGAAACGGCTTTGACCGGCGCGGCGTTCGAGGTCAGCTGGTCGGGCACGGTGAACACGCAGGACTATATCAACATCGTTCCCGTGGGCACTGACGAAGGGGAATTCGGCAATTACATCGTCGTCCGGGACAACTCCAAAGACCTGCTCAAGGCCCCGGCCGAGACCGGCATGTACGAAGTGCGCTATGTACTGCGCGAGGGCGGCAAGACACTCGCCAGCGAAACGATTGAGATCGCCGCGCCGGAGGTCACCGTATCGGGCCCCGAAAAGGTGGTGACGGGCGAAAAGTTCGACGTGTCCTGGACCGGGACCGTCAACACACAGGACTATGTGGCAATCGTTCCCGCCGGTTCGGATGAGGGTGAGTTCGGCAACTACATCGTCGTGCGGGATGCAGGTAAGGGCGTACTGACCGCCCCGGCTGATCCCGGAATTTACGAGCTGCGCTATATCCTACGCGAAGGGTCCAAGACCCTTGCCACTTCGTCGGTCGAGGTCACCGAACCGCAAGTCACAATCGACGCGCCCGAAACCGTGTTGGCCGGGAGCAAATTCAAAGTGTCCTGGACCGGCGCCGTCAGTTCGCAGGATTACATCAACATTGTCCCCATGGGCACCGAGGAAGGAGCGTTCGGCAACTACATCGTTGTGCGCGACGTCACCAGCAACGACCTTCAGGCGCCTGCCGAAACGGGCCTCTACGAGATCCGGTACCTGCTGAGGGAAGGCTCCAAGACCGTCGCAACGGCGACAGTGGAAGTTGCCGAACCCGAGGTGACCATCAGCGCCGCAGACCAAGTGCGGGCTGGCGACAAGCTGCGTGTCTCTTGGACCGGAACCGTCAACAGCAGCGACTACGTCAACCTGGTTCCGGTGGGCACGCCTGACGACGCGTTCGGAGTGTACTCGCAGGTGCGCGACAAGACGGAGCTCGACCTGAACACGCCGGAAGAAACCGGGCTTTATGAAATCCGGTATCTCCTGCGCGAGGGCAGCCGCGTCCTCGCCCGCCAGACGGTGGAGGTTCTGGCGCAGGATGCTGCACTGGAAACCGGCGCGCAGCTCGACGCGCCGGATACCGCGGCCCCAGGCGCAACGATCAACGTGGGATGGACCACCGACAGCCAAAGCGCCGATCAACGTATCACGCTGGCCCGAGGGGAGCAGGCCATTTTCACATGGATTTCCGCCCAGAAGATCACCGGTGATCCGCCGGTTGAGCTCACCATGCCTGACGATCCCGGTGTTTATGAGATCCGGCTGCTGGACCTGACAAACAAGGCCGTTCTTTCCAGAAAGGTCATCAAGGTCGAGTGACGTCAGGACCGGTTGCTTGTGGCAGCGGGGGCTCTTGGGGGTGCCGAGGAAAAATCCCGGCATCATCCATGGTGCGCGCATCATTTCTTTGCGCTAACGTGGCGGCATGAGGTCCCTGCGTCTCCCATTCATGCCGATCTACATCCTGTTCTGGCTGTCGATCCTCTCGCTCTTGGCGATGCCGGCGCTAGCCTCGGGGCGCGTCGCCCTGTTGATCGGTAACTCGGCCTATGACGCGCCCGACATGGCGCTGCGCAATCCCGTCAATGATGTGACCGCGCTGGCGGAGGCGCTCAGAGAGCTTGGGTTTGCGGTCACCGAGACCACCGATCAGGATGCCTCAGCGATGACGCGCGCCCTTGAACAGTTCGGGTCGGCGGCGCAGGGGGCCGAGATGGCGGTGTTCTTCTATGCCGGTCACGGCGTGCAGATCGGCGGCGAAAACCACCTGATCGGCACGGATTTCGCGGGCAGCGATCTTGGCGCGCTGCGGCGGAGTTCGCTGACCATGGGGCGGGTGCGGGACGTGATCGCCCGGGCGGGACCCGAGATCGGCATCCTGCTGCTGGACGCCTGCCGCAACAACCCGTTCTCGGAAAGAGGCATGGTTGAACAAGGGCTTGTCCGGGCGCGCGGTGGTGCCGGGCTGCTGATCGCCTATGCCACCGATCCGGGCAATGTCGCTTATGACGGCATCGGTGAGAACAGCATCTTTACCACCGGCCTGCTCGAACATATCGCCACGCCCGGCCTTGATGTGCGGCTGATGCTGGGCCGCGTGCGCCAGCAGGTCGTGCTGGATACAGATGGCCGCCAGGTGCCCTGGGTGGAGGAATCCGTGCTGGACGAACACAGCTTCGCGCCAACCCTGCCCACCAGCGCACCACAGGACGAGACCGCTGCCGAACTTGCCCTATGGCGCGACGTTGCCTCGAGCAGTAACGCAAGCGATTTCGAATCCTATCTGCGCAGCTACCCCGAGGGGCTGTTCGCGCCTTTCGCCCGGGACCGGATTGACCGGCTGACATCCCGCACGGCCCCGGCCGCCGCACCGGTTGCGGCAACGCTGGCCGCCGCCGAGCCCGACAAGCTGGCCGCGGCGCTGGTGGCATTGGGCTTGCTGAGCGATGGTCCCGCCCGCGATCTTGGTCCGGCGCTTGAGGGCTACCGCCGCTGGCTGCCCGCGAACGAAACCGCCACCGCCGAGCGGCTCTATCAGGACGCAGCACAAGTGTCGGTGTTTCTGGCAGCAACGACGTTGCAACGACTGCGCACCGATATCGTCGCTTTGCGCAGTGTCGAGCGCACGCTGACCGTTGCCGAAGACGCGCTGGGGCAGATCGAGGAGATTGCGCGTTCGAACCCCGACGCCTTGCCGGTACTGCAACAGGCGCGCAACGATATCTACGACATCCATCGCTCGCGCGGCGTTATCCTGCGCCGTCTGGACCAGAGCCGCAGTTACTATGACGAACTGTTGGGCCGCGCGGTGGTCTTCTTTCCGCCTGACGCGAGCAAAGTGCTGGTCGGTGGCGAAACCCGCGTGCGGGACCTGGGCCATGCCGGGGCGCAACTGACCGAAAACGCCGCCCTGTTCCTGCGGCACGTGGCGCAGGCGGATGACAGCAAGAAAGGGAGTTACCAATGGCTGGCAGACCTCATTCCACCCGGCTGAGCGCCGCGCTGATCTCGGTGTCACTGGCCCTGTCGGCCTGCGGCGAGACCCGCCAGACCACGGCGCCGGCCACGGGTAGCGGCGGCACCACGCAGGCCGAGGCGGATCTGGCCAAACAGGCCGCCGCGATGCAGAAAACCATTCTGCAAGGCGCTGCAGCCGGCGGAGCGGCGGGCGGTCTGATCGGATTTGGATTGGGCGGCAGCGACGATGTCGGCACCGGGGTCTCGATCGGGCTGGGCGCCGGGGCGTTGGCCGGGACCTATGTGGCCTTCGTTCAGCGCAAATATGCGCGGCGCGAGGCGCGGCTGAACCAGATCAAGAGCGATCTGGACCGCAACGCCGCTGAAATGCAGACGACGATCAATGTGATGAACCAGGTTCTGGCCGCACAGAAGGCAGAGCTAACGGCACTGCGCGCAAGTGCAGCAGCAGGTGCTTCGGACCAAGCGCAATTGCAGCGAGAACTGGCCGAGGCCAATGGCAACCTGTCGCAGATGCAGATCGCCATCGACGGCGCCACCAAGCGGCAGGCAGAGTTCAACGAGGCGCGCGGGTTGACCATTGCCCGGGGTCAGGCCGCGTCCCCCATCGACGGCGATCTGGCCGCGCTCTCGAGCCAGATCGCGCAGATGCGCGGAATCGCCAACGATCTGGCGGCGTCGCTGTGAAGGGGGATGTCATGAACCGTCTGATCGCCCTGCCCTGTCTGCTGCTCGCCGCCTGCGAGACAACCACCGATCCTGCCGAGGGCGGGTTCTTTTCCGGAGTGTTCGGCATCACCACCGGCGCCTACGATGAACGGATCGAAACCGCCGAGGCCGATGTGGCCGCTGCCGAGGCCCGAAACGAGGCGCTGGCGGCGCAGATCCGCTCCTCGGAATCGGAACTGGCGCAACTAAAGCTGAAAATCCTGCAACAGCGCGACAGCATAGGCGGCGGCGATGCTGCCACCGCCGCCCGTATCGACCAGGTTCTGAACTCGAACCCGACCGGTTCGACACCTGAAGCGCGGTTGGCGGCCCTGCAGCGCAGTATTGCCGATGCCCGCGCGCTCAGCGCCGATCTGGCACGGCTGTCGGGTTAACGCGTCGTGCCCTGCGGAATCACCTCATAGCCGGGTTCCTCCGGCTCATCGTCCAGCATTTCCGGCGGGAAGCCGGGCGCACGGATGTCGAGGCCGGTGGCCTCTTCTAGCCGCTTGATGATGTTGGGCGACAGCTCGCGGTCGCCATAGCGGGCGATGCCGTCGTTGAAGATGTCGATCAGCATCGGGCTGACCTCAAGCGGGACTTTTGCGCGGTCGGCGACCTCCTGAAACAGGCCGATATCCTTTTTCACCAGGTCCATGGTGAAGGAGATATCGCGCGAGCCGTTCAGGATCACCTGGCTTTCGGTTTCATGCACGAAGGAAGTGCCGGACGAGATCTTCATGGCTTCATAAGCGGTGTTCAGGTCCATGCCGGCGGCCTTGGCCACCACCAGAGCCTCGCAGCAGGTGACCAGATTGGCGGTGGCCAGATAGTTGGTCACCACTTTCAGGACCGAGGCCGAGCCCAGATCGCCGGTATGCAGGATGCGGCGGCCCATAGTTTTCAGGAACGGCGCGATACGCTCGAATGTCGCGCGGTCACAGCCCGCGAAGATCGAGATGTTGCCCGTTGCAGCCCGGTGGCAGCCGCCCGAGACGGGGCAATCCACCGCAGCGCCGCCGCGTTCCATCACCATGGCGCCCAGCCGCTTGACTTCGGCCTCGTCGGTGGTGGACATCTCCATCCAGATCTTGCCCTTCGTCACCTCAGGCAGCATCTCCTGCATCACCGCGTCCGAGGCGGCGGGCGACGGTAGGCAGGTGATCACCGCATCGCACTCGCGCATCAACTGCGCCGGGCCCGTCGCAGCCTTGGCGCCGCGCGCGACGAAATCCGCGACCAGGTCCTTGCTCAGGTCATGCACGGTCAGGTCGATGCCATTCCTCAGAAGCGAGCCCGAGAGCTTGCCGCCCACATTACCCAGACCGATGAAGCCGACTTTCATGTCTCAATCCTCCCTGGCGGGTGTGTACCCGCGCATACGATTCCTGCGGTCAGTATTCCGCGTGACATTCCCCAAGAGAAACGAATAATGATGCCATCAATACTCAAAAATTTTTGGTGATAAATGCCGAAATTCTCCCCACTGTGCGACCAAAATTCTTCAAAGAATTTTGACCAAGAAAATTCGAATTTTCTTGGTCACGCACCGTTCCGGGCGCAGACGGGATTCTGATATGGACCGCCTGCCCAACCCCGTCTGGCTGCGCAGTTTCGAAGCCGCCGCGCGGCATCTGAACTTCACCGAGGCCGCGCGCGAACTGGGATTGACCCAGACCGCCGTGTCGCTGCACATCCGATCGCTGGAGGTGGAACTGGGTGAAAAACTGTTCACCCGCTCGGCCCGCAGGCTGGACCTGACTGAGTTGGGACAGTCCTACGCCCTGACCGTGCGGCGGGCGCTGTCCGATATCGCGCTGTCCACCAACAGCCTGTTTGGTCTGGCCACACGGCAGACGCTGACGCTGCGGGCGCCGATTTCCACTGCGACCTACTGGCTGGCCGCTGAACTGCCGGAGTTCTCGGCGCTTTATCCGGAGGTGCCAGTGCGGCTGGTCTCGAACATCTGGGCCGACAGCGCCGCACCGGGGGAAGTAGATGTGGAAATCCGGCTGGGATATGGCGACTGGCCGGGGCTGCGGGCCGAGAAGCTGTGCGACGAGACCATCGTGCCGGTCTGCCCAGCGAATGCGCCCCTGCCCGCGCTTGAGAAAATGCGGCAAGGGCCGCTGATTCACGTTCTGGGTTATGAAGACAACTGGGCGCGCTATTTCGAGGCTCATGACCAATTGCCCAACGAAGCAGCAGTGCGCCATTCGGTGGACACTACCGTCGCGGCGCTGCAACTGGTGATGGCGGGCGCGGGCTATGCCACCATCCTCACCCGCTTTGCCCGGAACGCCATCGCGCAAGGCGCACCGCTGAAAATCGCCGGTCCACCGATTCCCTTCGCCCAGTCGCATTACCTGATCCGCTCGGACGGCGCCGCGCCGCCATCCGCCCTGGCCCAGCTCTATACCGCGTGGCTGCGTGAGCGGCTGGCGCGCGATGCCGCTCCCTGACCCAGGCGGGTCGCTTTTCCGCCCTCGTCCCGCTCCACGTATCCGGCGCGCTTGACAAGGCCCCGTGCCATGCCGCATGTCCCATCCGTTGGTGTCCGTCGCAAGACGGATGAAAAGGGAATGCGTCGGCGGCCGGAACCAAGGAACGGGCCGTCAAACGCAGCCGCCCCCGCGACCGTGACCGGAGAGGGTGCCCAAAGCCACTGGCCAAAAGGCCGGGAAGGCGGGACACCCGACAGAGGGCCTCCTCTGACATCCGCAAGCCGGGAGACCTGCCAGCGTCCGAAGACCAGACCGGACGGGGTGTTCCGGTGTCGGGCCCATGTCTCAGAGCGTGGCCCGCGCAGACCCCGTCCCCCGAAACCTGTATGGGGGGATGAGAGACGTGACCGAGACCGCACCAGTCGAACTGCTGGTCTGCACCACCTGCCGCCGTGGCCTGCCCATCGAGGAAGATGACCTGCGCCCGGGCACCCTGCTGCACAGGGCGCTGACACAGGCCGAACTGCCCGAGGGTATTCGGTTGAGACCGGTCGAGTGTCTGTCGAACTGCGATCAGGGCTGTTCCATCGTGCTGCGCGGCGGGCCGTCGCGCTGGACCTTTGTCTATGAGAACCTGAACGAAGCCGACGATGTGGAAATCATCGTCGAAGGCGCCACCAAGTACCTGGCCACCACCGATGGTCTGGTGAAATGGCGCGACCGCCCCGAACATTTCCGCAAGAACTGCGCCGCCCGTATTCCCCCGATTGGAGCCTGAGAATGAGTACCCTCGAAAAACTTCCCGTCACTGTGATCACCGGCTTTCTCGGCTCGGGAAAGACCACGCTGGTCCGTCATCTGATGCAGAACCCGCAGGGCAAGCGTTTGGCCGTTGTGGTTAATGAATTCGGCGATGTGGGCGTCGATGGCGAGATCCTGAAATCCTGTGCCATCCCGGATTGCCCTGCCGAGAACATCATGGAACTGGCCAATGGCTGCATCTGCTGCACCGTGGCCGATGACTTTATTCCGACCATCGAAGCGCTGATGGCGCTGGAGCCGCGCCCGGATCACATCCTGATCGAAACCTCGGGTCTGGCTCTGCCCAAGCCGCTGCTGAAGGCGTTCGACTGGCCGGATATCCGTTCGAAAATCACTGTGGATGGCGTGATCGCTCTGGCTGACGCCGAGGCTGTGGCTGCCGGTCGCTTCGCGCCGAACGTGGCGGCGGTGGATGCCCAGCGCTTGGCGGATGACTCGATTGACCATGAAACACCTCTGTCCGAGGTGTTCGAGGATCAGATCTCCTGCGCCGATATCATCCTGCTCACCAAGCCCGATCTGGCCGGACCCGAGGGTGTGGCCAAGGCGAAGGAGATCATCGCTGCAGAGGCCCCGCGCGCGCTGCCAGTGGTCGAGGTCGCCGAAGGTGCGGTGGATGCGCGCGTGGTACTCGGTCTGGAAGCTGCCGCCGAGGATGACATGGACGCCCGTCCCTCGCACCACGACGGCGCCGACGATCACGAGCATGACGATTTCGAAAGCGTGGTGATCGACCTGCCGGAACAGAGCGATCCTGTAGAGTTGGTCGCCAGGATCGAGCGTCTCGCCAAAGATCTGAACATCCTGCGCGTCAAGGGCTATGCCGCCGTCACCGGTAAACCGATGCGCCTGCTGGTGCAGGCTGTGGGCGCCCGGGTGCGGCATCAGTATGACCGCCCGTGGCAACCGGATGAGGCCCGCCAAAGCCGACTGGTGGTCATCGCCGAACATGATGACATCAACGAGGGGGCGATCCGTGACATCCTCGCCGCTGCCACCGAGGCCGCCGAGTAAGGGAACTGCCCGCCGATGCATGTCGTCTTCCGCGAAAGCCATGGGCTCGAAGAGAACGAGACCCCGACCGATCTGGGCCAGAGCCCGGGTGATCTGGTGGTGCTGTCCTTCTCGGACAGTGACCTTGGCGCTTTCGCGGCGGGCTGGCATCGTGGCGGCGGGCCCGAGGGGCGGATGCCGACCCTGCGGCTGGCCAATCTGGCGGCGCTGAAACATCCGCTTTCGGTCGATATCTATGTCGAGCAGACGCTAGAGGGCGCCGCGGGCATCCTGATCCGCCTGATCGGCGGGGTGCCCTATTGGCCCTACGGGCTGCAGCAGGTTTACGCGCTGGCGCAGGCCAGAGGGCTGGCGCTGGCCGTCCTGCCCGCCGATGGGCGCGAGGATACGCGGCTGGATGCGTATTCCACCCTGCCCGTCTCGACCCTCCGCCGTCTGGCGCATCTCTGCGATACCGGCGGCGAGGTGGCGGCACAGGCCGCGCTGGCACAGATGGCGCTCGCCACCGGGCTTTATGCCGGGCCGGTGATGGGATCGAAGGTACTACCCGAATGCGGCGCGTGGTGCCCGGACCGGGGTGTGATCCCGATCGAGACTGCGTTCGAGGGCGACAAGCCACGCGTCCTCATCACCTTCTATCGCGCCTATCTGACTGCTGCCGACACAGCCCCCATCGCCGCCCTGATCCGCGCCCTCCGCGCGCGCGATTTCAATGCGGTGGGGCTGTTCGCGCCATCTCTGAAAGCGCCCGCATCGGCCAAGTGGCTGGCAGAACAGACCGCCGCGCTGAGCCCGGCCGCCATCGTCAATGCCACCGCATTTTCGGGCAAGGGCGACAGCGGCACCTCGCCGCTCGATGCCGCGGGCGTGCCGGTGTTTCAGGCCATGCTCGCCACCTCGAACCGCAAGGCGTGGGATGAGGCGGAACGCGGCCTGTCGCCCGCCGATCTGGCCATGCATGTGGTGCTGCCGGAGGTCGATGGCCGCATCACCGGCAGCGTTGTCTCGTTCAAGGAACTCGGCCAGCGCGACGAGCATCTGCAATTCGCCCGCGCCCTGCACACGCCCGAGCCTGACCAGATCGCAGCGCTGGTGGACCGGGTCAGCGGCTGGGTGCGGCTGGCGGCCAGGCCAAAGGCGGAACAATTGCCGGTTCTGGTTCTATCGACCTATCCCGGAAAGGATTGGCAGATGGCCCATGCAGTGGGTCTGGATGCACTGGCCTCGGCTGAGGCGATGCTGGGGGACATGGCCACCGAGGGTTATGACGCAGCACCTGCGGAACCAATTGCCAAAACACTGCAAGGTGCGCGGATGATCTGGCCGCTTGCGGAGTATCGCAAGGCCCTCGCCACCCTGCCCGATAGCTTGCGGCAGGACCTGAAGACCGTCTGGGGACAGCCCGAAGATGATCCGGCCTATGCGGACGGCGCCCTGCATTTCACCGCCCTGCGGCGTGGCATGGCCATAGTTGCCCTGCAACCTGAACGCGGCACGCCCGAGCTGCGCAATGACGAGTACCATGACCTCTCGCGCACCCCCCGCCACGGCTATGTCGCCTTCTACCTCTGGCTGCGGCACGCGGCGCAGGCCGACGCGCTGATCCATATCGGCGCGCATGGCACGCTGGAGTGGCTGCCCGGCAAGTCGGTCGCCCTGTCGGATGAATGCTGGCCCAAAGCGCTGATCGGCGATCTGCCTGTGATCTATCCGTTCATCGTCAACGACCCCGGCGAGGCCGCGCAGGCCAAGCGTCGTATCGGCGCCGTCACGCTGGGCCACATCCCGCCGCCCCTGCGGGCGAGCGGCACGCCGGACCGGATGGTACGGCTCGAGGCGGCGCTGGACGAGTTCTCGAACGCTGACGGGCTGGACCCGAAACGCCGCGACCGGCTGCAGGCCCATATCCGCGACGAGGCGCAGGCCATCGGGCTGGAGGACGATCTGGGCCTCGACCGCGCCACCTCGACTGCCGAGGCGATCACCCGCATCGACCGCTTCGTCTGCGACATCAAGGAGAGCCAGTTCGGCGACGGGCTGCATGTGTTTGGCCGCATTCCGGAAGTGACCGGCAAGTTCGACGCGGCCCCTTCGGCCCGCGCCGAACGCGCCGCCCTGCTGGACGCACTGGCAGGCAAACGGATCGAGGCTGGCCCCTCCGGCTCACCCTATCGTGGACGCTCGGATGTGCTGCCAACCGGGCGCAACCTCTACACCACCGATCCGCGCTCGGTCCCAACGCGCGCGGCCTATGCGCAGGGGGTGAAGCTGGCCGAGGAACTGGTGCGGCGGCATCTGCAGGAGGAAGGCGACTATCCCAATGGGCTGATCGTGGATCTCTGGGGCTCGGCCACCATGCGCACCGCCGGCGAGGAGTTCGCCATGGCACTGCATCTGCTCGGAGTGAAACCGATCTGGGATGCCGGGTCCGAGCGGGTCTCAGGCATCGAAGTGCTGCCGATCACCGATCTGGACCGCCCGCGTCTGGACGTGACGCTGCGGGTGTCGGGCCTTTTCCGAGACGTGTTCCCGACGCTATCGGCGCTTTATGGGCAGGCGATCCGCGCACTATGCGCCCGGGATGAAGCGATCGATTGGAACCCCTATGCCGGGCAGGAATCCACCGCGCGCGTCTATGGCCCGGCGCCGGGCAGCTACGGGTTGGGGATGCAGCATCTCTCCGAGACCTATACTGAAGATGCCCGCACCGCCGCCGGTCAGGCTTGGCTGGACGCAAGCTCCTTTGCACTGGAGGGCGAGCATATTGCTCGCGACGCCCAAGGCATCACCGAGCGTGTCGCCAATGCCGACAGTTTCGTGCATTTGCAGGACCTCAGCGAAACCGACCTGTTGCTGGCCAATGACTACGCCACCCATGAGGCCGGGTTTGCGGCGGCTAAGCAGGTCACCGGCGGCACCGCGCAGCTTTATCATCTGGACAACACCAATCCCGAGACGCCACGCGCCCGGACCCTGCCCGAGGAAATCAGCCGCGTCGTCCATGCCCGCGCCGCAAATCCGGGCTGGATCGCAGGCATGCAGCGGCACGGGTTCCGGGGGGCGGCTGAAATCGCGGCGACGCTCGACCACATGGCGAGTTTCGCGCATCTGTCGGGTACCGTCGCACCACATCTCTTTGACCTCTATCACGACGCCACGCTGGGCGATCCGGAGGTGGATGCATTCTTGGCCGAGGCCAACCCGCAGGCGCGTGAGGCGATGCAGGACAAGTTCCGCGCACTCTACAAGGCGGGTCTGTGGGACACCCGCCGGAACTCGATCCGCGCCGGGATGGAAGGGTTGCTATGAGCGCACTTACCGCAAAACCGATTGTTCAGGGCTGGTGCCCCGGCGCCCACCGCCCCATGATGTCCGGCGACGGTCTGGTGGTGCGGGTGCGGCCTCGACTGGCGCGGCTGACGGCAAATCAGGTACTGGGCCTTTGCGCGGCGGCGGAACGGTTCGGCAACGGCACCATCGACCTGACCAACCGCGCCAACCTGCAACTGCGCGGCGTGGCCGAGGCGGACCACCAGCCGCTGCTGGCCGAACTGGCGGCTATGGATCTGCTGGACGCAGAACCGGGCATCGAGGTACGGCGCAACATTCTCGTCACGCCACTCTACCAGGCAGGAGATCTGACGGCACGGCTGGTTCAGGAACTGATCAACCGCCTTGGCGAACTGCCACCCCTGCCTGCGAAGTTCGGTTTTGCTGTGGATGCGGGACCCGAGCGGCTGTTAAGCGGCGACTCCGCCGATATCCGTTTAGAGGCGGGCGCGGAAGGCCTGATCCTGCGTGCCGATGATGTGGAAACCGGACGGGTGGTGCGCGAGGATGAAGCCATCGACCGGCTGCTCGACCTCGCCCGTTGGTTCTCGGAGAACTACACACAGGACACCCGCCGCATGGCGCGGCTGGTCCGGGCCAAGCCGCTGCCGCAGGACTGGCAGGGCGCGGTCCCTGGACCCATAGGTAAGCCGCCGCAACCGGGGATAACGCCGCTCGGCCCGCTCTATGGCGCCGCGTTCGGACAATTGCCCGCTGCAGATTTGGCGCAGTTGATCGCCGAGAGTGGCGCCGTGGCCCTGCGGGTCACCCCCTGGCGGCTGATCCTGCTGGAAGGCGGGGCGGCGATACCCGCTCCGGCATTTGTCACCGACGGCACCGACCCGCTCCTGACCACCGACGCCTGCCCCGGGGCACCGTTCTGCCCGCAGGCGCAGGTGGAGACGCGCGATATCGCTCGCGCTTTGGCTCCGCGCATCAACGGATCACTGCATGTCTCGGGCTGCCCCAAGGGCTGCGCTCGCATGGGCAAGGCAGATGTAGCGCTGGTGGGCAATGCCGGACGATTTGATCTTGTAAAAGACGGCCGCGCGGGGGATGAGCCCTGCCAACGCGGCCTGAGCCCCGCAACACTGACGACCATGGACCTCACCTGATGCCCTACGAATACGAAACCGACGGCGCGGCGATCTACAAACAGAGCTTTGCCACCATCCGGTCCGAGGCCAATCTGGCCCGGTTCGACGCCGATGAGGAGCAGGTTGCCGTCCGGATGATACACGCCGCCGGGATGGTAGGCCTTGAGAAATACGTGCATTTCTCGCCCGGCTTCGTACAGGCCGCCCGCAACGCTCTGGAAGGAGGGGCGCCAATCCTATGCGATGCGCGCATGGTCTCCGAAGGCGTCACCCGCTTTCGCCTGCCTGCCGATAACGAGGTGATCTGCACGCTGCATGACGAGCGTGTGCGGCCGCTGGCGGCGGAGATGGGCAACACCCGCTCAGCGGCGGCGCTGGAATTGTGGCGGCCCCGGCTGGAGGGTGCGCTGGTGGCCGTCGGCAACGCGCCCACGGCGCTCTTCCACCTGCTCAATATGCTCGAAGATCCCGCCTGTCCCCGCCCCGCCGCCATCATCGGCTGCCCGGTCGGGTTCGTTGGTGCGGTCGAGTCGAAAGACGCTCTGTGGGAGGCACAACCGGTGCCGTCCTGCATCGTCAAGGGCCGTCTGGGCGGCAGCGCCATTACCGTGGCCGCCATCAACGCCATCGCAAGCCGGGCGGAATGAAGATGGGAACCATATATGGCGTGGGCCTCGGCCCCGGCGATCCGGATCTGATGAGTGTCCGCGCCGACCGGCTGCTGCGCGGTGCCCGGCACGTGGCCTATTTCCGCAAACCGGGCCGCACCGGACAGGCGCGCAAGATCGTCAACGGTATGATCCCCGGTGATGCCGTCGAGTTCCCGATGGAATACCCAGTCACCACGGAAATCCCGGTGACCGACCCGCGTTACAATGAACTGCTGGCCGCGTTCTACAAGGATTGCACAAAACGGCTGAAAGAGCTGTCGGATCAGGGCAAGGATGTGGTTGTGCTGTGTGAGGGCGATCCGTTCTTCTATGGCTCTTTCATGCATCTTTACAGCCGCTTGCGCAACGAAGCTCCGGTGGAAGTGGTGCCTGCCATCACCGGTATGTCCGGTGCCTGGACGGCGACCGGCGATCCGATCACCTGGGGCGACGATGTGCTGACCGTGCTGGTCGGCACCCTGCCAGAGGATCTGCTGGCCACCCGAATGGCGCAGACCGACGCGCTGGTGGTGATGAAGATCGGGCGCAATATCGACAAAGTGAAGCGGGCGCTGAAGACCGCTGGACTGTATGACCGGGCCTGGATCGTGGAATACGCGCAGATGTCGAACCAGACGGTGACGAAACTGACCGAGGCCTGTGGCAAGGTCACCCCCTATTTCTCGATCATCATCGTGCACGGTCAGGGGCGGCGGCCATGAGCGGTTGGATCAGGATCGCAGGCCTCGGGCCGGGCGACGATGCGCTGATCACGCCCGAGGTGACCGAAGCGCTGGCTGAGGCAACCGATGTGGTGGGATATATCCCCTATGTGGCGCGGGTTGCCGAGCGTGAGGGACTGACTCTGCACGCCAGCGACAACCGGGTTGAGATCGACCGCTCGCAGCATGCGCTGCAAATGGCGGCTGAGGGCAAACGTGTGGTCGTAGTATCCTCGGGCGATCCGGGCGTGTTTGCCATGGCGTCTGCCGTTTATGAGGCGCTGGAAAACGGCCCCGCCGAATGGTGCGATCTGGAGATTTCGGTGCTGCCGGGCATCACCGCGATGCTCGCGGCCTCGGCCCGGGCGGGTGCACCGCTGGGCCACGATTTCTGCGCCATCAATCTCAGCGACAACCTCAAGCCGTGGGAGCTGATCGAGAAGCGTCTGCGGCTCGCTGCGCAGGGGGACTTCGCCATGGCATTCTACAATCCGCGCTCGAAGTCACGGCCCGAAGGCTTTGTAAAAACGCTGGAAATCCTGCGTGAGGAATGCGAGCCGGAACGGCTGATCCTGTTTGCCCGCGCCGTCTCGCGCCCGGATGAGGCCATCCGCATCTCGACGCTGGCCGAGGCGACGCCCGAAATGGCGGATATGCAGACCGTGGTGATCGTGGGCTCGTCGCGGACACGGGTGATCGAGCGCTCCGGCGCGCCGATCGTTTACACGCCGAGGTTCACGCCCACCGGGGATCAGGCATGAGCCAGCCAGTTCAGAACCTGTGGCACCGTTGCCAGTTCGACCCGCTCCGGCATTGCCGGGCGGTCGATCATCAGAACGGCCAAGCCCAACGCGCGCGCCGCGTCCAGCTTGGCCCGCGCCCCGGTGCCGCCTGCGTTCTTGGACACGACCAGCTCGGTTCCGTGGCGCTCCATCAGGGCCGTGTCTCCCTCAACAGTGAAGGGGCCGCGCGAGACCACCACGTCGCAGTCCGGCAACGGCAGCGCGGTGGGCGCGTCCACCAGCCGCAGCAGGTAATGGTGCTGGGGCTGGGCGGAGAAGTCCTCAAGATGCATGCGGCCTACGGCAAGGAAGACGCGCTTGGGGGGGCCGGACAGCGCCGCAACCGCCGCCGGGATGTCGGGCACATGGTGCCAGCGGTCGCCCTCTTGCGCGCCCCAAGCTGGGCGGGTCAGCGCGGCGAGCGGCGTGCCAGTCTCGGCGCAGGCCGTGGCGGCGTTGCGGCTCATCTGCGCGGCAAACGGATGGGTGGCGTCCACCACATGGCTGATGCCGTGATCGCGGATGTAGCGCGCCAGCCCCTGAGCGCCGCCAAAGCCGCCCACGCGGGTCGGCAGGGGTTGCGGACGGGGATTGTCGACGCGGCCCGCGTAGGAATAGGTCGCCGCTACCCCTTGATCGGAAACGGCTTTGGCCAAAATGTTGGCCTCGGTCGTGCCGCCAAGGATCAGGAGGTGAAACATGACTGAAGCTCCGTGGCTGACCGTCGTCGGGTTGGGTGAAGATGGACTGGATGGCTTGTCCCCTGCAAGCCGTCAAGTGCTGGACCGGGCCGAGGTGATCATGGGGCCACCACGCCATCTGTCCCTGCTGCCCGAAACCGGCGCCGAGCGGGTGGAATGGCCGGTTCCGTTTTCGGAAGGCATTCCGATCCTGACCGGTTTCCGGGGGCGCCATACGGTCGTCCTGGCCTCGGGCGATCCGTTCTGGTTCGGCGCAGGTTCGGTCATCGCGCGGCATTTCAAGGCCGGCGAATGGACCGCCCTACCCGGCCAATCGACTTTTTCGCTAGCAGCTGCGCGTCTGGCCTGGCCGCTGGAAGATATCCTGACCTTCGGGCTGCACGCCGCCCCCCTGACCCGCCTGCGTCCGCATCTGGCCCGGGGTTTGCGCGCCATCCTCTTGCTGCGCAACGGGGCCGCGGTGGCCGAGCTGGCGACGTATCTGAACGAGACCGGCTTTGCCGACAGCTCCTTACACATTCTGGAGGCGCTCGGTGGGCCGCGCGAACGCACACAGAAAATATCGCTGACCGAAGCTCTGCTGGGGTCCTTCGCGCATCCGATCTGCGTCGGGCTGGAGGTTGCTGGCCCGGGTCAGGCGGTCCCAAAGGCGTCCGGGAAGCCGGACGAGATCTTTGAAACCGACGGCCAGATCACCAAACGCCCGGTGCGGGCTCTGACGCTCTCGGCGCTGGCGCCGCATCGGGGGGAGCACCTGTGGGACATCGGCGGCGGTACCGGCTCGATCAGCATCGAGTGGCTAATGAGCGATCCCAGCCTGACCGCAACCAGCATCGAGCCGCTTGCAGAACGGGCAGAACGCATCCGGCGCAATGCCGATGCGCTTGGGCAGGACCGGCTGGAGGTGATCCATGGCACCGCGCCGGAGGTCCTGGACGGGCTGGCACTGCCGGATGTGGTATTCATCGGCGGTGGGCTGAGCGAAGCTCTGTTGAACTGGCTGAGGGAACACCTGCCCGCAGGAACACGCGTTGTGGCCAACTCGGTAACGTTGGAGAGCGAGGCACTGCTGGCGCTGTGGCAGGAAAAGCTGGGCGGAGAGTTGCTGCGGATCGAACTGGCGCAGGCCGCCCCGTTGGGTCCACGCCGAGGGTGGAAGTCCGCCTACCCGGTGGTGCAGTGGAGCGTGACGCTATGATCGTTGCAGGATTCGGGTTTTCGTCCGCCGCCACGGCGGCAAGCCTGATCGACGCCTATCACGCAGCAGCGGGCGGGCATCCCGTGACGGCGCTGGCCACGGCCGAGGACAAGGCCGCCCACCCGGCCTTCACCGATCTGGCCACCCGGCTTGGCCTAACCGTTCGTCCCGTTTCCGAGGCCGCGCTTGAAGCCGTGGAGCCCGTGACCCGATCCCAGCGCAGCCTCACCGAACGCAACACCGGAAGCGTCGCCGAAGCCGCTGCTCTTGCCGCAGCCGGACCGAGTGCGCGGCTGGTTTCCACCCGACGTATCTCGACCGACCGCCTTGCCACCTGCGCGGTCGCCACAGGAGAACAGACATGACCGTTCATTTCATCGGCGCCGGACCGGGTGCCGCCGACCTGCTGACCCTGCGCGGGCGCGACATCATCGCGTCCTGTCCGGTCTGCCTCTATGCTGGCTCGCTGGTGCCCGAGGAAATTCTGGGCCACTGCCCCGAGGGCGCAAAGATCGTGAACACCGCTCCGATGGATCTGGATCAGATCATGGCTGAGATCGAGGCCGCGCATGAGGCAGGTCACGACGTGGCGCGGCTGCATTCGGGCGATCTGTCGGTCTGGTCGGCGATGGGTGAACAGATCCGGCGCCTGAAGGCAATGGGCATCCCGGTCAGCGTGACGCCCGGCGTGCCCTCCTTTGCCGCCGCCGCGGCGGCGCTTGGCACCGAACTGACCCTGCCCGGTTTGGCACAATCGGTGGTGCTGACCCGCACGCCGGGTCGTGCGTCGTCGATGCCCGAGGGTGAGACGCTGGAGAACTTTGCCCGTACCGGTGCGACACTGGCCATTCACCTGTCGATCGGCAATCTGGACAAGGTGATCGCGGACCTGACACCGCATTACGGCGCCGATTGCCCGGTCGCGGTGGCCTATCGCGCTAGTTGGCCGGATGAGCGGATCATCCGCGCGACGCTGGCCACGCTGAAGGACGCGTTGGACGAGAGCATCTCGCGCACTGCGCTAATCCTGGTGGGGCCGACGCTTGCGGGCGAAGGCTTCGACGAAAGCTGCCTCTATTCCAAAACCTACGACCGCCGCTACCGCCCGCAGAATGTGGACAGCCCATGGTCGAGTTGGAGCCCCGGAGATGACTGAGGCGATGACTAATCCGCCGGGCCTTTTGATTTCGGCGCCGTCTTCGGGCACCGGCAAGACCACAGTGATGCTGGGGCTGTTGCGGGCGCTGGCCGAGGACGGACTGGCCGTGCAACCCTTCAAGAGCGGGCCGGACTATATCGATCCAGCCTTTCACAGCGCGGCGGCGGGGCGGGCGTCGTTCAACCTCGACAGCTGGGCGATGAGTGAGCCGCTGCTGGGCGCGATCTCGGCGAAGGCAGACGGCGCGGATATCGTGGTGGCTGAGGGGTCGATGGGCCTGTTCGACGGGGTCGCCAAGCCGGGCGAGCTGGGTCGCGGGTCGAGCGCCGAGACCGCGCTGCGCATGGGCTGGCCGGTGGTGCTCGTGCTGGATGTGGGCGGTCAGGCGCAGTCGGCGGCGGCCACGGCGCTGGGATTCCGGATGTACAACCCGGACCTGCCCTTTGCTGGGGTGATCCTGAACCG
The DNA here is from genome assembly GCF_040830605.1 of Ruegeria sp. Classification (GTDB taxonomy): domain Bacteria; phylum Pseudomonadota; class Alphaproteobacteria; order Rhodobacterales; family Rhodobacteraceae; genus Ruegeria. Next base: position 310,521 of record NZ_JBFOMD010000009.1, read on the forward strand.
CTGCGCCAGCCCGCGGCATGAGCGGCTGACCCGGCTAGGGATGGAGCGCGCGGGTCTGCCGGTGCTGGGCGTGCTGCCGCGCCGGGGCGATCTGACACTGCCCGAGCGGCATCTGGGTCTGATCCAGGCGGTCGAGCATCCAGATCTGGAAACTGCGATTGCCGGGTATGCGGCGTTTCTGCGTGAGCATGTGGATCTGGAAGCGATCAGGCTGGCGGCCTCCTCAAGCCCCAAGGGACCGTCGTCGGTCGCGCTGCCGCGGCCACCGGCCCAGCGGATCGCATTGGCGCAGGACGCGGCGTTTTCCTTTACCTATCCGCATCTGCTGGAGGGCTGGCGTGCGGCAGGGGCGGAAATCCTGCCGTTTTCACCGCTGGCAGATGAGGCCCCGGCGGCAGATGCCGATCTGGTCTGGTTGCCTGGCGGATATCCGGAACTGCATGCGGGTACTCTGGCCGCGGCCGAGACTTTTCTGAACGGCTTGCGCAAACATGCCGAAACCCGGACGGTTCATGGGGAATGCGGCGGCTACATGGCTTTGGGCGATGTGCTGATCGACAAGGACGGGACCCGACACAAGATGGCCGGGTTGCTGGGGCTGGTGACGTCGTATGAGAAGCGCAAGTTCAATCTTGGCTATCGTAAGGCGCATCTGACCGCGCCGATGCCGGGGTTCGATTCGGGTACGGCTCTGCGCGGGCACGAGTTCCACTATTCCTCGATCATCGAACAGCCGGACGCGCCGCTCGCGCGGGTCTTCGACGCCGAAGGGGCTGAAGGACCGCAAACAGGATCGGTGCGTGGCAATGTGACCGGCACCTTCTTTCACCTGATCGCCGAGGCCAGCCAGTGAGCGGGTTCGTTTCGTTTATCGGCTCTGGTCCGGGCGATCCGGAACTGCTGACGCTCAAGGCGGTGGATCGGCTGCAAAAGGCCGATGCGGTGCTGTTCGACGACCTGAGCAGCGGACCGATCCTGACCCATGCGCGGGAAGAGGCCGATCTGGTGGGCGTCGGCAAGCGCGCGGGCCGCCCCTCGCCCAAGCAGGACCACGTGAGCCGGTTGCTGGTGGACTATGCGCAGACCGGTGCGCATGTGGTGCGGCTGAAATCCGGCGATGGCGGGCTGTTCGGGCGGCTGGAGGAGGAACTGGTGGCGCTGCGCGACGCCGGGATCGGGTATGAGATCATCCCCGGCATCCCCTCGGCGGTTGCGGCAGCGGCGGCGGCGGGCATTCCGCTGACCCGGCGGCTGACCGCGCGGCGGGTGCAGTTCGTCACCGGCCACGACATCAGCGGCAAACTGCCCGAGGATCTGAACCTGCCCGCGCTGGCCGATCCCGGCGCCACCACTGTTGTGTTCATGGGCAAGCGCACCTTTCCGCTATTGGTCGAGGCGCTGCACGCCCATGGCCTGCCGATCGACACTCCGGCGCTGATGGCGGAATCGGTCTCGACCCCCGACCAGACCTTGCACCGTGCTACCGTCGGGGCGTTGGCCGAGAAGCTGAGCGACGAGATTGGCACCGCCCCGGCCCTGATCCTCTATGGCCCGTTGGCGGAGTTTGGGGATGTATGAACTGAACCTGATCGGCATCGGCACCGGCAACCCGGATCACGTGACCTTTCAGGGCGCGCAGGCGATCCGGGCGGCGGACCTGATCCTGATCCCGCGCAAGGGCGAGAACAAGGCGGATCTGGCGGGGCTGCGTGAGGAGATCATCGCTCAGGTGACCGAGACTGCGCCGCAGATCGCTTATTTCGATATCCCCAGGCGCCGCGCCGAAGATGGCTATCTGCGTGGCGTGGACGAATGGCACGACGCCATCGCGCTGCGCTGGCAGGAGGCGATTGCAACGCAAAGCCAGGCGAAACAGGTGGCGCTTCTGATCTGGGGCGATCCGTCGCTCTATGACAGCTCTCTGCGAATCGCCTCGCGGCTGGAGCCGCAGCCAAAGACGAAGGTGATCCCTGGCATTACCGCGTTGCAGGCGCTGACGGCGGCGCACGCGATCCCGATCAACGAGATCGGCGCGCCTTATCTGGTGACCACCGGGCGGCGTATCCGGGATGAGGGCTGGCCTGAGGGTGTCGAAAAAGTCGCGGTGATGCTGGATGGCGAATGCTCGTTCCGAAGCCTTGAGATGTGCGATTACGACATCTGGTGGGGTGCGTATGTGGGCATGAAGGAAGAGATTCTGATCCACGGCCCACTGGCGGATGTGGCTAAACGGATTCTCGACACCCGGGCACAGGCACGGGCCGACCACGGGTGGATCATGGATATCTACCTGCTCAAAAAGCGCGGGAATTGACCTAAGAGGTCGCAAATGACGATTGCGCCGGGGCGCCCATCGCGGCTAAATGGGCGGGTCTGGTCCTGCCGGAGCAATCCGGATGCTAAGAGGGAATTGGGTGCGGGCGCGCAAGCGTTCAAAGCCCAAGCCGCCCCCGCGACTGTAAGCGGTGAGCCCCTGTTCAACCAGCCACTCCCGGACCTGTCCGGGGGGAAGGCGAACAGAGGCACCGACCCGCGAGCCAGGAGACCTGCCAGGCATAAAATGAAACACCGGCCGTCGGGTGCGGCGGCTTAGGAGGACATGAAATGACGACCAAAACGATCAAGGCATCTGCGGCAGGTACCTTTGCTCCTGTTCTGTTTGCTGTGGTTCTGGGTCTGGGGATCATCACCCTGACCGGCCATGTTCAGGCATCCGCCCTGCATGACGCCGCTCACGACGTGCGCCACGCAACCGGCTTCCCCTGCCACTGACCCATGTTCAGTCGCATTCTGACCAGCGCGTTGTTCGCTGGCGCTGCAGCGGGGTTGATTGCCGCCCTGCTGCAGCTGGTTTTTGTGCAGCCCGTTCTGCTTCACGCCGAGCTTTATGAGTCCGGCGAGCTGGTGCATTTCGGAGGTGAGGCGGTCAGCGCTCATCCCGAGCTGCCCGGGTTCGACGCCATGCGCGACGGGCTGAGCATCGTCTTCACCATGCTGACCTATACCGGCTATTCGCTGGTCATGGTGGCGCTGATGTCGATGGCCGAACGTCAGGGCCACGCGGTTAACGCACGCTCGGGCCTGCTCTGGGGGCTGGCCGGGTTCGTCACCTTCCACTTCGCGCCCGGCCTGTCGCTGGCGCCCGAGGTGCCGGGTGTCGCCGCCGCCGATGTGGCCGTGCGCCAGATCTGGTGGACCGCAACGGTGGCCGCCGCCGGAATCGCCATGTGGCTGATCGCCTTTGGCGGCAATCTGGTAAGCTACCTGATCGCCGCCGCGCTGCTGCTGGCCCCGCATCTGATCGGCGCGCCCGAGCCCGACAGCTTCTCGGGCCCGGTACCGACCGAGATCGGTGCCCTGTTTGCCGCGCGTGCCTTCGGCATCGGCATGGCGGCCTGGATTCTGCTGGGCACATTTGCCGGATATTTCTGGCAATCCGAAAGCGCCCGGGCCGAAGCCGCCGCCTGATCCGACTTGCATGATCCCCGCCGGGCCCGTCCCGGCGGGGTCTTTCTTTGTCCAAGGAACAGATATGTCCCGCTCACTCGCACTCTTCGCCATCGGCCTCGTCTTCGGCGGCGGCACCGGTTTCGTGATCGCCGCAGGCAATGGCGTCACCTTCGATGGCCATGACCACTCCGACCCGTCCCAGCACGGCGGCAGCGCCGAAGCCGCCGCCCACGACCACTCCACCGCCGTCAACCTGCCCGCGGGCGAGGATGCGCCGGGCCTGAAAATCGACGTGATCAAGGACCCGATGGCCGGATGGAACCTGCACGTGATGCCGCAGAATTTCCGGTTCTCGCCCGAGAATGCCTCCAGCACCGATATCCCCGGCGAAGGCCATGCGCATATCTATGTCAACGGCACCAAGCTGGGCCGCCTCTACAGCAACTGGTATCACCTGACCAACCTGCCCAAGGGCGAGGTCGAGATCGAGGTTTCGCTGAACGCCAACAGCCATAGCCCGCTGATGGTGGACAATGTGCCTGTTGCGGTCTCGACCACGATTCAGGTGGACTGAAGCGCGGGTACCCTCGCCCGCAGACACTCCCGAAGCCGCCCGCATGGCCGGGCGTCTTCGATCCAGCCTTTCGGAGCATCAATGTAGGTCCGGCAGGTCGCCGCAATGTCGGTAGCATCAGCCACCGGATCGAGACCTGAAAACACATATGAAGCCATACCCTGCCCCTGCAGCGCCAACGAGACCGGCCCGGCGCAGGCACTGAAACAAGCGTGATCCCCCAGTTCGACCTGTCCAGCCAGCCCGGCCTCGGCCAGCGCTTCGGTCACCACCTGCCGCTCGGCACCGCGGTCCCGCGTGCCGGTGCAGCTTGAGCACAAAAGCAGTCGAATTCTGGGGTTGGGCATTCCGGGCCAGTTCCTCTGTTAGCCCTGTGTTGTGACCGCTTCAGAGGCGAAGCGCAAGCTCAGCCCATCATCTCCGCCGCCTCACGCCGCAACGCTGCGAGGAACCCGTCGACCGGCGGCGACAGCGCCACCGATTTCCGCATCGACACGCCCACTGGACCGATGGGAATGGGCACGGTCCAGTTCACCTGCCGGAGGAGACCGGCCTCGATATCACGGGTCGGCACATGGGCGGGCATGATGGCCAGCATGTCCGAGGACACCAACAGGCTGCGATTGGTCAGATACGACACCGACTCGACCGGAAACCGGGGCGCATCGCCCCCCGCTCCGACAAAGATCTGATCCAGCTGGCGGCGCAGCGTGGTCTCGGCGGGCGGCAGAATCCACGGATATGCCATCAGGTCGGTCAGTTCCGGCGCAGGCAGATCATGCGCCGAATGTCCGGCCCGGGCGACGCAGATCACCTGCTCGTCGAACAGCCGTTCCTGCACGATTTCGCTGCGGTGGCGGTGCACCGGCAGGCGGCCCACAACCAGATCGACCTCACCTGCGCGTAAGGCAGGCATCAGCACCTCGTTCGTCCCTTCGACCAGCTTGACCACCAGTTCGGGCTTTTCGGTCAGCAGGCGCTGCATCACCCGGGGCAGAAACTCAGCCGAGGCGGCCAGCAACGTGCCCACCACCACGCGCCCGCCATTACCCTCGTTCAGATCATCCAACTCCTGCGCGGCATGGGAAATCTGCGCCAGGATCAGCTTGCCATGCCGGATCAGCGCCTTGCCGAACACGGTGGGCACCATGCCGCGATTGGTGCGATCGAAGAGCTGCACGCCAAAGTCCAGTTCCAGATCCTTGATCAGCTTGGTGGCGGCGGGTTGCGAGATATGCAGCGACTGCGCGGCGTGCAGGATCGAGTGCTGCTCGCCCACGGCCACCAGCAGGCGCAGTTGCTTGAGCTTCAGCCGGGTCAGAACCCGTTCGACGATGCGGATCTGGGAATGGCTCATGGGTTTCCAAATAGCACCGCATCCAGATATCCGTCAAAGCTATATCTGGATCGGAGAGATACGTCTGTGGATCTCACGCACCACGCTCATCGCCGTCAGGGCCGAGGATCTTGGATTGTCCGGCAGCGTGTTGCCCTGGATTTCAAAGCGGAACCGGCCAAAGGCGCCCTCGGCCTGTACCTCGTGGATGTTGCGGGTGGCTTTCGGGTCAGCGATCAGAACGGCGCGGGTGTCGTCCAGCCCAGCCCCTGCCAGTGCCACGGCAGCGGCCACGTTCGCGTTCTTTGGATAAAGCCGCGCGGCCTCGCGTGCCGAGCCTTCGAAATGGGTGGCCGCTGCGGTCAGGTTATCGAGGTCCAGCACCTCCTCGGCCCGCGATCCACGCCAGCCGCGCGGTGGTTTGCGTCCGGTATAGGTCACGCTCAGCGCCCCACCCTCGGCAGCGGCAGACAGAGCATCAAGCGAGCCGATGGCTCCTGACGCGACGCTGAGCTGCGCATGTCCCGCCTGTGCCGCTTCGACCAGTTCGGAGTGCAGCTCCGCGTCCGCCAGCGCACCGACCGAGACCGTCAGCACGTCGATCCCCGCCCGCAAGGCGGCCACGCCATGCGCCCTGAGCCCCGCATGCCCGGCGCAGTCGATCAGCAGATCGGGACGTTTCGGAAGATCGGCAACCTCAGTTATGGCAGGTGCGCCCATCACCTGACGCGCTGCAGCCTCGCGCCCCAGCCGGCAGATAACGGCGATGATCTCGGCACCGTCCGGGCAGCGACGGGCCGCATAACTGGCGATGGCGCCATGTCCGATGAAAGCGATGGGCATCATGATGTTTCCTCCCGCTGCCCTCACGGTTTTCACATATCCACGCCTCAGTGCTATCCGCTTTTCCGATATCCAGATAGAATTTCCTGATTTGCCCGGCAGGCACTGCCCCCGCAGGATCGGACGCGACCCAGCGGAGATCGTATCCTTGCGCGATGCCCCACAAGCCCATATCGGCCGCCCCATACGTCGCCGCGAAGACCCGCGCTTGCTACGCGGCGAAGGGTGCTTCGTGGACGATATCCAGTTGTCCGGAGCGCTGCATCTGGCCTTCCTGCGCAGCCCTCTGCCCCGCGGCCGGATCGTGGAGTGCGACGTGAAGGACGCGGCCGAACTGCCGGGTATCGTGTCCATTTTCCGGATGGAAGACCTTGGGAGAATGGACGCTCTGAACGTGAATCCGATCTTGCCGCTGCAATTGGAGCCGCCATACCCGCTGCTTGCCGCCGAACGGGTCGAGGCGGTCGGGCAACCAGTGGCCGCTGTGCTGGCAGAGACGGCAGAGCAGGCGCAGGACGCAGTAGAAGCGATTTGGCTGGATATCGACGAAGACGACATTTCGCTCGACCAACCTGCCGCCGGGCAAAGCTGGACCAGCGGCGATACCGAAGCGGCATTTGCGCAGGCCGCACATGTGGTTTCGGTGGACCTCCACCACCCCCGGCTCGCTCCCTCACCGCTCGAGCCGCGCGCGATTGCGGTGGCGCCGAAGGACGACGTCCTGACGGTCTGGCTCTCGACCCAGACCCCGCACCGGGCCCGGTCCGAACTGGCGCGCATTCTGAACTTGTCCCCGGAACGACTACGGGTGATCGCCCCGGATGTGGGCGGCGCGTTCGGGATGAAGGCCTCGCTCTATCCCGAAGAGGTCGTAGCAGTCTGGGCGGCCCGGCGGTTGCAGCGCCCGGTGCGCTGGACCGCGACCCGCAGCGAGGATTTTCTGTCCGCCACCCACGGGCGCGGCCTGCGCATGCGCGGGGACCTGGCTGTGGATGGCACGGGCAGGTTCCTCGGTCTCCGGGCCGAGGCGGCGGCCCCGCTGGGCCATTGGCTGCCAAACTCGGCTCTGATCCCAGCCTGGAACGCAGCACGCATCCTTCCCGGCGGATACCGGGTGGATGCGGTTGAGGTCTCGACCATCGCCCGCATGGACAACACCGCGCCGGTCGGCATCTATCGCGGCGCGGGACGGCCCGAGGCCTGCACGCTGATGGAGCGGCTGGTGGACAAGGCGGCGCGGGCCACCGGGCTGGACCCGGCTGAGATCCGGAGACGCAACCTATTGCCGCCCGAAACTCTGCCCTGTGGCACTCCCACAGGATACCGGCTGGATTCCGGGCGCTATGCCGAGGCGCTGGACCGGCTGCTCGCCTCGGCGGATTATGCCCCATTGCTTGCCGAGCGGAAAAAGCGCCGGGCCGAAGGAAAACTGTTCGGTTTGGGGCTGGCCTTCTATGTGGAACCTTCGGGCACCGGCTGGGAAAGCGCGCGAGTTACCCTGACCGAGAGTGGCGCGGTCGTGGCAACAGGTGGCAGCACGCAGGGGCACGGGCGCGAAACGGCGCTGGCTCAGGTGGCCGCAGACACGCTTGGCCTGAACCCGGAGCAGGTCACCGTCCGGCACGGCGACACCGAAAGTTGCCCGCCCGGCATCGGCGCGCTGGCCAGCCGCAGCACGCCCATCGGGGCGAGTGCGGTGCAGGCCGCCTGCGCCGAGATACTGTCCCGCAGGGTGAAAGGTGAAGCCCTGCCCCTGACCGCCGAACTGCGCTATGACGCGCCGCACGAAGCCTGGGGCTATGGCTGCTATCTGGCCGCGATGAGCATCGACCGCGAGACCGGCGCGCCCACGGTCCACCACGTCTCGTGCATGGACGACGCCGGGCGCCTGATCAACCCAATGATGGTCGAGGGTCAGATCCGGGGCGGCTTCGCGCAGGGGTTCGGCGAGGCGATGATGGAGGCGCTACACTACGAAGACGGTCAGCTTCTGACCGGATCGCTGATGGATTACGCCCTGCCCCGCGCCGCCGATCTGCCGCCGCTGGCGATCCACAAGATGGAAACGCCGACCGATGCCAATGCACTGGGGACCAAGGGTGTGGGCGAAGCCGGGACCATCGGTGCACCCGCCGCCCTCCTGAACGCCGCCATCGACGCGCTCAGCCCGCTGGGCGTGACTGACCTGCAGATGCCGCTGACCAGCCTGCCCCTGTGGCAGGCGATCCGCGCCGCCGAAACGGAGAAATGACAGATGAAATACAGCAAGCTCGACGCCAAGGACCACGCCCGCGAACACATGCGTGGCATCTGGGCAGCAGCGCTCAATCCGTTCCGGCCCGATCTGAGCTTTGACGAGGCGGGCTTTCGCCACAATATTCGTCACTGGATCGGCGATCTGGGTATCGCGGGCCTGTTCATCGCCGGCAAGCAGGGCGAGTTCTTTTCGATGTCGGTCGAAGAGCGCAAGCGCAATCTGGAGATCGCGATAGAAGAAACCGATGGCAAGGCCGGCACGATCATGTCGGTCTCGGACCAGAATTTCGACACGGTGATGGAACTGGCTCGCCATGCGCAGGATTGCGGGGCGGATTACATCGTCGTGCACACGCCGGTTCTGAACTTCGTCAAGGATCAGGACGAGACGGTTTATCGCTATTACAAAGCGATCAGCGATGCGATCGATATCGGCATCGCCATGTGGAGCCATCCTGACAGCGGGTATCTGATGAGCCCTGAGCTGTGCGCCCGTATCGCCGACCTGCCCAACGTGGTGGCGATAAAATACTCGGTCCCGCGTGAGATGTATGTGCGGCTGACGGAACTGGCCGGGAACCGGATACAGGTCTCGACTGCGTCCGAAGAGGAGTGGTTCGACAATGTCGTGGATTTGGGATGGAAGCTCTATCTGTGCTCCTCTCCACCCTACCTGCTGCAGACAGCCAATGACCGGCGGATGCATGACTATACGCAGTTGGCCTTCGAAGGGCGCATCGACGAGGCCCGCGTGCTCCGCGACAGTCTGGAACCGGTGCGGCGGGCTATCCGGGAGACCAAGCCTGCCGGAAAACCACATGCGCATGGCAAATACTGGCAGGAACTGTTGGGCCAGATCGGCGGCAGGGTTCGGTTTCCGATGCTGGAGTTGACGGAAGAGGAGAAAGCAGCGGCCCGGGCCGCCTTTGAATCCTGCGGCCTGCGCCTATGATTGATGGAACCTGCGCGGCCTTCGGCCTTGCGTCCTGCGGACGGCGGGGCAGCCCGGCAGCGCGCGGGCAAGGCCCGCGCGCTGCCGGGCCCAAAGGGAGTAGACGTGCCGCTAGGCATGTCGAACGACCGGTGGGAGCATCTCTGCCTCAGGTTCACTTCAGTCGGGCATCTGACGGTGCAGACCACGCGATTGTGACAGCATTTCGCAGCAATATCTGGCATCAATCCAACATCACGACGACCGGAGCCGGACAGATGAAACGGATTTTCCTCGCCTTCTTCGCCCTTATCCTCGCCACCCTGCCCGGCTGGGCCTCCGATCTTAACCCGCGTGACGGCTGGGCTGTACACCGGACCGGCAAGAGCTATGACGCCCTCGTGGCGGATGTGAAAACGGCGGTAAAAGCGAACGGGTTGATCGCGGTGACGCAGGCTGGGCCCACCAAAGCCGCCGCCGCGCGCGGCATCGCCATCCCGGGCAACCGGGTTATCGGCATCTTCAACAACGACTTCGCCGTTCGGGTACTGGAAACCTCGACCGCCGCGATGATCGAGGCGCCGATCCGCCTCTATGTTACCGAAAACGAGGACGGCACCGCCACGCTGTCCTATAAACTCCCCAGCCACGTCTTCGCACCCTACATGGAAGAAGGTGGCGCAGTGCTGGAGGGGATTGCCCAGGAATTGGACAAAACGTTTCGGGTGATCGCCGAAACGGCCGCCAAACAGTCACACTGACGTGATCCGGCTTGCGCCTGCCCGCTGCCTCCGCAATCTGCGGTCTCAGGACTGAAACGGAGCACAAATGATGCAGGACCTCATGCCCCGCGCCGCGGATCTTCTGGCCAAACGGCTCTACGAGGCCGGATGCCGCCATGCTTTCGGAATGCCGGGCGGCGAGGTTCTGACGCTGGTGGACGCGCTTGAGCAGGCGGGCATCACCTTTCATCTGGCCAAGCACGAAAACGCCGCCGGTTTCATGGCCGAAGGCGTGCATCACCGGGACGGCGCGCCCGCGATTCTGGTGGCGACGCTAGGGCCCGGGGCCATGAACGGGATCAACGTTGTGGCCAACGCCCTGCAGGACCGGGTGCCGATGATCGTGCTGACTGGCTGCGTCGATGCGGATGAGGCGCTGACCTATACCCATCAGGTGATGGACCACCAACAGATCTATCGCTCGATCACCAAGGGCACCTTTCGCATGACGCCCGAGGGCGCGGATATCATCGCCGACAAGGCGGTGTCGCTGGCCACGCAGGCCCGCCCGGGCCCGGTGCATATCGACGTGCCGATTTCGGTCGCCGACACCCGTGTGCGAGACCCGAAACGCCGCCGCCTCAAGCAGGCAGCTCCGGTTTCACCCGAAGGCACCTGTCTGGAGAAGGCGCGGAAATGGGTGGCCGAGGCGGAGCGCCCGTTGGCTGTCGTTGGCCTGGACCTGCTGGAGGGAAATTCCAACCGCGTCCTGCAGGCATTTCTTGAGCATTTCCGCATTCCCTTCGTCACCACCTACAAGGCCAAGGGGGTCGTACCCGAGGAGCACCCGCTGTGCCTGGGCGGCGCGGGGCTGTCGCCACTGGCGGACAAGCACCTGTTGCCGCTGGTCGAACAGGCCGACCTGATCCTGTGTCTGGGCTATGACCCTATCGAGATGCGCCCCGGCTGGCGCGAGGTGTGGGACCCGGACTCGCAACGCGTGATCGATATCTCGGCGGCGGTGAATGACCACTACATGCACCAAGCCGGACTCAACTTTGTAGCCGATACCGGCGCCACATTGGAGGCCGTCGCCAAGGGCAACCCTGCGCGGGAGACCTGGCCAGGCGGGGAACCGCAGGCAGTGCGCGAGGCGCTGGCGCGGGCCTTTCCAATGGATGATGACTGGGGGCCTGCAGGGATCATCGCCGAGGCGCGCGACGTGCTGCCCGCAAACACGCTGGCCACCGCCGACAGCGGCGCGCATCGCATCCTGCTGAGCCAGATGTGGCAATGCACCGAGCCGCGCGGGCTGATCCAAAGCTCGGCGCTCTGCACCATGGGATGCGCGGTGCCGATGGCGATCGGGCTGAAACTGGCCGCCCCCGACCGGCCCGTGATCAGCTTTTCCGGCGACGCCGGGTTCCTGATGGTAGCCGGAGAACTGTCGACAGCCGTGGAAATGGGCGGAAACCCGATCTTTCTGGTCTTTGTCGACGCATCGCTGGCGCTGATCGAATTGAAACAGCGCGGGCGCCAGATGGCGAACCGGGGCGTGGATTTCGACCGCCACGACTTTGCCGCCATAGGGCGTGCCTTTGGCGGCCACGGCCACACCGTCCGCAACCGGGCCGAGCTGCGCGCGGCGCTGGAGGCGGCGATGCAAGCCGACAGCTTTACCGTCATTGCCGCCGAGATCGACCGGGGAGGCTACGATGGCCGCATCTGACGGACCGCTGAAAGGCGTCAAGGTTCTGGATCTCAGTCGCATTCTGGCCGGACCGACCTGCACGCAGTTGCTGGGCGATCTGGGCGCCAACGTGATCAAGATCGAAAACCCGGCAACCGGCGGCGACGACACCCGCCAGTGGGGGCCGCCTTACGTCGAGGATTCCGAAGGCAACCGATCCGATCTGAGCGCCTATTTCATGTCCGCCAACCGAAACAAGAAATCGGTGGCAGTGGATATCGCGACGCCCGAGGGGCAGGCTGCGATCAGACGGCTGGCGGGACATGCGGATATCCTGATCGAGAATTTCAAACCCGGCGGGTTGGCGAAATACGGGCTGGATTATGACAGCCTGCGCGGCGATCTGCCGGGGCTCGTCTATTGCTCGATCTCCGGCTACGGGCAAACCGGACCGAATTCCGCCAAGCCCGGTTATGACCTGATGGCGCAAGGCTATGGCGGGATCATGTCGCTGACCGGTGAACCCGAAGGCGCACCGATGAAGGTGGGCGTGGGCATCGCCGACGTGATGTGCGGGATGTACGCTGCCGTGGGCATCCTGGCCGCGCTGCGCCACCGGGACCTGACCGGCGAGGGCCAGCAGATCGATCTGGCGCTGGTCGATGCGCAGGTGGCTTGGCTGATCAACGAGGGCGTGAATTACCTGACCAGCGGACAGGTGCCGCAGCGGCGCGGCAACGGGCACCCCAATATCGTGCCCTATGACGTCTATGAAACCGCCGACGGTCATGTGATCCTTGCTGTTGGGAATGACAGCCAGTTCAAACGGTTCTGCGACTATCTTGATCTTTTCCACCTGTCCGAGGATGCCCGTTTCGCTACCAACCCAGCGCGGCTAGAGCATCGCGACGCGCTGAATGCCGAGTTGCGCCCGGCCATGCGGACGCGCGTAACGGCAGAGGTGATCGAAGGGCTCGAAACGCTCCGGGTGCCGGTCGGACCGGTGCGGACGCTGGATCAGGTTTTCGCCTCGGATCAGGTTGCAGCACGGCAGATGCAGATCGCGATGCGGGCCGCTCCGGGCGAGGTGCAACTGATCGGCAATCCGCTCAACCTGTCGCGCACGCCGGTCACCTATCGCCACGCCCCGCCCACCTTCGGCGCCGATACCGAGGCGGTGCTGAGCTCTGAAAACCCGTTTGAAGACTGAAACATCCCCGGGGTCATGCGCGGCAAATCGCTGAAACATGCCCTTGAATCGGCGGGATTTCTCAGATTCTTCGCACACGGGTTTTCACCAATTCGCGAGCGACGTCGATACTGATACGGCGCACCAATACAGTTTGCTATTGCAATGGTAGCCACAAAACGAAATCGGATTGGACCCTGGCATGAAACAAGACATTTTCGGACAGATGAACAGCTTGACCCGCGCGGACAGTGCCGAGGCGTGGGACGGCGTTCTGCTGGGGTTCATGGCCCATGCTGTGATCACCCCCCAGCATCTGGCCAAGGTTCTGGAGCTTGAGCCCGGGTTCGCGCTGGGTCACGCGGTCAAGGGGCTGTTCACCGTGTTGCTGGGCCGCCGGGAGCTTTTGCCGGTCGCGGCCGAGGCGCTGGCGACTGCGGAAGCCGCGATGAAGGCGCATCCGATATCTCCCCGTGAGCGTCATTATGTGGACGCGCTGCGCCTCTGGCTGGCTGGCAACCCCTCACACTCGATACAGAAATTCGAGGCCGTGCTGCGCGAGTACCCCGAGGACACGCTGGCGATGAAACTCAGCCACGCCACCCGGTTCGTGCTGGGCGATCCCGACGGCATGCGCCGCTCGATCGAGCGGGTGATGCCGGCTTATGCCCCCGATCATGCTGGACGCGGCTATCTGCTGGGCTGTCACGCCTTCGCGCTTGAGGAAACCGGCGCCTATGAAAAGGCCGAGATCGCGGGCCGTCAGGCGCTGTGGATGGTCTCGGACGATGCCTGGGGCCTGCATGCGGTGGCGCATGTTCACGACATGACCGGCAATGCCGCCCAGGGTCTGGAATGGCTGGCGGGCCGGGAAGCGGCCTGGGCCCATTGCAACAACTTCCGCTACCATGTCTGGTGGCACAAGGCGCTGATGCATCTGGACCTCGGTCAGATCGATCAGGTGCTCGAGCTTTATGATGCCGAAGTCCGCAAGGACAAGACGGACGACTATCGCGACATTTCGAACGGTACTTCACTGCTGATGCGGCTTGAGCTTGAGGGCGTCGATGTCGGCAACCGCTGGGAAGAGATGGCCGACCTGAGTGCCGCGCGCACCGAGGATGGCTGCCTGATCTTTGCCGATCTGCACTATCTGCTGGCGCTCACCGGCGACAAGCGCGAGGACGCCACCGCCAAGATGTTGCAACGCATCCACCGCGATGCCGAGCGCGCCAATGACGACACCACCCGCCGCATGGCCGATCCCGGGGTCGAGGCGGCGCAGGGGCTCGAAGCCTTTGGCGATGGACTCTATGGTCAGGCCTTTGACCGTCTGCTGGCCGCGCGCGGGTCGATGCAGCTGGCGGGCGGCAGCCATGCCCAGCGCGACGTATTCGAGCGCATCACCATCGACTCAGGCCTGCGCGCAGGCCGTCTGGACGCCGTCGAGCGCATTCTGGACGACCGCCGTGCCAAGCGGGCGGGTGGCGAGGACAATTACGCCATCGCGCGTCGTGAGTTGATCGCGACGGCGCGCGGCGAGGATGATGCGCAAAGCGTACCCGCCGAATAATAAAGACCAAGAAGGACAGAAAACGCATGGCGACTGTTTCGCCCGCCACTGATTTTGCCCCGGCCGCGAACATGACCGCGGCCCCTGCCCGCACGCGCGACCCGCGGCTGGATTTCTATCGCGGCATTGCGATGTTCATCATCCTGATTGCCCATATTCCGAACGATCCCTGGGCACGGTGGATTCCGGCCCGGTTCGGGTTCTCGGACGCGACCGAGATCTTCGTGTTCTGTTCGGGCATGGCTTCGGCCATTGCCTTTGGCGGTGCCTTCATGCGCCGGGGCTGGTGGATGGGCACGGCGCGCGTCGCTTTCCGCATCTGGCAGGTCTACTGGGCCCATATCGGGCTTTTCTTCTTCGTCGCCATGTCGATGGCGGCGCTGGACCTCTCGGGTCTGTTCGAGAAAAGCTATATCTCGTCCCTGAACCTACAGCATTTCTTCAACAATCCGATGCCGCAGTTGGTGGGGATGTTCACCCTGACCTATGTGCCCAACTATTTCGACATCCTACCGATGTATCTGGTGGTGCTGGCGATGATGCCTCTGTTCATGGGGCTGTCGCAGATCGGGTTCTGGGCGGTTGCACTGACCTCGGTCGCGATCTGGGTGGTGGCACAGACCGGTGCGCTGGCCCTGCCCGCCGAACCCTGGTCGGACCGGCAGTGGTTCTTCAACCCGTTCGGCTGGCAATTGCTGTTCTTCACTGGTTTCGCCTTCATGCGCGGCTGGCTGCCGGCCCCGCCGGTGTCCAAGGTGCTGATCTGGGCCAGCGCCCTGTTTCTGGTGCTGTCGGCGCCGTTCGGTTCGTGGAAAGTGTTCCTATGGGTTGAGGCCTGGAACGCCGATCTGGCGGAAGAGATCCGCAAGATCTGGCCGCTGACCAAAGAGTTTCGCTCCAAGACCGAGTTCGGGCTGCTGCGCTATATGCACTTCCTGGCGCTGGCCTATCTGGGCTGGGTCGTGGCAGGTGAACGGGGATCGCGGCTGGTGGCCACGGGCCACGGGATCGGTGCACAGATCTGGCAGTGGTTGCTGGCGGTCATCACCAAGGTCGGGCAACAGTCGCTGGCAGTCTTCGTCTTTTCGATGGCGGCGGCGCGGCTCATCGGCGTCGGGCTGGATCAGGCCGGGCGGAATCCTGCCAGTGTTCTGGCGGCAAACCTGATCGGCTTTGCCATGATCATCGGCGTGGCCTATCTGGCCGCCTGGTTCAAAGCACATCCGTGGAAGTCCAAGAAATGAAACTGACCCGCCGCACATTTCTGGCCTCGACATCGGCCTTGGCGCTGACCCCCGGCGCAGCCTTTGCCTCCGGCTCGGGCACGCCGTTCGATCACGAGGTGGTGATTGCCGAGGCGCGTGATCTCGCCAGCCGTCCCTATGCCGCGCGCGACACCGTCCCGCAGGAGTGGCGTGATCTGAGCTATGAGCAATACCGCTCGATCCGCTTCAAGCTGGACAAGGCGCTATGGTACGGGACCGAAACCCCCTACAACGTGGATTTCTTTACGCCGGGCCTGTACTTCCCGCGCGCGGTTAAAGTGTTCTCCGTCGAAAACGGCATGGCCACACCTGTGAGCTTCGATCTGTCGATGTTCACAAAATCGGACGAGGTCCCGACCCTGCCGGTGGACGACACGCTGGGCTTTTCCGGCCTGCGCCTGCGTACCGAGATGCACCGGCCCGGCCTGACGGATGAGTTCTGCGTCTTTCAGGGGGCGAGCTATTTCCGCGCCATTGGTCTGCACGAGGTCTATGGCCTCTCCGCTCGCGGGCTGGCGCTGAAGACCGGCGATCCGGATGGCGAAGAATTCCCCGACTTCATCCGCTTCTGGCTGGAGCGCCCCGCCCCCGGCCAGCGCAACATGATCGTGCATGCCCTGATGGACAGCCCCAGCGTGACCGGCGCCTACCGGTTCGACATCACGCCGGGCGCTGATTGCGTGATGGAGGTCGAAGCGACGCTGTTCCCCCGTGAGGAACTGGACCATGTGGGCATCGGGCCGCTGACCTCGATGTTCCTTTACGATCAGACCAACCGCACCCGGTTCGACGATTTCCGCCCCGCTGTGCATGACAGCGACGGCCTGATGATCCGCAACGGCGCGGGCGAGGTACTGTGGAGGCCGCTGGCGAACCCGAAGACGTTGCAGGTGTCGTCCTTCGTCGACATGAACCCACGCGGGTTCGGCCTGATGCAGCGGACGCGCGAGTTTTCCGATTTCGCCGATCTCGAAGCGCTTTATCACAAGCGCCCGGGTCTCTGGGTCGAGCCCAAGGGCGATTGGGGCAAGGGCACGGTACGGCTGGTCGAGATCCCGGCGGATCAGGAAATCTATGACAATATCGTCGCTTATTGGCGGCCTGCGCAGGCCTATGCGGCGGGTGAACAGGTGGACCTGTCCTATCGCCTGACATGGGGCGAGGAACCCCAGCGTACTGCCATGCCACGGGTGATCAACACCGCGATGGGCGACAAGACCTTTGGCTCGGGCCGTCTGGTGGTGGTGGATTTCGAGGCCAGCGACATGTTCGATGACCCCGACGCGCTGGATATCTTTGTGCAGTCTCCGCATGTTGAGGTCTCGAAAGGTGTGCTGCAACGCAACCCCGATACCGGCGGGTTGCGGCTGGCCTTTTCTTTTGAGCCGGGCGAGCGCGATCACGTGGAGCTGCGGGCGCAACTGCGCAAGGGCAAACAGCCCGCTTCCGAAGTCTGGCTGTACCGGTGGACCGCATGAGCCACGAGCTGCATATCATGCCGCCCGAGGCGCCGCTGCGGATGCCCGCGCAGGATTTCCGCGCCGGGTTCCGGGACGCGGACGCGCCCGCGCGCGAGGCGCCGCGCATGGTGGCATGGTGGCGGGTGCTGGTCTTTTCGCCCGCGATGGCGGCCACATTGGCGCTGGTCTGGATCATGCAGGACTGGTTCTCGGATGAGGGGATCAGCGTGATCGAAGGCGTGCTGCTGACTCTGATCTCGTTCAACTTCTTCTGGATCACCTTCACGGTCAGCACTGTGCTGCTGGGCATGATCTCGCTATCCCGTCAGGCCCGACCCGAGCGCAAGACGCGGTCGCAACCGCTGCGGGTCGCGCTGCTGATGCCGGTTTATAACGAGGTGCCGTGGTACGTGCTGGGCAATGCCCGCTCGATGCTGGAAGAACTGCGCGCGCGGGGCGGGCAGCATCACTATGCCATGTTCATCCTGTCCGATACCCGTGATGACGCGATCGCGGCGCAGGAACAGGCCAGTGTCGAGGCGCTGCGCACCACGCTGGCGCCGGGGCTGGAGCTGTATTACCGCCGCCGGGAACAGAACACCGACCGTAAGGTGGGCAATATCGCAGACTGGGTCAGCCGCTGGGGCGGCGCCTGGGACGCGATGCTGGTGCTGGATGCCGACAGTCTGATGACAGGCCGCGCCATCGCCCGGCTGACCGACGCGCTGTCGCGCGATCCCGGCGCGGGCCTGATCCAGAGCTACCCGCAACTGATCGGCGCCCAGTCGGTCTTTGCCCGGATGCAGCAATTCGCAAACGGCGTCTATGGCGTATCCTTTGCCGAGGGCCTCGCGCGCTGGTGCGGGCAGGAAGGCAACTACTGGGGTCACAACGCCATCATCCGTACAGCCGCCTTTGCCAATTGTGCCGGCCTGCCCCGGCTGCGCGCGCTGAACGGGCAAGAACGGCTGATCATGAGCCACGATTTTGTCGAGGCGGGCCTGCTGCGCCGCGCCGGGTGGAGCGTGCGGTTTCTGCCACGCATCCGCGGCTCCTACGAGGAAACACCCCCCACCCTGATCGACCACGTGCTGCGTGACCGGCGCTGGTGCCAGGGCAATCTGCAGCACCTGAAACTGCTGGGCTCGCGCGGATTCCGCCCGATCTCGCGCTTTCACATGTTCCATGGCGCGGTCGGGTATCTGCTGTCGCCGCTCTGGTTTGCGCTGCTGGTGATGTGGGCGCTGATCGGTCAGGGCAAGGATGCCTCCGTCCTGCACTATTTCAGCCCCGACAATCCGCTGTTCCCGCAATGGCCGGAGATGACCGAAGGCCGCCACGTGCTGATCATTCTGGTGATGTACGCGATGTTGCTGGCGCCGAAACTGCTGGGCATCGCCGCCCTGCCGCTGAGCGGAGCGCGTTACGCGGATTTCGGCGGCGGCTGGCGCTTTGCGCTGTCGTTCCTGTCCGAGGTGGTCCTGTCGATCCTCTACGCCCCGATCCTGATGGTGCAGCAGATGATCGCCGTGTTCCGCACCGCTCTGGGCCTGCAAAAGGGCTGGTCGCCGCAGACGCGCGACGGCGGGCGGTATGGTCTGGGCACGCTGATGCTCTGCCACGCGCTGGAAACGGTCAGCGGGCTGGTGCTGAGCGTGGGTATCCTCGCCGGTCTGGTCTCGATCTGGCTGGCGCCCATCGCGATCAGCCTGGCGCTGGCGGTGCCGCTGTCGGCGCTCAGCGGGGTGTCTGCGGGCTCGGCCCGGCGGCTGCTGGGGATGCGCGAGGATTTCAGCGAACCCGCAATCACCCGCTCGGCACGCGCTTATCGCAGCGAGTTGCGGGCATTACTCGAAGGTAAGGGCAAGTTCACCCCGGCGGAATGATCAGCCGCCCGGCAGCCCTTCATACCAATCCAGCATCATGTCGGCCCAGCCTTTGGGCACCATATGTCCACCGGGAAACAGCGCGAATTCCAGCGCACTGCCCTCGGCACAGCGGGTCCATTTGCGGCGCATGAACTGGTCGGTCTTCGAGAATCCATCGGGGCGGTTGTCGAGGCATTCATTGGCAGCGCGCCAGATCTCCAGCCCGGCAAAGATGTCGCCCTGAATGAAGCGCCCGCCACCTAGCTGACGCCCTTCCAGGGGCACCACATTGTCGGTCCAGCCATGAGTGTGGAACATCCGGACCGGCCCCTCGCAGCTTACGGGGTGCGGGCGCCAGAAGCCGCCTGAAACCGGCGCATAAGCCGAGAACGTGTCCGGCGCGTCGCAGGCCAAATAGTTCACCATAAACCCGCCGGCAGAAAAGCCACTCAGCACCACGCGGTCATCATCGACGCCAAAGCGCGCGGCGGCATCGCTGACGACAGCGGTCAGGAACGCGGTTTCATCCCGGCCCTCCCATCCGGGATAGAAGTTCCAACTGCGCCCGCGCCGCCCGACACGCTCGGCCCCGGCAGGTGCCATCACCGCATAGCCGCGTGCCAGCAGGCGATCGACCATGCCCCGGTTCTTCATGACATTGGCGCCGCTGCTGCCATAGCCGTGCAGGAACACCACCAGCGGCGGGTTTTCCGCCTGCGGCAGTTCGATATGGTAGATACCGGTTTCGATCTCACAGGGCTCGGGCGCATCCGCGCAGCCCGCTTGCGCCGCCTGCCCCGCCAGTCCCAGCCCTGCGGCCAGCCACAGCGCCCGGATCATCCCGCGTCTCCTTCGTAGTTGCGTACCGGCAGCCCGGCCCGCACCCAGCCCGACCCGGCGCGCGAGCCGAGCATGCCTTCGGGCACGTCGATGATATTGGTGAAACCCGCCTCGGTCAGGTGCAGGCTCAGCCGGGCCGAGCGCACGCCACGCGCGCAGATCAGCGCGATTGGTTGGCTTCGGTCGGGGCCCACCACCGCCGTCAACGCCTGAACGAAATCCTCACGCCGCATGTCGATGGGATGCGCGCCCTCGCCGATGCCGGAGGCCCGCCATTCGCGCGGGGTACGAATGTCGACCAACACGACCTCACCGGCCATGGCACTCCGATGCGCATCCGCGACGCTCAGCTTGCCGCCCGCGTAATCCGGAGGCGTCAGGCGGTATTCACGCACCGCCCAAGTCCCGGCAACCGCCGCCGCGCCCAGCAGAACCCAGCGGCGCGTGGGAGATCGGGAAATGGCCTGACTGACACTCATTCGCGCACCTCATCCAAGTGGTTCCACACCGGCTTAGCACAAACGGAACCGACGCGCCGCCCTGTCGAAAGCCCAAGGTGATCAAGTTCGCGTCAGCGGCGGGACGTGTTCGCCCGGCCATAACGTCGCAGTCTTATGCCCTAGGAAATCAATGCAAACTTGCAATAGCTGGACAGCCCGGAAAATATCTTTACTGAGATTACATCATTTGCCCGTCAAACCCGGAGTCCTGCTGGTGTCCCTATTTCTCATCGCGGCCCTTCCCTTTCTCGGAGCTGTTTTTCCCGCCCTTCTGATCCGCGCAGGGCGCAACGCGGCTGCCTCGGCTGCCGGGCTGACAAGCTTTCTGGCGCTGGTGGGGTTGCTGATAAACGCGCCCGCCGTGATGCGCGGAGAACTGGTCACTGCCCGGTTCGACTGGATCCCGCTGCTTGGGCTGAACACCAATTTCATGCTGGACGGGCTGGGCCTGCTCTTTGCCTCGCTGATCCTCGGGATCGGGTTGCTGATTATCCTCTATGCGCGATTTTACCTCTCGCGCGAGGACCCGATGGGGCAGTTCTACACCTATCTGCTGCTGTTTCAGGGCGCGATGGTGGGGATCGTGCTCAGCGACAACATCCTGCTTTTGCTGATTTTCTGGGAGCTGACCTCGCTCAGTTCCTTTCTGCTGATCGGTTATTGGAAGCATCTGCCCGCAGGGCGGCAGGGCGCGCGCATGGCGCTGGCGGTCACCGGCTCGGGCGGGCTGGCGATGATCGGGGGCATGCTGATTTTGGGCAATATCGTCGGGTCTTACGACCTGAGCGTGATCCTGCAGAACAAGGAACTGATCCAGGCCTCGCCGTTCTACCTGCCTGCACTGATCCTGATCCTGTTGGGCTGTTTCACCAAATCGGCGCAGTTCCCGTTCCATTTCTGGCTGCCGCACGCGATGGCGGCGCCGACACCGGTTTCGGCCTATCTGCACTCGGCCACTATGGTAAAGGCAGGTCTGTTCCTGATGGCACGGATGTGGCCGGTTCTGGCGGGCACGCCGGAATGGTTCTATATCGTCGCCACAACCGGCCTGGTCACCATGGTAATCGGCGCCGCGATTGCGCTGTTCAAGGATGACCTCAAGGCGCTGCTGGCATTCTCGACGGTCAGCCATCTGGGCCTGATCACCATGCTCTTGGGCTTTGGCACCAAGATCGCCGCCGTGGCCGCCGTGTTCCACATCATCAACCACGCCACGTTCAAGGCGGCGCTCTTCATGACCGCCGGTATCGTCGATCACGAGGCGCATACCCGCGACATCAAACGTCTGGGCGGGCTGCGCCACCTGATGCCGGTGACCTTCACCATCGCCCTGATCGCCGCCCTGTCCATGGCCGGCCTACCACCGCTCAACGGCTTCCTCAGCAAGGAGATGATGCTGGAGGAGACCGTGCACACCGTCTGGAACGGCTCACACCTGCTGGTGCCGGGGCTGGCGCTGATCGGGGCACTGTTCTCAGCCGCTTATTCGTTCCGCTACATCGCGCATGTTTTCCTTGGTCCCAAGCGCGACGACTATCCGGCGCACCCGCATGATCCGGGCGTGGGCATGTGGCTGGCGCCCGCATTTCTGGTGGTGCTGGTGGTTGCCATTGGCTTCTTTTCCAAGGCCATTGCGGGGCCGCTGGTGGCAATCGCCTCGACCGCTGTGATCGGCGGGGACAAGCTGCCGTACTACTCGCTCAAGCTTTGGCATGGCTTCACCCCCGCGCTCTACATGTCCATTGCCGCCACCATCGGCGGCCTGATCCTGCTTGCGCTGCACCGCCATGCTGAACGCCTGTGGAACGCCGCACCACGGCCCGAGGCCAAGGTGATCTTTGACGCTGTTATCGGCGCTGCGACATGGGCCAGTCGGACACTCTCGGACACGCTGCACAATGGCGTCATCAGCCGCTATGCCGCGATCATGGTCGCCTTCACGGTGGGACTGGGCTACTACGCATATTCCACGGGCACCATTGGCGTTCCGACGCGCGTGCCACTGCCCGCCACGATCATTCCGATCATCGGCTGGATTTGCCTGGTCGGCGCGACGGTTGCGATCATGTATTTCCACCGCAACCGCCTGCTGTCGCTGGTGCTGATCGGAGTCGTGGGTCTGATCGTGTCGATGGCGTTCAACTATCTCTCGGCCCCGGACCTGGCGCTGACCCAGATCTCGGTCGAGGTGGTGACGATGATCCTGCTGCTGCTGTCGCTGAACTTCATGCCAACGGTGACGCCGGTGGACAGCACCAATGCGCGCAAGGTCCGCGATGCGGTGATCTCGGTCTTTGCCGGGTTGGGCGCCGGCGGCCTGATCTATGCGCTGATGCTGCGCGACTTTGCCCTGCCGACGATCTCGGATTTCCATCTGGCCAATTCCTACAAAGGCGGCGGCGGCACCAATGTGGTGAACGTGATCCTGGTGGATTTCCGCGGCTTTGATACCTTTGGCGAGATCATCGTGCTGGGCATCGCCGCGCTGGTGATCTTTGCCCTGACCGAGAGCGTTCTGGGCACCAAAGTGCGCGCCTATCTGCTGAACCGCAAGCCGCACTGGCCGCAATCGGGTGACGCGCATCCGCTGATGATGGTTGTTGCGACCCGCGTGATGATGCCCATCGCGCTGATGGTCGGCGCCTATATCTTTTTCCGCGGTCACAACCAGCCGGGCGGCGGGTTCATCGCGGGTCTGGTCGTCGCCATCGCTTATCTGATGCAATACATGGCGAGCGGCTACACCTGGGCCATCGAGCGGCAGCGTTTCTACTATCACGGCAGCATTGGCTGGGGCGTCCTGATCGCGGCGGCCACCGGCGTGGGCGCGTGGTTCAACGAACGCCCCTTCCTGACCAGCGATTTCGGCTACATTCACTGGCCTCCGCTGGAAGAGTTTGAATGGGCCACCGCGATCCTGTTCGACACAGGGGTATTCCTGGCGGTGCTGGGGGCGGTGATGCTGGCCCTCGACAGCCTGTCGCGCTTTGCCTGGCAGCCGGGAATGGTGCAGGAACACGCAATGGATATTAATCCGCAGCGGGACGACCCTCCTGAACCGGAAGACGAGCAAGAAAGGGAGGAGGCCTGATATGGAAGCGCTGTTTGCATCCGCCGTGGGCGTGTTGACCGCTGCAGGCATTTTTCTGATCCTGCGCCGCCGGACCTTTCCGGTCATCCTTGGCCTGTCGCTGCTGACCTATGCGGTGAACGCCTTTCTGTTTGCCACCGGGCGGCTGGCGCTGAACGCCCCGCCGGTGCTGAACAACTACAAGGAGGTCGCTTATACCGACCCGCTGCCGCAAGCGCTGGTGCTGACCGCCATCGTGATCTCGTTCGGAATGACGGCGGTGATCGTGATGATCGCGCTCAGCGCGTATCTGTCCTCGAAGACCGATCATATCGACCTGCCGCTGGCAGAAGAGGCAGGAGAAGACGAATGAACCACTGGATCATTGCGCCGATTGTCCTGCCCGCGATCCTTGCGCCCTTCATCATCATGGTGCTGCGTCACCATCTGGACCTGCAGCGGGTCTTTTCGGTGGCGGGCAGCGTTGGCCTGCTGGCGATTGCCGCCACCCTGCTGGCGCAGGCCTCGACCGGTGAGATTCAAACCTATGAGCTGGGCAACTGGCCTGCGCCTTTCGGCATTGTGCTGGTGCTCGACCGACTGTCGGCGCTGATGGTGGGGTTGACAGCGATGCTGGCCCTGCCGGTGGTTCTCTACGCCATTGGATCGGGCTGGGACACAAGGGGGCAGCATTTCCATGCGCTGTTTCAGTTCCAGTTGATGGGAGTTACGGGCGCCTTTCTGACCGGCGACGCCTTCAATCTGTTCGTCTTTTTCGAGGTGCTGCTGATTGCCTCATACGGGCTGATGACCCATGGCGGCGGTGCGGTGCGGCTGAAGGCGGGTGTGCAATACGTGACCTTCAATCTGCTGGGCTCGACCCTGTTCCTGTTCGCGCTCGGCACGCTTTACGCGGTGACCGGTACGCTGAACATGGCCGATCTGGCGGTGCGCGTGGCCGAGATCCCGCCCGAGGACACAGCCCTGCTGCGTGTGGGCGCGGTGCTGCTGCTGCTGGTCTTTGCCATCAAGGCCGCCGTTTTGCCGCTGCATTTCTGGCTGCCTGCGAGCTATGCCAACGCACCTTTGCCGGTCGCTGCACTGTTTGCCATCATGACCAAGGTGGGGGCCTATTCGATCCTGCGGGTCTATACGCTGATCTTCGGACCCGATGTTGCCACGACCGAGGGGCTGGTGGGCGACTGGCTGCTGCCTGCGGCGATGCTGACGCTGGCCGTGGGTGCCATCGGCATTCTGGGCGCGCGGCAGATCGGGCGGCTGGCGGCGTTCGGGGCCATCGCTTCGATGGGCACACTGCTGATCGCCGTGTCGCTGTTCACGCCCGAGGCGACGGCGGCCGCGCTCTATTACACCGCGCATTCGACCTTTGCCGCCGCCCTGCTGTTCCTGATCGCGGACATGGTGATGGAGCGGCGCGGCGGCGCGATCATACCGCAAAGCCCGATGGCGCAAACGGGTCTGATTGCCTCGATCTTCTTTGTCAGTGCCATCGCGATGGCGGGAATGCCGCCGCTTTCGGGTTTCGTCGGCAAGCTGCTGGTCATGGACGCCGCACGGCATGTGGATCACTATGCCACGATCTGGGCTGTGATCCTCGGAGGCTCCTTCGTCACCATCGTGGGCCTTGCCCGGGCGGGTTCACTGATTTTCTGGAAAAGTCACGATCCCGCCTATGTGCAAGCTGAGGTCGTGAATGAAGAACCTGAGGAGGCACCCGCTCCTGCCGCGCCCGAACCCTATCCCGGGCTGGCATTCGCTTCGGTCTTCGTGCTGGTGGCCGGGCTTGCCGCGCTGACGATCTTTGCCGGGCCAGCCACGAAATATACCGGTGGGATTGCCGCGCAGCTCTTCGCGCCGCAGGATTACATCACGGCCGTTCTGAAAGGGGAGAAGGAATGAAACTTCTGCGTCGCATCTTCCCCCACCCGCACCTGACCGTACTGCTCACGCTGGTCTGGCAGCTTCTGGCAAATGAACCCTCGCTCAATTCGCTGTTGTTCGGCCTGCTGCTTGGCATCGTGATCCCGTTCATCACCCAACCCTACTGGCCGGACCGGCCCAAGCTGCACAACTGGCCAATGGTGGTCGAGTACATTCTCGTCGTGCTCTGGGACATCATCATGGCGAACATCACGGTTGCGCGGATCATCCTGTTCAAGCGGGACGAGGATCGCGAGCCGAACTGGATCTGCGTACCGCTTGAACTGCGCACGCCCGAGGCGATCACGGTTCTGGCCGGAACCATCACCATGACCCCGGGCACGGTCAGCTGTGATCTGTCGGCCCAAGGCCACAACCTGCTGGTTCACTGCCTTGACGCACCCGATCCGGACGCCGTGCGCGACCAGATCAAATCCCGCTACGAACGCCGCCTGAAGGAGATTTTCGAATGATCACCTATGCGCTCTATTTCACCTTCGCCTGTTTCGGCGCGGCGATCATGATGTGTCTGTGGCGGATCATCACCGCCGAGGGCGTGGGAACCCGCGTCCTGGCGCTGGATACGATGGTGATCAACACAATCGCACTCCTGATCCTCTACGGGCTGAACCTTGGCACCGAGATCTTTTTCGAATCCGCGATGATCATTGCCATGCTGGGCTTTGTCTCAACCGTCGCCTATGCGCGCTTCATGCTGCGCGGCAACATTATCGAGTGAGGCAGCCATGCAGTATCTGTTCGAACTCCTGATCGCCTTCTTCCTGATCGTTTCCGGCATCTTCGGCTTTGTCGGGTCCTTCGGGATGATCAAGCTCAAGGACCCGATGTCGCGCCTGCACGCACCGACCAAGGCGACGACGCTGGGCGTGGGCGGGGTGCTGCTGGCGTCGATCTTCCACTCGATCCTGCTTGAACAGCACGTGTCGCTGCATGAGTTGCTGATCACCCTATTTCTGTTCCTCACCGCTCCGATCACGGCGCTGTTCATTGCCAAATGGCACATTCACCGCCATGAAACGCCCGAAAATCTACCGGACGCCGGCGAGGATGAGCTGTGGGCCACCCATGCGGTCGAGCAGGACGAAGACGTACCGGACCATACTGCAACCTGAGGCCCCATGCACACACCTCCCCTGCCCCTGACCCGTGATCTGGTGTTGATCGGCGGGGGACACACCCATGCACTGGTGCTGCGAAAATGGGGCATGAACCCTCTGCCGGGCGCACGTGTCACCGTGATCAATCCCGGCCCGACGGCGCCGTATTCCGGGATGCTGCCGGGCTTTGTCGCCGGTCACTATGAGCGGTGGGAACTTAACATCGACCTGGTGCGGCTGGCGCGTTTCGCCGGGGCGAGGGTGATCCTTGGCGGGGTCGACGGGATCGACCTCGACCGGCGCGAGGTGCATGTGCCGGGCCGTCCGCCGGTGGGTTTCGACGTGGCCTCGGTTAATGTGGGCATCACTTCAGACATGCCGGCGCTGCCGGGCTTTGCCGACCACGCGGTGCCGGCCAAACCTCTGGGGCCTTTTGCGGCGCACTGGGCTGAATACTTGGCCGGTGACGGTCCCGCCTCGGTCGCGGTGATCGGTGGTGGGGTTGCCGGGGCCGAGTTGGTTATGGCCATGGCCCATGCCTTGAAGGCGCGCGGGCGATCCGCAAAGGTCACGCTGATCGACAGCGCCACCGCACTGAGCGCGACCGGCCCCAAGGCCGCCGCTTCGATCCGGCGCGCGATGGCGGGGCTGGGGGTCGATCTGATTGAACGGGCACAGATCGACTATATCGCCCCTGATCACCTGCAACTGGCCGGCGGGCGCCGGATCGAGGCCGAGTTCGTGACCGGCGCCGCCGGCGCCCGGCCCTATCGCTGGATTGCCAAGACCGGGCTGGCCTTGCAGGACGGTTATATCGCGGTGAACGGGCATCTGCAGTCGAGCGACCCGCATGTGTTCGCCGCCGGGGATTGCGCGCATCTGAACGATGATCCGCGCCCCAAGGCAGGTGTCTATGCGGTGCGCGAGGCACCGGTGCTGTTTGACAATCTCAGGGCGGCGCTCGGCGCAGGCCAGATGCGCCGGTATGTGCCACAGAAGGATTACCTAAAGCTGGTGTCTCTGGGCGGCAAGTCGGCGCTGGCCGAGCGGTTTGGAACCGCGCTGAGCGGCGGGCTGATGTGGCGGTGGAAGGATCATATCGACCAGAAATTCATGAACAGGTTTCGCGACCTGCCGCAGATGAAACCGGCTCCGCTGCACCGCGTCCATGCCGCTGGGCTGGTCGAGGCTCTGGGCGACAAACCCATGTGCGGCGGCTGCGGCGCCAAGGTCGGGCGCGGGGCGTTGCGCACAGCGCTGGCGGCGCTGCCGGATGCGCCACGCGAGGACATCACGCCCCTGCCCGGTGATGATGCAGCGCTGCTCAGCACCGGCGGCGCGCGTCAGGTGATCACCTCGGACCATCTGCGCAGCGTGACGGATGATCCGGTGCTGATGACCCGGATCGCCGCCGTGCACGCCCTAGGCGATATTTGGGCGATGGGCGCCTGCCCGCAGGCCGCCACCGCCACGCTCATCCTGCCGCGCCTGTCGCCCGAGTTGCAGCAACGCACGATGGCCGAGATCATGGCGACCGCAAACGAAATCATGCGTGGCGCCGGTGCCGAGATCGTCGGCGGACACAGCTCGATGGGTGACGAGATGACGATCGGGTTTACCGTGACAGGTCTGTGTGACGCTGACCCGATCACGCTGGCGGGTGGACAGCCGGGGCATACGCTGATCCTGACGAAACCATTGGGCAGCGGCGTGCTGATGGCGGCCGAAATGGCGGGCAAGGCACAGGGCGCCTGCGTTGCCGCCGCTTATGATCTTATGACCCAGCCGCAGGGTCAGGCCGCGCTGATACTGCACCGCGCCCATGCAATGACGGATGTGACCGGATTCGGACTGGCCGGGCATTTGCAGGGGCTGGCCGAGGCCTCGGGCTGCGGAGCGGTGCTGGATCTGGACGCGGTGCCCGTGATGGAGGGCGCGCTGGACCTGTCGGAACAGGGCATCCGCTCGACCATCTATGCCAACAACCGGTCGCTGGCGCCGGAGTTGCCGACAGGTGGCAAGGCCGATCTTCTCTACGATCCGCAAACGGCAGGCGGCTTGCTGGCCGCAGTGTCCGCGTCCGATGCCGAACGCCTGCTGGCCGAGTTGCAGGACGCGGGCTATCCCGCCGTGATCATCGGCCACCTGACCGGCACACCCGGCCTGACGCTTCAAAGCTGAGCGACGATCTCTTCGATCCCCGCCGCCGCCGTATCGAGCCCGGCGGCATCCAGCGTCTGCATCTCGACCTGCGCGATCACCTCGGCGCCGTGCGCCTTGCGCGATTTCAGGTAGGCAGGGTCGTAATGCTGCTCCATCAGCATCCGCGTCAGCCCGGGCTTGTCGCCCGCCTCGATCCGTTCGAACCAGCCGTCGACCACCTCATGCCCGCGATGATGGCGCAGCGGGTCGAGCCGGGCGCGCAATCGGTCGGCGTCGGAAAGGATATCGTCATAGGCCTCAACCAGATAGGCGGTGCGCGCCTCAAGCGAGGCCGACACCTCAATCCGCGGCGCGGCGCGCAGGGCGCTCCACAGGCTGGGCGGCAGGATGCGGTCTCCGATCTTGGACGATTCCGCCTCGACCGCCACGGGCCGCGCCGGATTTAGCCCGCAGAGCACCCCGGCCAACCGCGATTCGAAGGCTTTCTGGCTGGGTTGCCCGCCCGGCCTCTCGCCCAGCAGCGAGCCGCGATGGTTGGCCAGCCCCTCCAGATCCACCACCTGCACGCCACGCGCGCTCAGCCTTTCCAGAAGTTTGGTCTTGGCCGTGCCGGTATAGCCATCCAGCGCCACCAGGCGGTGCGGCAGCGGATCGTCGTATAGATAGCGGTTCACCAGCCGCCGGTAGGTGCGATAGCCACCCTCGATCACTTCGGCGCGCCAACCGATCTGCTGCAGCAGCCAAGTGAACGAGCCCGACCGCTGCCCGCCCCGCCAGCAATAGACCAGAGGCCGCCAACCGCCCTCGTGATGGCTCAGACGATGCTCCACATGGTTGGCCGCATTGCGGAACACCAGCGCCGCACCCAGCTTGCGGGCCAGAAACGGGCTCTGCCGCACATAGATGGTGCCGACCCGGGCGCGTTCCTCGTTGCCGAGAACCGGCAGGCTAATGGCGCCGGGCAGATGATCCTCGGCGTATTCCGCCGGGCTGCGCACGTCGATGACGGTGTCGAAGCCGTGAGAATAGAGTTCAGAGAGGGACGAAAATTTCAGTGGCATAGTGCCGGTCTAACGCGCTCGTGTCAGGGGGGAAAGATAGGCGAATCCGATCCCTATCGTTCTTAGCAATTCTATGACACAGGTTAAGGACCGACGAGTGTATAATTGGTTGTCTGAATGGTATCTATGGACCTTCACCTGATGCCGGGTCACCTGATCCGGCGGCTGAATCAAATCTCGGTCGCGTTGTTCCTGGACCGGATGGAGCGTGCCGGGATCCGGCTGACTCCGGTTCAATTCTCTGCGTTGACCGTGATCCGAACGCATCCGGGCATCGATCAGGCCTCGGTTGCGGGGCTGATTGGTTACGATCGGGCCACGCTGGGTAAGGTTGTCGACAGGCTTGAAACGCGCGGTCTGGTCACGCGGACTGTGTCCGAAAACGACCGCCGCGCCCGGTCGTTACGCCTCAGCCCACAGGGAGAAGCGCTGCTGGATCAAGCCACGCCACACGTCGAAGCGGTTCAGCCGGATATGCTGATTGGTCTGGATCAGGCTGAGCAAGAACAGTTTCTGGCGCTGCTGAACAAGATCATCATGGCGGGGAACGACCTGAGCCGCGCGCCTCTGACGCCGAATCGCAACTGAACCACCAGCGGTGGCTACTCAGCCTGCACCGGTAATGGCTCGATCAGCTCCGGCCCGCTAGCCCGGTTTGAGTTAACGGCCACCGGAACGCGGTGGAATTGCAGGATATCCTCGGCCCCGGGCCGCATCAGAGGCGCAGCGCCCTTGCCCAGCTCGCCGAGCCAGAGCGCCCAATTCTTCGGCTCCAGAATCAACGGCATGCGGTGATGGATCTGTGATAGTGTCCGGTTCGCGGGTGTGGTGACGATGGCGCAGGTGCTCTGCCGGTTCTCGACCTGCCCCCAATCCTGCCACACCCCGGCAAAGGCGATGGGCGCGCCGTCGCGGCGCCGGATATACCACGGCAAGCGTTCACCCTCGGCCGTTTTAGTCCATTCGTAGAACCCGGTTGCCACCAGCAGGCAACGGCGCTGGCGGCAGGCCTCGCGAAAGGCAGGTTTGTCTGCGATGGTCTCGGACCGGGCGTTGATCAACAGCGGGCCGCCGTTTTCGGCCTTGTACCACTGCGGCAGGAAGCCCCAGCGCATCGCCACTAACTGCCGTCCGGTCTCACCCGATTTCACCACATGCACCTGATTGGTCGGGCAAATGTTGTAGTTGGGCGCATAGGGCACGGTGTTGGCCACACGCGCATCGAAATGCTGACCCATGGCGTCATTGGGCAGGGTGATGGTGAAACGTCCGCACATGGGGCGGAGCTTAGCCGCCCGCCCCGCCCGTCGCCAGAGCTCAGGCCGCTTGCGGCGCGGGATTCGCCGCCTGCCATGCATCGAGCGCCTCGAGCGCGGCGATCCAGCGCTGGATGTTGGCGTAATTTGCCACCGGATAGTGGCAGGGCTCGCGATAGCACAGGATTGCGCCGACCGAGATATCGGCGGTGGTCATCCCGTCGCCTGACAGCCAGTCGCGGCCTTTCAGATGCCCATCCAGCACGGCAGCGAACTGGTGGAAGGTCTGGGTGGCCTCTTCCAAATCGACACTCTCATTGCCGAAGATGTAGCGCGAGATGAACTTGGAGCAGGCCGGGGTCCAGTGGCAGGATTCCCAGAACTGCCAGCGCATGATGTCATAGCGCGCATTCGATTTCGGCCAGAGCGGGGTGTCCACCTCGGCGCAAAGCCGGTTGATGATCGCATTCGATTCCCAGAGCGTGGAGCCGTCATCATATTCCAGCACCGGCACCCTGCCATTGGGATTGAGCGCCAAAAACTCGGGCGCGCGCTGCGCGCCGGTTTGCAGGTCGACGATCTCGGCCGGCAGGTCCAGGCCCAGCAGAGAATTCACGACCAGGACTTTGCGGGTGTTGGGTGAGGCGGGAAAGACATGCAGTTTCATTGGATATCCTTCTTTTTAACATTTAAGTTAAATAAAAGGATGTACCTTACGAGTCAATCCCCGCCTCGCAATGAAAAAGGGCCGCACCGGATGGCGCGGCCCCTTGGGCAGGTTCGTAAACCTAGCCTTATTTCTGCTTGATCCGCCCGTCCAGATAAGGCTGATACGGCGCGTTCGCGGCCAGATACTCGGCGGTCACATCCGCCAGATCGGGGCCGAAATCATAAGCTTTCTTGTCGTCGCCCGAGAACATCTTGTAGCCGTCGCCGCCATTGCGGACATAGTTGTTGGTCACCACCAGATAGGTCTGCGCCGGGTCGATCGGCACAAAGCCATCCTCGCTGGCCACCATGACCTCCTGAATGCGGCCCTCGTTGGGGGCAACCGCGGGATCCCAGGTAAAGGTCAGGCCCGAGACCTGCGGGAACCGTCCCTTGACCTCTTCCACCTGGCTCACGCCGTTTTCCAGCGCGTCGATGACGCCTTGCCCGCTGATCTCGAAGGTCGAGAGCGTGTTCTGGAACGGCAACACGGTCAGCACCTCGCCCATGGTCACGTCGCCGGTGTCGATCGAGGCGCGCAGACCGCCCGAGTTGGCAATGGCAATGGTCACGCCCTGATCGGCAACCCGGTCCAGCATGGCGTCGGCCACCAGATTGCCCATCTCGCATTCCTGCACACGGCACACGGCGCGGTCGCCCTCGATCGGCGCGGCAGCATCGGCAACCACCTTGTTGCGGATCTCTTCCAGCGGCTGGGCCAGTTCCTTGATGCGGGCCACGGTGCCTTCATCCTCGGACACGGTGCCGTCCATGACCAGCGGTTCTCCGACGGCCTCGACCACGTTGCCGTCATCGTCGAAGGTCACGTTCAGCTCACCCAGGAACTTGCCATAGGCATAGGCCTGAACGATCTGGACGCCGTTGACAACGGTCGGATACGGGCCCACGGCCTTGTCGGACGTATTGGAGAGATACGTGTTGGAGTGCCCACCGACAATCACGTCGACCCCAGTGGTCTCCGCGGCAACGCGCTGATCGACGCCATAGCCGGAATGACTGAGCACGACGATCTTGTTCACACCTTCGGCAGTCAGCTTGTCGACTTCGGCCTGCACAGCGGCTGCCGGGTCGCTGAAAGTGATATTGGGACCGGGCGACGCCAGATCCGGCGTATCTTCAGGCGTCAGACCGATCAGGCCGATCTTTTCACCGCCTTTTTCGATCACCGCCGATTTCATCAGCGTGTCGGCCAGCAGTTCCTCTTTGGTGACATCGGCGTTGGACATCAGCACGGGGAATTCGACTGCATCCATGAAACCGCGCAGCACTTCGGGCCCATCGTCAAACTCGTGGTTGCCCACGGTCATGCCGTCATAGCCGAGCTTGTTCATCATCTCGGCGGCAACCTTGCCCTTGTAATAGGTGTAGAAGAGCGAGCCCTGGAACTGGTCGCCGCCATCCACCAGGATCGAGTTTTCCGCTCGCCCACGTGCCTCTTCAATGGCAGTCACCAAACGGGCCGAGCCACCGAAGCATTTGCCCTCGGCATTGTCCTCCGCGCCGCAGCCGCTGTCATACTTGCTGATGGGCTCAAAGCGCGAATGGAAATCGTTGGTGTGCAGGATGGTCAGTTTGTAATCGGCCGCGGCCATGCCGGCGGTCAGGCCAAGTGTGGCCACCGTGGTCAGAAAACGGGTCAACATCGATAGAAACTCCCTATTGTCGTTTTGCAGCGATGGTGCGACGGGGACGGCGCGGAGTCAAAGGGTGAGTTGCGGCGACGTAGCGGGAATTGGCGCTTGATTCCGCCCCGGCCCCAAGGCATCACGCCCTCATGCTGATCTACAAGATTTTCCGGGCGGACGAATGGGCCGCCCTTCAGGCCCAAGGGGAAACGCCGGGCGCGCCGATCGATGTGAGCGACGGGTTCGTGCATTTTTCGACTGCCGAGCAGGCCGCCGAGACCGCCGCCATGCACTTCGCCGGGGCCGAAGGGCTGACCTTGCTGGCTTGTGACGCCGACGAGATGGGAGAGGCGCTGAGATGGGAGGTGTCGCGCGGCGGCGCCCTGTTCCCGCATCTCTACCGCAACATCCGGATGTCGGATGTGGTCTGGGCCAAGCCGCTGCCGCTGGTAGACGGGGCGCATCGCTTCCCGCCGGAGATGTTATGAGCGGCCATGTCGATCCGGACCGCGTCCAGTTCGAGGCGTTCAAATCGCTCGACAGGGACCAGCCTATCGAGATGCTGAACCTGGTGAAGTTCCGCGATCTGGCCGTCTATCCCAAGGAGCATGCTCTGGCAGGAGCCGGGCTGAGCGGGGCCGAGGCCTACAAACGTTATGGCGCCGAGACCGCGCCGATCATCGCGCGGCTGGGCGCCTCGATCCTCTGGCGCGGCGCGTTTCAAACGGTGCTGATCGGGCCGGAGGATGAGGCCTGGGATGAGATGTTCATCGCCCGTTATCCTTCTACGCATGCGTTTCTCGAGATGGTCACAGATCCCGATTACAAACAAGCTGTCATACACCGGCAAGCGGCCGTCGAAACTTCGCGCCTGATTCGCTGTGCACCCGCCGAAGGGGGAAGGACATTCGGATGAACATGATCGAGAAGCTGGGCCTTGCTGCCCTGCACCGGATGGACCCGGAAGCTGCGCACGGGATGTCGATCAGGGCGCTGAAGATGGGGCTGACCCCGGCGCCCGGGCCGGTGACCTCGCCGCGTTTGCGCACGCGTGTGGCCGGGCTGGACCTGCCCAACCCGGTGGGACTTGCCGCCGGGTTCGACAAGAATGCCGAGGCTTTGGCGCCGCTGTCCCGTTCCGGCTTCGGCTTCATCGAGGTCGGCGCCGCCACCCCGCGCCCACAGCCCGGCAACCCGAAGCCGCGCCTGTTCCGGCTGACCGAGGACAGGGCTGCAATCAACCGCTTTGGCTTCAACAACGAGGGGATGGAGGCCATCGGCGCCCGTCTGGCCGCCCGGCCAAAGGACGCGGTGATCGGCCTGAACCTCGGCGCCAACAAGGACAGTGACGACCGGCCCGGCGATTTCGCCAAGGTGCTGGCCCACTGCGCCGCGCATCTGGATTTCGCCACCGTCAATGTCTCGTCCCCCAACACCGAAAAACTGCGAGACTTGCAAGGCAAGGCGGCACTGACGGCGCTACTGGCGGGCGTGATCGAGACCCGCGACGCCCTGCCCCGCCCCCTGCCCGTCTTCCTCAAGATCGCTCCGGATTTGACCGAGGCCGAGTTGGAGGACATCGCCGCGGCCGCCCGTGAAACCGGCGTAGATGCGGTGATCGCCACCAATACCACCCTGTCGCGTGACGGTTTGGCGAGCGTGCACATGGGCGAAGCCGGTGGCCTGTCCGGTGCACCTCTCTTTGAGAAATCCACCCGCGTTCTGGCCCGGCTCAGCGCGTTGACGCAGGGGGCGATCCCGCTGATCGGCGTGGGCGGCATCAGCACTGCGGAACAGGCCTATACCAAGATCTGCGCAGGCGCCTCGGCGGTGCAATTCTACACGGCCATGGTCTATGGCGGGCTGTCACTGGCGGGCGAGATCGCGCGCGGGCTGGATGAATTGCTGGCTCGCGACGGGTTCGACAACGTCGCGCAGGCCGTTGGCAGCAAAAGAGAGGACTGGCTGTGATCGAATATTGGCATAACCCCCGCTGCTCCAAATCCCGTTTGGGTCTGGCCTTGCTGGAGGAGCGCGGGGCAGAGGTGACGGTGCGCAAGTACCTTGAAGACGCGCCATCGCTGGAGGAGCTGAGGGCGGCGCAAGCTGCGGCTGGCATCCCTGCGATCCAGATGATGCGGACGGGCGAAAAGCTGTTCAATGAGTTGGAACTGAGCAAATCGGATGCGGACGAGGTGCTGCTGGCCGCGATGGCCGAGCACCCAATCCTAATCGAACGTCCGCTGGCCCTAAGCGACGGCAAGGCCGTGATCGGGCGACCGACCGAGGCGCTGCTGGACCTGCTCTAACCCACCTGCGCCTCAAGGCGCGGGTAGCGCAGGCCCAGCGTCAGCCCGCGTGTGATGTTGAGCACCATCAGCGACGCCCAAAGCCCGTGATTGCCATATGCGGGCACCAGCACCACCAGCGCCAGCACGTAAACTGCGACCGACTGGATCATCGCCCAGCGCATGTCGCGGGTCCAGGTGGCGCCGATATAGATGCCGTCGAACATCCAGCTGGCCACGCCCAGAACCGGCGCGATGGCGGCCCAGAACAGGAACTCGCGCCCGGCTACACGCACTTCGGGCGAGGTGGACATGATGTCGATAAGCAAGGGCCCGGCGAGCATGAAGATAGCGCCAAGCAGGACCGCCCCACCCACGCCCCATTGTGAGGCCACGACCGACGCGCGGCGCACCTGATGGCGGTCCCTGGCGCCGACGGCGCCACCCACCAGCGCCTCGGCCGAAAAGGCGAACCCGTCGAGCGCAAAGGCCGTGATCTCCAGAAACTGCAGCAGCACCTGATTGGCGGCGAGGTTCACGTCACCCAGATCCGAGCCGATGAACAGGAAGGTGGTGAAGGACAAGGTCAGCAGCACCGAGCGCACCATGATATCGGCATTCACCTGCAGCATCCGGCGCAGGCGGGCGGGGTCAAAAATGCGGGCCCAGTCGTGCCATTGTTCCCCGGCAAACGCATCGCGACAGAGCCACAGCCCCAGCGCCAGCCCCGTCCACTCGGCAATCAAAGTGGCGGTGGCCACGCCCTCGACACCCCAGCCCAGCCCAAGCACAAACCACAGATCCAGCACGATGTTGAGCCCGTTCATCCAGATTTGCAGGACGAACACGCCCCGTGTGCGCTCGACCGCGATCAGCCAGCCGGTGACGGCATAAAGCGCGATGGTGGCGGGTGCGCCCCAAATGCGGATCTCCAGATAGTCGCGGGCGAGGCTTTCGACCTCGGCGCTGGCCGGAGCCAAGGCGAAAGCTCCCCAGAACAAAGCCGCTTGCGTGACGATGAAAACGCCGCCCGCGAGGAAGGCGAGGATCAGGCCCCGCATCAGCAGCGCTCCGGTTTCCGCCATGTCCCCGGCCCCGCGCGCCTGCGCGGCCAGCCCGGTAGTGCCCATGCGCAGGAACCCGAAGATCCAGTAGACAGTGGCCAGGATCACCGCGCCGATGCCCACGGCGCCGATGGGGGCCGCCTGCCCCATCTGGCCCACGACGCCGGTATCCACCGCCCCCAGAATCGGCACGGTGGCGTTCGACAGCACAATCGGCAGCGCGATCTTCAGCACCCTGCGGTGGGTAATGGGCGCCGAAGCGTCGGACATGTCTGATCAGCTCTCGGTCACACGAGGCTGCGGCATCAGGAAATGACCGGTGGCCTGCGCGAACAGCTTGGCGTGATTGTCCTGCCAGGCCTCGACCCGGACCGAGGCGTAACGGCGCCCGGACCGGCTGATGAAGGCGCGGGCATAAGCATCGCGCGGCAGGCCCGAGCGCAGGTAATCGACGGTGAAATCGATGGTCTTGGGAAACCGCATCCGGTCGTCGTTGAGGATATCCTCGGGGTTCACCTCGCCGCTTTCGATCTGCGGAAACAGGTGCGACCAGCTCAGCGTGATGATCGCCGTGACCTCAAGAAAGGCCGCCGTCACCCCCCCATGGATCGCCGGCAGGAACGGGTTTCCGATGAGCTTGTCGTCGAAATTCAACACGCCGGTCAGTTCATCGCCACGCCGGTCGAAAGTGATGTCGAGAAAGCGGATATAGGGCACGCCTTCGACCAGCGCCTTGAGCGCGGCATCGCGGCGCTGCTTGACCACCTGCATGGGTTCGGGACGGGGGCGCGGCATCACTTGCCCTCCACGGTAAAGGCGCCTGCGGCTGTTGCCACCGGGCGGTCGGTGTCTTCGTCCATCGCGGTAGCGCGGACAAAGGCCACGTTGCGGGTGATGTGATAGCAGGTCGCCTTGGTGGTGATGGTCTGCCCCGGCGTGGCCGCGCGCATGTAGTCGATGCGCAGGTCGATGGTGGCGGTGCCTCCGGGCGCTGACGGGTGGCTCATCACCGCAGCACCGCAGCAGGTGTCCAGCATCGCCGAGACAGCTCCGCCATGGATGACACCGGTGCGCGGGTCGCCGATCAGATCGGTATTGTAGGGCATCGAGATTTCCGCCTCACCCGCGCCGATGTGCGTCAGCTCCAGCCCCAATGCCTTGGCATGGGGAATCGCCTCGATGAATTGGCGCGCCAGTTTTATCTTGTCGACCATATGCTTGGGTCCTGTCCTTGGGTCGCCCCTTTATGAGCCGCCGCCTGCGCAAAGGGCAAGCCCGGCTGTTGCGCTTGGCCGCGCGACACCATAGGTTGCGGGCAAGGAGAATAGGAATGTCCGACAGCCGTTTGTCATTCAAAGAGATGTGCGCGGAATTCGACGTAACACCGCGCACCCTGCGCTATTACGAATATATCGAGTTGCTGCAACCGGACCGGGATGGACGGTCACGGTACTACGGCGCCCGCGAACGTGCCCGTATGAAGCTGATCATGCGCGGCCGCAAATTTGGATTTCCGCTGGAAGAAATCCGTCAGTGGCTGCTGATCTACGAAGATGAAGGGAACGCCGCGCAAATGGCGACCTTCGTCGAGATGGCGGATCGCCAAATGGAAGAGCTGCGGCAGCAGCGCGAGCAACTGGACGAAGCCATGGGCGAGCTCCAGCGCCTTCGTGACCAGACTGCAAACAGCATCAAATAAGCCCCCCCTCTCTCTACAAATCGGATCAAAACCCCGAAATGCGGTCGTCCGGTCATTGAACCCGCTGCGACGAGCGTTCGTGCCCCCAGGGTGATCGGGTGTTTTTCTGCTGGGTTGCCAGCGCCTTGCCGACTTTCGTTCGGCATCTTACGCCGATTGCGGTTTTGTGACCGGCAAAGCCCTCTGTGGTGACAGCCGTGTCAAAATACTGTTTCAAAAAAGTGGCTTTACGCGGCCTGATCTAACGTCAATCATTTTGTGACGTAGCGTCTGGGTTACGTAAACGTCAATCAAGTGTTGTAAAACGGGCAGTGACCCAACACCTCACGCCCACGACGCCAGTGATGAGAGTTTGAGACATGACCGACGATTTGATGACCATTCGCGAGATGTGCGAAACATATGACGTGACTCCGCGCACCCTGCGCTTTTACGAGTCCAAGGAACTGCTGTTTCCGATCCGCGAAGGTCAAAAGCGGCTTTTTACCAAGCGCGACCGGGCGCGGTTGAAGCTGATTCTGCGCGGCAAGCGCTTTGGCTTCAGCCTTGAGGAAATCCGCCAGCTTCTGGACCTGTACCATGCAGGCGACCAGCAACTGACCCAGCTTACTCGCACCTACGAGATCGCGTGCGAGCGTTTGGCCGACATGGAATCGCGCCGCGACGAGCTGACTCAGGCCATCGAGGACCTGCGCGAGCAGCTTCGGTGGGGCGAGCGGGTCATCGACTCGATGAAAGAAGACAAGAAGGCGGCCGAGTGATCCATCCGGCGCCTGCCCCCACGGACATTTGAATAATCAGGGAGACCCCAATGCCCGTCTACAACGCCCCGACCAAGGATGCTCAGTTCATCCTGCATGATGTTCTGAAAATCTCGGAAGCCGGCATTCCCGGATATGACGAGTTGGAGTCCGAGTTCACCGGCGCGGTGCTGGAAGAGGCCGGAAAGGTCGCGACCAATGTGCTGCACCCGCTCAACGTGGTGGGCGACACCGAAGGCTGCCGGCTGGAGAATGGCATCGTCTACACGCCCACAGGGTTCAAGGACGCGTTCGAGCAGATGAAGGAAGGCGGCTGGACAGGGCTGGACATGCCCGAGGAATATGGCGGGCAGAACATGCCGTATGTTCTGGGTACTGCCGTGGGCGAGATGTTCTCCGCCGCAAACCAGGCCTTCGTGATGTATCAGGGCCTGACCCACGGCGCGGCCTCGGCGATCCTCGCGCATGGCACCGACGAGCAGAAGAACACTTATCTGCCCAAGATGGTCAGCTGTGAATGGACCGGCACCATGAACCTGACCGAACCCCATTGTGGCACCGATCTGGGCCTGATGCGCACCAAGGCCGAACCGCAGGCGGATGGGTCCTACAAGATCACCGGGCAGAAGATCTTTATCTCGTCCGGCGATCACGACATGGCCGATAACATCATTCATCTGGTGCTGGGCAAGATCGTGGGCGGTCCCGAGGGGATCAAGGGTGTGTCGCTGTTCATCGTGCCCAAATTCCTGGTCAAAGAGGACGGCTCGCTGGGTGAACGCAACGGTGTATCGGTCGGCAAGATCGAGGAAAAGATGGGCATCCACGGCAACTCGACCTGTGTGATGAACTATGACGGCGCAACCGGCTACCTGATCGGGGAAGAGCACAAGGGCATGCGCGCCATGTTCACCATGATGAACGAAGCGCGCCTGGGCGTCGGCATGCAAGGCCTCAGCCAGGCCGAAGCCGCCTATCAGAACGCGCTGGAATACGCCAAGGATCGCCTGCAGGGCCGCGACGTGACCGGACCCAAGAACCCAGATGGCCCCGCCGATCCGCTGATCGTGCACCCGGACATCCGCCGCAACCTGATGGACCAGAAAAGCTTCACCGAAGGCGCGCGCGCGTTCATCCTGTGGGGTGCCACGATGATCGACCAGGCACACCGCTCGGGTGACAAGGATGCTGACGGGCTGATCTCGCTGCTGACCCCGGTCATCAAGGGCTTCCTGACCGATCAGGGCTATGACATGACGGTACAGGCGCAGCAGGTCTATGGCGGCCATGGCTACATCGAGGAATGGGGCATGTCGCAATACACCCGCGACGCCCGCATCGCGATGATCTACGAAGGTGCCAACGGCGTGCAAGCGCTGGATCTGGTGGGACGCAAACTGGCGCAGGATGGTGGCAAGCACGTCATGGCGTTCTTCGAAATGGTCAAGTCCTTCTGCAAGGAAAACAGCGGTCAGGACGAGGCCTATGACAAGGCCTTCCTCGAACCGCTCAAGGCGGCGTCGAAGGATCTGCAGGCGGCAGGGATGTATTTCATGCAGGAAGGCATGAAGAATCCCAACAATGCACTGTCGGGATCGTATGACTTCATGCACATGTTCGGCCATGTCTGCCTGGGCCTGATGTGGGCCCGGATGGCCAAGGCCGCACAAGGCGCGCTGGACGCCGATGCGTCGGACAAGGAGTTCTACGAGACCAAGATCAATACCGGCCGCTACTACATGGCGCGCCAACTGCCCGCCACGGGTATGCATCTGGCTCGCATTCAAACCGGCGCGGACACGGTAATGGCACTGGACGCGGCAAACTTCTGAACTCAATTTGGTTCCGGGCACCTTTGCCCGGAACCCGTTCACCGGAGGACACTATATGCCGAAACGCTTTCGCCTGACCCGCCGCTTTCCCGTCGCCATGACCGAGGACGGGTATCGCAAGCTCAAGGGGTTTGCGCGCGAGGCCGGTCTGGACGAAGGCGAGGCGCTGTCCTTTCTGTTCGAGAACTTCAACAGCGTCATCGACGAGGAGAATCTGACCCACCGGCTGCGCCTGTTCAATTCCGAGCTTGAGGCGCGCAAGAGGTGAGCGATGGGGCGTCAAGATACGTTGCGCCTGCGGCGACTGTTCTATCCGCCTCCGGCGGCCGTATTTGGAACGAGAAGAAAGCACGGGCGCGCGTCCACACCGCCATCCGGGATCTGATCTCACTAGGTGGTGCTCAGC
Organism: Ruegeria sp.; assembly: GCF_040830605.1. Taxonomy (GTDB): domain Bacteria; phylum Pseudomonadota; class Alphaproteobacteria; order Rhodobacterales; family Rhodobacteraceae; genus Ruegeria. The sequence continues at coordinate 352,031 of NZ_JBFOMD010000009.1, forward strand.
CGGGACAGCGGGGCTTCTCCTCGTACGGCCATCGGCTCGGCAGCCTGTACCGCATGCACAAGAAAAGACTGGTAACGTTAATAACCCGTTACGAAAAAGGGGAAACCTCCATTCTTCTTCTCGTTTCAAATACGGAAATTCCAACCTAACCACACGCGCCTTGGGAGGGGTGATCGCATGACCATCAAACTTCATTGTTTTGGAGAAAGCGGGAATTGCTACAAGGCGGCGCTGGCGCTGGAACTGTCCGGGCTGGATTGGGAGCCGGTCTTTGTCGATTTCTTCAATGGCCAGACCCGCACGCCGGAATACCGCGCTGAAGTCAATGAGATGGGCGAAGCCCCGGTCATGATCGACGGCGACTTCCGCACCACGCAATCCGGGGCCATTCAGGCCTATGTGACCGAGAAATCCGGCAAGTTCGGCGGAAAGAGCCGCGAGGAGAACTATGACATTTTCCGCTGGGTGTTGTGGGACAACCACAAGCTCAGCTCGATGGCCGGAATGACCCGGTTCCTGATCAATTTCCTTCCCGAGGAGCACCGTAATCCAGACGTGATCGCCTTCAACCAGGGTCGTCTGAAGGCGGCTTACCAGGTTCTGAATGCCCATCTTGAGGGTCGCGACTGGATCGTCGGCGATGGCGTGACCAACGCCGATCTCAGCTGCTGCGGTTACCTCTATTACCCCGAACCGTTCGGCTTTGACCGCGCCGACTGGCCCCATATCGACGCCTGGCTGACCCGCCTGTCCGAGCAGCCCGGCTGGAAACACCCCTATGACCTGATGCCCGGCAACCCGTCGGATCGCGCTTGAGGAAAACCGACAATGGCAACTTGGTTTGATAAGTTCATGATGTTCAGAACAGACATCTTGGACGAAGTTCGCATCAAGCCCGGACTGACGGTCTTTGAAACGGATCACAGAGATACCCCAATCATGATCAAATGCCACGGTGGCGACTCAGACGCTTACGCCAAACTCACGCAAGACGAAGCCAGACGGCTGGCATCGATGCTGAACGCCTTCCTGAAGAAAGGACAAGACTAATGACCGAAGCCTATATCTATGACGCCTTGCGCACCCCGCGCGGTAAGGGCCGGAAGGATGGCAGCCTGCACGAGGTAACCTCGGTGCGCCTGTCGGCCCAGACCCTGAACGCGATGAAAGAGCGCAACAATCTGGAAGGTCACGCCGTCGAGGACGTGATCTGGGGCAACGTCACGCAGGTGATGGAACAGGGTGGCTGCCTGGCACGCTCGGCGGTTCTGGCCTCGGATCTGGACGAGTCAATTCCCGGTCTGGCAATCAACCGCTTCTGCGCATCCGGCATGGAAGCCGTGAACCTGGCGGCAAACCAGGTCAAGGGCGGCGCGGGCGAAGCCTATATCGCCGGCGGCGTCGAAATGATGGGCCGCGTGGCCATGGGCAGCGACGGCGCAGCGATTGCTGTTGACCCCTCATTGGCGATGGACACTTACTTTGTACCGCAAGGTATCTCGGCCGACATCATCGCAACCGAGTATGGTTTCTCCCGTGATGACGCAGACGCGCTGGCAGTAGAATCGCAGAAACGCGCCGCAGAAGCATGGGCAGGCAACCGGTTCGAAAAGTCGGTCATCACCGTCAAAGACCAGAACGGCCTGACCATTCTGGACCGCGATGAATACATGCGCCCCGGCACCGACATGCAGAGCCTTGGCGCGCTGAACCCGTCCTTCCAGATGATGGGCGAGCAGATGCCCGGCTTCGACAAGGTGGCAATGCTGAAATACCCGCATCTTGAGCGCGTGAACCACATCCACCACGCCGGCAACAGCTCGGGCATCGTGGATGGCGCCGCTGCGGTTCTGATCGGCAACAAGGAATTCGGTGAGAAATACGGCCTGAAACCGCGCGCCCGCATCAAGGCGACTGCCAAGATCGGTACAGACCCGACCATCATGCTGACCGGCCCGGTTCCGGTGACCGAGAAGATCCTGGCCGACAATGGCATGAAGATCAGCGATCTGGACCTGTTCGAGGTGAACGAAGCCTTCGCCTCGGTCGTGCTGCGGTTCCAGCAGGCATTCGACGTCGACCCGGAACTGGTCAACGTCAACGGCGGCTCGATCGCGATGGGTCACCCGCTGGGCGCGACCGGCGCGATGATCATCGGCACGCTGCTGGATGAACTGGAGCGCCAGGACAAGGAAACTGGCCTCGCCACTCTCTGCATTGCGTCCGGAATGGGTGCGGCCACGATTATCGAGCGGGTCTGATGCCCAAGCTGGATCTCTCTCAGATCCCGTTTCAGGGCGGCTCGGGTTATCCCGGCAAGCTGGCCAAGGCAGGCGATGGCCGCTTTGTCCAGCGTGTCGGGGATGCGGGCGGGCTGACCCAGTACGGGGTCAACATCGTGCGGCTTGAACCGCAGGGCATGTCCGCGCTGCGTCATTACCATATGGAGCAGGACGAGTTTGCCATTGTCCTCAGCGGCATGTGCACCCTGATCGACGATGACGGCGAGCATGAGATGCTGCCCGGCGATTGCGCCGCTTTCCCGGCAGGTGAGGCTAATGGCCATCACCTTGTGAACAAAACCGATGCGCCCGCGACCTTCCTGGTGGTGGGCACACGGACCCCGACCGAGACCGGCTATTACAGCGACATAGACATGATGGTGAAGTTCGATGCCGATGGCTTTTCCTTCACCCGCAAAGACGGCAGCCCCTTGACGGCTGAACAGATTGGAGACGACGGATGACCGAGTTTACTCTGACCAAAGACGCCGATGGCGTTGGCATCATCACCTGGGATGTGCCCGGGAAAACAATGAACGTGATGTCCTTTGAGGGGCTTCAGCAACTCAACGATTGCATCGATCAGGCGCTGGCCGACGATGAGATCAAGGGGGTGGTCATCACTTCGGGCAAGGACGGCTCGTTCGCCGGCGGCATGGACCTGAACCTACTGGCCGTGATGAAGGAGCAGGCGGGCGATGACCCGGCCAAAGGCCTGTTCGAAGGCACGATGCAGATGCACGCCCTGCTGCGCAAGATCGAGCTGGCGGGCATGGATCCCAAGACCAAGAAGGGCGGCAAGCCGATCGCGGCCGCCCTGCCCGGCACCGCCGCAGGCATTGGCATGGAACTGCCTCTCTCAACACACCGCATCTTTGCCGCCGAGAACCCCAAAGCGAAATACGGCCTGCCCGAGATCATGGTCGGCATCTTCCCCGGCGCCGGGGGCACCACGCGGATGGTCCGCAAGGTGGGCGCGATTGCCGCCGCGCCCCTGCTGCTCGAAGGCAAGATGCTGGACGTGAAAAAGGCCAAGGGTGCCGGTTACATCGACGAGATTGCCGCCGATCCGGTGGCTGCGGCGAAAGAATGGGTGCTGAATGCCAAGGACACCGATCTGGTCAAGCCGTGGGATGCCAAGGGCTACAAGATGCCCGGCGGCGCGCCTTACCACCCAGCGGGCTTCATGAACTTCGTCGGTGCCTCGGCGATGGTGAACGGCAAGACCCAAGGCGCCTTCCCGGCAGCCAAGGCTCTGCTGAGCGCGGTTTACGAAGGGGCCCTGGTCGATTTCGACACCGCACTGAAGATCGAGGCGCGCTGGTTCACCTCCGTGCTGATGAACCCGTCCTCGGGTGCCATGATCCGCTCGCTGTTCCTGAACAAGGAGGCGCTGGAGAAGGGCGCCGTGCGTCCGGCGGGCGTGCCGGATCAGTCGGTCAAGAAGATCGGCGTTCTGGGTGCGGGCATGATGGGCGCCGGTATCGCGCTGGTTAGCGCACAGGCCGGGATGGAGGTGATCCTGATCGACCGCGACCAGGAAGCCGCCGACAAGGGCAAAGCCTATACCGAGGCCTATCTCGACAAGGGGATCAAACGCGGCAAGGTCACGGCCGAGAAGAAAGAGGCGATGCTGGGCCGGATCACCGCGACGCTGGATCTGGAACAGCTCAAAGGCTGCGACCTGATCATCGAAGCGGTGTTCGAGGACCCCGCCGTCAAGGCCGACATGACCCAGAAGGTCGAGGCGATCATCCCCGAGGACTGCATCTTTGCCTCCAACACCTCCACCCTGCCGATCACCGGTCTGGCCAAGGCGTCGCAACGGCCCGAGCAGTTCATCGGCATCCACTTCTTCTCGCCCGTCGAAAAGATGTTCCTGGTCGAGATCATCAAGGGCGAGGAAACCGGTCCCCGCGCAGTTGCCAAGGCGCTGGACTATGTGCGCCAGATCCGCAAGACGCCCATCGTGGTCAACGATGCACGCTTCTTCTACTGCAACCGCTGCATCATTCCCTACGTCAACGAAGGCGCGCGGATGATCACCGAGGGCGTCTCGCCGGTGCTGATCGACAACGCGGCACGTCAGCTGGGCTTCCCTGTCGGACCGATCCAACTGACCGATGAGACTTCGATTGATCTCGGCGCCAAGATCGCACGGGCGACCAAGGCGGCGATGGGCGATGCCTATCCTGAAAGTGCCGCTGACGATCTGATCTTCTGGATGGAGGAACAGGGCCGTCTGGGCCGCAAGGCCAATGCCGGCTTCTTCGACTATGACGACAAGGGCAAGCGCGTCGAATACTGGAAAGGCCTGCAGGAGAAATATCCGCATGCCGAGGATCAGCCCGACCTGATCGAGGTGCAGGAACGTCTGATGTTCGCGCAGGTTCTGGAGGCGGTGCGCGCGCTGGAGGAAGGCGTGCTGGAAGACATCCGCGAAGGCGATGTGGGCGCCATTCTCGCTTGGGGCTTTGCCCCGTGGTCGGGCGGCCCGCTGAGCTGGCTGGATATCATCGGCACGCCTTACGCTGCCGAGCGCTGCGATCAACTGGCCGAGAAATATGGTGAACGGTTTACCTGCCCGCCGCTGCTGCGCGAGATGGCGGAGAAGGGCCAGAGCTTCTATGGCCGCTTCAACCCCGAAGCCAAGGCGGCCTGAGATTGAACTGACCGTCGGCGCGTCCTAAGGGCGCGCCGATTGCTCTTACCCAGACAAACAAAGTTACATATTATTCAAAGCGATAGACGAATTTATTAATGTCTTCGGCACAGGCCTGCGCCACCGCCTCCATCCCGCGATCCGAATAGTAGCGCCGGTAATCCGCTTCACGCTCGGACCTGTTCAGATGGGGCATCTCGACCGAAAACCCCAGATGCGCGAATAGAGGCACTGCATCTTCGGCAAAATGTTCGATCCGGATATAGGCCGCGCATTGTTCGACCCCGTCCGCTCTTTGCATGTAGGACCGCGCGGGGCTGGCGCGCAACGAGGTCAGAATGTCCGGATGCATCACAAAGGGTTCGAACTCGAGCCGTTTGGCGTGGGTTACCGCAATGTGGTCGAACCGCTGCTCGCGCAGCCAATGGTAGTAGCTGACGACCCGGTCCCACGGGTTGCGCACGAGGGTAAAGGCAAACAACCCGCGTAGCACGTCTGGCGTGATCAGCCCGTCGATATCGCTCAGCGTCGAATGTTTCCACAAGCGCCCCCGACTTGGGGCATCCTTCACCCGCTTGCGCCGCCGTTTGGCCTTGGGCGTGTCGCCCAGCAGGATATCGTCCTTCATCGCCCGTGCCTCAAGCGCCAACGCGAGAGACGTGCCGCCCGTCTTGGGGATATGGACAAAGACATAGGAACGGCCGGTCGAGATGATCATGCCGCCACGCTAGCTGCGTTTGGGGGCAAGCTGAACCCCTAGCCAGAGCGAAGTGCAATCACGCTGCCCGCCATCGCGATTAATGCGATACCGACGACCTGCATCATCCCCACCGGCTGCCCCAGCGCCGCCCAAGCGAAGAGCGGGCCGAAGATCATCACCGAATACTCGAAGACGGATACATAGGATGGCTCACCCAGTTGATAGGCCTTGATCAGCATGAACACCGCCAGCGACGAGCCGACAGCCTGCACCACCACCCAGGGGATCGCCTCGGACATTGGCCAGACCCAACCCCGGGTGACAAAGCCTGCGGGGCCGTTAACTGCCTCGACCGGAAATGCCGCCAGCCCGATCAGCCCTGCTGATCCGGCCAGTCCCAGCGCAATCACCAGCGCGCCCAGCAGCACCACGGTGCTTTCGCCCGCGCACATGTGCCGCGTGGTGACGGCGCCCAGCGCGTAGAAAAACCCGCCCGCCACCGGCAGCAGCACGTTGAAGTCAAAATCCTGCGGATCCGGTTGCAATACGCAGAGAATGCCGACAAAGCCCACAACAACCGCCAGAATGCGCCAGATGCCGATCCTCTGCCCCATGCCAAGCGACGAGATCAGCAGCACGAACATCGGTGAGGTAAAGAGCCCCGCCAAGGCTTGAGCGATGGGCATGAGCGCCAGCGCGCTGAAATAGAACATCAGGGCGGTTGCCACCAACGCGCTGCGCAGAATGACCGCGCCCAACCGCTGCGGCCTCAGACCTCCCAACCCGATCAGGGACATGGCCCCGATCAGCGGTAGCATCATCAACGTGCGGGTGAGTTGGAACTGCCACAGCCCGATGGTCTCGGCCAGAAGGACGACGACATTGTCGATCACCCCCAGGATTGCCATCGCCGCCACCATCAGGATCGAGGCAGAGACCGGGGATGTGGAACTGGAGGCCTGCATCCCCTTCCCCTATCAGCCGCCCTGCCCCGGCTCTGAGCGATCCGCGACACCGCATGCCAGTTTGCGACCCCGCATTTGCCCACCCCGAAGCCGTGCGACCCACTTGCCGCGCGTGAGCCATGTTACAGCGTCTTGCGTTTTACCTGAGGCGTTTTCATCGAAATGCGCGATCGACCGAAGGGACTGGCCGCGTATTTCGATTCAAATCAAACGCAAAACGCTCTAAGCTTGGCCAAAAGAGGACGAGCACAACCCAATCCCATGACGGCTCTGAAAGAATACGAACGGATCGAAGCCACCGGTCTGTGGCGGGCCTCGCCCGAGGATCAGCGGCGCGAGGTGGTCATCTCGATCGGCGAGGCGACCCTGACGATCTCGGATTTCAACGACCGGGCGCTGACCCACTGGTCGCTGGCGGCGCTGGAACGGCAGAACCCGGGTGAGACACCGGCGATCTACAGTCCCGATGGCGACCCGGGCGAAACGCTGGAGCTCGCGGACACCGAACAGACCATGATCGAGGCGATCGACCGCCTGCAACGCGCCATCGAACGGGCCCGCCCGCATCCTGGGCGGCTGCGCTGGCTGAGCGTGGCGGGGGTTCTGGCCGTGGTGATCGCCGCACTGGTCTTTTGGCTGCCGGGCGCGCTGCAGCGCCACACGGTGTCGGTCGTGCCCGCGATCAAACGTCAGGACATCGGTCGCATGGTGCTGCACCGGATCGAACGGGTCGCGGGGAGGGCCTGCAGCACGGACGAGGCGCAGGCGGTGCTGGGCCGCCTCGCACAGCGTACCGGCGTGCGGCGTCTGGTGGTTCTGCCCGCCAGTGTGGCCGACAGCCTGATCCTGCCCGGCGGCATCGTGTTGCTGAACCGCGCGCTGATCGAGGATCACGAGGACCCCGCCGTCGCCGCCGGGTATGTTCTGGCCGAGCGGACCCGGGCCGCGGCAGTGGACCCGTTGGCAGACCTGCTGGGCCGGGCGGGGCCGCAGGCCTCGTTCCGGTTGCTCACGACCGGAGAACTGACGCCGGATATCCTTGATCTCTACACCGAGCAGGTGCTGACCGAACCACGCCCGCAGGTTTCTGATGAGGTGCTGCTGGGGCTCTTCGGGCAGGCCGCGATCCCGTCGACGCCCTACGCCTATGCCCGTGACATCACCGGAGAAACTGTTCTGGGGCTGATCGAAGCCGACCCAATGGCGGGCCGCACGCTGGAACCTGTCCTGCCGGATCGCGATTGGGTCCGGCTGCAGAATATCTGCGGCGGATAATGCCGGGCTGCTGTCTACCGGTTATATCCGGTAACCCCCGAGACATTGCCGGAGAAGACGTCGATGCTGGTCCCCTGCCGCTGCTGGCCTAGATAGGTCGGCCCCACACGCTGCACGGTTGCGATTCTGCCACCCGAGGACGCTGGATTCAGTTTGCGCGGCGTGGTGCTCTGCCAAACAATTTCGGTCTGCGCATCGCCATAGGCCGAACGCAGCCCCCGGCGCGGGTTGAGCCTGTCATCCGCGCGCCGCACCGCCCGATAGCCGCGCGGGGCGACAAAGCCCTGCGGCGCCACCGCAGGGCGCAGCGTGTGTTCGGCGCGGTGCTGGTTCAGGCGGCCATCGGTCCAGACGCTGCGGTAACCGCGTGGGATAACCGGCTGGCCCACCCGCTTACGCTGCTCGTAGACATGGCGCGGCACCACGCGAGTGTCGAGCGACAGGGGTGTTCCATCCGACGTAAGCGGAGTATCGGCCATCAGCCCGCCCGCACCGACCAGCGCCGCCATAAGCCCGGCTGCAAACAAACGTATCACTTTCATGGCCGCCCTCCCGAAAATGGAACCTCAACGTTGCCCCAGGACGGCACATGAGTAAAGCGGCCAGTCCGGTGAATTCGCTCTATTTTGTTCCGAACATCCGGTCCCCGGCATCGCCCAGCCCGGGCATGATGTAGCCCTTGGAGTTCAACTCTCGGTCCAGCGACGCAGTGACGATGGGCACGTCGGGATGCGCCTCTTTCATGCGCGCAACGCCTTCGGGCGCGGCCAGCAGGCAGAGGAACCGGATATCGGTGGCGCCTGCCTCTTTGAGCAGGTCGATGGCGGCAGCCGAGCTGTTGCCGGTGGCCAGCATCGGATCCACCGCGATCACCAGCCGGTCCTTCAGTCCCTCAGGTGCCTTGAAGTAGTATTGCACGGGTTTCAACGTCTCTTCATCGCGGTACAATCCGACAAACCCAACGCGGGCAGATGGTACAAGTTCCAACACTCCGTCCAGCATCCCGTTTCCGGCGCGCAGGATCGACACCAACGCCAGTTTCTTGCCGGCCAGGATTGGCGCGTCCATCTCTTCCATCGGTGTTTCGATGTGGCGGGTGGTCAGCGGCATCTCGCGGGTGATCTCATAGGCGAGCAACTGGGTGATCTCGCGCAGCAACTGCCGGAACACGGCGGTCGACGTGCCCTTGTCCCGCATGAGCGTCAGCTTGTGCTGCACCAGCGGGTGATCGACGATGGTCAGGTGTTCGCTCATGTTATCTCCAGTCTTTTCTCGACCCGCGCGCGGGTATCTTCATCGCAAAAGGCCGCCTCAAGCGCGGTGGCGTTGAGCACGGCGAAATCCTCGGGCCCCCAACCGAAGGCCCTGTTCAGCATCTCATATTCCCGCCGCATGGTGGTGTGGAAAAACGGCGGATCGTCAGTCGAGACCGTGACTTTGACGCCCGCCTCGCGCAGCCGGGCGATCGGGTGGGCGTTGAAATCGGGATAGAGACCCAGAACCACGTTCGAACCCGGGCAGACCTCAAGCGTGATGCCCCGGTCGGCCAGTTCATGCACAAGATCGGGGTCCTCGATGGCGCGGACACCGTGACCGATCCGCTCGACTTTCAGGTCGCGCACCGCATCACGCACGCTCTCGGGCCCGCCGAACTCGCCCGCATGGGTGGTCAGTTGCAGCCCAGCCTCGCGAGCGCAGTCGAAGGCCCAGGCGAAATCGCCCTGACGGTGCATGCCTTCGTTTCCGCCCATGCCGAAGCCGGTGATCCAGTTCCCAGCGGTCTCAGCAGCGCAGCGGGCCGAGGCCTTAGCCTGTTCCGGGCCGAAATGGCGCACGCAGGTGACAACGCCGCGCAGGGTGATGCCCAGCTTGGCCTCGGCCTCGTCGGCGGCATCCTGAATCGCGGCCCGATAGTCGCGCCAGGCCGCCACGTCTCCGCCACCGCAGAAATCGGGGCTGAGGAAGGTTTCCGAATAGACCACACCGTTGGCGGCGCTTTCTTCGAGGATCGCCCAGGTCAGGCGCCGGAACTCTTCAGGTCCGGTCAGCACCTGGCTGGCGGCCTCATAGACACTGAGGAAATGCGCAAAATCTCGGAAATCGTAAGAGCCGTCAGGCGTGAAGATCCCGCTCAGGTCGATGCGTTTCTCATGCGCCAACTGGCGGATAAAGGCCGGAGGGGCCGCGCCTTCGTGATGCAGGTGCAGTTCAACCTTTGGCAGGTGGGCGACTGTGGAGTCAGCGGAGGTCAAAGAAAACTCCTCCCCGGTCCCTGTGCCGGGATATCAAGATGTTGGGCGATGCTGGCGGCAACATCGGCGAAGTTCACGGCGCCGATTTCACCCGCACCGCGCCCGGCGATCAGAACCGGCACCTGCTCGCGCGTGTGGTCGGTGCCGGTCCAACTCGGGTCATTGCCGTGATCGGCGGTCAGCAGCATCAGGTCGCCGGGGCGTAGTTTTTGCAGGACCTTGCCGATCTCGACATCGAACCATTCCAGCGCACGGGCATAGCCGCTGATATCGCGGCGGTGGCCATAGAGGCTGTCGAACTCGACGAAATTGGCAAAGGTCAGGCTGCCCTCTTCGGCGTCGTCCACCAGCGCCGACAGATGCCCCATCAGCTCGGCATCCGAACCCTTGCACAACGTGTCGATCCCCTGCATCGAGAAGATGTCGCCGATCTTGCCGACCGCATGCACCCGGCGTCCAGCATCCTGCGCCCAGTTGGTCAGCACCGGCGCGGGCGGAGTGATGGCGAAATCCTTACGGTTGGTGGTGCGGGTAAAGCCCTGATCGGGGCTGCCCACGAAGGGGCGCGCGATAACGCGACCCACCTTCATCTCGTGCAGGCGCGGGGCGATTGCACGGCACAGATCCAGCAGGCGGTCGAGGCCGAACGTCTCCTCATGCGCGGCGATCTGGAACACGCTGTCGGCAGAGGTGTAGCAGATCGGCTTGCCGGTGCGCATATGCTCCGCCCCGTGGCAGTCGATGATCACCGTTCCCGAGGCATGGCAGTCGCCAAGGATACCGTCCGTCCCGGCAGCCTCGGCCACGGCGCGGCTGAGGTTGCCGGGGAAAGCGGGCACCGTATCCGGGAAATAGTGCCAGTCCCACGGCACCGGCAGCCCCGCCAGTTCCCAATGGCCCGAGGGCGTGTCCTTGCCCGGGCTGTGCTCGCGCGCGCAGCCCCAAAGACCGGTGGCCGGTGCCCCAAGCCCCGGCGCATCGTCGCCCGAGGCCAGCCGCACCGCCGCCCCCAGTCCCAGCGCCGCCAGATTGGGCAGGTGCAATGGGCCCGAGCGCCCCTCCTCAGCATGACCCACAACGCAGGCCTGCGCGATATGGGCCAGCGTGTTGGCCCCTGTATCGGGAGTTTTCCCGTTAAAGAACCGGTCCGCATCTGGCGCACCGCCGATACCCACCGAGTCCATCACCACCAGAAAGGCCCGGGTCATGCGGCAATCCTTTCATGTATCAATTGCGGCAGGTCCGTAGGCTTGTCCGCCAGAGTGATCGCCGCGCGCACGGCAGCCTCAGCCTGCCGCGCCGCATCCTCGCGGGCGGCGTGGATCACGGCGAGCGGTTCTCCCTTGCCGACCCTGTCGCCCAGCCGAACCATGCCTGACAGGCCGACACCCGGATCGATCACATCGCTTTCAACCTGACGCCCGCCACCCAGCGCCACAACCGCAAGGCCCAGTGCCTCGCCGTCGATAGACGTGACATATCCGGCCTCGCGCGCCTGCACTTCCTGAACTACAGTCGCTTCGGGCAGAAACCGTGCCCAGTTCTCGACGAACTTCACAGGCCCGCCCACGGATGCGATCATGCGACCAAACCGCTCGGCGGCACGGCCATTGCGGATGATCTCGGCGATCCGGGCAGCGCCATCGTCGGCATCATCTGCCAGTCCGGCATCAACCAGCAGTACGCCGCCCAGTTCCGCTGACAGTTCGGCCAAAGGGCTGCCCTGTCCGCACGTCAACGCCCACATCACCTCGGCCACTTCCAACGCATTGCCCAGCGACGGCGCAAGCGGCTGGTTCATGTCGGTGATCACGGCCGAGGTCCGGCACCCGGCGGCATTCGCGGTCCCGGCCAGGGCGCTTGCGAGCGCCCGCGCCTCGTCCGGGGTTTTCATGAAGGCGCCGCTGCCGACCTTGACGTCCAACACCAGCGCATCCGGGCTGGCAGCCAGTTTCTTGGACAGGATCGAGGCGGTGATCAGATCGAGGCTTTCCACCGTCGCCGTCACGTCCCGGATCGCATAAAGTCGCTTGTCGGCAGGCGCGATGGTGGCCGTGGCGCCCACGATGGCCGCACCCACGTCGCCCACAATCTGTGCCAGCCGCTCCTGCCCCACCTGCGTGGTGACGCCGGGAATCGCCTCCATCTTGTCAAGCGTGCCGCCCGTATGGCCCAACCCCCGCCCCGAGATCATCGGCACATAAGCCCCGCATTCCGCCAGCGCGGGCGCCAGCACCAGCGACACGCAATCGCCAACGCCACCGGTCGAATGCTTGTCGATCACGGGGCCGTCCAGATCCCAGCTCAGCACATCGCCGCTGTCGCGCATCGCCAGCGTCAGCGCGGCGCGGGCCTCGGCGTCCAACCCGCCCATGCAAACCGCCATTGCAAAGGCCCCGGCCTGCGCGTCGCTCACGCCGCCATCGGCAAGGCCTTGGGCGAACCAGTGCAGTTCCTCGCTTGAAGGCACTTCCCGGCGGCGCAGCCTGCCAATGATCGAACGGGCATCCATGCGCTCAGTGCTCCTCCATATGCGCAGCACCAAAGGCCCCCGGCAGCAGATCGCCGATGGTCGTATGCATCTCGGTGCCATCCACGGTGGCCATGGTGACAACAACCTCCGCCTTGCCGAACTCGGCCAGTTTCTGGCGGCACCCGCCACAGGGCGGCACCGGATGCGCGCCACTTGCCACCACGTAGACCTCGGTCAGCTCTGTCTCTCCCTCAGCAACCATGGCCGCTATGGCGCCCGCCTCGGCACAGGTACCTTCGGGATAAGCTGCGTTCTCGACGTTGCACCCTGCATGGACCGCGCCCGAAGCTGACCGGATCGCGGCCCCAACCTTGAAGTTGGAATAAGGCGCGTGGGCGTTTTCGCGAACTGCAAGGGCGGCGTCTTTCAGGCTCATGGCGATTCCCCGATTTTTGATCATCTGGTCAGAATGGCATACCCTAAAGGAAAGACCGGCGCGAGGTGAAGTCTGCACCAGAGGAAAAGGAGGCGCTGCCCCCGCCGCGCGTTCTGCGCGACTCCCCCGGGATATTTTCAAACAGAAGAAGGATGGCACGCGCGCCCTGCTTCTTCTGTTCACAAATATCCCGGAGCGCGAGGCAGAGCCTCGCATCCCTGCCCCGTCACAGTCGGATCGCGTCGTCAAGCCAAGGTGGTGTTGAACACGCCGGGCAACGTGACCTCGAGCAATTCCACATCGTCCGACGGATCGGCAAGCCGCGTCTCCATCCCCGGCGGGATGACAAAGGCATCGCCCTGTTCCAACCGGTAGGAATCGCGGTCTTCGCCCTCCAGCGTCACCTCGCCGTTCATGACGAAGGTGAAGTGGATATCGGTGTCATGACTCGCCCAGACCGGATCGCCCTCGCCCCGGCGCACGACCTGCACGCCTGCGACGCCCTTGGTGTTCTCGGCAATCGTGGTGTCTCGGCAGACATAGCCCGGCAGGCGGAAGGGTATCCATTCGGCCCCTTCCGCCTTGTTGTAAACGAACCGCTGCCCCTGCCATTCGCGGTCGGGGCGGTAATGCGGTGTGGGCAGGGTCATCTCATGATCAATCTCCGTCACGTGTTCGGCCGGCACACCGATCTCGATCACCTGTACGTTGTCGCTTGCCTCGAGCACTCGGTGGCGGATCTCGGGTGGCTGGATGAAGCAATCGCCCGCGGTCAGGCGCATCCTTTCGCCCTGATCTTCGTAGACCACGTCTACCCAGCCGTAGATACAGAAGATGAGTTGAAAGCCCACCTTGTGGAAATGCACCATATCCGGCACCGGGCCGCCGTCCGGAATGCGGATATGACTGGCAATGATCGACCCGCCAAGGCGCGAGGGCACCAGATCGCGGTAATGCATTCCGGCCCGTCCGATGATCCATGGCGCCTGATCCTTGAGGCGGCGCACGACGAAGGAATGCACCGTCTCGGGCATTACCATGGGCGGGTTGCGCTCTTCGATCTCGATGCGGGTGCCGTTCGGCGCCACCATCGAACGCTGGCCATCTGCAAACCCGTCCGGATCCTCGGTCAGGATGCGGATCGTGCCCGGCGGCTCGGGCGCGTCCTTTTCCACCCGCAACCGCAGCCCGTGACCGGAAAACACCGCCGTGCGCGGGTCGTCGGCGGGACAGATCATGTCCATCCGCATCTTCAGCGTCTTGGTAAAAAACGGGATATCGTCGCGCAACTCGCTGGTCGGCAGGCGTATTTCCGCAATGGTGTCGGTCATCTTCGTCTCCTCTGGCCCGGACAGTGACCGGGGCCTGACAGTTTTGCAAGAAGCCGCCTGCGGTACAGATTCTCCAAAACCCCTGTTTCCCCGGCGTCAAAAGTAGTTTAATACTAAACTAAATTTCTCAAGGAGCGCCTTCATGTCCGACACCCCCAGCCAGCGCCAGGCCGCCCTCGATTATCATGAATTCCCCAAGCCCGGGAAGCTTGAGATCAAGGCGACCAAGCCGATGGCGAACGGGCGGGATCTGTCGCGCGCCTACTCTCCCGGCGTGGCCGAGGCCTGTATAGAGATCAAACAGGACGCCTCGACCGCCGAACGCTATACCGCGCGGGGCAATCTGGTGGCGGTGGTGTCGAACGGCACCGCCGTTCTGGGGCTGGGTAATATCGGCGCGCTGGCCAGCAAACCGGTGATGGAGGGCAAGGCGGTCCTGTTCAAGAAATTCGCCGGTATCGACTGTTTCGATATCGAGGTAGACGAGCAGGACCCAGAGAAACTGGCGGACATCGTCTGTGCGCTGGGTCCGACTTTTGGCGCCATCAATCTGGAAGACATAAAGGCGCCTGACTGCTTCATCGTCGAAAAGCTCTGCCGCGAGCGGATGAATATCCCGGTCTTCCACGATGACCAGCACGGCACCGCCATTGTGGTCGGCGCCGCCGCCAAGAACGCCCTGCATGTGGCCGGCAAATCGTTCGGGGACATCAAGATCGTCTCGACCGGCGGCGGGGCCGCGGGCATAGCCTGCCTCAACATGCTGCTCAAGCTGGGCGTCAAGCGCGAGAACATCTGGCTGTGTGACATTCACGGGCTGGTCTATGAGGGCCGCACCGAGGACATGAACCCGCAGAAGGCGGCCTTTGCGCAGAACAGCGATCTGCGCACGCTGGATGAGGTCATCGACGGGGCGGACCTGTTCCTTGGCCTTTCCGGCCCTAATGTACTGAAATCCGAGATGGTCGCAAAAATGGCCGACCGGCCCATCATCTTCGCGCTGGCCAATCCGACGCCCGAGATCCTGCCCGACGTCGCGCGCGAGGTGGCCCCGAAGGCGATCATCGCCACCGGACGTAGCGATTTTCCCAATCAGGTCAACAACGTGCTCTGCTTCCCTTTCATCTTCCGGGGCGCGCTGGACGTCGGCGCGACCGAGATCAATGACGAGATGCAGATCGCCTGCGTCGACGGCATCGCAGAGCTTGCCCGCGCCACCACCAGCGCCGAGGCGGCGGCGGCTTACAAGGGCGAGCAGCTGACGTTCGGCGTGGATTACCTGATCCCGAAACCCTTCGACCCGCGCTTGGTGGGCGTGGTGTCGTCGTCGGTGGCCCGGGCCGCAATGGAAAGCGGCGTGGCCAAACGGCCCATCGAGGATATGGAAGCCTATAAAGAGAAGCTGAACCAGACCGTCTTCAAGTCGGCCCTGCTGATGCGCCCTGTGTTCGAGGCCGCCACCGCCGCCTCGCGCCGGATCGTCTATGCCGAGGGCGAGGATGAGAGGGTACTGCGCGCCGCCCAGGCCGTTCTGGAGGAGACCACCGAAACCCCGATCCTGATCGGCCGCCCAGAGGTGATCGAGGCACGTTGCGAACGGATGGGCCTGTCGGTGCGCCCCGGACAGGATTTCCAGATCGTGAACCCGGAAAACGACCCGCGCTATTACGACTATTGGACCTCGTATCACCAGCTCATGCAGCGCCGGGGTGTGACCCCGGATCTGGCCAAGGCGATCATGCGCACCAACACCACCGCCATCGGAGCCATCATGGTGCATCGCGGCGAGGCCGACAGCATGATCTGCGGCACATTTGGTGAGTTCCGCTGGCACCTCAACTACGTCGAACAGGTGCTGGGCAATGGCGATCTGCACCCGCATGGCGCCATGTCGCTGATGATCCTGGAAGACGGCCCCCTGTTCATCGCTGACACTCATGTTCGGCAACTGCCCACGCCCGAAGAACTGGCCGAAATCACCATCGGCGCTGCTCGTCACGCGCGTCGGTTCGGCGTCGAGCCCAAGATCGCCTTTTGCTCTCAGTCGCAGTTTGGCAATCAGTACGAAGGCTCGGGCAAGCGGTTGCGAGACGCGCTCGCGCTGCTCGACAGCGAGACGCGCGATTTCTCATATGAAGGCGAGATGAACCTGGACACCGCACTGGATCCGGAGCTGCGGCAACGGATCTTCCCGAACTCCCGGCTGGAGGGCGCGGCCAATGTGCTGATCTTTGCCCATGCGGATGCGGCAAGCGGCGTGCGCAACATCCTCAAGATGAAGGCGGACGGGATCGAGGTTGGCCCGATCCTGATGGGCATGGGCAACAAGGCGCATATCGTGACACCCTCGATCACCGCGCGGGGGCTGTTGAACATGGCCGCCATTGCCGGAACGCCGGTTGCGCATTACGGTTGATCCCGGCGGTCGCATTTCCGGCCGCCCATCACGGGAGGTCACCATGAAAGGGCATTGCCATTGCGGCGCGGTGCGCTGGGAAAGCGATGGTGAGGTGGCGTGGAGTTGTTATTGCCACTGCGCCGACTGCCGCCGGAACTGCGCGGCACCCATCACCGCATTTTTCGGATTGCCGCACGGGTCGGTCAACTGGGCCGGAGAGGCGCCGAGCGTCTACAACTCATCCGAAGGGGTCGAACGTCTGTTCTGCGGCACCTGCGGTACGCAGATGGCGTACCGCAAAGCCGCAGATAAGGTGAACATCCACCTCTATACCGCGACGCTGGAGGACCCGAACGAGCTACCGCCGCGGCTGCATGTCTTCCATGCCGATCATCTGAGCTGGCTCAACATTCAGGACACCCTGCCGCGCTACGCCAAATCTGCTGGGTAGGCCCCGGCAGATCCAGCGCATGCGGCGCCTGCGGACAGGTCAGCCGATTACTCGGTGCCCCCGCCCCTGCATGCAGTTGACCATCACCTGACGCCGAATCAGCTCGTCATTATACTGCCCCTTTGCGGCCCCGATAATGGCGCCGCTCAACGCCCCCGCGACAACATCCTCGCTCTCACCGATGGTCCAGCCGGTGACCGCACCGCTGACCGCGCCATAGGCAATATCCGCGCCCTGCTTGCCCGGATGGTAATTTGCGGCCAGGGCTCGGCACTCGACCTCGTCAAAGCCGAAATTTGCGTTGCGCGTGCCGTCCACCGCCAGCGGTTTCTGCATCGGATACTGGCCACAGGCTGCAAGGCCGAGCAGGGCGACAAACATCAGTTTCTTCATCTTGGTAATCCCTTTTCAATACACCGTCCGGGTGGGGCGCATCGGCGGCAGAAATATCCTGCTCGCCTGCTGAACCGGAGATGGGGATCGGGCGTCACTTTGTAGAGATCACGCCAAAGTGAACGCAGCGTCACAAATACGATTTTCGCTCTTGCGATTGACGTAGCGGCAATCAACCGATTCACTCACATTTGCAGTTCAAAAATTAGCAAGTTTGCAAAATCGAGATACATTTACTGCAATTATTGCGAAAATATGTAGTTTGCAAAAATTTGCAGACGAAAATCCGCCTATCTTGCAAA
The DNA here is from genome assembly GCF_040830605.1 of Ruegeria sp. Lineage (GTDB taxonomy): Bacteria > Pseudomonadota > Alphaproteobacteria > Rhodobacterales > Rhodobacteraceae > Ruegeria. The sequence goes on from NZ_JBFOMD010000009.1 coordinate 369,951, forward strand.
TTCATTGCGATAATCTGACGCGACGTCGCAGCGGCTGCTTGCCCGGTGGCATCCGGATGCCTAACACATTCTGCAAGCCGAACGTGAGGAGGACGCCATGGCATACAGGGATGTTTACGAGAGCTGGAAGAACGACCCCGAGGCATTCTGGATGGAAGCCGCCAAGGGGATCGACTGGGTCGAGGCCCCCACCCGCGCGCTCTATGACGACAACGCCCCGCTCTACGAATGGTTCTCGGATGCCAAGGTAAACACCTGCTGGAATGCCGTGGACCGGCATGTCGAGAATGGCCGGGGCGAACAGGCCGCGATCATCTATGACAGCCCCATCACCCACACCAAGCGCGAGATCTCGTACATGGAGCTGCGCAACCGAGTGGCCACCCTGGCCGGGGCACTGCGGGCCAAGGGCGTCGAGAAGGGCGACCGGGTCATCATCTACATGCCGATGATCCCCGAAGCGCTCGAGGCGATGCTGGCCTGCGCCCGTCTGGGTGCGGTGCATTCGGTCGTGTTCGGCGGCTTTGCGTCGAATGAACTGGCGGTTCGGATCGACGATGCCCGACCCAAAGCGATTATCGCTGCCTCCTGCGGGATCGAGCCGGGGCGTGTGGTGCACTACAAACCTCTCCTCGACGGCGCCATCGAGATGGCCACGCACAAGCCCGATTTCTGCGTCATCTTCCAGCGCGAACAGGAAGTGGCCAAGCTGGTCGAGGGGCGCGACTACAACTGGCACGGCTTCCAATACGGCGTCGAACCGGCGGAATGCGTGCCGGTGGCGGGCAACGATCCGGCCTATATCCTCTATACCTCCGGCACTACCGGCGCACCCAAGGGCGTGGTGCGCCCCACGGCGGGCCATCTGGTGGCGCTGAACTGGACCATGAAGAACATCTACAATGTCGATCCGGGCGATGTGTTCTGGGCCGCTTCGGATGTGGGCTGGGTCGTAGGGCATTCGTATATCTGCTACGCGCCCCTGATCCACGGCAACACCACCATCGTGTTCGAGGGCAAGCCGGTTGGCACTCCGGATGCAGGCACGTTTTGGCGGGTGATTTCCGAGCACAAGGTCAAAAGCTTCTTCACCGCCCCCACCGCCATCCGCGCCGTCAAGCGCGAGGACCCCAAAGGCGAGATGCTGGGGAAATACGACCTGTCCTGCCTGCAGGCGCTCTATCTGGCTGGCGAGCGCGCGGACCCCGACACCATCGAATGGGCACAGGACGCGCTGAAGGTGCCGGTGATCGACCACTGGTGGCAAACCGAAACCGGCTGGGCCATCGCAGGCAACCCGCTGGGGATCGAGCAATTGCCGGTCAAGCTGGGCTCACCCGCCAAGCCGATGCCGGGCTATGACGTGCAGATCCTTGATGAAGGCGGACACCCGATGCAACCCGGCGAGTTGGGCGCCATCGCGGTAAAGCTGCCGCTGCCGCCGGGCACCCTGCCGACCCTGTGGAATGCCGAGGACCGGTTCCGCAAATCTTACCTGCAGCAGTTCCCCGGCTACTATGAGACCGGCGATGCCGGGATGATCGACGAGGACGGATACCTCTACATCATGGCGCGCACCGATGACGTCATCAACGTGGCGGGCCACCGCCTGTCGACCGGTGGGATGGAAGAGGTTCTGGCCGCCCACCCCGACGTGGCCGAATGCGCGGTGATCGGCGTCTCGGACCAGCTCAAGGGACAGATGCCTGTGGGATTCCTCTGCCTCAACGCCGGCGCGGACCGCGATCACTCGGATATCGTAGGCGAAGTGGTCAAACTGGTGCGGGAAAAGATCGGCCCCGTCGCCGCCTTCAAGCTGGCCGTCGTGGTGGACCGCCTGCCGAAAACCCGCTCGGGCAAGATCCTGCGCGGCACCATGGTCTCGATCGCCGACGGCAAGGACTACAAGATGCCTGCCACCATCGACGACCCGGTCATTCTGGATGAGATCAAGTCGGCCCTGCAGACCATCGGTTACGCACAGGCCTGACAGGGCACGCGGCGCCGATCTTCGGCCCGCTCAAAGGCTCTTGCCTTCTCTCCCGCCCGGCGTAGGCTGCCCGGCGGGAGATATTTCATGACCGACACAGAGATCTGGCGCCTCAGCGCCACCGACCTCGCCGCACGCATCAAGGCAGGCGAGATTTCCGCCGAAGACAGCGTTTCAGCAGCGATCCAACGGATGCAGACGGTCAACCCCGCACTCAACGCGGTGGTGGGCGATTGCAGCGCTGAGGCACTGGAACAAGCGCGGGCGCTGGACAAGACACGCAGAGACGGTGCACCAATCGGGCCGCTGCATGGGGTGCCGGTTACCATCAAGGTGAATGTCGACCAGAAGGGACACGCAACGACCAATGGCGTTACCGCGCTGAAGGATCTGATCGCCCCCGGTGACGCTCCCATCGTGGCCAATCTGCAAAAGGCGGGCGCGGTCGTGATCGGACGCACCAACACGCCGGAGTTTTCGTTCCGGGCCGACACCGACAATCCGCTGCATGGCCGCACCCACAACCCTTGGGGCAAACATATCTCGCCCGGCGGTTCCTCGGGCGGTGCCGGGGCTGCGGTGATGGCCGGGATCGGGGCGCTGGCGCATGGCAACGACATCGGCGGCAGTCTGCGCTTTCCCGCAGCCGCCAACGGAGCGGTGACCGTCAAGCCCGGGCTGGGCCGCGTGCCCGCCTGGAACCCCAGCCAGACCGTCGAGCGTGGCATGCTGGCGCAATCCATGTCGGTGCAGGGGCTGATCACCCGCAGCGCAGAGGACCTGCATCTGTCGATGCCCACCATGATCGCCTCCGATCCGCGCGACCCCTTCCATGTCCCCCTGCCCTGGCGCGGTGAGCCGGTGGATGGCCCGATCAAGGTCGCCTTCACCAAGAACACCTTCGGTTACGACCTGCACCCCGAGGTCGAGGCCGCGCTCGACGCCGCCCGCGCAGCGCTGGAGGATGCCGGTTATCACTTCGAAGAGGTCGAACCGCCCGATGTGTTCGACTGCGGTCGCACCGGCTATCGCGCCCTGATGGGCGAGGTGTGGACGCTGATGAAGGGCGATATCGACGCCTACGGCTCCCAAACCGTCCGCGATATCTTCGAGGTCTATTTTCAGGAGTTCCCGCCCTTTCTGGACACCGAGCTAGTGCAGATGATGGCCAAGCGCAGCCACTATGCGCGGCGATGGTCCCTGTTTCTGGAGGACTACCCGCTGGTGCTGACACCCTTCCTGCCGCAGCCCTTTTTCAAGCCCGACCGCGACACGGAAGGGGCACCCGGGGTGCATGAGGTGCTGGGCTGTGCCGTCTACTCCTATGCGATGAACTTCATCGGACTTCCGTCGGCTTGTGTTCCGGCGCGGCTGGCAAATCTGCCCAAGGGACCGCAGCCGATCAGTGTTCAGATCGTTGCCCGGCGCTGGCGTGAGGATATCGCGGTGGATGCAGCAGCAGCCATCGAAGCGCGCGTGGGTCGGATGTGTGAAGAGCTCTGGAATCGGATGGCCTGAACGCGGTCGCTTTTACCGACCGGCTGAAGCCAGTAGATGGTTGTACTGTTCGGCAAGTTTCACAATGGCTGAAAACCGTCATCAGGCCAAACGTGCGTTCAGCTACATTTCCTCGACCGACAGCACGCCTTCCAAGGATTTGATCGCCCCCTTGATCTGCGGCGTGATAGGAAAATCCTGGCCCAGCTCCATCTCAACATCCCCCGGTAGTCCCGGGTCCAACAGGCAGAGCTGGATCGGCCCCTTGGAGGCCCCGCGCGCGGCTGAGGCGGCTTCTTCGAGAACCTTGGCCACCGTCGGCAAAGCCTGCGCCTCGTCCACGAAAATCCGCAGGCCTGTCACCCCGGCCTCGGCCACGGCGGCGTCGATGGGGCCGACCGAGCGACCCAGCAGCTTGAGCTGATCCGCCTCCATGGTTGCTTCGGCGGTCAGCACTACATGGGCACCGGTTTCCAGAAACTCGCGGCTTTTCTCCAGTGTCTCCGAGAACAGCGTGACCTCATAGGCTCCGCTCGGGTCCGAGAGCTGCGCAAAGGCAAAGCGGTTGCCACGGGCCGATTTCCGCTCCTGCCGACCGGCCACGACACCGGCCATCTTGGCAATCAAAGGCCCCGGGCGCGCCTTGTCCGTCACCTCGTCCAGCGTCAGCACCTGCTTGCGCTTGAGCGCGGGCATGTAGTCGTCCAGCGGATGGCCGGACAGGTAGAACCCGATCGCCTTGAATTCCTCGCTCAGCCGTTCGGCGGGCAGCCAGTCGGGTGTCGGCGACAGGCGCGGTTCGGGCAGGTCGTCGCCCGCCTCACCGAACAGCGACACCTGGTTCGAGTTCTTCTGTTCATGGATCGCCGCCGAATAGTTCACCAGCGCATCAAGGCTTTCGAACACCCGTCGCCGGTTGCCGTCGAGCTGGTCGAAGGCACCCGCGCGGGCCATCATCTCCAGAGGCCGTTTGCCGACCTTCTTCAGATCCACCCGGCGGGCAAGGTCGAAGAGGTTCACGAAGGGTTTGCCATCGCGCCCCTCGACCACGAGGTTCATGGCCTCGACGCCCACATTCTTGAGCGCGCCCAGTGCATAGACCAACTCGCCATCCACCACGTCAAAGGTTGCCTGCGAGCGGTTCACGCAGGGTGGCACGTAGGGCAGGTCCAGCCCCTTCTTCACCTCTTCGAAGTAAACGGCCAGCTTGTCGGTCAGATGGACATCGCAGTTCATGACACCCGCCATGAACTCGACTGGGTGGTTCGCTTTGAGCCAGCCGGTCTGGTAGGACACCACCGCATAGGCCGCCGCGTGGGATTTGTTGAATCCGTAATTGGCGAATTTCTCCAGGAGGTCAAAGACTTCGGAGGCTTTCTTGGCGTCCACACCGTTCTCTGCCGCGCCCTTTTCGAATTTCGGACGTTCGGCGTCCATCGCCTCCTTGATCTTCTTGCCCATCGCGCGGCGCAGCAGGTCGGCGCCGCCAAGGCTGTAGCCCGCCATCACCTGCGCGATCTGCATCACCTGTTCCTGATAGACGATGATGCCTTGGGTTTCCGACAGGATATGGTCGATCAGGGGGTGGACCGAGGTGATCTCGCGCTGGCCGTTCTTGACCTCGCAATAGGTGGGGATGTTCTCCATCGGGCCGGGACGGTAGAGCGCCACAAGGGCCACGATATCCTCGATACAAGTGGGTTTCATGCGCTTGAGCGCATCCATCATGCCCGAGGATTCAACCTGGAAGACCGCGACGGTCTTCGCCGCCGAGTAGAGCTTATACGTCGCCTCGTCATCCAGCGGGATGGCGTTGATCTCGTTCACCGCACCCTCGGGCGGATCATATAGCTGCGTGCCATCGGCGGCCACATGCAGGTCGCGGCCCGATTTGAGGATCAGGTCGACGGCATTCTGAATGACGGTCAGGGTCTTGAGGCCCAGAAAGTCGAACTTCACCAGCCCCGCCTGCTCGACCCATTTCATGTTGAACTGGGTCGCGGGCATGTCCGAACGCGGGTCCTGATAAAGCGGCACCAACGCGTCCAGAGGCCGGTCACCGATCACGACACCGGCGGCGTGGGTCGAGGCGTTCCGAAGCAGCCCTTCGACCTGTTGGCCGTACGTGAGCAGACGATCCACCACTTCTTCACTGCGCGCTTCCTCACGTAGACGCGGCTCGTCCTTCAGCGCCTTTTCAATGGAAACGGGTTTGACCCCCTCGACCGGGATCATCTTGGACAGCCGGTCCACCTGCCCGTAGGGCATCTGCAGCACGCGCCCGATATCGCGCACGGCGGCCTTCGACAGAAGTGCTCCAAAGGTGATGATCTGCCCGACCTTGTCGCGCCCATATTTCTCCTGCACATAACGGATCACCTCTTCGCGGCGGTCCATGCAGAAGTCGATGTCGAAGTCGGGCATCGATACCCGTTCGGGGTTCAGGAAGCGTTCGAACAGCAGCGAATAGCGCAGCGGATCGAGGTCGGTGACCGTCAGCGCATAAGCCACCAGCGAGCCCGCACCGGACCCCCGTCCCGGCCCCACCGGAATGTCGTGATCCTTGGCCCATTTGATGAAATCGGCCACGATCAGGAAGTAGCCGGGAAAGCCCATGCCCTCGATGATGCCAAGTTCGAAATCCAGCCGCTCCTGATATTCCTCGGGCGTCACCGCATGCGGGATCACGGCCAAGCGTTTCTGCAGGCCCTCATTGGCCTGCCGCCGCAATTCCTCGACCTCGTCATCGGCGAATTTCGGCAGGATCGGGTCGCGGCGATAGGCCATGAAGGCGCAGCGTTTGGCGATCTCGACCGTGTTCTCGATGGCCTCGGGCAGATCGGCGAACAGCGTCGCCATCTCCTGTGGCGATTTGAGGTAGTGCTGCGCGGTCAGACGCCGCCGCCCCTCCTGCTGGTCCACATAGGCGCCTTCGGAGATACAGATCAGCGCATCATGCGCCTCATACATGTCCGAGGTTGGGAAATAGACGTCATTTGTTGCCACCAGTGGCAGGTTCTTGGCATAGGCCATCTCGACATGGCCGCGCTCGGTCAGCCGCTCAGCTTCGGGCTGCCCACCCTCGCCCGGATGGCGCTGCAGCTCGATATAAAGCCGGTCCGAGAACATCGCCGCCAGCCGGTCCACTAGCGCCTCGGCCGCCGGGCGCTGACCCGCTTGCAACAGCATACCCACCGGCCCGTCGGGGCCTCCGGTCAAACAGATCAGCCCCGCCGAATGCTGCGCCAGTTCCTCCAGCGACACCTGCGGCAGCTGCCCGCCCTTGTCCACATAGAGGCATGAGCTCAGCTGCATCAGGTTTTCATACCCGGCCTCATTTTGTGCCAGCAGCACCAGCGGCGCGGGTGGTTTCGGCTTCTCGCCGGGCTGCGCCTGCACGTAGGCCAGATCGACCTGACACCCGATGATCGGCTGGACACCGGCCCCGCTCGCACCGACCGAGAACTCAAGCGCCGAGAACATGTTGTTGGTGTCGGTGACGGCAACGGCGGGCATCTCCATCTTCCGGCACAGATCCGGCAGCTTCTTCAACCGCACGGCGCCTTCGAGAAGGGAATATTCGGTGTGAACGCGGAGATGGATGAATCGCGGAGTACTGCTCATGACGCCGAAGCTACCCCAGCGATCCGCGCTGAGAAAGCGGGAACCGGGCGCTTATTTTCCCGAAAGATCGGACCGGATTATTCTGGAATTCTTGAAGGAGCTTCTGACCCCACCACACGCGATGTGACAAAATATCCTGAGAAAACATAACTGTAATTGACATCAGTCAAGGACCAGAAGCACCCAAAACCGCCCAAAACCCACATCCCAAGGGCAGTTTTTCTTGCCAGATCGCCCGCGCTCTTTCTAACGTTGTGAACGAAGACACGCCCGCTTCTTCTTCTACGTCGCATCGAGGGAGAACGTTCAGGGGCATAACAGGGTAAGGCGACGGGTTTCACACTATGGACATCACGTTTCTTCTGAACGGAGAGACTGTGGACCTGGCGGGGGTCGATCCCACCGCCACGCTGCTGGACTGGCTGCGCGAAGAGCGTGGGCTGACCGGCACCAAGGAAGGCTGCAACGAGGGCGATTGCGGCGCCTGCACGGTCATGGTGACGGATGAGGACGGCGCCAAGGCGCTGAACGCCTGCATCCTGTTCCTGCCGCAACTCCATGGCAAAGCGGTCCGCACTGTCGAAGGCGCCAGTGGTCCCGGTGGTCAAATGCATCCCGTCCAACAGGCGATGGTAGAGCATCACGGCTCGCAATGCGGCTTCTGCACCCCCGGTTTCGTGATGTCTATGGTCGCAAGCCACACCAACGGCGCCACCGATCACGACACCCAGCTGGCGGGCAATCTCTGCCGCTGCACCGGCTACGCCCCGATCATCCGCGCCGCACAGGCAGTTGAGGGCACACCGGTCCCCGACTGGATCGAAACCGACAAGTCCTTCCTCTTGCCGGAAATATCCCGGGGGGCGGTCGAAGACCGGGGGGCAGAGCGCCCCTCCCGCCGCTTCCTCCCGCGCAACAGTGACGAACTGGCCGAGGTCTACGCCGCCCACCCGGATGCCACGCTGGTGGCCGGCGCCACCGATGTCGGCCTTTGGGTGACCAAGCAATTGCGTGATCTGGACCCGGTGATCTTCCTCAGCGGCTGCGGGGACTTGAAAGAGATAGCCATCACCGAAGACACGATGCGGTTCGGCGCCATGGTGGACATGAACCGGATGGGCGAGGCGCTCAGCGATCACCACCCGTCCTACGCCGAAATGATCCGCCGTTACGCCTCGGTGCAGGTCCGCCACGCGGCCACCGTGGGTGGCAATATCGCCAACGGGTCGCCCATCGGCGACAACCCTCCGGCCCTGATTGCGTTGGGGGCAACGCTGCATCTGCGCAAGGGTGACACCCGCCGCGACCTGCCCCTCGAAGACTTCTTCGTCGACTACGGCAAACAGGACCGCCACCCCGGCGAGTTCGTCGAGGCGGTCAGCTTTCCGCGCCAGGTGGATCGGCTGAAATGCTACAAGCTCTCCAAGCGGTTCGATCAGGATATCTCGGCCGTCTGCGGCTGTTTCAACATCACGATCAGCGATGGCGTGGTGTCCGAGGCCCGCATCGCCTTTGGCGGCATGGCCGGTATCCCGAAACGCGCCTCTGCGGTCGAGGCGGCGTTGGCGGGCAAGCCGTGGACCGCAGAGACCGTGCAGGCCGCCCTGCCCGCGTTCGATGCGGATTTCACTCCGCTCACCGACATGCGCGCCTCGGCGGAATACCGGCTGGAGACCGCCAAGGCGATGCTGGAACGCTATTTCGCCGAAGATCAGGGTGAGGCGGTGAATGTGCTGGAGGTGTCGGCATGAGCGTGACCAAACCGCTGCCTCATGACGCGGCCCCTCTGCACGTGACCGGATCGGCGCGCTATGTGGACGATATCCCGACACCCAAGAGCGCGCTGCATCTGGCCTTTGGTCTGAGCCCGATTGCCAAGGGCCGCATCACGGCGATGGACCTGTCGGACGTAAAGGCAGCCCCGGGCGTGGTCATGGTGATGACCGCCGAGGATCTTCCTTTCACCAACGATGTCTCGCCCTCGATCCATGACGAGCCGCTTTTGTCGGATGGCACGGTGAACTACATCGGTCAGCCGGTTTTTCTGGTCGTGGCCACCAGCCATCTGGCAGCACGCAAGGCGGCGCGGCTGGGCAAGGTGGAGTATGCGGAAGAGACCCCGATTCTGACCATCGAAGAGGCGCTGGCCGCAGATTCCCGCTTTGAGGAAGGGCCGCGCATCTATGAAAAAGGCGATGCCGAGGCGGCGATTTCAGCGGCACCTCGCGTGATCGAAGGATCGTTCGAACTGGGCGGGCAGGAGCATTTCTACCTCGAAGGTCAGGCCGCGCTGGCGGTGCCAAACGAGGGCGACATGCTGGTGCACAGCTCGACCCAGCATCCAACCGAGATCCAGCACAAGGTGGCCGAGGCGTTGGGTGTGCCCATGCATGCCGTCCGCGTCGAGACCCGCCGGATGGGCGGTGGTTTTGGCGGCAAGGAGAGCCAGGGCAACGCGCTGGCCGTCTCTTGCGCCATTGCAGCGCGCGCGACCGGCAAGGCCTGCAAGATGCGCTATGACCGGGACGATGACATGGTCATCACCGGCAAGCGCCACGCCTTCCGCATCGCCTATCGCGCCGGGTTCGATGAGGAGGGTCGCATTCAGGGCGTTTCCTTCCTGCATCACGCGATCTGCGGTTGGGCACAGGACCTGTCGCTGCCGGTGGCTGACCGCGCCATGCTGCATTCGGACAATGCCTATCTGCTGCCCAATGCGCGGATCGAGAGCCATCGGCTGAAGACCAACACCCAGTCCGCCACCGCCTATCGCGGGTTCGGCGGGCCGCAGGGGATGGTCGGGATCGAGCGGGTGATGGATCATGCGGCACATGAGTTAGGGTTGGACCCGGCCGAGCTGCGGCAGCGGAACTACTATGCGGCACCGTCGCAGGGGGGCGCTGCCCCCCCAGCCCCCCGGAGTATTTCGGAAAAAGTGAAGAACACCACGCCTTATGGCATGGAGGTCGAGGATTTCGAACTGCATGAGATGACAGAGGCGCTGTTGGCGACGAGCGATTATGCGGCGCGGAAAGAGGCGGTGGCGCGGTGGAACGCCGAGAACCGGGTGATCAAGAAGGGCATCGCCTTTTCGCCGGTGAAGTTCGGGATTTCGTTTACCCTGACGCATCTCAATCAGGCGGGCGCGCTGGTGCATGTGTATCAGGACGGCTCGGTGCATCTGAACCATGGCGGCACCGAGATGGGTCAGGGCCTGTTCCAGAAGGTGGCGCAGGTGGCGGCCAGCCGGTTCGGCATTCCGCTGGACTTGGTCAAGATCACGGCGACCGATACAGCCAAGGTGCCCAATACCTCGGCCACGGCGGCCTCGTCCGGCTCAGATCTGAACGGTATGGCAGTCAAGGCGGCCTGCGACACGATCCGCGACCGCATGGCGGCGTTTCTGGCGGAGCGGCATCAGGCGGATGCGGGTTCCGTGCGCTTTGCGGAGGGCCATGTCGAGGTGGGCGAGGCGCGGTACAGCTTCGCCGAGGCGGCGGCGCTGGTCTATCAGGGCCGGGTCAGCCTGTCGGCCACCGGGTTCTACAAGACCCCCAAGATCGAGTGGGACCGGATCAAGGGTCATGGCCGTCCGTTCTATTACTTCGCCTATGGCGCCTCGGTGACCGAGGTGGCGGTGGACACGCTGACCGGCGAGAACCGCATCTTGCGCACCGACATTTTGCACGACGCAGGCGCCTCGCTGAACCCGGCGCTGGATGTGGGCCAGGTCGAGGGCGGCTATGTGCAAGGCGCGGGCTGGCTGACGACCGAGGAGCTGGTCTGGGACGACAAGGGACGTCTGCATACGCACGCGCCCTCGACCTACAAGATCCCGGCCTGTTCGGACCGTCCGGATGTGTTCAACGTGACGCTCTGGGACGGTGAGAACCGCGAGAACACGATCTATCGCTCGAAAGCGGTGGGCGAGCCGCCTTTCATGCTGGGAATCTCGGCCTGGCTGGCGCTATCGAATGCGGTGGCGGCCTGTGGCGCAGCCTATCCGGCGCTGAATGCGCCTGCCACGGCGGAAGAGGTCTGGCGCGGCATTCGCAGGGTAAAGGGAGGGTGACCCATGGGATTTGACCTGGAGGCTTTGAGGGAGGCGGTCGAAACCCATGGGCAAGTCACCCGTGTGGTCATCGCCGCGTTGCGGGGGTCATCCCCGCGCGAGGTCGGCGCCGCGATGCTGGTGTGGCGGGATGGGCAGTCGGGCACCGTCGGCGGCGGCACGCTGGAATATCAGGCGGCCGAGGCGGCACGGGGACAGACCGCCCCACGTCAGCTCAGCCATCATGCGCTTGGCCCTGATTTGGGACAGTGCTGCGGCGGCGCGGTGACACTGCTGAGCGAGGTTTACGATGCCGAGGCGCTGGCTGCGCTGGAGGGTGACATCATTGCCCGGCCCACGGCGGGCGGAGAGATGCCCCTGTCGGTCAAGCGTTTGCTGGCACAGGCGCGCGGGCAAGGGGTGCCGCCCGAGCCGCAGCTGATCGACGGCTGGATGATCGAGCCGGTGCACAAACCGGCGCGCAACCTGTGGATCTGGGGTGCGGGCCATGTGGGCCGGGCGCTGGTCGATGTGCTGTCGCCCCTGCCCGATCTGGCCATCACCTGGGTCGATACTAGCCCTGAGCGGTTTCCGGCGGATATTCCGGCAGGCGTCGCCGCCGTTCCGGCGGCGAAACCGGTAGAACTGATGCCTTATGCGCCCCGCGATGCCGAGCATCTGGTGTTGACCTATTCGCACACTCTGGACCTGGAATTGTGCAACCGCTTGCTGGGACACGATTTTCGCTTTGCGGGGCTGATTGGCTCGGCTACCAAATGGGCGCGGTTCCGGTCGCGGCTGAAAGCGCTGGGGCACACGCCTGAGCGCATCGGCCGCATCACCTGCCCGATCGGCGATCCGTCCTTGGGCAAACATCCGCAAATGATCGCCGTGGGCGTCGCCGCGCAGCTCTTGCGCCCTGCCCTGACCGAGACACGAAAGAAGGACCTGAGCGCGTGACCACCCCATTGTTGAGCTTGCAAGGCCTGACCAAGGCCTATCCCGGCGTCGTGGCCAATGACACCGTGTCCTTCGATATCGGCGAGGGCGAGGTGCATGCCCTGCTGGGTGAGAACGGCGCCGGAAAATCCACCTTGGTCAAGATGATCTACGGGCTGGTGAAGCCCGACAGCGGCGCCATGCTGCTGAACGGCCAGCCCTATGCGCCGCCCGAACCACGCGCCGCGCGCGCCGACGGGATCGCGATGGTGTTTCAGCATTTCTCGCTGTTCGACGCGCTGAACGTGGCCGAGAATATCGCGTTGGGGATGGAGAACCCGCCGGCGATGTCCGATCTGGCCGCGCGGATCCGCGAAGTGTCCGAGACCTACGGACTGCCGCTCGATCCCTACCGCACGGTGGGGGATCTGTCGGCGGGCGAGCGGCAGCGGGTCGAGATCATCCGCTGCCTGCTGCAGGATCCCAAGCTGCTGATCATGGACGAGCCGACCAGTGTTTTGACGCCGCAGGAGGTGGAGATCCTTTTCGAGACCCTGCAAAAGCTGCGGTCGGAGGGAACCTCGATTCTCTATATTTCTCATAAGCTTGAGGAAATCCGCACGCTTTGCGACCACGCCACCATTCTGCGTCTGGGCAAGAATGTGGGCGAATGCGTGCCCTCTGAGACCTCGGCCCGGGAGATGGCCGAGCTGATGGTCGGTTCGACGCTACAAACGCCAGAACGCGCGGGCCGCGAATTCGGTGAGGTGGCGCTGGATATTACCGGGCTGTCGGTGCCGTCGCCCTCGGAATTCGGCACCGCGCTGAAGAACCTGCACCTGACCGTCCGCAAGGGCGAGGTGCTGGGCATCGGCGGGGTTGCGGGCAACGGGCAGGATGAATTGCTGGGCGTGCTCTCGGGCGAGATCGTAACCGATGCGGATGCCGTCAAGATGGGCGGGCAGCATGTGGGTCGGATGGGTCCCACGGCACGGCGCAAGCTGGGGCTGCTGACGGCGCCGGAAGAGCGGCTTGGCCATGCGGCGGCGCCGGATATGAGCTTGACCGAGAATGCGTTGCTAACCGGTTCGGTGCGCGAAGGGCTTGAAAGCCGTGGGTTTCTGAAATGGTCCGAAACCCAGAGCTTTGCGGAGAAGATCATCGAAGCCTTCGACGTGCGCACGCCGGGGCCGGATAACGCGGCACGGTCGCTCTCGGGCGGCAACCTGCAGAAATTCGTGATTGGCCGCGAGGTGTTGCAGAACCCCGATGTGCTGGTGGTGAACCAGCCGACCTGGGGCGTGGATGCGGCAGCAGCGGCGGCGATCCGGCAGGCCATTCTGGATCTGGCCGCCAAAGGCGCTGCCGTGGTCTGCATCAGTCAGGATCTGGATGAGCTGATGGAGATTTCGGACAGTTTCGCGGCCCTGAACGAGGGCCGCCTGAGCGCGCCCCGCCCTGCAGCGGGTCTGACCGTTGAGGAGATCGGTCTGATGATGGGTGGCGCCCATGGCATGGAGGTGGCGCATGTTTGATCCGGCACACCATGCGTATTTGAAGCAAGAAGAAGCGATGAGGGGGTGAGCGGATGATTGTGTTGGAGAAACGGCCACAGCCGTCACAGGCGTGGTCGATGGCGACGCCGCTGGTGGCGGTGCTGGCGACGATGCTGTTCGGAGGGCTGCTGTTCGCGGCGCTCGGCAAGAACCCGGTCGAGGCGATCCGGACGATTTTCTGGGAGCCTCTGTTTGGCGAGTTCGCCTTTTTCTACCGCCCTCAGCTTTTGGTGAAGGGCGCGCCGCTGGTACTGATCGCCATCGGGCTGTCGCTGGGTTTTCGCGCCGGGATCTGGAATATCGGGGCCGAGGGCCAGTACATCATGGGGGCCATCTTTGGCGCCGCGGCGGGCCTTGCCTTTTATCCGCTTGAGGCGTGGTACATCTTTCCGCTGATGGTCATCGCCGGGGCGCTTGGCGGCTGGATCTGGGCGATGATCCCGGCCTTTCTGAAGGTGCGGTTCGGCACCAACGAGATTCTGGTCTCGTTGATGCTGGTCTATGTGGCCGAGCAGATGCTGGCCTCGGTCTCGCTGGGGCTGCTCAAGAACCCCGAAGGCTTCGGCTTTCCGGGCTCGCGCAACCTGCAATCCTATGCCAGCGCGCATAACGCCGAGATTTTCACCGGCTCGGGCATGCATTGGGGTGTGGTCGCGGCCTTTGTCGCCGTGATCTTTGCCTATGTGCTGCTCAACCGCCACATGCTGGGCTTTCACATCCGGCTGACCGGAGAGGCACCGCGCGCGGCCCGGTTCGCGGGCGTCAACCCCTCGCGGCTGATCCTGTTCTGCCTTGGTATGTCAGGGGCTCTGGCCGGGCTGGCGGGGCTGTTCGAGGTCTCGGGTCCCTCGGGCCAGATCTCGATCGACTTCAACGTGGGCTATGGCTTTACCGCAATCATCGTGGCCTTTCTGGGCCGCCTGCATCCTGTCGGCATCCTGCTGGCCGGAGGGCTGATGGCGCTGACCTATATCGGCGGCGAGATCGCGCAGGGCAGCCTGGGCCTGCCTGCTGCCGCCATCCAGGTGTTTCAGGGGATGCTACTGTTCTTCCTGCTGGCGCTGGACCTTCTGACCAACTACCGCGTTCGCGTGGCCCGTAGAGAGGTGGCGTGATGCAACGGCTTATACGCAGATTCACAGTATCCACGGCCATCGCCTTTCTGGTGCTGGCAGGGCTTTCGTTCACGCCGCTAGCGTTCATCCCGGCGCTGTTGAACCTCGTGACAATTGGTTGGGAGGGGGTTGCTGCCGTCCTGATAGTCATGGCGGCGCCGTTCGGCGGGTTCCTGTTCGTTCTGTTGTTCAGTCGACACAACGAGCGGACGAATGAGATAGCCGCTCTTTCCGGTGTTTGGGTCGGCGCGATTGCCGGCTCGCTGGTTGGTGTCAAATTTTTGGGGGCAGTGTAATGGACCTATCCGCAATCAATCCAGTTCTGCTGGTAGCCTCGCTGATGGTGGCTGCCACCCCTCTCCTGCTGGCCGCCATTGGCGAGTTGGTGGTGGAAAAGGCCGGGGTCCTGAACCTCGGCGTCGAGGGCATGATGATCGTGGGCGCCATCAGCGGTTTTGCCATATCGGTTGAGACCGGCTCACCCTGGCTGGGGTTCATCGCCTCGGCCATCGGTGGCGCTGTGCTGTCGCTGCTTTTCGTGCTGCTGACGCAAGTGGCGCTGGCCAATCAGGTGGCGAGCGGTCTGGCGCTGACGCTGTTTGGTCTGGGCCTCAGCGCCCTGATGGGGCAGAGCTATGTGGGCATCAAGCCGCCGCAGATGGGCAAGCTGGATATTCCGGTGATCAGCGATCTGCCGGTGGTCGGGCCGGTTCTGTTTTCCCATGACCCGATCCTCTATCTCGGCATCGCGCTGACCGCCGCCGTGTGGGCCCTGCTGAAATACACCCGCGTGGGTCTAGTCTTGCGCGCGGTCGGCGAAAACCACGATGCCGCCCACGCGCTGGGTTACAAGGTGATCCGCATCCGGATCATGGCGATCCTGTTCGGCGGCGCCTGTGCCGGTCTGGGCGGGGCCTATATCAGCCTGATCCGCGTGCCGCAGTGGACCGAGGGCATGACCGCCGGTGTCGGCTGGATCGCCCTGGCGCTGGTGGTGTTCGCCAGCTGGAAACCGTGGCGTGCCCTGCTGGGTGCCTATCTTTTCGGCGGAGTGACCGTGGTCCAGCTCAATCTGCAGGCGGCAGGCGTTGCCATTCCCGTCGAGTATCTGGCAATGTCGCCCTACATCATCACGATCCTTGTGCTTGTGATCCTTTCGGCTGACAAGAGCAGCGCGCCTGCCTCGCTTGGCCGGACCTTCCATGCCTCGCACTAGACGAGGAAAATTGTACCAACCTGGGGAGTAACCTGATGAAATTCACTTCACTTCTGGCAACGGCCGCAATGGCGATCGGTCTGGCGACCGGCGCCGTGGCACAGGACAAGACCAAGGTCGGTTTTGTCTATGTCGGCCCCGTCGGCGACGGCGGCTGGACCTATGAACACGACAAGGGCCGTCAGGCCGTCGAGGAGCATTTCGGCGACAAGGTCGAGACCGTCTTTGTCGAATCCGTGCCCGAAGGCCCGGATGCCGAGCGCGTGATGACCCAGATGGCGCTGGAGGGCGCGGACCTGATCTTTACCACCTCGTTCGGCTACATGGACCCGACCATCAACGTGGCCAAGAAGTTCCCGAACGTGAAGTTCGAGCATGCCACCGGTTACAAGACCGCACCCAACGTCTCGGTCTATTCGGCCCGCTTCTACGAAGGCCGTGCGGTGCAGGGTCATATTGCGGGCAAGATGACCGAGTCGAACGTCATCGGCTATATCGGCTCGTACCCGATCCCCGAAGTGATCCGGGGCATCAACTCGGCCTATATCCACGCCAAGAAGGTCAACCCGGACGTCCAGTTCAAGATCGTCTGGGCCTACACCTGGTTCGACCCGGCGAAAGAGGCTGATGCAGCCAAGGTGCTGATCGAACAGGGCGCCGACGTGATCCTGCAGCACACCGACTCGACCGCGCCTCAGGCCGCGGCGCAGGCAGCGGGCAACGTGATCACCTTCGGTCAGGCCTCGGACATGAGCGAATATGCCCCCAAACCGCGCGTCAGCTCGATCATCGACAACTGGGCACCCTACTATGTCGCCCGTACGCAGGCGGTCATGGATGGCAACTGGGAGACCGTGAACACCTGGGACGGTATCGCCCAGGGCATGGTTGAAATCGGCGAGATTTCGGACGCGGTTCCGGCGGATGTCAAAGAAGAGGCGCTGGCGCTGAAAGCGTCGATCTCCGATGGCAGCTATCACCCTTTCACCGGCCCGCTGAAAAAGCAGGACGGCAGCGATTGGCTCGGCGAGGGTGAGACCGCCGATGACGGCACGCTGGCGGGCATGAACTTCTACGTCGAAGGGCTGGAAGGCGACATCCCGCAGTAAGCTTGCCAAAAGCTCACTTTGAAAGACCCCGCCCTGGCGGGGTCTTTTTCTTTGTAGATGCCCGATCTGGTCGGCAGATCACGCAGCACAAACTATGGGTGGTTGAAAACCCTGTGCGCGTCGCACCAACGATGGCTCGACAACGCCTATTCCGGCCCGAACACCTGCATCGCCAGCAGAATGCGGGAAACGGCGGTCACGAGGCAGAGCGCGCCGAACACCCAGGCCAGGACCGAGAACCACGCGGGCCATAGGCAAAGCGCCACGAAGAACGCGATGGTCTCGGCCCCTTCCAGCAGACCGCCGGTGAAATAGAGCGTCTTGACCCCATGGCGCCGCGACTTCATCCCGTGACGCTCGGCGAGAACGGCATAGCCCAAAAAGCTCGCGCCGTTCACATAAAACGCAGTCAGCAGGAAAGCCCCCGCTGCGCCGTTCGCCGCCGGATCGAGCCAGACAAAGGCCATCGGCACCGCCCCGTAAAAGGCAAAGTCGCAAGTGATGTCCAGATATCCGCCGAACGAGCTGGGCTGCGTCACCCGTGCCACTGCCCCATCCAGCCCGTCGGCCAGACGCGAGAACAGCAGTGGCAGTAGCGCCCAGCCGGTCAGCCCCAGCGCGATAAGCAACGCAGAGGTCAAACCCGCGGCCAGCCCGGCCAGCGTCACCTGATTGGCGCTGATGCCCCAACCGGCCAGCAGGCGGCCCTGCGCCTGCAGGGGCGGGTCGATGATGGGGCGGAGCATGGCGTCGAACATGGCGCTACCTAACCCGAGCCGGGGGTCGGCCGCCAATCACGAATTGATCAGCCACGCCGGTCAGTGCCCGGTAAACACCAGTGTCTGGACCGGCATCAGCAGCAGCCGCAGACGCAGCCCCGCCGCATGAACCACGCCGATCGTGTCCACCACGTGCAGAAAGATCCGCTGGCCCGTGCCCAGCTCTTCATGCTCAAGCCGGTGGTGGTTGGAGGTGTAGACATTGGCCAGACAGTTGCTGCCCGGCGGCAGCGCATCGGCCATGCCGTCGTAGAGCGGTTCGAGATAGACCAGGATCGAACCCGGCGGGGGGCTGTTCTGCGGCTCAAGCAGTTGATCCGAGGGGCGGATCTGCCCCGACGGGATTACATCCTGCACCGCAACGACGACCATGGGAACCACGGTGAACGGCTTGGTCATGCAGCCGATCTCGGCAACCATGCCGGGGCGGATGACCTGTGCCGAAAGCTGATTGAAACCCGCCTGAAACCGCTGCCGTCCCGAGAAGCTGGGCACCAGAATGCCAGCCGGGCGCAGCAAGGGGCTGACATAATCGCCCACCTGCAACGAGAACTGTTCGATCCGCCCTTCGACACCCGCAACGATCAGTGTCTTGTCCAGTTCCGCCTCGGCCTGCTCCAGCTGCGCCTCGGCGCTGGCATGCTGCGCCGGGATCAGGACGTCAATCTGCTGCTGTACCGCCGCCTCATTCGCGCGCGCGGCATCCAGACGCCCGGTCCGTTCTTTCACCAGATTTTCCAAACGTTCGATCTCGGTCAGGCGCACAGCGCTCGAGCCTTTCTCGCGCAGCTCCTGATTGCGGGCCAGATCCTCGTTGGACTGGGTCAGCGACGCCTCGGCCTGCACGACACCGGCCCGGGCCGCCGCCAGATCGGTTTCGGCAACCTTCATCGAGGCATCAACCTCGGCCAGGTTGGCCTTGGCGGTCTCGACGGCGGCTTTCTGCGAGAAGCCGTCCAGACGGAAGATCGGATCGCCCGCCTGAACCTGCTGGTTATTCTCGACATAGACCTCTGCCACCCGTCCCCCAACCTGTGGCAGGATGGTCACCGTGCGGAAATAGGATGTCACCGAAGCCGTTGCGGGATGAAAATAGAACAGGGTCGTAATCACCGTTATTGCGGCCATCGCACAGGTGGTCAGCCCCCAGCGCAGTTCATACCACATCGTGAAAAAGGTGATCTCATGCCCGATCCGCTTGCCCTGCACATAACGGCGGAACAGGAAGTCGGGCAGAATGGTGAAGAGGGCGCAGATCAGTGTCTCCAGCATTGCTCAGTGCCCCTTCGCTTCGGCGTCTGCATCGGTCTCTGCCTCAGCCTCCACTTCGAGTGGAACGGCTTCCGGTTCAACTGCCTCCCGCTCTGTCGTGGCCTGATTTCCCTGCGCGGCAAGCGCAGAAAGCGAGGTCGCCATGGACCTGATCGGGCTGAGGTAATCGGGAATGCGGAACCCCGCCACGAGTATCGCTATGACCCAGAAAATATTGTTGTGGGTGAACAGCGCCAGCAGGGCCAGAATGCCTACGAATTGGAACTGCGAATGGTTCAACTTGTGCGCCATACGCTCAGGCAACGCGTGCAATGTGAAATAGCCGACCCCCAGGAGCACGATCAGGACGACGGTGAATATCACCATGAAGTTGAACAGATAATCGGACCCGTCCGCCGCTGTCACGTATGTGGGTATGTGCCCCGTCGCCATCGGGTGTAAGGCGGCTGTGTCCATCTCTCGCTCCATCTTCGGCCCTTTTGCGGGCTTTGGGCCACTATGCGTGCCGAAGCCAGAGCGGGCAAGTTTCCTGTGGGCCTCTGTTCGCTCTTTTCGCCGCGCCGGGGGCGTGCAATTCTCCGCCCATGATTTGCAGATTGACCAGCCCCGACGGCACGCCAGCCAGTTCGTTCGCCTTTGGCACCATGCAGTTCGGCGACCGCGCCGATGCGGCGCAGAGCCGGGCCATGTACGATGCCTGCCGGGCGGCAAGCATTACCCATTTCGATACCGCGCATGTCTATACCGACGGCAAGTCCGAAACGCTGCTGGGCGGGATGATCGGTGCCGAGCGCGACGGCGTGCTGGTCGCCACCAAGGTCGGCTATCAGGGCGGTGCGGGGGCGGCGAACATGCGGGTGCAGTTCGATGCCTCGCGGCGGCGGCTGGGGCTGGAGATGGTTGATATCCTCTATCTCCACCGGTTCGATCCGGAGACCGATCTGGCCGAGACCATGGCCTGTTTTGCCGAGCTGAAACGGGCCGGGCAGATCCGTTATATGGGCCTGTCGAATTTTGCCGCCTGGCAGGTGATGAAGGCGGGGGCGGTTGCCGCCCGGTTCGATCTGCGCATCGACATTTTGCAGCCGATGTACAGCTTGGTGAAGCGTCAGGCCGAGGTCGAGATCCTGCCGATGTGTGCCGATCAGGGCATCGCGGTGGCGCCCTATTCTCCGCTGGGCGGCGGGTTGCTGACCGGCAAATACGCTCAAGGCGGCGCCGGGCGGCTGAGCGAGGACAGCCGGTATGCCGCGCGCTATGGGCAGGAGTGGATGGCCGGAACCGCTGCGGCGTTGGCGGAACTGGCTGATGAGCTGGGTACCTCCCCCGCCACGCTGGCGGTGGCCTGGGTTGCGGCCCATCCCTGCCAGCCCATGCCGATCATCTCAGGCCGCAGCGCCGAACAGATCGCGCCGTCACTGGCGGCGCTGGATTATGACCTGACGCCAGAGCTCTACAACCGGATCGCAGCGCTCAGCCCCACACCGCCTCCTGCAACCGACCGGCTGGAAGAACGCGCATGATCGACTTTCTGATCATCGGCGGCGGCATCGCCGGATTGAGCGCTGGCGCGCGCCTGTCGGCGCATGGCTCCGTCACCGTGCTCGAGGCCGAGGATGCGCTAGGATATCACGCCTCGGGCCGCTCGGCGGCGCTGTTCGAACAGAATTACGGCCTGCCGCCCACCGTGGCGCTGAGCCAGGCTAGTGCCGAGTATCACCGGTCGGCCAATGGCGGTTATCTCAGCCCCCGGGGCCTGTTGCTGATCGGCGGCCTGGATCAGCGCGCTGCGTTCGAAGCGGACGTTCGCGATCTGGGGATGCACGAGATCACCATGGACAAGGCCTGCGCCCACGTGCCCATTCTGAACCCCGACACCGTGGCTTTTGCCGCGCATCACGGGGAGGCACAGGATATCGACACCGACCGGATGCTGCAGGATTTCGCGCGCGCGATCCGCTCCAATGGCGGGCAGGTTCTGACAAAACGGAGGGTGACAGGAATCACCAAGGAGCAACACTGGCAGGTCGAGGCGGGCGAGATGTTCGAGGCCCGCAACCTTGTCAACGCCGCAGGCGCCTGGGCGGATCAGGTGGCGCAGATGGCCGGGATTGCACCCATCGGCATCACCCCGTGCCGCCGGTCGATGGCCCGCCTGCCCGCGCCGGGCAGTCACGACGTGTCGGGCTGGCCGATGATGCTGGGTGTCGGCGAAAGCTGGTATGCGAAACCGGATGCGGGCAAGCTGCTGGTCTCGCCCGCCGATGCCGACCCGGTCGAGCCGCATGACGCCTATGCCGACGACATTGTGCTGGCCGAGGGGCTGGCGCGCTACGAGGAATATGTGACCGAGCCAGTGACACGTGTCGAAACCAACTGGGCCGGGCTGCGCAGTTTCGCCCCCGACAAAACGCTTGTGCTGGGTCCTGACCCTGATCAGCCGTCCTTTGTCTGGGTCGCAGGCCAGGGTGGATACGGGTTTCAGACCGCCCCTGCCGCCGGACAACTGGTGGCGGATCTTGTGACCGGCACCGCGCCGGAATTGGCGCCGGACATGGTCGCCGCCCTGCGTCCCGAAAGGCTGCGCCGATGAGCAAGCGCGCCCTGCCCCCCAATGCCAGCGTCGCCGAACAGGGGGACGGCACCAAACTGATCGCCCCCGCCGCCAGCCGAAATGCGGACGTTCTCTGTGATCTGCTGGCTCAGGTCGCCCCGCAGGACGGTCGGGCGCTGGAACTGGCCAGCGGCACCGGCCAGCACGTCGCCGCCTTTGCCGCCCGTCTGCCCGGCCTGCTCTGGCAACCGACCGAAGTGGTGGCGGAGCGCATCACCAGTATCGACGCTTATGCGCAAGGTATCCCCAATATCCTTCCCACCCACACTCTGGACGCACTCCACCCCGGCTGGAGCACCGAACACACGGGTTATGACCTGATCGTGCTGATCAACTTGCTGCACCTCATCAGCCTGCCCGAGACCGAAACCTTGATCACCGAGACTGCACGAGCGCTGGCGCCCGGCGGACGGTTCGTCCTTTACGGCCCCTTCATGCGCAGCGGCGAACTGACCAGCGAGGGCGACAAGCGTTTTCACGCCGCACTCACCATGCAGGATCCGGAGATCGGCTATAAGGACGATTTCGACATGATCGAGCTTATGCAGGCCGCCGGGCTGGAAATGGCCGAAGTCATCGAGATGCCCGCGAACAATCTCGCGCTGATCGCTGCAAAACCCCCGACCTGATCAAGATCAAAGTCACAGGATAGGTACCCCCTTACACATGCAAATAACGAGATGTTTGTAAGGAGGCCTCATCCGTGACCTGGAACGATAAACTGTCCGCCACACGTGCGGGTCTGCGCAACCTAAACACGGCCATGCCGGACACGGCCCGGGCCTTTGGGTCGCTGGGCAAGGCGGTCAAAGAGGGCGGCGTGCTGGACTTCAAAACCAAGGAATTCATCGCGCTCGGCATCTCGGTCGGAATCCGCTGCGAGCCCTGCATCTCGTTGCACACCGAGGCGCTGGTCAAGGCAGGCGCTAACCGGGATGAGGTCGCGGATGTGCTGGGCATGTGCATCCAGATGGGTGGCGGCCCGTCGATGATGTACGCCGCCAAGGCACTGGAATGCTTCGACGAATTGTCGAGCGCATGACCTGCGGCGATTTGGCGCCGACGGGCCGGGCGATGCCGGCCGTTGAGACCAGACACCAACCGAAAAGGAAGGATTTCGAGATGAAGGGCCTAACAATCGCGCTCCCCGCATTCTGTCTGTTGGCCGGGATGGCCATGGCACAGGGCGGTGCTCATTTCATCGAAAACTGGGATGCAGACGGGGATGGCACCGTGACACTGGACGAGGCGCGCGAAAAGCGCATGGACGTGTTCTACATGTTCGACGCGGACGAAAACGACCACCTTGATGTCGCGGAATACGACCTGTTTGATGAGACCCGCGCCGCCGACATCGCAGCCAATGACATGCCAAAATCGTTCAAGGGTCCGGCCAATGCCTTGAAGCGCGAGTTCAACGATGCGGACAGAGATGGTCTGGTCAGCAAGGCCGAGTTCCACGAAGGAACCGAGGCCTGGTTCGTCAAGCTGGACCATGACGGCGACGGCGCGGTCACGCTCCGGGACTTTCAGAGAATGAAAGAAGGCGGCTAAAGCGCCCTGCCCCCGCGCGACAGGAATCGGGCGATGACAAAGAACGCGCCCACCAGCAGTGCGGGCAACACCAGAATCTTGAAGATGAAGACCGCGAGGATGGCCACATAGCTGCGCAGCAGGTCATCCGCGCGGTCCGACACGTTCCTGACGATTTCCTGATACCGCTCCGCCTCTTCCATCGCACCGCTCAGGTTCTGCCACCAACCGTCCGGAGTGGCACCTTCTGGCATCGCCCCTTCGGCCTCGGCGCTGATTTCGGCAATGACCGCTGCGTTTTCGTCCCAGACATCGCGGGTCAGACCGTCAGCGAGAACGCCGGACAGCAGAAACGCAGCCGGCAGCGCCAGGGCCAGAAACAGGCCATACCACACCAGACGCCGGGACAGCGCCACGACCACATCGTGCCGCCCGATCCCCCGATCCATCATCCATATGCATAACGCTACGGCCACCATCCCGGCACCGACCGCGCTGACAGGCCCCATCGCCACCGACAGCACCCCGGTCACGATCATGACGTTGAACACGACGGACGCAATCCGCTCCACGGTGTCGTCAATCGGTTCGAGAAACCGGAATGGCTGAGCCGAAGCGGAGGCGACCAGCGAGCCTCCGACCTCGACCTCCTGCGCGGCGGACAGAACCGCGTTCAATGTCCTGAGCGAGACGTAGATGCCGGCGCTGGCGGTGGCGACATCCCCAGCATAGTTGCGAGCGGCCTCGGTTACCGGGTTGGCGCGGTAGAAGACCGTCGCCAACAGAGCGATCCCCGCGCAAAACGCGAGGACCGCCATTCGCACGGGGCGGCGTTCACCCATCCTTGCGGATGGTTTCGTTCTTGGGATCGTAAGGGCTGTCGCAGGTGACGACAGCATCCCACAGCTTGTCCTGCATCTTGACCTTAAGCTTGGTGCCCTCGACCGCCAGCTCGGGCTTGATGTAGCCCATGCCGATGGATTTCTCGAACGCCACCGAGTAACCGCCCGAGGTCAGACGACCCACGCGCTCACCTTCCGGCGTATAGAGCGCCTCGCGGCCCCACGGGTCGGCATCCTCCGGACCGTCGATCAGAAGGGTGCAGCATTTCACGCGCACGCCGGTCTCTTCCAGCTTGGCCTTGCCGTGGAAATCCTTGGACAGATCGACAAAGCGCGGCAGGTCGGCCTCCAGTGGTGTCGCGTCGCGACCCAACTCGGTGCCGAAGGCGCGATAGGATTTCTCCTGACGCAGCCAGTTCTGGGCACGGGCACCGACCAGCTTCATGCCGTGCTTCTCACCAGCCTTCTCAAGCAGATCGAACAGGTAGTTCTGCATCTCGATCGGGTGATGCAGTTCCCAACCCAGCTCACCGGTATAGGCCACGCGGATCGCGTTGACCGGGCACATGCCCAATTCGATCTGACGGGCCGACAGCCACGGGAAGCGTTTGTTGGACAGTGCGGTTTCCGGATCGGCGTCTTTGATGACCTCTTTCAGAACGTCGCGCGACTTGGGTCCGGCGATGGCGAAAACGCCCCACTGCGTGGTCACGTCCTGGATTTCGATGTAACCGAACTCCTCCATCTTGTCTTCGGCGGCCTTGCGCAGATAGTCGGCGTCGTACTCGGTCCAGGCTCCGGCGGAGACGACGTAGTAGTTGTTCTCACCATTGCGGACGATAGTGTATTCGGTGCGGGTGGTGCCGAGCGAAGTCAGCGCGTAGGTCAGGTTGATGCGTCCGACCTTGGGCAGCTTGTTGCAGGTGAACCAATCCAGAAACCGGGTCGCACCGGGGCCTTTGACGACATGCTTGGTGAAGGCCGACGCATCGATCAGGCCAACGCCTTCGCGGATCGCTTTGGCTTCTTCGACGGCATATTGCCACCAGCCACCACGGCGGAACGAACGGCTTTCCTTGTCGAAATTGTCAGGCGCGTCCAGCGGACCAAAATAGTTCGGACGTTCCCAGCCATTGACCCAGCCGAACTGCGCGCCACGCGCTTTCTGACGGTCATAGGCCGGCACGGTCCGCAGCGGACGGCAGGCTTCACGCTCTTCATCCGGGTGGTGCAGGATGTAGACGTGCTCATAGCACTCTTCGTTTTTGCGTGCGGCAAACTCGGTGGTCATCCAATTGCTGCTGTAGCGCTTGGGGTCCAACGAGGCCATGTCGACCTCGGCTTCGCCATCGACCATCATCTGCGCCAGATAGTAGCCGGTGCCGCCCGCGGCAGTGATACCGAAGCTGAAGCCCTCAGCCAGCCACATGTTGCGCAGGCCCGGAGCCGGGCCAACCAGAGGGTTGCCGTCGGGGGTGTAGCAGATCGGGCCGTTGAAATCGTCTTTCAGGCCGGATTCAGCGCAGGACGGGACGCGCTCGGCCATTGCCATATACTGATCTGCGATCCGGTCCAGATCGAGCGGAAACAGATCGGCACGGAAGCTGTCCGGCACGCCATGCTCAAAACGCGCGGGCGCACCGTGTTCATAGATACCCAGGATCCAACCGCCACGCTCTTCACGCGCATAGGATTCGTTATCCGCGTCGCGCACAACGGGGTGTTCCGGGTTGCCTGCCTCACGCCATTTGACCAGCTCGGGGTCCTTGTCCATGACGATGAAGGTGTGCTCGACCGGAATGGCAGGCATCTTGATGCCCAGCATCTTGGCGGTGCGCTGCGCGTGGTTGCCCGATGCGGTCACGACATGCTCGGCAGTGATCACCACCTGCTCGTCGCTCTCGACCAGGTTGCCGCCCTTTTCGACCATCTTGGTGCAGGTAACTTCCCAATGGGTGCCGTTCCAATGGAAGGCGTCCGCTTGCATCTTGCGCACGATATCGACACCACGCTGGCGGGCGCCTTTGGCCATCGCCTGAGTCACGTCGGCGGGGTTAATGTAGCCGTCTTCGGTGTGATAGATCGCGCCTTTCAGGTCGCTGGTTTCGATCAGCGGCCAACGTTCTTTGATCTGCTCGGGCGTCAGCCATTCATAAGCGACATCACAGGTCTCGGCGGTGGACGCGTAGAGCATGTATTCGTCCATACGCTCCTGCGTCTGCGCCATGCGCAGGTTGCCGACAACGGCGAAACCTGCGTTCAGGCCGGTCTCTTCCTCGAGCGTCTTGTAGAAGTCGACGGAGTATTTGTGGATGTGGGTCGTCGCATAGGACATGTTGAAGAGCGGCAGCAGACCGGCGGCGTGCCAAGTAGAGCCCGACGTAAGCTCGTCCCGCTCGATCAGCATCACATCGTCCCAGCCCGCCTTGGCCAGATGATAGGCAATCGAGGTGCCGACGGCGCCACCGCCAACGACCAGTGCTTTGACTTGGGTTTTCATGTGCCCGCTCTCCGGATTGAGTCTGTTTGGCACGGTTTATGCCCAAGCCCGCCACGAACCGCCAAGTCCATCCGACGCAAAAATGTGCAAAACCGACCTTGGCGCCCCGCACCTGCCGATTATGCGGCGGCATTTGGCCGGGAATGCGTATTTTGGGCAAGAAGAAGCAGGGCTTGTGCCCCGGAAGATCGTCGTGGTGCCCAGGTCAACCAGGCAGGATTTTTCCGGGGTTCATGATGTTGTCAGGATCGAGCGCAGTCTTGATCATCGCCATATACTGCGTGGCGGCCCCAAGCTCTTTTTCCAGATAAGGTTTCTTGCCCTGCCCGATCCCGTGCTCACCGGTACAGGTGCCATCCATCGAGATGGCCAGATCATTGAGCCAGCCGACGAAGGTCTCGGCGTTGGCTACCTCATCGGCATTTTCCATATCGATCAGCAGCAGTGTGTGGAAATTCCCGTCGCCGACATGGCCCACGATGGGGGCTAGCAGGCCCAGCTCGGCCGTTTTCTCCTGCGCTGCCGTCACGCATTCGGCCAGCCGTGAGATCGGGACGCAAACATCGGTCGAGATACCGCTGGCGCCGGGTCGGAGTTGCAGCGAGGCCCAGTACATGTCGTGGCGCGCCTGCCAGAGCTTGTTGCGCTCCTCGGTCGAGGTGGTGGCGGCGAAATCCGAGCCTCCGAATTCCTCGGTGATCTGGCCGAAGGTTTCGGCTTGTTCCACCACGCCCGCGTCAGACCCATGGAACTCCAGCAGCAGCAGCGGCGTTTCGGGAAGGTCGAGTTTGGAATAGGCGTTCGCGGCGCTAACCGAGCGTTCGTCCAGCAGCTCGATCCGAGCCACCGGAATGCCGTATTGGATGGTCATTATCACCGCGCGGCAGGCGGCGTCGACAGTGGGAAACGAGCAGCGGGCGGAGCTGATCGCCTCGGGGATGCCCTGCAGGCGCAGGGTGATTTCGGTGATGATGCCGAGGGTGCCTTCGGCCCCGATCAGCAGCCGTGTCAGGTCGTAGCCTGCCGAGGATTTCTTGGCGCGCTGGCCGGTACGGATGATCTGTCCATCGGGCATAACCGCTTCGAGGCTGAGGATATTGTCTTTCATCGTGCCATAGCGCACCGCATTTGTGCCCGAGGCGCGGGTCGCGGCCATGCCGCCCAGCGAGGCGTTGGCGCCCGGGTCGATGGGAAAGAACAGGCCCTGATCGCGCAGGTGGATGTTCAGATCCTCGCGGGTCACGCCGGGCTGGATCACGCAATCCAGATCCTCGGGATGCACGGAAAGGATGCGGTTCATCTGGGTGAGATCCATGGAGATCCCACCAGCCGGCGCGTTTACGTGCCCTTCAAGCGAGGTGCCGGTGCCGAACGGGATGACGGGCACCTTGTGGGCCGCGCAGGTTTGAACGATCTCCGCGACCTCGTCGGTCGAGTGCGGAAACACAACCGCATCGGGCGACTGGTTCTGAATCCAGGTTGTCGTGTGGCCATGCTGCTCGCAGATCGAGGCGCCGGTTTGCAGCCGGTCACCGAAGCGCTGTTTCAGGATGCCTATGACAGTCTCGATGCCGCCCTCGTTGCGTGGCAGTGCGCTGGCCTGAACCATGTCCGTTCCCTCCCCTGATGGAACGGTTTTGCCCCAGCCCGCAGGCCGGGGCAAGGCCGGTCACTCGCCCAGCGCGATGCCTTCGCGCCGGGGATCGGCGCCGCCGCGCAGGGTGTCGCCGATCTCGATGGCGTGCAGGCCCGAGGTCAGGTCGCGGGCGTTGACCTCATATCCCAGCGCGGTCAGCGCGTCAGCCATATCGGCAGCCGAGGTGCCCTCTTCCACATCATAGGTGCCGAACCGGTTGACCAGATGCGGCAGCGCCAGGGCCTGCTGCACGTCCATGCCCCAGTCCGCCCAGGCGATGATCGACTTGGCCACGTAGCCGATGATCCGACTGCCGCCGGGCGAGCCGATGGCCAGCACCGGCTTGCCGTCCTGCATCACGATGGTCGGGCTCATCGACGAACGCGGACGTTTGCCCGGCTCCATCCGGTTGGCAATGGGCACGCCGTCCGAATGGCTGCGGAACGAGAAATCAGTAAGCTCGTTGTTCAGCAGGAATCCGTTGGTCATCAGCCGCGAGCCGAAACCGTTCTCGATGGTTGTCGTCATCGACAAGACATTGCCCTGCGCGTCCACGATCGAGATATGCGAGGTCGAGGGCAGTTCGATCGACTCGTCATCGGCCCAGATCAGCGCGTGGTCGAACTCGGGGCTGCCCGCCGAAACTTCCGGCAGCGCGGCCTCGGCATTCAGCAGCGCCGCACGCCCGGCCAGATAGTCCGGATCGACCAGTCCGCTTGTGGGCACCGGCACGAAATCGCTGTCGGCCATATAGCGGCCCCGGTCGGCGAAGGCGAGGCGCGAGGCGTCGCCGATCAGGCGCCAGGCTTCGGTGCTGTCGGCGCCAAGTGCGGCAAGGTCGTAGTTGTTGAGCGTGCCGAGGATTTGCCCGACGGTCAGCGCGCCCGAGGATGGCGGGCCCATGCCGCAGACTTCGTAAGCGCGATAGGTCGCGCAGACCGGCTCACGCTCGATCACCTGATAGAGCGCCAGGTCGATCCCGGCCAGCACGCCCGGATTGCCCGGGGCGGACCGCACCGTGTTGACGATCCCAGCGGCAATGTCGCCGCCATAGAACCCCGCCGCGCCCTCTGCCGCCAGCACGCGCAGGGTTTCGGCATAGGCCGGGTTTTTCAGCAGATCGCCCTCGGCCAAAGGAGTCCCGCCGGGCAGGAAATACTCCGCCGTAGCAGGGAACCGGGACAGACGCTCGGCATCGCCCTCGACCAGACCGGCCAGACGGGGCGAGACGGCAAACCCGTCCTCGGCCAGCCGGATGCCATCGGCAAAGAGGCTTGGCCATGGGCTGCTACCCCAGCGGCGATGCGCCTCTTCCAGCAGGGCGGGCGTGCCCGGTGTACCGACGGACAACCCGCCGACCACGGCATCGAAGAATTTGAGCGGCTCGCCATTTTCATCCTGAAACAGCGTCGGCGTGGCCGCGCGCGGGGCAGTTTCGCGGGCATCGAGCGTCGTCATCTCACCCAATGTTGCATCGTACCAGACCAGAAACGCCCCGCCGCCAAGGCCCGAGGATTGCGGCTCGACCAGCCCCAGAACGACCTGCACTGCAACCATCGCATCAGCGGCCGTGCCACCTGCGCGCAGGATATTGGCCCCGGCCTCGACCGCCAGCGGATTGGCGGCAGCAGCCATCCAGTTCTGCGCCTCGACCGGCTGACCGTTGGCCTTGGCCTCTTGCGCCGCCGTCGCTTCGGGCGACAGGGCCTGAACCTGCCCGGTGGCCGCGGCTTCGGGTGCCACCGCGTCGGCGGTTTCCTGCGCCAAGGCCGGGGCAATGGTAGTCATGGCAGACAAAAGCAGACCTGAAATCAATCCAACGCGCATTCTTCCCTCCCAATTTTTTGCTGATAACTCAGGCGATCCTGCCAGCCGAACCCGGGGGTCACAATCAACGGTTGAGCCTTGCAAGCCCACCGGCGGAGTTTCGCCTTTCTACCTGAGACGAAAACACCCGGCGCGATGGCCGGGTGTCGAATTCACAGCATCGAGGGCACCACCTGATCGGGCGGGCGGTGGCCATCCTCGAAGGTCTTGATGTTGATGATCACCTTTTCCCCCATCTCGATCCGCCCCTCCAGCGTGGCCGAGCCCATATGCGGCAGCAGCACCACATTGGGCAGTTGCCGTAGGCGGGGGTTCACGTCGATACCGTGTTCGTACACATCCAGCCCTGCCCCCGCGATTTCGCCCGAGCGGACCATTCGGGTCAGCGCATTCTCGTCGATCACCTCACCTCGGGACGTGTTCACGATCACCGCCGACGGCTTCATCAGTTTCAGACGCCGCGCATTCATCAGGTGAAAGGTCGAAGGCGTGGATGGGCAATTGACCGAGATCACATCCATCCGCGCCACCATCTGGTCGAGACTGTCCCAATAAGTCGCCTCAAGCTCATCCTCGACCTCGGGGCGCAGGCGGCGGCGGTTGTGGTAATGCACCTGCATGCCAAAGGCCCGGGCCCGGCGGGCAACCGCCTGCCCGATGCGGCCCATGCCCAGAATGCCAAGGCGTCGCCCGCCGATACGCCCGCCCAGCAGCGCCGTGGGCGCCCAGCCGGTCCATTCGCTTTTCTGCATGATCGACAGCCCCTCGGGGATGCGGCGGGTCACGGCAAGGATCAGCGCCATGGTCATGTCCGCCGTGTCGTCGGTCAGAACCCCGGGCGTGTTCGAGATGAGAATGCCCCGCTGCCGCGCGGTGGACACGTCGATATGGTCCACCCCGGCGCCATAGTTGGCGATCAACCGCAATTGCTCACCCGCCTGCCCCATCAGACCCGCGTCGATGGTATCCGTCACGGTCGGCACCAGCACATCGGCAGACTTGACCGCAGCGACCAGTTCGGTGCGCGTCATCGGCGTGTCATCCTCACGCAGCGCGACATCGAAAAGCTCGCTCAATCGCGTTTCCACCGCCTCGGGCAACCGTCGCGTAACGACAACACTCAGACGTTCTCTTGCCACTTGAGCTCTCCCACAGCTTTGCATTCAGGCGCGCGCCATGGCATCGTGGCGCAGGATCAGGCGGGGCACAAGAACCCCAAGCGGAATTGACGCAGCCTTTTTTCCGACCCGGGTCAACAGGCATAAGAGCGGACAGACAGTGAGGCAGTCGGTATCGGTGAAACGCCAGTGTCTGGCGGCGTTTTCGTTTCTCTTTCTCGTTTTCTGCGCCCAGGCCGCCAGCGCCGAGGCGCAGCGCGGTCAGGTCACCAACCTGCCGCTGCCACGCTATGTCTCGATGAAAGCGGCTGAGGGCAATGTGCGCCGGGGCCCGTCCCTGACCCATCGAATCGATTGGGTGTTCAAGCGCCGCGACATGCCGCTGCAGATCACCGCCGAATACGGCAACTGGCGCAAGGTCCAGGACCGCGACGGCGCCGGCGGCTGGGTGCATTACGCGCTGCTGTCCGGCGTCCGCACCGTGCTGGTCGAGCAGGACATGCTGCCGGTCTATGCCAGCCCGGATCAGAACGCGCCGATCAACGCGCATTTCGAATTGGGGGTCGTCGCGCGGCTGGGCAAATGCAGTCTCGACTGGTGCCGCATATCGGCGGGCGGCTATCGCGGATGGACCCGCAAAAGCAACCTGTGGGGCGTTGACGCCACCGAGTTACGCGACTGATCTGCCCCGTACTCAGGACGTGCGGGCGATGAAGTCATTCGTCAGGTCCGCCAGCGCCTCACCCACATCCTCTTGCAGGAAGTGACCCGCCCCCGGCAGCACCACATGCGGCTGCCCCGCCGCGCCGGGACACAGGGTCTGAAACACCTTGTCGATCCCGGCCATGATCTTGTCCTCGGCGCCAAATGCCGTCAGCACCGGCGTGTCGAGCCCCCGGATCACTTGCCACGCCCGGCGGTTCGGCTCCGCCGCCGGATCGCCCGGCCGGTCCGGTACCAGCATCGGAAACTGCCGTGCACCCGCCTTGTAACTGTCATTCGGAAATGGGGCGTTATAGGCCGCGACCTCCTCGTCGGACAGCTTCGAAACAGTCCCGCCATAAACGATCCGGCCCGCGTTGAAATCGGGCACCTCCTGGCTGAATGTGCGCCACAGGGCAAACGCCTCCCCCAACGGCTGGTCCCCGGTCGGCAACGCCGTGTTGGCGACCACGACGCGGGCAAACCGCTCGGGCATCTCGGCCCAGAGCCGCAGCCCGATCAGCCCGCCCCAGTCCTGACACACCAGCGTAATGCCGGTCAGGTCGAGCTGGCGCAAAACCTCACCCATCCAGAACACGTGGCGGGCATAGGTGTAATCCTCGCGCTGCGCAAGCTTGTCTGACTTGCCAAAGCCCACAAGATCCGGCGCAATCACCCGATGCCCCGCAGCGGCAAAACGCGGGATCATATGGCGATAGAGGTAGGACCAACTCGGCTCGCCATGCATCGCCAGAACCGGTGCCGCATCACGCGGACCTTCATCCACATAATGCACCCGTAGAGTGCCGCCTTCGGTATCGTCCCCCTCCAGATAGTTCGGGGCAAAGGGATAATCCTTCAGCCCTTCGAAACAGTCGTCCGGTGTGCGCAGTGCCTTCATGTCGGATCCTCCCTGTTACAGGAACAAGCCTAGCATTCGCCGCCGACCCGGCTAGGGTGGACGTCACGGCATTTGCAGAGGCGCCACAATGAAAGCCATCACCTATCGCGTATTCGGAGCGGCACGAGACGTGTTACAGATTGAAGATCTCGAAAGCCCCACTCCGGGACCCGGCGAGGTGCTGATCGATGTTGCGTTCTCTGGCGTGAACCCGTCCGATGTAAAAGCCCGCGCAGGCGCCCGACCCGGCGTGACCAAGCCGCCCTACCCCGTGATCGTACCGCATAGCGACGGGTCGGGCATAATCTCCGCCGTCGGCGAGGGCGTGCTAGAAGGCCGGATCGGAGAGCGGGTGTGGATCTGGAACGGCCAGTGGCAACGCCCGTTCGGCACTGCGGCAGAACAGATCGCGTTGCCATCGGAACAGGCCGTCCGGCTGCCGGACTCAGCCTCGCTGGAAACCGGTGCGGTTCTGGGCATACCCGGCTTGACCGCCTGCCACACAGTGTTCTCGGGCGGTGACATTGCCGGGCAGACGGTACTGGTCCAGGGCGGAGCAGGCACCGTCGGATATCTTGCCGTGCAACTCGCCAAATGGGGCGGCGCCCGGGTCATCGCCACCGCCGGCAGTGGCAGCCTGAACCGGGCG
Source organism: Ruegeria sp. (assembly GCF_040830605.1). Lineage (GTDB taxonomy): Bacteria > Pseudomonadota > Alphaproteobacteria > Rhodobacterales > Rhodobacteraceae > Ruegeria. The sequence goes on from NZ_JBFOMD010000009.1 coordinate 403,421, forward strand.
CGGTCCGCTGGAGCAGATGCCACGCTGGACTACGCCACCCCCGATCTGGCCGAGCAGATTCTCGATGCCAATAGCGGCCAGCCGGTACATCGAATCGTCGAAGTGGAATTCGGCCGGAACGCGGAAACCGATGCCGCTGTCATCGCCGAGAACGGGCGTATCAACACCTATGGATCGGCCAAGGCGATGACCCCGCCCCTGCCCTTCTACCCGTTGATGTTCAAGTCCGTGACACTTGAGATGGTTCTCATCTATCTTCAATCCCCTGAAATCCGTGCCCGAACCATCGCGCAACTGGCCCGCGCGCTAAAGGAAGGCGCTCTCGATTGCCCGATTCAATCAGTGCACGACCTGACCAACGCCGCCGCCGCCCACGAAGAGGTCGAGGCCGGTGGACGCACCGGCGCGGTGCTGATCAGAACCGATTCCTGACCCGGCCAAAAAATGCACTTTGGGCGACATTTTTTTGGCGGGCGGCTCTTGAACCCCAAGTTCAACACGCGTAGATAGCCGCTCACCGTTGGGGTGTAGCCAAGTGGTAAGGCAGCGGTTTTTGGTACCGTGTATCGTAGGTTCGAATCCTACCACCCCAGCCATGATTTTCCCTAAAATCACACACCGAATATTTGCTCGCCTATTATCGCGTGTTTTCAGCAGGTTATCATCTGGCTGTAGCGTGACAGAACTTTTTTCAGCGTTTGACACACAAAATTGCAGCAAGACGATTCTGAGGGATAAGACCCTTACCGGGCCATAGTCATCATGTTGGCCTTCGTTTGCGTAGCAGATTATCAAGATGTATGTGGGATCGTCATCTGATAGGAAGCCTTGCAGCGCAGCCCGCTGTTTCAAGCAGTTTTTGCGCCCAACCACATTTCCATCACGGCAGTAACTGCCGTGTTGACAAACTGTTATCTGATACTTCGCTGCAGCCCGTCGACTATCTTTGGAACATCGAGAGGCCAGTCCAAATCGCTGACATCGATCCTTCCGCGTGTTCCTGCGTCGATATCCCCCCCTCGAACACAATCAATTGAGTGTTGTCGGCCGCGAGTCAGAAATGCTGTTGGATCGGCGTTTGATGCAACCACACCCTGAAGGTACTTTGCGATCATGCTATCGTCTTGCTCATCAATTGCTTGTGCGAATTTGATAGGGTCCACGTATTTGTTGCCTTTATTTAAATGCGCGTATGTGAAGGCACCGTGTCCCAAGAAAGAAAGTTCCCACGACTTTTCATCATGCATTGACGAGCAAAGGGCGTCATAAAGCTGCAGATCACAATCCTTCTGCAACGCAACAATCGTCTCAAACAAAAAAGCTCCAGAATAACAGCTATCAAGGGTTATGCTAAGGCCCCTAACGCCCGCGCCGCTAACCAAGCTTTTTTTGACTAACTTTATGAACTGAGTCGCGGTCACATGATTATCTTTAAAAACAAGTGCCCCGTTTCCTGGTCGCCCATGACCAGCAAAATACAAGTCAATGCCTGTTTTTTGTTGAGGGAAAGCACCTATTTCATCGGAAACCCTATCGATGGCTTCAGCGAATTCTTGAGCGCTTGGATCGATCAATAACGCGTGAGCATCTTTGGAGACCCGTCCATCTTTCGACCATAATCTGTGTATCTTACATGCATCCGCAGACGTGTACTTTAAATTTGCACCAGACCGAGAACGCATCTCACCGAAACCAGTCATCGCGGTCTCGGCGACCGCCGGGCCAGAGCATGCAACGACCAAGCTTCCGGAAAATTCTCGATCGTACAACTTGATACTCCCAAATAGCGAATGATGTATGCAAGCTTCATACAGGTGCTACTCAATGTCTAGAAAAGCTTGGCGAGCTCATACTCTACAAGAAACTAGGCAGGTCTTGATTAATCTTGCCCAACCACGCGATTTCCCTGCACAGCCTGTAGCTCTCAGTATCCCATACGCCCACGGCCATCTGAAACATCAGAAACACTGCGGACCTTCGTTGCTATAACCGATGTGTCGATTCACAAGTCATGAAGCTCACATCTATAAAGGATCAGGCAATGCACAATCAACATCGCTAATTATCGATACAAAAAATTGCAAAAACGTGGGCAACCGGCAGTTTGCGCCATAATAAACAAGCAAGAAAACAAACCCGATAATTACGGTTAGAGCACTTGCGGCGTTCTTTGCCGAATTTAGTTTATAAAGGCATAGCAAAGAAAACTGCCCCGGGTAACGCCCAACTAGTCTAACACGTGCAGAAATCTGCATTGCCCATAAAAAAACAGTGAGTGACAGTATAGCTCCTACGCCAGGTAGCAAATACCATACATCTAGACCAACTGGGTTAATGCCTGCCGCCAAAAGTGGCCAGTATACCGGAAAGTCATTTGCCTTGGCCCAAGTCGAAGCAACTTGGTAGGCTTTATGATCCCACACACGAAAGATAAGAATCGATGCACCTATAATTGCTACTAGCGCCGACACGATGTCTATAGGTGTTCTCGCCAAGGATGGGTCCCACCTGAATGTGCCGTCTGGCTTTCTCTCAAGCCCACTCGGCGGACTGGCAAGCCATATCAACGGAGCATAGAACCAAAAGCTGGACTTCAACATGAGCCGGTAACAAATTGGCGGGACAAATATAGCAAGAAGTAGCAGGTTGCCGTACTGGTTGAGAACGTCTCGACCCGATTGTTCGAGATCAGATTTCGCGCTCGCAAAGCTAAACATGTGATGGTCTGGTAGGCCCGGAAGCAGTTCAGGCTCAGTTGTTAGATCGGTCCTCAGCATCAGTGTGGCCCAGTTTTGTGCGAAATTTGGTAGACCAGCCTTCAGGTACCTTAAGGTCGCTAGTGATCGAACGATCACGAAGCAAATAGTGACTGCGGCTACTCCTCCCGGAAGCATCAAGGTACCGAATATCAGTGACCAGAATAGAGTGCGCCTCGATATCGGGTTCGACCGTTCATCTCCGGATAACGCTCTTTTCGTCTCATCATTTGAAAGGCAGAGCGAAAGCAGGAGTGTGATACCCACGAATGCAACTAAGATGTTAAGCGAAACAAAACCAACTAGCACCAAGCTTCCATAGCTGCCTATCCACCCAGAATACTCGAGAAGAACAGGCGCAAGCAGAAAAATCCACGCCAAGGCAATACCGAACGCTACCGCTAGGTTTATTAAAACATATCGTCGTGAAGGAGCACTTTCGCCGAGCTTCGCCCAAGCCTTCTCAAATATTCGGACTCCCTCAACAACTGATTTCTCACTTCGAAGATGAACAAGGAACGTCAAAAACAGTGACGTCCACAATATCCAGTATTCACCAGACCAAACAATCAACAAACCCGCCAAGCTTGCCAGCACAGTCTCTATTAATGCTAGAACGGAAACAGGTGACCGATTGCCAACCCGGCCCCCCGAATACAGGACTATCAACTTGTTGGACATTCGCCAGTGTCCCTTCAAATGTACTGCCAGAAATTTGATTGAACTGTATGACAACGCTACGTTTTTTGAGCAAGCAGATTCTGTGTTGTAGTTGCAGGCTTATCGGTTAACGCACGCACAAACATGATTCTCGTGGACGTACTTCTTTCTGCTAACCTTAACATTGTCCGGACGTAAGTTGTACGGCGGCGGTTTTCCGACTGGCAAATGCTCTTTTGCTTACCGTTGACACTATTTGGCGATTTCCGCCTCCTGCGCGAGGCACATCTTAAACTCGGTGTTGACCCAATCCGCGGATGCTCTCTGAAGATCGCCCACAAATTGCTCGTAACAACGCGCTGAGTTCTGTCGCGATCACGAAACTACTCAGACTGGGCCTTCTCATTGTCCCGCTCAGCCTCGAAGCTGGTGGTCAACGTCCTGGACAGGCGGTGCTGCACGCGGGTGATCAGCCACTCGCCCTCCAGCTCGGGTTTGATGCCCCGGAGATCGACCTTGCCCTCGGCTAGTAGGTCCCCCCAGAAGCCGCCGAGCTGGATATCGATCGTGCCGCTGGCCCGGTGCGACCGATCCAGCGCCGCCTCGGCCGCACGCCGCGCCTCAGCTTCGTTCGGGTGACGGTGGCGCAGGATCAGCTTGGGATCATCCCGCCCGATCTGAACCTTGTGAACCGTGGCGGTGCCCCGCTCGCCCCACTCCGCGACGACGCTGCCATAGCGGCCGCGCCCGTTGATCTGCCAGGACCCGCGTGAGATGTCGGTGCGGTTCACCCGGTACACCGGCAGACTGGAGCCGTCGGCCGACTTGCCCTTGCCACGTTTTACGAACAACAACGCACCGCCAGCAGGTTTTGCTACCGCGTCGAGATCCCGCGCGATCCGGGTCAGGAAGTTCAGATCGCTTTCCGAGGTCTGGGCCAGATAGCCGAAGAGCTTGGACTTGAGGCTGTCGCTGATCACCGGCTTCAGCCCGTGTTCACCCGCGATCGTGCCCGCGATCCGCTCGATCGAGGAATCCGGCCAGGCGCGGGTCTTGCGCGCGCGGATGCCGCTGAGCATGTCGGCCGACTTGGCCCGGATCGTCATCGTGGCCGGTGAGATGTCGCCGGCCAGCTCGTCCACCACGTAACTGCCGATCTCGACAAGGTCGCCGACAAAGCCGATTGCGATCTGCAAGGTCGCGCCGGTGGGCGGCAGATCGATGGCATGGTCGCGATCATCGACTTTGATCTCGGCCGTATCGGACTTGGATCCGGCCTCGTCGTTGATGACCAGGCTAACCAGGCGTTTCTGGAACCGTTCGGTGATGTCGATGCCGTCCGCGACAATGCGATAGTCAACCTGCATGGATCAGCCCCACAACCGAATTGGCTTGCGTACCGGGTTCTGTTCCAGCTCGGGCAGCGTGATCAGGATGCCCCTGGGCAGGATCGGCCCCAGCTCGGCCAGACCGGGGTTTGCCTCGTAGACCATCGGTGTCACGTCCTCGCGGCCGTAATGGGCCTTGCAGATCGCATCCACCATGTCGCCGTCGATCGTGCGGTAAGTGCTCATGTCGTGCGCTCTCCCTGACGTTCCTGGCGGCGGATCGCGCGCTCTTTCCCGGCAGATACCGGGAAGGATGCCAGCAACTCGCCATCCACCGACAGATCCCTGAACCGATCGGCGTGATCCGCCTCGATCTGATCCGGGTCAGTGCCATAGATCGTGTTGCCAAAGGTCAAACCGTTGTCGCCCTTGTAGCTGCAGAGCCACGGCTTCATGCCGCCGATGGATTTGGCCGGAACGCCCTTCACAGCAGACCACCCACGATCGACGTCAAACCGCTGCTGTCGGAGCCGTAGGATTGCAGCGTCAGGGTGAACTCGATCTTCCGGGGGGCACCGTCACGCATGAAGTAGCTCTTGCGCTCTTCCACCCGCACAATGACCCAGCGCTTCCAGACCCAGCCGAGACCATCGACCATCATCAGCGGCAGGCCCGTGCCCGCCTTCAGGCGCATCAGCTCGACCTGCCGTAAGCCACCTTTGAAATGCGGATAGATCACGCCCTCGATCGTTACCTCCTGCAGGCCGGGGCCGGTATATTGCAGGGCCGGTTCGCGGCCGATCCGATCGACCTTGCCCCAGCGATAGCCAGCGCTGCGGGAGAACTGTTGATAGGCGCCGTTCGACAATCCGAAGCGGAAGGAACCGAGCGCCATCATGACCAGACCAAGTTGCATCAGTAGTCCACCCCGTCATGCAGATCCGCGCGGCGCTCGTCCTGGCGGCGGTTGAGTTCCCGGGCAACCATCCGGGCGATCGTCTCTTCATCCGTCCCGGGTGGCGGGACAATCGAGATGCTGATCGTGTCGCCCTGCCGAATGATCTGAGGCGCGGCGGCGGATGCCGACAGCACCGGCCGACGATCAACGCTGTTGATGATCTCGGCCTCGGTGGGGGCGCCTGCCACGGCCGGTCCCGCCAGCGCTGACGCGGCCATCGCCGCCTTCAGTACCCGGCCGGGCAGGATGCTGCCCGAGACGCCGGGCACAAAGATTTCCGGGCTGCGCTCGCCGACCAGGTAAGGGACGCCAGCACGCACCGGCCCGCCACTGTCGCGCCCCGGCAGATTGCCGCTTTCGCCACCGCCGACCCAAGCCTGCAGATCGCTGAGCCATTGCGGCTTGAGTGAGGCCAGCTTTCGCCCGATCGAGCTGACCAGCTGATCGATCAGGGACAGCATGCCGTCCCAGAGCGTCTGCATCAGTTGCACGCCGGTCTCAAAAAGACTGATGTCCCGGAAGGCCGCAACGATCTGGTCGGGAATGCCCACCAGCTCCATCAGATAGACGGCCAGCCCCTGCGCCCCCTCGGCCGCCAGCGTGAACGGGTTGAACTCGGCCAGCACCTTCAACACCCCGTTTAACAGGTCTTGATCGAAGGCGGCGCGCACCGCCTCGATCTTGTCCTCAACGTGGGAGACGATCGCATCCCAGTTGTCATAGACCACGTAAGCCAGCGCGGCGACGGCGGCGATGATCGCCCCGATCGGGTTGGCCAGGACAATGACGCCAAGCCGGATGAACGCCTTGCCCAGCAGAGCCACAGCGGACAGCAGCCACTTGATTGGCCCGGTTGCCACCCATGCCAGAATACGACCCACAACCGGCAGTTTCGTCAGCAGCCAGCTCGCGGCTCGAATGAAGTGAAGCACCGGCCCTGCAACCGCAATAAACGCAAACCGCACGGCCAATGTGCTGAGCCGCAGAGCCAGCAGCCCACCCGCCAGCTTAAACAGCATCCCGATCAGTTCGGGATGCGCCTGTGCCCACTCGGTGGCCATGGTGATGACCGGCGCGACCGTCGCCATCAGGTCGTTGAGCTGCGGCAGCAGGACCGTGCCCACAACAACCGACAGCCCCTTCAGATACTCAAGGAACTGGGTGCGTTGAGCGTGGGTTGTCGCCGCTTGACGCTGGTATTCAGCCTCCACCAGCCCGACCAGTTGCGAAGCATCGGCCGTCTTCAGCAGCGCCTGGCGCAACATCTCGGTGTTGTCGACCAGCGGGGTGATGGCACCCTTGGCTTCCTCGCCGAAGAGATCTCCGATCAGCGAGTTGCGGCGATAGGGCTCGATGTCCTGGAACGCCTCCAGCACGCTCAGGATGCCGCCTGTTGCGTCCTCCTGCATCCGTTTGGCCAATTCCACCGCATCGATCCCCAGCGCGTCGAACACGGCCGACTGGCGCCTGGTGGCGCTTTCGCCGCGTGTGAGCGCGTTGGTGAAGTTTTTCAGGCCGGTGGCCGCGATCTCGGGCGAGGCCCCTGCAGCCAGCAGCGTGGCGCTCAGCGCGGCGATCTCATCGGTTGCAAGACCAGCTGTTTTGGCCACAACGCCCTGCCGGTTGATCACCTGCAGAATGTCGGCCTCGGATGTGGCCATGGTGTTGCCAAGCAGATTGACCGTGTCGCCCAGGATCATCGCCTCTTGCTGTGACAGGCTGAGGTTCTGCCGCCAGCGGGCCAACGTGGTACCCGCCTCATCGGCCGAGATCCCAAAGGCCACGGCCATCTTGCTGGCGGCGGTGGCAAATTCCAGCAGCTCGGCGCGCTTCTGGGCGTCCGGCAGGTTGGCGTCCACAACTCCCATCCGGCCAGCGGCGGCGACAATATCGGTGATGCCCTCGGCCGTCGCGACCAGGCCGCCTGACGTGACCAACTCGCGGATGTCTCGCTGCAGAAGGCTCAGCCCGTTCTCGTTCTGAAACTCGACCACCTTGGAGACTTCGGCCAGTCGCTTCTCGGCCTGAATGGCGGGCTCGGTCAGCGCCAACAGGCTGACGCCCAGGGCAACCACGCCCATGGCTTCGCTGTGAAGCGCGGCCTTGCGGGCACGGTTGGCCTCAAGCTGACGGTTCGACCACTCCATGCCCTTGCGGCCGACCTGTTCGGACACGGCCCCGATATTGCGCAAAGCGTTCGTGGCCGAGCGTGCCGGGGCGGTCGCCTGGTCCACCAGCTTCAGGATGAGTGCAATGTTGAGATCGCCAAGGGCCATGGGTCAGGTTGGTCTTTCGTCAGCTGTCGGTCTGGGTTTCGGATCGGGCGCGGGCCTTCTCACGCCAGAGGGCCAGTTCCTCGACCGGCATCCGGTCCATCACATCCGGCCCCCAGTGGAAGACCGAGGCGATGTCAGCCATCGCGTCGGTCACATCCTCGGGCAGCTTCAGCTCTCCAGCTGCAACTGCCCGGGCTTGGCGAAAAAAACCACGGTCTTGCTCGCCAGTTCGGTGAAGTCGTCAGGCTCGATCTGGCTCGACACCTGCAGCTCGGTCAGCGGCGGCTGGGTGATGCGCGGCAGCAGCTTGATCATGGCCGACACATCCATGCGCAGCACATCAAGCATGTTGAGACCGCGCAGCTCCCCGGCCATCGGTTTGCGCAGTGAGACTTCCGAGACTGTCTTGCCGTCGACCTCGATCGGTTCGGACAGGGTCACGGACTGGGTTTGGGTGGGTTTTGACATGGTGCAGATCCATTCTAGCAAGGGTGTTTAAAGAGGGGCTGAAGGGCGGAAGTCATCCGCCCCACAGCAGAGCGTCAGAAGCCCATGGACGCGCGGATACCGGCCAGTTGGTCGACACCGCCGATCACGCGCTTGCCCGCTTCGACGTCGATCTCGAACAGCTCGTCGCCGTCCTTGAGCATGCGGAAGTAATCGACCTCCAGTTTCAGCTTCATGGGCACGTCCGAGCCGGGCTTCAGATCCCCGAAATTGACCATCGACCAGCGGCCGCCGATCGTGGCGACATAGCTGTCGGCCGAGAAATCATGCTCGCCCATGGCGCCAGGGCGCAGGACCAGGCGGCGGCGGACGCCGAACATCTTGACCAACTCGGGCGGCCATTCGGCCAGGGTGACCTCGGCCTTCATGGCTTCCATGCCCATGTCGATCGCGATCGGCGCGTCCATTCCGCCGCCGCGATGGTTGGCGAGCTGCAGGTTCAACTCGGGCAGTTTGGCCTCGGTGGCGCGGCCGGCATAGCTGACCCCGTCAATGAAGGTGTTGAAGTTCCGGATGGTGCGCGGGTACTGCATCACAGCAAGTCCTCCTTATGCTGCCGAGCTGACCGAGGCGATCAGCTCGTCGTAATATTCGCCCTCGCGATGCGCCCGGAAGATCAAGTGCTCCAGCGGCGCGGGCGGTTCAAAGTCGAAGTCGAGATAGAGCTTCCCGGCCTTCAGCGTGGCTTCGGTGTTCAGCTCGGGATCGAGCCAGCAGTTGAAGCCCAGCAGCGCACCGACATTGACCATCTGCTGACCAAATGCCTGAACGCCGTCCCGGATGTCTTCGAAGAGCTGCGCCGACATCGGACGATCCATCGCCCAAAGATGCGCCTGCTCGATGCTTTCGTAGATGATATCGGCCGTGCGGCGCACCGACAGGAAGGCCCACTGCGCGTCGGCCCCCGCGCTCCGGTTGCCCCAGAGGCGGAACCCCTCGCGCCGCACGATCGTCGCAACTTCAGCCTCGTTCATGCGGTTGGCCTCGGTCTCGGTCGAACTCAGATGGAAGCTGACCGGCCGGGTGGTGCCGGAGATCCCGTTGATCACCTGGTTGGACGGCGACCACCAGAACCCCTTTTCGATGTCGCGCTTGGCGATCAGGCCCGCAACATAAGCCGAGGCCGGGCGGGTGACATAAGAGGCGCTGACCGTGTCAAAGACCGTGACGGCCGGGTCCACGATGAACAGGCGATCCGAGCCCCATTTCTGCCGCTCGGTCTTGGCGTCGGTCTCGTTGGTGTTGGGGCCATCCGCAACCACCACCGACCGGAGCTTTTCCGCCACCGCGATCAGGTTGGTGGTCACCGGGCTGGCCGGATCGGCCGCAGCCGTCGAGGTGAAGCCGGGGGCAACCAGAATGCGCGGGATCAGATCCAGCGTGCTGGCCGAAGCCTCAAGTGCCCAGATGCCGGTGCCAGCCGTGGGATCGCCCACCACATTGGCCAGCGTTGCGGCGGCGTCGGCGCCTTCGGCAACGCGGATCATGACTGCCACACTGGCCCCCTGCGAATAGATCCCCTCATAGGCGTCTTTCAGCGTGCCCCCGTCAGCGAGCAACGCGGCCTTACGCGGGCCTTCGACCAGAACCGGCGTATCCAACGGGAACGCCGCAGCGTCCGCATCGGGCGCGGTGCCGACGATACCGATCACCGAGCTTTTGACGGTGCGAATGGGGCGGATGCCGTCATCGATCTGGATGACTTCAACGCCGTGAAGAAACTGCTCGGGCATGTTACGTGCCTCCTTCCATGAGTGTTTCGAGTGTGGACATGGCTCCGGCCTGCAGATCCCGGAGCTGGGTGATGATGTCGGAAAGCTCGGCTGCATCCGCAGCGGCTGGGATGCGATCCTCGGCCAGCCGCTCCATGCCTTCGACAAGCTGGGTGGCCTGGAAGAACATGCGGTTCTTCGCGATTGCCCGATCGCGGATCGCGACGGCGGTCTCGCCGGTCACATCCGCCTCGATCTGGAACCCGGCCTCGGCCACGGCGGCGAACTGTGCAAACGGCCCGGCCGGATCACCCCCGGCCTCATGCGCGGCCCAGACCATGGCGTAAGGCATCTTGACCGCCCATGCCAAAGCTCGGTGCACCGTTGCGGCCCCCGCGATCTGCTGGCGCACATCAACGGCGATCTGCCGGGCTTCGGCAACGGCACTGGCCATTTGTTCGTCTAGTGACGGGGGCGGCGGGACATAGGCGTAGAGCGCAGGTGTGGCGCCCGAGACGTCAACCCGCTTGTCGAACCGCCCCGGCCAATCGGCGTCGCCGATCTCGATCTTCGGCTCCGGGATCACCTTGTGCAGCGAGGTGTCGTAGAAGCCCAGAATACGGCCATCGGTGGCGTCGTAATGTGCGTATTTCGTCATTGTCCGATCCTCAGTGCCCGATTGCCAGCAGACGCACGGTCGAGCCGCTTGCGGTCAGATCGCTGTGTCTCAGGCTGACCACGTTGACGCTGCTGGTTGTGAGAGTGTTGGTGCCGAGATAGTGGGCGTTCCCAACAGAACCGTCCGTGATGTGATCCGACACGATGGCCTGAAAGATATCATTGGGGAACGTTATCGGCAGGGTGACCGTTTCCTGCCCATTCACTTCCACGCTTCGCCATTGGATGATCAGGCCAGAGGGTAGGATTTGGTAACCGTCCGAAGCCAGCAAAGCACTGGCCGTGAAGCTTTGCTGGCTCACAGCTTCTTGCCAAGCCGTCCAGATATCCGTCCCGTTCTCACGGGTCCGCCAGAAGAACCGGTTGTCCTGGGTGATGGCCGTCTGGCTGGCATAGTCCGGCCCCTGAGTGTGCATCGCGTGCACTTCCGTGCCAGGCACGGGGTTGCCTTCGGTATCGCCGCGACCAGCGTACATGCCACCCTTGACGATGATATTCAGAGAATTGCCTGCATTCGGTGTGGCCGCCGCCGCGCCACCCATGGCCCCGATTGCCTCTTTCAGAAAGAGTGTCCGCTGAGCCAACTGCTGCGCCTGTATATTCGACAGCCCATCCTTGGTCGCGAGATTGGGTGGCCCGCCCAGCACTGGATCGGTCGTTTCGATCTGGTAAATACCATCCGGCCAAAGGGCCTCTTCAACAAGGTTCGTCACTAGACAACTCCATGGGAATATGCGCCGTCATAGGTGATGGCGGCGTTGTAACGGTTGGCGGCTTCTGTGAAGTACAGCCCCTTCAAGTGGCACCGCGCCGGGGCGACATTGCGCAAGATGCGTTTGAGTAGGTCCGCCTGGTCGATGGTGATCGGGCGCTCAAGGTACACGCGGAATTCAGCCCAATGATCCGGCTGGCCGTAATCCTCCGATCCGTCATGGGTCAACTCGCCATTATAGGTGAACGCGCCGTAGCCCTCGACAATCGCGGCCGCGCCGAAGCCGAAGGCGGCCAGAGCATCTCGCACGGATCTGAGCGAACCCTTGCGGCGATGGATCGCCACGGACGCCGCCACTGCATTGCGCTTGGTTTCTTCCGGCCAATCCGGGTCCCATTCGTCCACCGACATCGCCCACGCCAACCAGCCCAGCAGGGCGGCTGGGCAGGCATCCGGGTTCATCAGCGTGGCCACCGGGGCAAGGTCCGGATCTGCGACCCGGATCGCCTGTTCAAGCGAAGCTTCCATGTTGCTCCGGTTTGGCGGCAGGATCGACGGCAGATCAGACATCGCGGCCTCCCACGGTGACCGCAATGCTATCGGCCATGCAGAACGCCGCTTCGGCCGAGCCGATCACGACATCCGCGACCGGCTTCGAGATCTGCACATTCTGGACGCCGGGTTGATGCAGCGCCGCGAAAAGGCCCGACAGAGTGATGTCGTGCCCGATGCGATGATGCGCCTCGATATACGCCTCAAGTGCTGCCTCGGCCGCTGCCAGAACCTCGGCCTCGCCGGGGCCTTCATAGAGCGTCAGAACCGCCTCGACCTCGTAGGGCACCACGGTCACCGCCTGCACCACGACCGTATCGCAAAGCGGGCGGATGTCCTCATCGTTCAGCGCCGTTTCAACGGTGTTTAAAAGACCGCTTGAAGGGGTGCCGTCATCGGCGTGCGACAGGACCGTGACCACCACTTGCCCTGGCACCGGCCTTTCGACACTCACATCCTTGACCTCGCCCGAGGCGCTCAGCGCCCAGAAGATGTAGGAGCCGCGCGGCCCGGCCGTGGTATGCCCCTCCAGCGACAACTGCGTGCGCTGCCGGAAGGCTTCATCGCTTTCGCGGATCTCCGGGATCGGCGGCGATACGGTATCGTCCGCCGCCTGCACCGTCAGACGTTCGACCCCCCAGAACGCAGCCAGTTGGTCCAGCGAACCGCCCGTGGCCTTTGCCAGCATCAGCGCCTTGGCGTTGTCGTTGAACTCCAGCCGATCGAGCATCCGGAAATAGGCGCAGACGCGCAGGATCTTCGATGCGGGCTCGCTTTCCAGCGACAGGAACGGATCAAGCTCGGGCATCAGGCGCACCGCCTCGGCCTTCATCTCTGCCAGCAGCGCCACATATTCCACGGTCTGGATGACCTCGGACGCCTGCAGCTTGCTCAGATCGATCGCACTGAAGCCACTCATGCCGGACCTCCGGCACTGAGATCGATCGGCATTGGGATCACGTTGCCCTCGGCATCGGTCAGTTCGAACTCGGCAAAGCCCGCTCCGGCATTGACCAGCTGGATCCGCGCCAGATCGATGCGCGGTTCCCACAGATCGAGCGCCTCGGCCGTCGCCTGGTAGGCATCGATCAGCGTCTCGCCGTTGAGCGGGTGGTCGATGATGTCAGGCAGATCCGAGCCATAGTCCCGCAACATCACCAGCGAACCCTTGGGCGTCGTCAGGATGTCATGGATCGATTGCGCCAGATGTGCCCCGCCTTCGATCGACCGGCCCGTATGCCTGTTCATGCCGATCATTTGCGGGCGCGGCTCCGCTTGGTGGCTTTGGGTTTCGGGGTGGGCGCGATCACGGTCTCATCCTCACCAGACGCCAGGTCGATGCCGATGATGACCGGCGCGATGTTGGTCTCGTATTTCGCCTCTGCGGCCGTCATGCGGATCGCGCTGTCTTTGGCCCGCCTTTTTTGGAAAAACAGGCGGCGTGATCCATGGCCAAGCGAGTTCTCTCAAATGACGCCAAGCGGACAAAGCAACCGTCGGCATCGCGTAGACGAATGTCTGCTCCATGCTGATGCTTCAACGGATGGTCGAAACAAATTGGGCAAACTTCTCTGCCGGTGTTTGGTATTGCAAGGTCTTTCTCGAGCGCTCGTTGTACTGCCTGACGACTGTGCTTCGTGCCTTCCCTCCGTTTTCCAGAAGTTGCTATTGGAGCGGCTTTCTCATCAAGACAAATGGTC